>NZ_MLJO01000021.1 GCF_001956915.1 Intrasporangium flavum | reverse complement strand
GGCGGCGGGATTTGAACCCGCGAGAGGTTTTATCCTCAACCCGCTTAGCAGGCGGGCGCACTAGGCCACTATGCGACGCCTCCGTGCCCGGCCACCGGCAGCGCGACGCGAGGCGACACGGCGACGGATGCACGGGCGGGAGTCAGGGTACCGGTGCCGGACCGCGTCGCCCAAACCGGGGTGCCCGACCCCCTGTCCGGTCCCAGATCCCGATGAGGTATCTGACAGCAACTCAGGGCACAATGACGTGTCGGCCGAGCGCCCGTGCCGAGCAGAGAGGATCCCATGACCTACCCGACAGTGCGCGGTCCGGGGGCGACCCAGACCCGCGAGACGCTGCGTCGTGAACTGAAGTCCGGCTTCCGACGTGCCCTCGGGCTCACCGTGCTCGGCACCGTCGTACCCGGTGCGGGCCTGACCCAGACCCGCAGCCGCAAGGTCGGCTGGGCGCTGCTCGTCGTGGCCCTCGCCAGCACCGCACTGCTCGCGTACTACGTCCTCACCACCGGTGTGACGAACGCCGCACTGTCCCTCGTGGCCCGCCCCAACCTCCTCATGGTGATGGCCGGGCTCTTCGTCCTCGGTGGCGTGCTCTGGTGCGGCTCCATCATCCTCACCGCGATCCAGTCGCGGCCGACGCGCCTCGACCGCACCCGCACGCGCATCCTCGCGGCGTTCACGACGCTCATGGTCTTCCTCGTCGCCGGCTCCTCCTTCAAGGTGGCCGAGTACGCGACGATCACCCAGTCGACCGTCGCCCAGGTCTTCGGCAACACCCCGGTCAAGCCCGGGCAGGGCGCCCAGGTCGCCGAGGGCGAGGACCCGTGGGCCAAGCAGGCCCGCGTCAACATCCTGCTCATCGGCTCCGACGCCGGCGCCGACCGCGTCGGCATCCGCACCGACTCGATGATCCTGGCGAGCATCGACACTAAGACGGGCCGCACCGCCCTCATCTCGATGCCCCGCAACCTGCTCAACGCACCGCTCGCTCCCAAGTCGCCGCTGCGTTCGATCTACCCGTCCGGCAGCTTCGGCGACCCCGACAGCACGTGCGACCAGGGCGCCGGCCAGTGCATGCTGACCAACCTCTACGTCGACGCCGAGAACTACGCCAAGAACCACCCGCACGCCTACCCGGCGGGCGAGTCCCCGGGCCGCACCGAGATCCGTGGCACCGTCCAGGAGGTCACCGGCCTCAAGGTCGACCAGATGGTCGTCATCGACCTCAAGGGCTTCTCCCAGCTCATCGACGCCATGGGTGGGCTCGACATCAACGTCAAGCTCTCCGGCTACGGCACGAAGCTGACCATCGGCGGCGAGCACGCCCCCGACGGCCGCCTCTTCGGCGTCAAGGGCTACTTCGAGCCGGGCTTCCAGCACCTCGACGGCTGGCACTCGCTCTGGTACGCCCGCACCCGCGCCGCCGACGACGACACCCACCGCCAGATGCGCCAGCGCTGCGTCGTGCAGGCGATCGTCAAGCAGGTCAACCCGGCCGCGATGGTCGGCAAGTACCCGGAGATCGCCAAGATCCTCAAGGACAACATCTACACCGACATCCCGGCGGCGAACCTGCCGGCGTTCGTCGACCTCGTCGAGCGCGTCCAGAAGGCGAAGATCAACAGCGTCGCCCTGACCTCGTCGGTCGGCGTCTTCTCGAGCAACCCCGACTACGACCTGGTCCGCCGGCTCGTCGAGAAGGGCATCGCCGCGCCGAAGCCGAAGCCGTCGTCGAGCGGCTCGTCGACGAGCACCCCGACCAAGACGAAGACCTCGACGCCGTCGCCGACGACGACGCCCTACGAGCAGTGCTGAGGCGGTGGGCGGCCGGGCCACCGGCCGCCCACCCGCACGGCGCCCTCCAGGCGGTCAGCGCCCCTGAGGCCCGCGGCCCGGGACGGCGCGTCCGAGGCCCGGGACAGAACAGAGCCCCCGACCATGCGGTCGGGGGCTCTGCACAAACGACGTAGGTGTCGCTCGTTGCGATGTTCTCCGGTGTGTCAGAGCGGACGAACTGCGTCGGCCTGCGGACCCTTGGGGCCCTGCGTGACCTCGAACTCGACGCGCTGAGCCTCGTCCAGCGAACGGTAGCCGTTCGACTGGATGGCCGAGTAGTGGACGAAGACGTCGGGGCCGCCGCCGTCCTGGGCGATGAAACCAAAGCCCTTCTCGGCGTTGAACCACTTGACGGTGCCCTGTGCCATACGGGTAACTCTTCCTTCTTCTGCGTGCGGGACGGCACACCTCGTGCCTCCCGAGCTGCCGCTTTGAACCCACCGGACGAGCGAACTCGCCGCGCCGAAGAGAAGACCCGCCACCGGTTGGGGACGGGCACCTGCTCGACAGCGAGGAACTGCAACTGCAACCGGAACGAACCTAGCAGACTACCGCGCCGCGGGCCTGCCGGAGATCACTGTTTTTCCGGGTGTTCACGCGTCGTCGGCCCCGA
Source organism: Intrasporangium flavum (assembly GCF_001956915.1). GTDB lineage: Bacteria > Actinomycetota > Actinomycetes > Actinomycetales > Dermatophilaceae > Monashia > Monashia flava. Next base: position 114,452 of record NZ_MLJO01000021.1, on the reverse strand, counting down.
CGCCACGAGGCACCCCGCGCACCGCCACCGCCTGGGGTCGGTCGCCACGGATCGTTGCGACCATGTCGAGGACGCGTCGGGTGGCCCGGACGTCGTGCGCGCGGAACACCGTGGCCCCCAGCCAGGCGGCGACTGCCGTCGACGCGAGCGAGCCCTCGAGCCGCTCCTCGGCGGGTAGGTCGAGGGTCTCACCGACAAAGTCCTTGCGCGACATCGCTTGCAGCACAGGGAAACCGAGCGTCACGACATCTGCAGTGTGGCGCAGCACCTCGAGGGAGTGCGCCGTCGTCTTGCCGAAGTCGAGGGTCGGGTCGACGAGCACCCGCTCGGCCGGGATCCCGGCCTCGACCGCGGTGCGTGCACCCCGGGCGAGGGTGGCCACGACGTCGCGGACGACGTCGAGCGGGTCGGGGCCGTAGGTGACCTCGACGGGGTCGGTGCGCGGCGGCAGCCCTCCGGTATGTGAAATGACGTATCCGGCGCCGACGCGCGCGGCGACGTGGACGAGGTCGGGGTCGTGGCCGGCCCACGTGTCGTTGACGAGGTCGACCGCACCCGCGGCCTCCCGCGCCACCTCCGAGCGCCACGTGTCGAGGCTGAGGACGGCCGACGGGTGGGCCTCGCGGACCCACTGGAGGAAGGGCACGACGCGTCGGATCTCCTCGTCGGCGTCGACGACCTCGCCCTCCTGGCCGGCCCGCACGCCGCCGACGTCGACGATGTCGGCGCCGAGCTCGAGGGCCGCGTCGACGGCGGCCTTGGCCGAGTCGAGGTCGTCGTGCCGGTTGCCGCTGAAGAAGGAGTCGCGGGTGCGGTTGACGATCGCCATGACGGCCGGGGCGGACGCGTCGAACCGCCTGCCGCGCAGGACGAGCGGGGTCGGTCGGGGCAGGTCGAGGGGGGCCAGCCGGGCGAGGATCTCGGCGGTCTCGGGCGTCGGATCCGGGCTCTGGTGTCGCGTCACACTTGCGTATCTCACGCACATCCTGACCGGTCAACCCTTGGTCGAACCATGGTTGTCGAACTGTTACCATTGTCCTGCAGACGTCGTCCGCCCTCCCGGCACCGCTCCCGTCCGGGCGGGCGGATGGTCTGCCGGTCCCGACCGTCCCGCAACGACGGTCGACCACCCGGGCCCCGGACGAGGGATCGGTCGGGGCTCACCACCCAAGGAAACTGAATACCGAGATGTCGCACTTCGTGTCGTTCTTCGCGGCGCTGAACCGCCCGTCCCGCCGCCAGCCGGTCGGGCAGTACAAGGCACACACCACCTATGAGGAGATGCTCGGTCTCCTCTGAGGGTGCCAGGCATCGATCCGCTCGCGGATCAGCATGAGAACAAAGGGACTCCGGCTCGCCGGAGGCCCTTTTTCCATGTCCGGGCCCGGAGTTGCCGCAGTGGTGCGCGAACGCCTCCGGCCCACCGGGCGGACGGCTGGTGGTGACGGTTGGGAGGGATCGCGCCGGGTGCGGCATGATGGGGGCCCGGCGTCGACTCGGCGCCGCTGGAGGGTTCGCATAGTGGCCGAGTGCAGGCGCCTTGAAAGCGCCCGAGGGAAACCTCCGTGGGTTCAAATCCCACACCCTCCGCCAGCAGCCGCCCGCCGCGCAGCAGCACCTGTCAGCTGCGACGGTGGGCGCCTCAGCCCGGTTCGCCGTCGACCGAGGCGCGCGCCCTCTCGAGGTCCTCGGGGGTGTCGACGTCTCGGGCCGGCCCGGCCGGCACCGGCACGGCGACGTGCGGCACGGTGAGCAGCGTCCGGGCCGGCCGCCCGTGCGGCTCGGGCGGGAGGACCGCCCGCAGCGCGTCCGTCCGGTAGGCGGCGAGGAGGGCGTTGTCCCGGCCGTCGACGCGGGCCACCGCCCCCCCGACGTCGGCGCCCGACGCGTCGAGCGCGGCGACGAGCGTCTCCAGCGCAGGGGCGGCGAACGGCATGTCCCCCGCCACGACGGCGACGAGGTCGCTCTCCGCCGCTGGCACCGCAGCCGCGATGCCCGCGAGCGGCCCTCCGCCGGAAGGCTCCTCGCGGACCCACACCGCATCCGGGCGAGCCGTCGGACGGACCGGCCCGACGAGGACGACGGGCCACCGGGCCGGCAGCTCCGCCAGGAGCCGGTCGAGGACGGTCGAGGCGCCGAGCGGTGCGGCGAGCTTGTCGGCGCCGAAGCGGCGCGAGGTCCCGCCGGCGAGCACGACGACGGTGACGCGTCGGTCGACGCCGACCTCGTCGCGCTCGTCGGGCTGCAGTTCGCTCACCGGGCCAGTGTCGCAGCCGGGCACGGCGGCTCAGGGACGCCGGCTCAGATGTAGATGGCCGGGTCGACCCACTGGTTGGTGGCGTCGCGCTTCGGGAAGCGCAGCACGGCCGGGATGCCGGTGGCGACGGCCCCGGCCGGGACGTCCTTGACGACGACCGAGTTGGCGCCGACCTGAACGTCGTCGCCGACGAGCACCGGGCCGAGCACGCGGGCGCCGGCGCCGATCGTCACGCGGTTGCCGACGGTCGGGTGGCGCTTGACGTGCTCGAGCGAGCGGCCGCCGAGGGTGACCCCGTGGTAGAGCATGACGTCGTCGCCGACCTCGGCGGTCTCGCCGATGACGACGCCCATGCCGTGGTCGATGAAGAAGCGTCGGCCGATGCGCGCGGCCGGGTGGATCTCGACGCCCGTGACCGAGCGGGTCACCGTGGCGAGCACGCGCGCCGGGAGCCGGCCCGCCGGGTGCTTCCACAGCTCGTGCAGGCCGCGGTGCGCCCAGATCGCGTGCAGGCCGGGCGAGGTCAGCACGACCTCGAGGCGGGTCGACGCCGCGGGGTCGCGGGCCAGCGCGCCGTCGACGTCCTCACGGGCGCGCTCGACGACGCGACGCACCCAGCCCAGCGGGCCACCCGGCCGGGCGCCGACGGGTCCCGACACGTCGACGGCGTCGACGGCGTCGGCGCTGTCGACGCGTCCGTCCGCTGCGTGCGGGACGGCAGGGGGCGCATGGCGCACGTCACGGACGATCGACAGCGCGGGCTCGGCCGCGCGACGGGACGAGCCCATCGCGTCGTCCGCGTCCCTGGTGGCTGCGGTGCTCATGTGACCGACTCCTCGAGGACCTGTGGCCCTCAGTCGACGAGGCCCTCGAAGAGGACGGTGGACAGGTAGCGCTCGCCGAACGAGGGGACGATGACGACGATCGTCTTGCCCTCGTTCTCGGGGCGCTGGGCGACCTGCGCGGCGGCGGCGATGGCGGCGCCCGAGCTGATGCCGACGAGCAGGCCCTCCTCGGTGGCGGCCCGACGCGCGTACTTGACCGCGGTGTCGGCGTTGATGTCGATGACCTCGTCGTAGACGGAGGTGTCGAGGATCTCGGGCACGAAGTTGGCACCGATGCCCTGGATCTTGTGGGGGCCGGGCTGGCCGCCGTTGAGGATGGCCGACTCCTCGGGCTCGACGGCGATGATTGTGACGTCCGGCTTGCGCGACTTGAGCACCTGGCCGACGCCGGTGATGGTGCCACCCGTGCCGATGCCTGCCACGACGATGTCGACCTCGCCGTCGGTGTCCTTCCAGATCTCCTCCGCGGTGGTCTTGCGGTGGATCTCGGGGTTGGCCTCGTTGGCGAACTGGCGGGCCAGGACGCCACCGCGCTCGGCGGCGATCTCGTCGGCCTTGGCCACGGCGCCCTTCATCCCGGTGGCGGGGTCGGTGAGGACGAGCTCGGCGCCGAAGGCGCGCAGCAGCGCGCGGCGCTCCTTGCTCATCGACTCGGGCATCGTCAGGACGACCGTGTAGCCGCGAGCGGCACCGACCATGGCCAGGGCGATGCCGGTGTTGCCCGAGGTGGCCTCGACGATGGTGCCGCCGGGCTTCAGCTCACCGCTGGCCTCGGCGGCGTCGACGATGGAGACGCCGATGCGGTCCTTGACGGAGCTGGCCGGGTTGTAGAACTCGAGCTTGGCCGCCACGGTGGCCGGAGCGCCGTCGGTGACCCGGTTGAGCCGGACGAGCGGGGTGTTCCCGATCAGCTTGGTGACGTCGTCGTGGATCGGCATGCGTGTGGCCCCTTCGGCAGTCGGCGTGGTGGTGCGGCTGTTCGGCTCGGTCGTCGGTGACAACCGGACCCTCGTTATGCATATTCCAACATCTCGTTATCGCTTGCCAAGCCGTCCGCTCAGGATCCGGTCGCGACCGGCAGCCAGGACGTGCCACGGACCCGGTCGAAACCGGGACGAGCGTCACGTCGAGGCGACCGTCACATTCACTAAGCGCTTGCTAACTCGTCAGTAGACTCCCCCGCATGAGTCCGCTCCAGATCGTCGCCGCCGTCGTGTGCCTGGGCGTCACCGCCGTCGCGGTGGCCCTGCTCGTCAAGACGGTCAACCGCTTCCTCGCGACGTTCCGGCTCGGCCAGCCCGAGGACCGCGGCGACGCCAAGGGAGCCCGCACCCGCACGCTGTTCCGCGAGTTCCTCGGCCACACGAGGATGTCGCGCCTGCCCGTCGTGGCGGCGGCGCACTGGTTCACGATGGTCAGCTTCGGCGTCCTCTTCTTCACGCTGCTGAACGCCTTCGGCCAGCTCTTCAAGCCGGACTTCGCGCTGCCGCTCATCGGTCACTTCTTCCTCTACGAGTGGGTCACCGAGTTCTTCGCGTGGACCGGGCTCATCGGCATCGTCGTGCTCATGGCGATCCGCCAGAAGAACCACCCCCGCTCGGCCGCCGGCGAGCACGGCCGGCGCAGCCGGTTCTTCGGCTCGACCTTCTGGCAGGCCTACTACGTCGAGCTGACGATCCTCGGCGTCACGCTGTGCATCCTCACGCTGCGCGGCCTCGAGTACGCCCTCGAGTTCAAGGGCGGCACCACCGGCACGACCGCCGTCGGCGACGCCAACGCGCTGCACTACCCGCTGACGGGGTGGCTCGGGAAGCTGTTCACGGGCGCGAGCGTCGACACCCTCGAGAACGCCATCGTCGTCGTTGCCGCGGTCAAGATCCTCATCAGCTTCGCCTGGATGATCACCATCGCGCTCAACCCGACGATGGGCGTCGCCTGGCACCGCTTCCTCGCCTTCTTCAACATCTTCTTCAAGCGGCACGCCGACGGCCGCACCAGCCTCGGCGAGCTCCAGCCGATCAGGGTCGGCGGCGAGGTGCTCGACTTCGAGAAGGTCGAGGACCTCGACGAGGACGCCGCCCTGGGCGTCGGCAAGGTCGAGGACTTCACGTGGAAGGGCCTGCTCGACTTCACGACGTGCACCGAGTGCGGCCGCTGCCAGAGCCAGTGCCCGGCGTGGAACACCGACAAGCCCCTCTCCCCCAAGCTGCTCGTCATGACGCTGCGCGACCACGCGCACGCCAAGGCGCCGTGGCTGCTGGCCTCCGAGGAGGTCCGCTCCGGCGGCATCGAGAAGGCCGTCGAGGACGGCGTCGTGCCGGCGTCCGCCCAGGGCGCGGTCGGCGCTGAGCAGCTCGTCGGCGAGACCGGCTACGACATCACGAACCCGCTCGGGGCCTACAACCCGCACGGGCCCGACGCCGTCATCGACGAGGACGTGCTCTGGTCGTGCACGACGTGCGGCGCGTGCGTCGAGCAGTGCCCCGTCGACATCGAGCACGTCGACGCCATCGTCGACATGCGCCGGTACAAGAACCTCATCGAGTCGGCCTTCCCCGCCGAGCTCAACAACCTCTTCAAGAACCTCGAGAAGAACTCCAACCCGTGGGGCCTCGCCCCGCGGCTGCGGATGGACTGGGCCAAGGACCTCCCCTTCGAGGTCAAGCAGGTCGGCCAGGACGTCGAGGACCTCTCCGAGGTCGAGTACCTCTTCTGGGTCGGCTGCGCCGGCGCCTACGAGGACCGCGCCAAGAAGACGACGCGCGCCGTGGCCGAGCTGCTGCACACCGCCGGCGTCGAGTTCGCGGTGCTCGGTGACGGCGAAGCCTGCACCGGCGACTCCGCCCGCCGCGCCGGCAACGAGTTCCTCTTCCAGATGCTGGCCCAGCAGAACGTCGAGGTGCTCAACGAGGTCGGCGCGACGAAGATCGTCGTCACCTGCGCGCACTGCTTCAACACCATCAAGAACGAGTACCCGCAGCTCGGCGGGCAGTACGAGGTGCTGCACCACACGCAGCTGCTCAACCGCCTCGTCCGCGAGAAGCGCCTGACGCCGGTGGCCCGCCCCGGCGAGACGGAGGAGGCCCAGCAGACAGGTGCCGCGTCGACCGGTGCCAAGGTCACCTACCACGACCCGTGCTACCTCGGCCGGCACAACGGCGTCTACGCCCCGCCGCGCGAGCTCATCGGCGCGCTGCCCGGCGTCGAGTACGCCGAGATGCCCCGCAGCCGCGAGACCTCGTTCTGCTGCGGCGCCGGCGGCGCGCGGATGTGGATGGAGGAGAAGCTCGGCACGCGGATCAACGGCAACCGCACCGAGGAGGCCCTCGCCACCGGCGCCGACCGCATCGCCATCGGCTGCCCGTTCTGCAAGGTCATGCTCAGCGACGGCCTCAACGCCGCCAAGCAGGACGGCAACGCCCGCGAGGAGGTCGAGGTCGTCGACGTCGCCCAGATGCTGCTCGCGGCGGTCCGCCGCGGCGACGGCGGCGGCGAGCCCGAGGCGATCGAGGAGCCGCAGCCCGAGCCCGACCCGGAGCCGGCGCCCACCGCCTGAGCCTTCGGCACCCTGCGAAACGGCCCCCTCCCGCACCGGGAGGGGGCCGTTCTCGTTCAGCGGACCCGACGCGTCGGCGCGCCGGGGACCGGGTGGGGGTCAGAGGATGCCGCGCGCCTGGAAGGCCTTCGTCACGGCGGTCGCAGCCGAGGACCCGTAGAGCCGCTGGGCGGCGGCGACGGTGTCGAGCGCGGCGGCCCGGAAGGTCGTGTCGGGGGCGAAGGCGAACTGCGCCTCGACGATGAGGGTCGAGGCCTTCGTGTCGCCGAGCGCGGTGCGGATGTCCCACAGGGCCCGCGACCAGATCTCGCCGTCGGCGTGCACCTCGCCGACGACGTCGGCCGGGTAGGTCTTCGTGCCGTCGAGGCGGCGCAGGCAGTGCGGGACGGTTCGCGTGTAGGACACGGAGTCCCAGTCGGCGACGCAGGCCTCGGGGGTCTTGGTCGGTGTGCCGGCGCGCCAGCTCGTGACGACGACGGCGAGGTAGTCGCCGAAGGCCTCGCCGATGGCCCCGGACTCGAGCGTCGTGCCGAAGCCGGGCACCTGCCCGTCCTGGACCGAGTGGCCGTACTCGTGCACGACGACCTCGGCGTCCTCGGCGTCGTCGACGCCGCCCTTGCCGACGGTGATGTTCGCCTTGTTGTCGCGGAAGAACGAGTTGTCGCCGCCGTACTGGTCGACGCGCAGCTCGATCTGGCGCTGGTTGACGGGCCGCAGCGCCCCGCCGAAGCCGAGGTGCTGGAGGTACTCCTGGGCGGTGGTCACCCAGTAGTAGCCCATGACCTGCTCGAACTGGTCGGCGTCGCGGTGGTACGCCGGGAAGGCGCCGTTGACCGACCTGGCGGCCGAGCCGGTCGAGCTCTTGACCCGCACGTACTGGCCGGTGAGCGTGCCCGACCCGTCGAGGTGGGTCAGCGTGACCCGGTGGTAGGCCGCGGCCAGGGCCGCGTAGTCGGCGTCCTTGGCGTCGGTGAGGGACTCGTTGCCGAGGTCCTGCACGGGGTTGGGCGAGAAGACCGTGCCGGCGGCCGTGTGGTCCCACGGGCTCGACCCGGCGGCCGGTGCGGCGGTGGCGGCGACGGCCAGCGTGGCCGCGACGGCGACCGCCGCGGCGAGGTTTCGGTGTGCCATTCCGACACTCTCCACCCGCCGGCCCCGGCGGTGGCGGGAACGGAGGTCACGACTTCGACATCCGCGACGTCGACGCACACCCGGGCGACGACATAGGACGACATAGGGTGACGCGGGTGACCACTTCCCAGAGGCCCGATGCCACCGGCCCCGCTGACGTCGCGCGCGACCTCGCACCCACCGGAGTGCTCAGGGCGTCGATCAACCTCGGCAACCCCGTTCTGGCACAGGGCAGCCCAGACGCCCCACGCGGCGTCACCGTCGACCTGGCCCGGGAGGTGGCCGCGCGGCTCGGGGTCCCGCTCGAGCTGCTGTGCTTCGACGCGGCCCGGCTCTCCTTCGAGGCAATGGCCGACGGACGCGCCGACCTCTGCTTCCTCGCCGTCGACCCGGCCCGCGCCACCGAGGTGGCCTTCACGGCGCCGTACGTCGTCATCGAGGGCGTCTACGTCGTCCCCCACGACTCGCCGGTGCGCGTCGCCGACGACGTGGACCGGCCCGGTGTCCGCGTCGGGGTCAAGGCCGGCTCGGCCTACGACCTGCACCTGTCGCGCACCCTCGCCCACGCCGAGGTGGTGCGCGGGGCCGAGGGCGTCGAGGTCTTCGCCGCCGACGGGCTCGAGGCCGGCGCCGGGATCCGCGAGCCGGCGACGGCGTGGGTCGCGAGCCATCCCGGCACCCGCCTCGTCGAGGACGCCTTCATGCAGATCCGTCAGGCGGTCGGCACCCCGGCGGGGCGCAGCGACGCGGCCCGGCGCTTCCTCCACGACCTCGTCGACGAGCTCAAGGCCGACGGGTTCGTCGCCGCGTCGCTCGCCCGGTCGGGCCAGACGGCCGCAGTGGCCCCGCCCGCCTGAGCCACCGGGAGCCTTGTGGCTCAGTCGCGCCCGTCGACGAGCAGCGTCGGTCGGTCGATGCCGAGGGCCACGCTCTCGGCGTCGGTGAACAACCGCGAGCGGATGAGGAACCGCACGCCCTCAGGTGCCTCGACGCTGAAGCCGCTACCGCGTCCGCGCACGACGTCGACCGTCAGGTGGGTGTGCTTCCAGTAGGCGTACTGAGCGGTCGACATCCAGAACGCCACAGGCGCGTCGAGCCCGTCGACGGCCAGGTCGCCCAGGTGGATGTCGGCCTCGCTCGTGATGAAGTCGCCGACGGGGAAGCACATGGGCGAGCTGCCGTCGCAGCAGCCGCCGGACTGGTGGAACATCAACGGACCGTGGATCCCGGTGAGGCGGCGAAGGAGATCCGCCGCCTCACCGGTGAGGTCGACCCGGGTTGGGGAAGCCGAGGGCTCACCGGGTGCGACCGTCTCGGGGGGCATGGGCACGCAGTCCTTCCGGTCGTCGTGCCGGCCCGTCAGAAGAAGCCGAGCGGGTCGGGCGAGTAGGAGACGAGGAGGTTCTTCGTCTGCTGGTAGTGGTCGAGCATCATCTTGTGGTTCTCGCGGCCGATGCCCGACTGCTTGTAGCCACCGAAGGCGGCGTGCGCCGGGTACTGGTGGTAGCAGTTGGTCCACACGCGACCGGCCTTGATGCCGCGGCCCATCCGGTAGGCGCGCGAGCCGTCGCGGGTCCAGACGCCGGCACCGAGCCCGTAGAGGGTGTCGTTGGCGATCGACAGCGCGGCGGCCTCGTCCTCGAAGCTCGTCAGCGAGACCACCGGGCCGAAGATCTCCTCCTGGAAGATCCGCATCGAGTTGTCGCCCTCGAAGACGGTCGGCGCGACGTAGTAGCCCTCGGCGAGGTCGCCGTCGAGCACGTTGCGGCCGCCGCCGGTGAGGACCTTGGCGCCCTCCTGCCGGCCGATGTCGAGGTAGGACAGGATCTTCTCGAGCTGGTCGTTGCTCGCCTGGGCGCCCATCGTCGTCTCGGTGTCGAGCGGGTTGCCCTGCTTGATCTTCTCGACCCGGGCCACGGCGTCGGGCACGAAGTCGCTGTAGATCGAGCGCTGCACGAGCGCGCGCGACGGGCAGGTGCAGACCTCGCCCTGGTTGAGCGCGAACATCGTGAAGCCCTCGAGTGCCTTGTCGTAGAAGGCGTCCCGCTCCTGGGCGACGTCCTCGAAGAAGACGTTCGGGCTCTTGCCGCCCAGCTCGAGGGTGACCGGGATGATGTTCTGCGACGCGTACTGCATGATGAGCCGGCCGGTCGTCGTCTCGCCCGTGAAGGCGATCTTGGCGATGCGGGGGGAGGAGGCGAGCGGCTTGCCGGCCTCGACGCCGAAGCCGTTGACGACGTTGACGACGCCCGGGGGCAGCAGGTCGCCGATGAGCTCGACGACCTTGAGGATCGACCACGGCGTCTGCTCGGCCGGCTTGAGCACGACGGCGTTGCCGGCCGCTAGAGCGGGCGCGAGCTTCCACACGGCCATGAGGATCGGGAAGTTCCACGGGATGATCTGACCGACGACGCCGAGCGGCTCGTGGAAGTGGTAGGCGACGGTGTTCTCGTCGATCTCCGAGCTCGAGCCCTCCTGTCCCCGAAGGACACCCGCGAAGTAGCGGAAGTGGTCGACGGCGAGGGGCAGGTCGGCGGCGAGGGTCTCGCGGACCGCCTTGCCGTTCTCCCACGTCTCGGCCACGGCGAGCATCTCGAGGTTCTCCTCGAGGCGGTCGGCGATCCGGTTGAGGATGAGCGAGCGCTCGCCGAGGCTCGTGCGGCCCCAGGCCGGCGCGGCGGCGTGGGCGGCGTCGAGGGCCGACTCGATGTCCTCCTCGGTGCCGCGGGCGATCTCGCAGAACGGCTTGCCGTTGACCGGCGAGACGTTCTCGAACCAGAGGCCCTTCTTCGGGTCGACCCAGTTGCCACCGATGAAGTGGCCGTACCGGTCCTGGAGCGAGACGAGCGAGTCGGCCGATCCGGGCGGGGCGTAGGTGGTCATGTCGTTCTCCCAACGTCCTTGGTGGTGTCCCCGAAGCGGGGTTGGCAGGACGCTAGGCAACGCAACGTTGCAACCACGTTGCGTCGTGGGAGGGACGACGGGTCAGGGGGCGCCGAGCTCGCGGTCGAGGCGGTTCAGCTGGTTCTGCACGAGCGGCAGCAGCGGTGACGACGGACCGAGCAGGGCCGCTTGGGCCTGCCACATCTCGTAGTCGTCGGCGCCGGTCGCCGACCGGGTCCACGCCGACATGAGGTCGGGCCGCCCGCTCGTGAGGACGGCACGGCGGACGTCACCCCCGACGCTCTCGCGCAGCCGCACGACGCCCGGCGCCGCCGAGCGCGGCAGCAGCGGCCCGCGGTAGGCCCGCATCGCACTGGCGACGTCGCCGGCCGCGAGGTGCGCCTCGACGCCGAGCCAGTCGCCCGAGAGCTCGGCCACGAGCCGGTAGGGCCGCGAGGCGAGCAGGTCCTCCCCCAGCAGCGCCCGGAGCCGACCCATCTCGACCCGGAGCGTCGAGGCGCTGCTGTCCTCCTCGTAGAGCAGCACCGCGAGCTCGTCGCCGGACAGGCCGCGCGGCGCCGAGGCGAGCAGGAGCAGGATCTCGCTGTGCCGCGGGCTGAGCCGGAGCGTCCGGCGGTGGCCGCGTCCGTCGTCGACGGTGAGCAGCGCGTCGTTGCGCCCGAGCGCCTCGAGGAGCACGCCGAGACCACCGTGCGCGGTCGGCTGGGCCGACGCGTGCCGGGCGCTGACGAGCAGCTCGCGGGCCAGCTCGGACTCGGCCATCCGGGCCGCGGCCCGGACCATGGCCATCGTCTGCGGCGCGACGATGTCGTCGCCGCCGGTGATGTCGAGGACCCCGAGGACGCTCTGGTCGCTCGGGTCGTGGATCGTCGTCGCCGCACAGCTCCAGCGCTGGACCGACCGGCGGAAGTGCTCGGCGCCGATGACGTTGACCGGGCGGTCGAGACGCAGAGCCACGCCCGGGGCATTGGTGCCGGCGAGCCGCTCGTCCCAGTTGCTGCCCTCGACGAACCCGATGCTCTCGGTGCGGCGCAACGTGCTCGGTGACCCGCACACCCAGAGCAGCTGGCCCGCGGCGTCGGCCACCGCCATGACGGCGTCGCAGTCACGCGCCGCCTGGCCCAGGACGTCGTCGAGCAGCGGAAAGACGCGGGCCAGCGGGTGAGCCTCGCGGTGGTCGCGCAGCGCGTCGGCCGGCAGCGTGATCGGCGCGTCGACGGTGTCGACGTGCACGCCCGCGGCAGCCGAGCGCACCCAGGAGTCGGCCACGTGGGCGCGGACGCCCGCGCCCTCGGCGTCGTCCCCGTTGCCACCGTCGGCCATGGCCCGATTGTGCACACGGATCGGCCCGCCGGACAGGGCTCGTCCGCAGAACGGGGTGGCGAGGCTTGACGAAAGGGTGGTCAACGCGCCGGATCAGGCGCACCATGAAGAGGTCCGCCCGAAGAATCGTCAGGAGCCAGCCGAGGAGCGACCATGTCACGACGAGCCGCATTCGTGCCCGACGGGGTGCCCGTACTGTCCCGTGGCCGGCACCGGAACCCCCGCAAGGGCGCCTGCTTCATGGAGATGGCCTCGTTCCTGGCCGGCGAGCGGTGGAGCGACCACCCGGCCTGCACCCATCCGGTGCTCGCCACGCTCGCCCGCTGCGTCAACGACATGCTCGACGAGCCCAACCGCCAGCGCCTCGTGACGATGGTGCCCGAGGTCGTCGGCCTCAACCCGAGCGACCCCCGCGCGACGACGGCGATCGTGCTCAGCACGGCGCGCGCCGCCCTGCCCGTGTCGGCCGAGGAGCGCCAGAACGCCATGGCCATCGCGATCCTCAACGCCGAGGGCATCCTGGCCGAGCAGGACGGCCGCGAGCCCGGACGCCTCTCCGCCGCCTCCCGGGCCGCCCTCACCACGGCGCCCGCCGCCGAACGCTGGGCCCGGATCACCCTGGCACGCATGGGCTTCAACTCCGCGGCCCTGCGCCCCTCGAACGCGGCACGCATCGTGGCGCTCGGCGTCGACGGCGTGGCCCGCGCCTGCATCGACGACCCGGAGGACCGCCTCGTGCAGATGCTGCGCAACGGCATCGACGCAGCCAAGGCCTTCGTGCCCGTCCCGACGCCGACGGTCGCCGTCCCGTGGACCCCACCGGCCGCGGCACCACGCCCGGTCACCCGGCCGGCACCGGCCCCGACGCAGGACCGGACGGCCACCCGCTCCTGAGGTCGGACCCGCAGACACGACGCGGCCGCGTCCCCGAGGTGGGGACGCGGCCGCGTCGTGCTGTGCGGGTGCCGCGTGCGTGACCCGGCGGGGTCAGCGGGTCTCGCGGAAGTCGACGTGCTCCCGGGCGACCGGGTCGAACTTGCGGAGCACGAGCCGGTCGGGGTTCGTGCGGCGGTTCTTGCGCGTCACGTAGCTGTACCCGGTGCCCGCCGTCGACCGCAGGGTGACGACGGGGCGAAGGTCGGTGTGCTTGGCCAAGGGGACTGCTCCTCTGCTCTCTCGGGCGGGTGGTCACCCACCGTTGATGAGAACCGTTCTCGCCCCGGCGTCATTCCCGACGGACGCCGGTCAGCCGAGGCCGGCCTGCTTGAGGAAGTCCGCGGCGACCTGGTCGGCGTCCTTCTTGTCGATGACGACCTGCTTGACGAGCCCGGCCAGCGTCGAGGTGTCGAGCTTGGCCGACACCGCGTTGAGGGCCGAGGAGACGGTGTCGTTGACCTTGGACTTCGTGATGAGCGGGACGACGTTCTGGGCCGCGAAGAACGACTTGGGGTCATCGAGCACGACGAACCCGTTCGCCGGGATGTTCGGGTCGGTCGTGAAGAGGTTGGCCGCCTGGACCTGGCCGTTCTTCAGCGCCTGGACCGTGAGGGGGCCACCGGCGTCGAGCGGCTTGAACTCCTTGAAGGTCAGGCCGTAGACCTTCTTGAGGCCGGGCACGCCGGACTCGCGGGTCTTCCACTCCGGCGGGCCGCCGAGCACGAGGTCCTTGGCCACCGGCCCGAGGTCGGCGATCGTCTTGAGGTTGTACTTCGTCGCGGTGTCCTTGGTGACGACGACGGCGTCCTTGTCCTCGGCCGCCGACTTCTCGAGCACCTGCAGCCCGGTCGGGAGCGCGGCCTTGAGCTCGTCGTAGACCGCCTGCGAGTCGGACGCCTTGGCCGACTTGTTGAAGTACTGGTCGAGGACACCGGTGTACTCGGGGACGAGGTCGATCGAGCCGTCCTGCAGGGCCGGGATGTAGGTCTCGCGGCTGCCGATGTTCGGCTTCGTGTCGACGGTGACGCCCTTGGCCTTGAGGGCCCCGGCGTAGATGTCCATGAGCAGCTCGGACTCCGGGAAGTTCGCCGACCCGACGACGATGGTGCCGCTGGGGGCCTTCGAACCCGCGCCGGTGGGCTGGTCGAGGGGGCTGCCTCCACTGCTCGACCCGCAAGCCGCGAGGCCGGCCAGAGCCAGGGCGGAGACCGCCGTGAGGATGGTCTTGCTGTGCGTCATGCTCTTCTCTTTCCTGTGGGCGCTGGGCCTGGGGATCAGCTGACGGTGCCGACCGTCGTGGTCGTGCTGGTGGGTGACTCGGTGGTGGGGTGCGGGCCGGGCTGCGTCGTGGTCTCTGGTTCGGTCCCTGCCGTCGTACCCGCCCCGGGCCGGCCGCGGCTGGTGCGGAACCGTCCGGTGATGCCGCGTGAGACGGCGAAGCGCTGGACGACGGCGGCGACGAGGTCGATGACGAGGGCCAGGGCGGCGACGAGGACGGCACCGGAGGCCATCTGGGGGTAGTCGCGGACCGCCAGACCATCGATGAGGAAACGACCGAGGCCGCCGAGCCCGACCGTCGCCGCGATGGTCGCGGTGGCCACGACCTGGAGCAGTGCCGAGCGCAGTCCCGAGAAGATCAGTGGGAGCGCACACGGCACCTCAACCTTGAACAGCACCTGCCAGCCCCGCATTCCCATGCCACGCGCCGCGTCGCGGGCCGCGGGGTCGACCTCGTCGATGCCGGCGTAGGTGCCCGCGAGGATCGGCGGGATCGCCAGCACGACGAGCACGATGAGGCTCGGCAGCAGGAACGCGAGGTCGCCGGTGAGGTTCGGCCCGAGCCACAGCACGATGAAGAAGAGCAGGCCGAGGGTCGGGATGGCGCGGGCGAACCCCGAGATGTTGACGACGGCGAACTTGCCGCGTCCGGTGTGGCCCACCCACATGCCGGCCGGGATCGCGATGACCGCCGCGATGCCGGTGGCGAGGAACACGTACTGCAGGTGCTCGAGGAGCCGCTGGACGATGTCGTCGCGGTTGGCGGGGTCGGTGAGCCAAGCGAGGATGTCGTTGATCATGACGCGGCCCTCGCTCGGGTCCAGGGCGTGAGCAACCGGGTGACGACGACGATGATGACGTCGAAGAGCAGCGCCAGCACGCCGCACGCGATGATGCCCGTGACGATGGGGGCGAAGAAGGCGCGGTTGAAGCCGTCGGTGAACAGCGACCCCAGCTGCTCGACGCCGATGATGGCCGCGACGCTGACGATGCTGACGTTGCTGACGGCGGCCACGCGCAGGCCCGCCGAGATGACGGGCACGGCCAGCGGCAGCTCGACGCCGAGGAGCCGGCGGACGGGACGGTAGCCCATGGCGTTGGCCGAGAGCCGCACGTCGTCGGGGATCGCGCCGAGGCCGTCGGCGACCGTGCGGACGAGCAGCGCGACGGTGTAGACGGTCATGGCCACGAGGACGTTGACAGGATCGAGGATCCTCGTGTGCAGGATGCCGGGGAGCAGGATGAACACGGCCAGCGAGGGCAGCGTGTAGAGCAGCCCGGTGCCGACGATGAGCGGCGGGTAGGCCCACGAGAACCGACGCGCCAGCCACCCCAGCGGGAGCGCGACGAGCAGGCCGAGCACGAGCGGGACGCCGGCGAGGTAGGCGTGGATGACGAACAGGCGCCACACGTCGTCGAGGTGCGAGGTGAACCAGTCCATCAGCGGGCCTTCGGCTCCGTGGCGATGGGGTCACCGGGTCCCCCGGATTCGGCGGACTCGGCGGGCTGGGCGGGCTCGGCGGACTCGGCGGACTCGGCGGGCTCGCCGGAGGACTCGTGACGCTCGGCGTCGGCGGCGGCCCGCTCGCGAGCCGCGCTCGCCTCGATGGGCGCGATGAGGTCGCGGGCCCGGACCGTGCCGACGAAGACCCCGTCGGGCCCGACGATGACGCCACGCCCCGACGGCGCCGACAGTGCGGCGTCGAGGGCCTGCCGCAGTGGGCCGTCGGTGGAGGCCACGGTGCCGCCCCGGTGGAGCGCGTCGCGCGAGACCGAACCGTCGACGCGGTCCGGCTCGACCCACCCGACAGGGCGGTCGTCGTCGTCGAGGACGAGGACCCAGCGGTCGTCGGTGACCGCTCGCAGCTCGTCGACCGTCGCGCCGAGGCGGACCGTCGGCTCGGCGCTCGTCGGGAAGGGCGCCGTGCGGAAGCCGAGCGTGCGGTAACCACGATCGCGCCCGACGAAGTCGGCCACGAAGTCGTCGACGGGCTGCGACAGCAGCTCCTCGGGCGCGGCGAGCTGGGCGAGCCGGCCACCGACGCGCAGGACCGCCACCTGGTCGCCGAGCTTGATGGCCTCGTCGATGTCGTGGGTGACGAAGACGATCGTCTTGCCGATCTCGCTCTGCAGGCGCAGGAACTCCTCCTGCAGCTGCTCGCGGACGATGGGGTCGACGGCGCTGAACGGCTCGTCCATGAGCATGACCGGCGGGTCGGCCGCGAGGGCGCGGGCGACGCCGACGCGCTGCTGCTGCCCGCCGGACAGCTGCGAGGGGTAGCGCTTGGCGAACGACTGCGGCAGCCCGACACGGTCCATGAGCTCGAGCGCGCGGCTCGTCGCCTTGGCCTTGTCCCACCCGAGCAGCAGCGGGACGGTCGTGATGTTCGCGAGGATCGTGCGGTGCGGGAACAGCCCGGCGTGCTGGATGACGTAGCCGATCCCGCGGCGCAGCTCGGCGGCGTCGATGGTGGAGGTGTCGCGGTCGTCGATGAGGATGCGGCCGCCCGTCGGCTCGATCATCCGGTTGATCATCCGCAGCGAGGTGGTCTTGCCGCACCCGGACGGCCCGACGAGCACCGTGATCTTGCCGGTGGGCGCCGTCAGGCTGAGTGCGTCGACGGCGAGGGTGCCGTCGGGGTACTCCTTGGTCACTGACTCGAACCGGATCATCGGCTCGTCACCTCATTCGTGTGGTGGGTCGGGAACAGGGTTCGCGCGATCGTCCGAGCCTCCGCGGCGACGGCCTCGCCGACGTCACGACTTCGTTTCTGGTCCAGACGATACGAGGGTCCGACGACATTGATGGCTCCGGCGATGCCGCCGAGCCACGCGATGGGGGCCGCGATGGCCGTGACGTCCTCCTCGACCTTCGAGCGGACCACGACATACCCACATTCAGGGGTCCGGCCCTGCAGGGCCGCGCCGATGGCCGTGCGGTCGACCGGGACCGTGCGCCCGACCCAGCCCGCGTGGCGGATCGAGAAGGTGCCCTCGGCCATCGCGATGTAGACGGCCTCGTCGGGCCGGCCCGCGATGCCGAGGTAGGCCGACTCGCCGCACTCGACGCTGAGCCGGCGCAGCGCCGGCTCAGCGACCTTGACCATCTGGTTGCGTCCGAGCGCGACCGCGCCGAACCGGAAGGCCAGGGACCCGGGGTGGAAGTCGCCGCCCTCGTCGCGGCTGACGAAGTCGAGGACCTCGAGGGTGCGCAGGAGGCGCAGGGCCGTCGTCGGGGAGAGCCCGACGGCCTTGGCGCACTCCGACAGGCTCGTCGGAGCCGCCTCGCAGACGTGCGCGAGCAGGCCGAGCGCGCGCTCGACGGAGCGGGTCCCGGCGGCGCCGGGGGCCGAGGCCCCGCGTCCGGCACCGGCCGAGGGGTGGCCTGCCGTGCGGACGGAGGTCCGGACGGCGGTGGGGCGAGTGGGTCGTGTCATGCGTGACACCTCGTCGTGCGATCGGGAGGGGCCGTGCCACATTTCATTTGGTGGCACGCCTTTGCTGCACAGTGGCAGTCTGGCACACTGCGAAGTCAGAGCAACACCCTCTCGAACGAGGAATCTCACGCCGGGACGCGAGACGCCGGACGCCGTGGCACCGCCACACAGCGACCCCGCGACGCCGCGACACCGGACCCGAGACCCCCGAGGACCTGGGAAGCCGAGGACCGCGCATGACCATCACCCTGACGGGACAGCAGCTCACGGTCGCCGACGTCGAGGCCCTCGGCCGCCGCGTCGACTTCGCCGTCGACGCCGACGCGGCCGCGGGCGTCGGCCGTGCCGCACGGGCCGCGCAGGCCGTGGCGGCGGTCCGGCCCGTGTACGGCAGGACCTCCGGCGTGGGCGCCAACCGCGACCGGATCAGCGCCTCACCGCGACCCGGACGCGCCCTGCTGCGCAGCCACAGCGCGGGGTGGGGCGAGCCGTTCCCCGAGGCCACCGTGCGCAGCGCCCTCGCGATCCGCGTCAACCAGCTCCTCGCCGGGGCGTCCGGCGCGAGCAGCACCCTGCTCGACGCGCTCGTCGACACGGTCCGTGCAGACGACGGGCAGCTGCCCGTCGTGCACCGGCGGGGCGCCATCGGCACCGGCGACCTCACCGCCCTGGCCGAGGTCGGCCTGACGCTGCTCGGCGAGCGCCCCCGGGGCGACGGCACGCTCGGCTCCCCGGCGCACCTCGACGACGCCGACGCGCTCCCCCTCATGTCGAGCAGCGCCTTCACCCTCGCCGAGGCCGCCCTCGGCTGCGCCGAGCTCGCGCGGCTCGCCGAGGTGGCCATGGCCGTGTGCGCGCTGTCGTTCGTCGCGCTGCGCGGCAACCCCGAGGCGTTCGGGCCGGCCGTCGCCAGCGTCACCCCGTTCCCCGGTGCCGTCACGGCGGCCGCCACGGTCATGAGGCTGGTGCGTGCCGACATGGTCGAGCCCGCGCAGATCCAGGACTTCTTCGGGCTGCGCACCTTTCCGCAGGTGCACGGGCCCTTCCTCGACCAGCTCGACGACCTGCGCCACGTGGTCGAGGCGCTCGTCAACACCGGCGGCGAGAATCCTGCTGTCCTGCAAGCAGATCCGCCCACCGTCGCCCACCACGGCGGCTTCCACCAGGCCTACCTCGCGCTCGCGGTCGACGCCTCCCTGCTCGCCCTCGTGGGCTCCGCCCACACGATCGCCTCCCGCATC
This sequence comes from Intrasporangium flavum, assembly GCF_001956915.1. Lineage (GTDB taxonomy): Bacteria > Actinomycetota > Actinomycetes > Actinomycetales > Dermatophilaceae > Monashia > Monashia flava. The sequence continues at coordinate 95,544 of NZ_MLJO01000021.1, read as the reverse complement.
TCCCACCTGCTCACCGACCCGGCGAGCGGGCTCCCCCGGTTCCTCGCCGGGCCTGAGGCGGGGTCCTCCGGGCTGCTCATCCTCGAGTACGGCGCGGCGTCGGCCATGGCCCTGATCCGCGAGGCCGCGTCGGCGGCACGCTCGATCCAGTGGGTGTCGGTCTCGGCCGGCGTCGAGGACGGCGCGAGCCACGCCTCGGTGTCCACGGCGCGCCTCGCCGAGGCCGCCGACGCCTACCGCCAGCTCATCGCGCTGGAGCTCGTCGCCGCGGTCCGCGCGGTCGGGCTGAGCGGGCGCCCGGTGTCCGGCGAGCTGGCCGGGCTGATGGACCGGTGCGCGCACCTCATCGCCGAGGTCGACGACCACGACCTCGCACCGAGCGTCGCGGCCGCCGTCGACGTCGTCGGCCACTGGGTCGCCGCGACGCCGCTGCCCTTCCCCTGAGAACGCGGCGGATCTGGCCCGAGCACCGCGCCAACTCCGCCACGGCGCACGTCGCGCGGCGGATCAGGCCTGAGCACCACGCCAACTCCGCCACGGCGCACGTCCCGCGCCGGACGCGTCGGGGCTCAGATGTCGATGACGACGCCCCCGGAGTGGACGATCTGGGCCACGACGGCCCCCTCGGGTCCGGTCGGCGGCTCCTCGGCGTGGCCGAGCTCGGCGGCGAAGGTGGCCGCCACCACGCCGGTGACGAGACGGGTCCAGAGCGGCCAGCGCACGAGCATCGCGTGGTCGCCGCGCTCGACGCGCACGAGCGAGGCGTCGAGCCCGTCGGCCTGCATCCGCTCGACGAGGGAGCGCGACCGGCTCAGTCCGCAGATGATGTCGCGGTCGCCGTGGATGAGGACAGTGCGCTGCGCGGCTCCCGGCGCCGGGTCACCCGGCTCGATCCACGGCGCGAGGCCGATGACGAGACGGACGTCGGGCTCGCTGCCGACGTGCAGGGCGGTGCGACCACCCATCGAGTGGCCGACGACCCCGATCGGCACGCCGGGGTAGGCCTCGCGCAGCTCGCGCAGGGCCCACTCCGTGTCGAGCACCGGCATCGCGTCGGCGCCGTTCCAGCCCCGCACCCGGAACCGGAGCCGGGCCACGGCCACCGGGCCGGGGACGCGGGTGGCCAGGGCCCGGGCGAACGGCACGAGGCGCGCTACGTTGTGCGACCACGGCCGGTTCGGCTCGAAGCCGTCGATGGCGCCGCCGTGCAGGACGAGCACGACGACCCGCGCGTCCGCCGGACGCGCGTGCCACACGAGCGTCGCGAGCGGGAGGCCGTCCTCGGTGGGCGGGGCGTCGACGCGGGCCGGGCCCTCGAGCGTCGCGCTCACACCTGCGTCCGGTGGAAGTTCTGGAACGACCGGCTCGCGGTGGGGCCGCGCTGGCCCTGGTAGTGCGAGCCGTACTTGCCTGAGCCGTAAGGGTTCTCGCTCGGGCTGCTGAGCCGGAAGAAGCACAGCTGGCCGATCTTCATGCCCGGATAGAGCATGATCGGCAGCGTCGCGACGTTCGACAGCTCGAGCGTGACGTGGCCGGAGAACCCGGGGTCGACGAAGCCGGCCGTCGCGTGGGTCAGCAGGCCGAGCCGGCCGAGGGAGCTCTTGCCCTCGACGCGCGCCGCGAGGTCGTCGGGCAGGGTGACGGTCTCGAGCGTCGAGCCGAGGACGAACTCGCCCGGGTGCAGGACGAAACCCTCCTCCTCGGGGCCCACCTCGACGAGGCGCGTCAGCTCGGGCTGCTCGGCCGCCGGGTCGATGTAGGGGTACTTGTGGTTGTCGAAGAGCCGGAAGAACTTGTCGAGCCGGACGTCGACGCTCGACGGCTGGACCATGTTCTCGTCCCACGGGTCGAGCACGACGCGACCGGCGTCGACCTCGGCCCGGATGTCCTTGTCGGAGAGCAGCACGGGTCGAGGCTACCGTGCGGGCCCCGGTCGGTCCGGGCGCCGCTCACCCCCGCGCGGCGGCATCACCACCTACCGTTGGGTCATGACGGAGCAGTCAGGGGGCGAGGTCGAGCAGACCCGCGAGTTCACGGTCCAGTTCCAGCGGCTCATCCGGCGGATGCTCGAGGACCTGCCCGACGACAGTGGGGGCGACGCGCTCGAACCGGTCCTCACCGAGCACCTCGGCGTCCCGTCCGCCGGGCTGCCGGTCGTCAGCGAGCCGGTCCCGCACCACCGGGCCGTCGACGCCGACCTCGCGCTCGAGGCCGTCGCCGGGGACGACGCGCACGCCAGGGTCATCGGCCTCTCCGGCGACATGCGCCACCACCTGACGCTCGGCGACATCCTCCAGCACGGCCCGCGCGGGCCGGTCCGGGTGGGGCAGGTGGACTACGACCGGCTCGACACCGGCCCGGCCGCCGACCAGGTGCGCCAGGTCATCACGTCGGGCATCTGGCTGCTGCGCTTCGAGGGCCGCCCTGCCGCCGTCCGCGTCCAGGGCAGCGCGCCCCAGTACGGGCGGCAGGAGGGACGCCTCGAGGTGCTCGCGCCCGACCGCGACGCCGCCGACGCCCTCGTGACCCGACTCCGCGAACTCATGGACGAGCTGAGCGTGCTGCGCGGCAAGGTCGTCACCCTCGTCGACGAGCCGTTCGGCCACGGCTTCGCCGGCATCACCTTCGTGCCCAGGCCCGACGTCGACGCGAGCGCCGTGGTGCTCCCGGACGGGTTGCTCGACCGGGTCGTCCACCACGTCGTCGGCATGGGCGAGCACCGCAGCCGGCTGCGCGACGCCGGTCAGCACCTCAAGCGCGGGGTCCTGCTCTACGGCCCGCCCGGCACCGGCAAGACGCACACGATCCGCCACCTGCTCGCCCGCACCCCGGGCACGACCGCCGTGCTCCTCGCGGGTGGCTCGCTGCGCCACATCCACGCCGCCGCCAGCATCGCCCGCGCCCACCAGCCAGCCATCGTCGTCCTCGAGGACTGCGACCTGGTCGCCGAGGACCGGTCCTTCGGCATGGGCCCGTCGCCGCTCCTCTTCGAGGTCCTCGACACCCTGGACGGGCTCGACGCCGACGCGGACGTCGCGTTCCTGCTGACGACCAACCGGGTGGAGGACCTCGAGGTCGCGCTCGCCCAGCGCCCGGGCCGGGTCGACCTCGCGGCCGAGATCCCGCTGCCGGACGCCGAGGGCCGCCTCGCGCTGCTGCGCCTCTACGGCGGGCACCTCTTCAGCGCCGAGGCGATGTCGACCGCCACGGCCCGCACGGAGGGGACGACCGCCTCGTTCACCAAGGAGCTGGTGCGCCGAGCCGTCCTCGCCGCGGCCATCGCCGACGAGCCCCCGGCCGACGACCACCTCGGGATCGCCCTCGACGAGCTGCTGTCGGACGGCGAGCGCCTGACGCGCAGCCTGCTCGGCGTCGACCCGGGCGCCGGTGACGACGCGGAGCCCGGCCCCGCGCCGTTCCCGCCGGCAGGTCGTCCGCGTCGTGGCGGCTTCCACGCCTACGCCCCGGGAGGTGGCGCGGCCTACCGCGGCTGAGGCGTCAGCCCGCGAAGGGCAGCACCGGCCGCCCGGGCACGGCGACGCGCACCCGGAAGACCGAGCCGGCCTCGGGCTCAGGCTCGCTGAGGTTCTCCCGCGACGTCGTGACGTAGAGGTCGCACAGGTCGTCGCCGCCGAACGCGCACGCCGTCGTGAGCCGCGCCGGCACCTCGACCTCGGCGAGCACCTCGCCCGACGGCGCCACGCAGCGGACGCGTCCGGCCCCGTTGAGCGCGACCCACACGTTGCCCGCGGAGTCGACGGCCAGTCCGTCGGGGTGGCCGACGTCGGCGGTGTGGAAGGGCCGGCGGCCCGTCAGCTCGCCGTCGACGACGTCGAAGACGTCGGTGCGCCCGGTCGGGGTGTCGTCGTAGTAGGCGAGGGCGCCGTCGGGCGAGAAGTCGATGCCGTTGGAGATCGTGACGTCGGGCAGGACGGTCGTGACGCGTCCGTCGGGGTCGACGCGGTAGAGGCGGGCGCCGCCCGGGGTGCGGTCGTAGGGCATCGAGCCGCAGAGCAGCCGGCCCTGCGGGTCGCAGCCGCCCTCGTTCATCCGCACCGACGGGTCGTCCCACAGCGTCAGCCACGGCGTCGGCTCGGCGTCGGGGTCGTCGGCGAGGGCGAGGCCGCGCTCGGTGCCGACGACGTAGCCGCCCCTCGTCCGCGGCCGGACGAACGCCGCGACCTCGCCGACGTGGAGGGAGGCCACCGAGCCGTCGGCATGCAGCGTCAGGACGTCGCCGGCGAGCATGTCGACCCAGCGCAGTCCGCCCCACGACGGCGACCAGACGGGGCCCTCGGCGTGGTAGCAGAGGGGCGCCGTGACCTGCTCGGGTCGCGACCGGACGAGGCGCTCGCTCATTCCCACCACACCCCGACGTAGTGGTGGCCGTCGGGCATCGCGGGGGCGTCGACGAGCCAGTCCACCTGGGTGGACGGGCCGCCGCTCGGGCTGGTCTCGGCGTCGATGGTCATGGCGTCGACCTCCTCGGGCATCAGCGTCGTGATGACGGCGACCCCACTGGCGTAGGGCCATTCGTCGTCGGGGTAGGTCTGGAACTCGAGCGCGTCGAGCTCGACGCGCACGTCGTGCACCTCGGGCTGCTCGCGCAGGGCGAAGAGGACGCGTCGGACCGCTTCGAGGGGCATGGACTCGTCGCGGTTGGGCGCGATGCACCACTCGCAGTCGTTGCCGTCGAAGAACTGCTCGAGGGTGACCGCGACCTGCGTGGAGTCACCGCCGCGGGCCCGGGCGTGCTCGACGAGGGCGGTCTGCTTGGCGAGGTCCATGGTGGTGTCGGGCCTTGGGGAGACGGTGCGTGGAGGTGGTGGAGCGTCGGCTACACTGACGCCGCGTGCCGCCTCACGCCCCTCGCGGGGCACCTGCCGGCGGCCCGTGCGAGCGTAGCTCAATGGTAGAGCGCCAGCTTCCCAAGCTGGATACGCGGGTTCGATTCCCGTCGCTCGCTCCACACCAAAGCCGCAGGTCAGGACACGTCTCCCGACCTGCGGCTTTATCTATGGGGCGGAGCCCTTGGTGGCGCGTGCAACGAACGTGCAATTACGTGCCGTCGTCCACGTCCTGCGACGCGGGTCCCCGGTGCGCGGCGACCAGGTCGTTGAGGCGGTCCGCTAGCGCGCGCGACCGGGACTCTGTGGCGTGCTGGTAGATGAGTGCGGCCCGCATCGTCGAGTGCCCCATCCGGTGCATCAGCTCTCGCGTCGAGGCCCCCGACTGGGCGACGAGGTGGTTGCCCGTGTGGCGCAGGTCGTGGAAGTGGAAGCCCTCGGGGAGCCCCGCAGCCGCGAGGGCCTGCGCCCACCCGACGTTGGCTCGCCAGTTGCCACGACGTGGGGTGGCGCCCGCAGCCTGGACCACTGCGGACGACATGCTCGCGCCTAGAGCCCTGGTCTCCTCAGCAAGCCGACCGACGGCCGACAGATGGGCCCAACGGTGACCTGAACCCGCGATCCAATCCCGCGCAAGCTCCTCAGCCGTCGACTCGCTCCACATCCGAGAATCATCCCGGATCTGGCACGCTGCTCACCTGCTGGGCTTCCAGTCCGAAACCTTCGTGCGCAGGACTCCCGGTCTGCCGGCGGGCAGGGCGAGCATCTGGAAGGCATCCTTAAGGCTCGTGGCGTCGATCGGAGGTAGGTGATCGGCAAGTGGTCGGCCGGGCGCGCGGTAAATCACAGCCGGATGGTTAGCCTATGCGGCAGACTGACCCCCGGTACCGTCAGGGAAAGGTCCAAGTTTAATGCGCAGCACCGCGTCGACTTTAATGCGCAGCACCGCGTCGACGGTCGAGGTCGCCTGTGACGAGTCCGGAAACGACGGCGAGAACCTGTTCGGCGGCCACTCAACGGTCTTCGCGCACGGAAGCGTGGCCATTGCGCTCGCGCAAGCCGAGAGCCTCATGGCAGAGCTTCGGCATCGGACGAACGCCCAATCGGCGGAGTTGAAGTCGAAGGACCTTCTCAGGCCCAAGAATCTGCGCTCCGCGCAGTGGCTGCTGCGCCACCCCGCGGTCGCGGGCAATGCGTTGGTCACCCTGACGGAGAAGCGTTACTTCCTGACGTGCAAGCTGTTCGATTCCACCGTCGAGGAGCAGATGCACTCGGCTGGAGTCGACATCTACGCGGACGACCAGGCGCTCCGGCTCGCGATGTTCCTGTACTCCCGGGCAGGGGAGGAGCTCGGGCCGAAGTGGGACGAGACCCTCGACACGTACAACCGTCTGCTCCGCTCGCCCGACGAAGCCGAGATCCGGAGACACCTCGCCACTCTTCGCGCACAGCTCATCGCCGTGGGCCGGGAGTGCTCAGGCCTCCTCAACAACATCATCTGCATGATCTGGGGAGGAACCGATCACCTACTGTCTCTCGCCCGCCAGCAGGCTGGCTTGGACGCGAGTGAGAAGCTCCGAACCCTTGATCCGGTGATCTCCGCGATCGGCCAGACTGCCCGCAACTGGGGCGAGCGTTCTGGTCAGGATGTGATCGTGGTGCACGACCAGGCGAAGGTGCTGACCCCGAAGACCATCGAGTACATCAAGTACCACCTGGCAAGGCCCGACTTTGTTGCCCCCTCACTTGCAGGCGGCGGGGTCGTCGTCAAAGCCATTCATCAGGTCGACTCGAAGACCGACGCCAGAGTGCAGGTAGCGGACGTAGTGGCCGGGGTCGGGCGTGCTGTCGCAGAGCGGGCGCTCCGCGGGGAAAGCCATCCCCTGCGGCAGGACTTGCAGCCCATGATTGATCCGCTGTCCATTTGGGGCGACGTTAGTTCCTGGGTGATCATGCACCCGACCGTCGACGGCTAACCGCTCAAAGCGGTCCGACTAGCTGGACGGCAAGCCCAGCTTGTCGAAGAACGCCCTGTTGCGCTCCGTGGCCGAGTTGACCAGCCCGTCGAAGCTCATGACCTCGATGTACGCCCTCGCCGAGTCGTTGAAGCCGAAGTACCCGAGGCCGTCGTGGGTCGGCCGCAGATTCGAGATCTCGCATCGCTCGATCATCTTGTCCGTGAGATCGGCGACGATATAGCAGAACGCCGGCGGGTCTTGCGTCGGCGGGATGGGCCGCCCCGTCGCGGTGAGCACTCCTCCAGCCCGTATCCGCTTCACGTAGTCGAGGCACTGCTGAATCGGGTTTTTGTCCTCAGTGGCGTCCTTGCGCATCGGGCGTTTGATCTCGACCACGACGATCGACGGCAGCGGCAACTTCCGCCCCTCGGCGGCGAGTACCGGCGAGTCCATGAGCCGCGTTGCGAGGATGTCGGGCTCCCTGGTGGACTCGGACCCCGTTACCGGCATGCTCTTCAGCGTCTTGTCGGAGGCTAGGTAGTCGTGGAACGCGAGCCTCTCGTCGATGATCCACAGGTTCGACGCGTCGGAGGTGAGCTCGTTGGACTCCGTCCGCATCGGCACGATCAGCGAGTGAATCGCGTCCTCCCGGCTGTACTTCCCGTCCTTGTCGGCGCGGATCAGCCGTCCGAGCAGGTCGAGCACGGTCCTGCGGCGCGAGACGTAGGCAGCGAGGTCCGACTGGTTGATCTCACTGACGGTCGCGAGGTAGGCGGCGAGTCGCTCCGCGTAGTCCTCCGCCGGCTCTGCCTCGGCCTCCGCGAAGATCACCTGCCCCTGCACGAACGCCTCGGACTCGATCTTCTGCAGATGCCGATGGAGCTGAAGCTCGAGATCCTGGTCCTTGACGGCCGGATCAACCGTGATGCCGCGCTCCTCGATCTTGGCTAGAACGGGCCGATATCGCGGCGCGCGCTTGGTCACGAATTCATGGACTCGCTGCTTACCCTCCTCACGGGCCGACTCGAGGGGGTCCTTCAGGATTCTCCCGACTTCCTCGAAGACAGCATCGCGGATGTCGTCCAGCGAGAGATCGTCGATCAGTGGCTGACCAGGGACGCGGTCGCTGATGTCGAAGGCCGTGCGGTCGGCGCGGACGCGCTCATCGAGGAAGTCCGAGGTCAGATAGCACGCGTAGACGAACTCACCTGAGACATCGTCTTTGAGTTTGCCGTGCAGTCCCGGCACCTTCCCGCTCAGATTCTCCTCGATGACCACCCGGCTCGCCGCGCACCAATGAAGACGGGGCACGGAGTTCCGCGCTGTGGCCTTGAGCCGGAGGTTGAGCATGTCGAACTTCTGGCCCTTCACCTCGACCGTCGACGACGTCATCGCCGAGTCGACGAACTCCTCCATCAGGGCGGTCAGCGACACTGACTCATCGTCGTCCGCGATGGTCACGACTGGCGCGCCGCCGGGCCGAAGGAAGTACCAGATGCAGTGCTCGAACACCTCGCGCGCGATGGCATCCACGCCCTTGGGTGCGTGCTGCTGGAACGACTTCTTGAAGCCCTCGAGGCTCACGACCGCGCCGGGCCGAGCGAATCCGTCCGCGTCGCCGTCATGCTCGACCTCGTGCTCGACGGAGAACTTGAACTGCCGTCCCCGGAGTTCCCCCTTTTCGTCCTCGTAAGCGCTTCGGACCGACACCTTTTCGAAGGCCTTCAGCCACAGAAGCCGACCGACCCCGCGGCAGCCGAGGTTCGACTTGTAGTCGCTGTCCAAAGTCTCGAAAGAGGACATGTTCTGCGCCGTGAATCCCACGCCGTCGTCCGCGATGGTGAAGCCGACGATCGGCTTCATGGGCGCGCGCCCGGGGTGGGCTGGGCCAAAATCGAGCTCTGCCTGAGAGTCTCGGTGCACCCTCACATCGATCCGACCGGGCTCGTCGGAGCCGTCGGGCCGCGCGTCGATCGCCTGGATGCCGTTGACGATCGCCTCGAGGAGAGGCAGGAGCGCATGGCTCTTCGGGAGGCTCGTGTTTCGAACCCGGCCTGCCAAGGATGTGGTCAGCGCCACGATGCCCCCTTCTCTCGTGCGTCCTCGGCAACCTATCCGAGCGCGACGACATCCGGCGGCCGAACCCAGTGGCAACTAATGCCGCGGATCGGTCGTACCAATGTGCCCGCGGAACCGCCGCGGGTTTTCCGGCCGCAGTTGCAAGCCGACGACCTCCTCATTGCTGGGCAGGGCTCTAAGAGATCAAGGGCGCGGCTCCGCCGCGCCAACCGACTGGCTCAGGCCGGCTCACGGCAGGGACCCCCGCGCTTCGGCGCTGGCGCGCCTACGCGCACCCCCACCGCTCACCGGCCCCGCCACCCGGCGACCAGGAGAAACGCTGTGGTTCCTCACGGGGCAACTAACCTCCGAGTCGCCGACCCGACGCTTGAGCATCCGCCCGACTCCGGACTGCGTCAACGGCGCTTCGCGTCACTACGTGATGACCTCCGGCCACCGTTGACCCAGCCACTCCGTCGGGCTCTTGTGCTCCGCTATGGGTTCGGTGACTCTTCCTGGTCGACTTAAGGCGCCGATCGCGGGGGACGTGTGCCAAATACCCCGCCAACAACCCCGCCCCAGACGATCTTGCGCTGCAGCCCACGCAGCAAGGTGAGCGTGGCCGAGTCGGTGTACCCCGTGGTGGTCTCCCAGTCCCAGCCAGAGCCGACCACGTCGCTCACAAACACGATCTCCGTTGCAAGCAGCGCTCTCGTCCAGTCCGTTCGACTCACGGCCTGTCCGGCGGCAATGGCCGCGCCGATCCTGCGGCCTTCCTCGAACAGGTCGGCCACACCTTGGAAGCCCATGGCCTGCGCCAACTCCTCCGTGCAATTGGCAGGGCCGCCCCACTCGCCCAGCCCTCTACGGAGTAGCTCACGCTCGTCATCGCTGAGACGGAAGGTGATCGGGATATCCGGGTCATCGCGCCAAGGCTCAGCGTCCTCCGGGTGAGCCGCAAGCCAACTTCCGTTGGATCTCACCCGCCACCTAACGTGCTCGTCATCATCCGACCGAAGGTCAGCAAGGAGCTCCAACGGAAGGTCGCGACGCCAAGCGACTTCCGCGCGGCACTCGGGGTGTTGATCCACGATCTCGCGCCAAACCTCCGGCGCGGCAGGCTCGCGAAGCTTCTTCACACGCTCAAGCGACTGAGGCGCATCCCACCAACGCTTGAACTCCTCCGCTGACTCGATCACGGCGCAATCACAGCACACCCGAGCGGCGGCCCACCTCAGGGCACTGCGGATGCCCGAGAGGCGCCGAGAACCTGGGTGACCAAGTGAGTGACAATCGGTCGGCATCCGGCCGCCCAGCACCGGACGCCAACGGACGCGAACCGTGCTCAGGAATAAGGGAACCCAGACCGTCCGGCGCGGTTCGGGACGAAGACGGTGCGCGACGCATCGGGCCCTATGCCCCCCTCGAGCTGGCCACACCACGGTGCTTGCACTGACTGAAGTTGAAGGCCCATGGCCGGCATCGCGTCCCCCACTACGCCTTCGCGGCGCCTCTGCGGGTGAGTGGAGGAGCTGGCTTGCTGGTAGCGACCTCCTCCGCGCCTCCTTCGATACCTAGGTCAGCCCTGGCCGCCGCCCGGAACTCGATCAGTGCGTGGTCCAGGTTTCTGTAGTCATCGGTCTCCCACGACCAAACGAACGCCTCGGTCCTGCCCCCAACACGCTCAGCAGCAGCTCTTGTCTCCTTGGTGCCCAAGAGCAGAACCTCGTTGAGCGCTCGGCGAAGCTCGCTGAAGTGAGTCTCCAGATCTGGGGGGTCGAGGTAATCGCTCGGACGGTCCTTTCCGGCGAACTCCAGCAGCAAGGCTTCCTGTCTCAAAGACGACGCCTGGTCAATGAGGGCGGCATAAGCCGCGCGTCGCTCTTCATATCTCCGTTCGATGCGGGCTTCCTGTGAGGCCGTGTCGGCGAGCACCTTCTGGTGTGCATGCTCGGCCCGCGCCTGACTCCGGTTGTGGCGATTGGACAACCCCAAAGTGAGCAGTCCAACAATGGCAGGCACCACAACGGCCACGACGTACTTGGTTAGTTCCACAGCCTCAGGTGTCACCCTGGCTCCTTCCGCCTCCGAACCCCTTCGGAGGGCGCTCGGCACACTAGTGGGAGCCGGCTTCCCGTGTCCGGGTTCCGCCGAGTCGGGATCTCGAGGGTGCCAGGTTGAGGGCCCTGCGGGACACCTAGAGCCCACAATGGATGCTTGGCCTCGGCTGCAACCTGCGTGCAACATGGGGCTGACCGCAACGGGTCTTCGTGGGCAGTCACGGTCACCGGGTCGGGCGCGACTCGAACGTGGGGCCCATGGTCGACGGACTTCCCAAGCTGGATACGCGGGTTCGATTCCCGTCGCTCGCTCCAGCACCCAGGCCCCCTGCCCGCTCCGGCGGACAGGGGGCCTGTGACTTTCCCCGCATCCTGCCTCCTACGCGACGTAGTAGTGGATGATCGAAGGGTCACGAACAGCGCAGCGCGTGCCGGGGAGGACACCTCCACTGCTCCGAGAACAAGGAGTCGCGCCATGCTGGTGCTCGCAGCTGACGGCGAGGCCGGGACCTACCTCGACTGGGGTGTCGTCCACGTGTCCCTCGCCAACGTCGTCATCATCGGACTGATGGTCGTCGTCTTCGTGGCGGCCCTGCTCCTCCCCTTCCCGAAGCCGCGCCTCGAGCCCGAGCCCGAGTCGAGAGCCGTCCCCGACACACCGACGGGGGCCCGGCCATGAGCGACACGTGGACCGCGCGGCTGCGCACGCGCATCGAGCGCACCGTCCCGCCCGGCGAGGCGCTGCCCGACCGGCAGCCGGCGTACGTGTCGTCGTGGATCTACGTCTTCGGCGTCCTGACCCTCGCCTCGCTGGCGGTCGTCGTCGTCACCGGCTGCATCCTCGCCCTCGGCGGCGTCGACTGGTGGCACACCTCGTCCACGGGCCACTTCGTCAACAGCCTGCACCTGTGGTCGGTCGAGCTCTTCTTCTTCTTCATGGTCATCCACCTGTGGGGCAAGTTCTGGATGGCCGCCTGGCGCGGCGGTCGCGCGCTGACGTGGGTCACCGGCGTCGTCGCCTTCCTCGTGTCGATCGGCACGGCCTTCACCGGCTACCTCGTGCAGGGCAACTTCGACAGCCAGTGGATCAGCACGCAGGCCAAGGACGGTCTCAACTCCGTCGGGGTCGGGGCCTACTTCAACGTCCTGAACACCGGGCAGATGCTCCTGTTCCACGTGACCCTGCTCCCGCTCGCGGTCGGCGCGATCGCCGTCCTCCACATCGTGCTCGTGCGACGCCACGGCGTCGTGCCGCCGATCGGCGAGGAGCTCGGCGACGACGCCGACAGGACGTCCTCGGAGGAGGTGTCGACATCATGACCACCACCCGGACGCGTCCACCGGACGCACGCGCCACCCATCGGGGCCGACGCCGCACCCCCGACGCCCACTCGTTCCCGACCCGCCCCTACGACCTCGTCAAGGAGTTCGTCATCGCGCTCGTCGGCGTCGTCGTCCTGACGCTGGCGCTGGCCATCGCGTTCGGCTCGCCGGACGAGCGGGCGATCTCGCTGCAGGACTGGGCCCGCACGGCCCCGAACGACGTCGTCACGACGGCCGCGGCGGAGCTCTCGGGCGACAGCACGACCGCGAGCTACGGGCCGCCGTACAACACGGCGTCGGACGGGCAGACGCTCCTCGGGCTGCCCCTGCAGAAGCTGGCCGGCGTCACCTACCCGATCGACGCCGCCCAGGACTTCGTCATCACCCCGCTCCAGTCCGTGGCCGGCGACCCGGCGCTCAGCCTCGCCCTGCGGCGGTGGCGGACGGCCAGCGACGAGCAGCGCACGGCCTGGGCCGGCGCCTACGTCACCGCCCTCGGCGCCGCCCCCGACAGCGACCCGGCCCAGGTGGCCTCCGGCGACTACGGACCCGTACCGACGCTGGCGACGAGCTACCAGAAGGTCGCTGCCACCGGCGGCCTGGAGCAGATGGTCAGCAACGGCTCGTTCTACGGCTTCGACCCGACGCGTCGGCTGCTGCTCCTCGCCGACGGCACCTACCTCGAGGACCAGGCCCGCGCCCGCAGCCTCGGCGGCGACCAGTGGGGGATGATGAACGAGACGGGCAACTACCCCGGGCAGCCGTGGCTGTGGCTCTACACGTTCTGGTACCAGATCCCGCCGTTCAGCACGTCCGACAACGCCGACGCGCTCGTCTGGGGCCTGATGATGGTGCTGTCGCTGCTGCTCGTGCTCCTGCCGTTCATCCCCGGGCTGCGCGACATCCCGCGGCTCGTCCCGCTGCACCGCGTCATCTGGCGCGACTGGTACCGGCGTGGGCACGGGCCGGACGCACCCCGGACGTAGCCGGGCCCAGCCGGGCCCAGCCGGACCCGGCAGGCACAGCCGGTCGAGCCCGGCCCCGCGGGCGCGCGACGCGTGTTCTCCGCGGGGCCGGGCAGGTCCGCGCCTACGCTGGACGCGTGGGATGGGCAGGGGCGCTCCGCACCACGACCGCCGTCGCGTTCGTGGCAGCCCTCGCGGCCTGCTCCGGGCAGGGCCCCGCACGCCCGGCCGCTCCCGACGCCACCGCACACGGGACCGTGACCGTCGGACCGTCCCCGGCGACGCCTTCAGGGACGGGGCTGACGCCGCTCGTGCCGCCGGGCGGCACGACACCACCCGGGAGCCTCGCTCCGACGCCCTCGGACACCACCGGCCAGGATGCGGTCCCCACCTCCTTCCCGCTCGCGGTGGTCACCGGCCTGCAGAACCTCAAGGCGACGGTGACGCTCGACGAGCTGCGCGCCCTCGCAGCCCGCGGGTCGCTCGTGGTGCCGTGCGGGGTCTCGATCGAGAACCCGCCGATGACACCGCGCGGCGGGTGCACCGACGCCACCCGGATCGTCGACGTCGTGCGGGCGGCCCCGGGGCGCGTCGCCCTCCTGCCGCCCGGGCTCGTCGAGCCGGCGACGAAGGTGCTCTCGATCGCAGGTCCCGGCCCGTACGGGATGTTCGGCCCGGACCTGTTCGGCGACAAGGCCGCTCGCGCGTTGCCCTATCCCGTCTCGGGCACGGCGACGGGATCTGCGGCGCTCGACCCGCGCTGGACGAGCTACGACGCGTCGACGGTCTGGACGATGACGAACCTCGGCAGCCTGTGCTCCGACCGCGGTGCCGCGACGCAGGCCGTCGCCCGTGGTCGCGGCTGGGACTGGGTCTTCGAGGGGGGCACAGCGCGGTACGCGGGCGGTGCCGTGGTGGACCCGCCGTACGAGCGGCCCTACCGCACGGTCCAGCCCGTCGACACCGGCAACCGTGGCGCCACACCACGGGTCGTGCGCCAGTCCGACGTCGCGATCGCCGACCACGAGTGCCCGATCGTCGCCGACGGCGACTACACGCCGCAGCTCGGCACGACCACGGTCTTCAGCGTGCCGGAGGCTGTCCTGCCCCGGTGGCGCGACACGCTCGGCCTCGACGTCGTGTACCTCGCGGCGAACCACATGAGCGACAAGGGAGTTCGCGGCATCCGGTCGACCCTGCGGCTCATGGACAAGTACCGCATCCCCCGCACCGGGCTCGGGATGGACCTCGACGAGGCGCTCCGCCCGGCGTTCGTCGACGTCGCCGGCATCCGCGTCGGGTTCGTGGCCGTCAACGACGTCGCCGGCGTCGCCCGCGCCGACCGTGACACGCCCGGGGTTCCCTGGATCACCCGCGCGAACATCGTCGAGGGCGTCAAGCGGGCCCGTGCCGGAGGTGCCGACCTCGTCGTCTGCAACCCGCAGTGGTGGGGCGGCGCCGAGTACCACGACGACCTCTGGCCCTTGCAGCAGAAGCAGGTTCGCTGGTTCGCCGAGGCGGGCTGCGACCACGTCATCGGCTCGGGCACGCACGTGGCCGGACCGCTCCTGCTGGGCCGGCGTGCGGCGGGCGGGGTCGGGGTCGTCCTGTCCAGCCCGGGCAACTACCTCTTCGGCCAGGACTGGTGGCAGGAGACCCAGGAGGGGATCATCCTCGACCTCTCCTTCCGCGGCACCACGCTCGTCAACGTCCGGATGCGCCCGACGGTCATGATCCGCCAGGCGCGCCCGGCGCTCCTCGACCCGCAGGGCGACGGGAGGTACGTGCTCCAGCGCGTCCTGAAGTACTCGTCGGTCGACTACCGCCGCTGACGCGTCGGTGAGGGGACGCCGACCGACGAGCGGTCTTCAGCGGACGCGGCCAGCGACCCAGGCCGTCGTCCAGATCCGCACCAGCTTGACGTACTGGCCCGGCCGTGGCGCGTGCCAGATGAGGCCTCGGCCGGCGTAGATGCCGACGTGGTAGGCCCGACCGTAGGACATGAAGAAGACGAGGTCGCCCGGGCGGATCTGCGACTTCGAGATGCGAACCGCCCACAGGCGCTGGTTGTTCGCGGTGCGCGGGATCGAGTGGTGCAGCCGCGTCCGGTAGATGTAGTAGACGAGGCCGGAGCAGTCGTAGTACCAGGGGCCGGCTCCGCCCCAGCGGTACGGCTTGCCGCGTTGGGCCGCCGCGATGCGAACGGCCGTGAGGCCGGTGGCGGCCGAGATGGTGTACGACGCCGGCACGATGTGCGTCGGCGCCACGGTCGTCGCTCTCGAGCGCGCCTCGGTCTGGCCGGGCGGCGCCACCCCCGTCCCGACGAGGAGGGCGCCTGCGAGGAGCACCGTGAGGGCGAGCGAGGACAGGGAGGTGCGACGTGCAGGGGTTGTCGTGGACATGGGGGATCCCTTCCACGCCTACGAGGTGAGCTGTCGGGTTCGGACGGAAGTGGCCCGGCCGCAGGTGCGGCTTCACCCCGAGGACCGGCTGTGCGGCCCGGAAGTGGGTCCCCCGTTCCTGTCCGCGGTCTTGCCCGACTGCCCCACCGGCGGACAGGATTCGGCGCCCGGCGGGCCGTCCGGGGAAGACCCCGGACGATGAACACCCGTCGACGGTGACAGACGCGTGGGGCCGGGTGTGCGGTCGACCCGACCTTGGTCAACAGTTGCCAGCCCAAAGGTCGCGAACTCCGCATAAGGACAGACCGATTCGTCGCCTTTACGGCGTGTCGGCACATGGGCGACACGGCGGTCAGGTCCGGAAACTCGCTGGACTCCGGGCGGCATCCGTCGCACCATGGACGGCGCCTCGCTCTCGGATGCGGGGCATCGTGTCGTCGTGAGCGGGAGAGGCCCGCGGAGAGGTGGGTGGCCGTCATGGCCTGCTCAGCGGACCGGTTCCACCGCTGAACCCTTCCTGACCAACCCGGCCGGCCGGGCCATCCGGTCGTGCCCGCACACCGCACGACGAAGGAACCACCGTGAAACCACTGTCCGAGAACGAGATCCGCGCCTCGCTCGTCAACTGCTCGCGACGAGAGGCGAAGCAGGCGCCGATGCCCAACCGTTTCGAGTCGTTCACCGCCGACGGCTGGGAGGCCCTCGACTACCTGGGCTGGACCGACCGCAGCAACCCGCAGCGCGCGTACGTCGTCGTGCCCGTCGACGACGAGCCGATCGGCTTCATGCTCCGGGCGAGCGAGAAGAAGGGCGGCCGCAGTGCCATGTGCGCCTGGTGCGAGGACGTCTTCGCCACGGGCGACGTGTCGCTGTTCGTCGCCCGCCGCGCCGGCGCCGCCGGGCGCGAGGGCAACAGCCTCGGCACGCTCGTGCACGCCGACTTCAGCTGCTCGGCGCACGTGCGACGGCTGCCCAACGCCCTCGAGGGCGGCCTCGACCCGCACGCGCTCGTCGACCGCCGCGTCGAGGAGCTTCGGACGCGCTCCGCGGCCTTCGCGCGCCGCGTCCGGCACGGCTGAGCACCGTCGCCCCGGGCACGTCCCCGAGCTGTGGGGCGTGCCCGGAGCGCGCCGGAGTGCGGCGCAGCGTGCCAGGGCGTGACGGCGCGTCCGGTTGGACGGTCGGGGCGGGCGTCCGCTACGGTGGGCGACGCCTCGCAGGTGTAGTTCAGTAGCAGAACAGCCTTCTTCCAGAAGGAAGACGCACGTGCAATCCGTGCCGCCTGCTCCAGAAGACGAAGGGCCCGGTCTCGCGACCGGGCCCTTCGTGCGTCCGCCGCCCGACCGCGGCGCGGCGGCTCAGCCCACCGACACCGGGTCGGGACGCGGCGTCGCCCCGGGTCCCGCCGCGCCGGGCTCGCCCTGCGCCCCCGACGCATCACCCTCCTCGCGGATGCCGAACCGGGAGTACACCCGCGCCAGCGGCCCGGGCAGCCACCAGTTCGCGTCACCGAGCAGCCGCATCGTGGCCGGCACGACGACCATGCGCACGAGCAGCGCGTCGAGGACGATCGCGACGATCATCGCCACGCCGATGAGCTTGATGAAGGTGATCGACGACGCCGAGAAGAAGCCGATGACCACGAGGATGAGCAGGGCCGCCGAGGTGATGATCCGGCCCGTGCGCTGCATGCCGGCCGCCACGGCCGCGCGGTTGTCGCCGCTGCGGTCGTACTGCTCGCGGATCCGGGAGAGCAGGAACACCTCGTAGTCCATCGACAGGCCGAAGACGAGCGTCATGACGAGGATCGGCTGGGTGGCCTCGACGAAGCCCGTGGACTCGAAGCCGAGCCACGCGGACAGGTGCCCCTCCTGGAAGACCCAGGTGACGACGCCGAGGGTGGCGGCGAGCGTCGCGACGTTGAGCAGGATCGCCTTGAGCGGCATGAGCAGCGAGCCGAAGGCCAGGAAGAGGAGCAGGAACGTCGCGCCGGCCACGACGAGGCCCATGAGCGGCAGCGTCGCGCCGATCGAGTCGAGCCGGTCGATGAGCTGCGCCGTCGGGCCGGTGACGAGGGCCTGGCGGACACCGTCGGTGTGCAGCCCGCGCACCCCGGCGACGACGTCCTTGGCCTGCTGGTCGAGCGACTCCCCCTGGTAGGTCAGCGAGACGGCGGCGAGGTCACCGTCGGCCCCGACGACCTGCGCACCCGTCACGCCGTCGAGACGGCGCAGGTCGGCCAGGTAGCGGCCGAGCACGGCCTGGCCCTCGGCGGAGGCGACCGGCGCGTCGAGCGTCGCGGCGACCACGACGGGGTCGGTCGTCGTGACGCCGAAGTCCTGGGCGAGCACCTGGCTCACCTGCCGCGTCTCGGCGTCAGCCGGCAGCACCCGCTCGTCGACGCCACCGAAGCGCACGCCGAGGAAGGGGGCGGCGAGCACCGCGAGGACCGCGAGGCCCGAGGCGAGGAAGACGACCGGTCGCCGCATCACGAGCTCAGCCAGGCGCGACCAGAACCCGGTGCCGCGCTCGACGCGGTGCGACCGGCGCAGTGACCACCGGTCGACGCGGTTGCCGAGCATCGCGAGGACGGCGGGCAGCACGACGACCGCGGCCACCGCGGCGATGAGGACGGCCGCCATCCCGCCGATCCCCATGGAGCGCAGGAAGGTCTGCGGGAACAGCAGCAGCCCGGACAGGGCGACGGCGACGGTGGCCGCGGACACGGCGACGGTCCGCCCGGCGGTGGCCACGGTCCGACGCGTCGCGGCGAAGCGGTCGTGCCCGGCGGCGAGCTCCTCGCGGAAGCGCCCGACCATGAGCAGGCCGTAGTCGATGGCGAGCCCGAGACCGAGGATCGTCACGAGGTTGATCGCGAAGATGCTGACGTCGGTGAACGAGGTGACCGCCCGGATGGCGGCGAACGCGCCCACGATCGACAGGCCGCCCACGAGCAGCGGCAGCGAGGCCGCCACGACGCTGCCGAAGATGACGACGAGCAGGACGAGCAGGATCGGCATCGACATGGACTCGGCGCGACCGATGTCGGCGGCGACGCGGTCGGAGATGTCGAGGTTGGCGCCGGCCGGACCGCCGAGACGGACGCCGTAGCCCGCGTCGGTCAGCCGGCTGCGCAGCGTGTCGACGGCGGCGGCGTCCTGCGTGAGCACCTGCGGGTCGCGCAGGGTCACCGCGGCGTAGGTGGTGTGGCCGCCGGGCGCGACGAACGCGTCGCTGCGGGTGCTCCAGTACGTGTGGGTGGCCACGACGTCGGCAGCCGGCAGCGCCGCGAGGGCCGACTCGACGGTGGCTCGGTAGGCCGGGTCGGCGACCGTCCAGTGCGGGCTGTCGACGAGGACGACGAGGTCGGGCGAGGTGCGGGCGACGCGCGACTCGAGCAGGGTCGCGGCGCGGCCGCTCTCGCTGTTCGGGTCGTCGAAGCCGCCGTTGGTCAGGGAGCCGAAGACACCGAGGCCGAACGCGCCGGCGGCGACGGCGACGAGCACGGCGAGGGCGACGACGACGCGTCGGCCGTCGGTGACGACGCGACCCAAGGTCTGGAACATGTTCATCTCCGATGACTCTTGCTCGTGTTGGTGAACAACGTTAACTAGCGCGATCAACTATAGTTCTGACGTGCCGGATCCCGTCAAGACCGAATCCACCCGCCGCGAGCGGCTCTTCGCCGCCACCCAGGCCGAGCTGAGCCACGCTGCCCGCGAGCTGCTCGTGGAGGGCGGCGTCGAGGCGGTCACCGTGCGCGCGGTCGCCGAGCGGGTTGGCATGACGGCCCCGGCGATCTACCGCTACTTCGACTCGCGCGAGGCCCTCCTCGGGCGCGTCTGCGTCGACCTCTACGGCGAGCTCGGCGCCCACCTCTACGCCGCCCGCGACGAGCGGAAGGGTGCGAGCGCCGCCGAGCGGCTGTGCCACACGGCCCGCGCATTCCGGCTCTGGGCCCTGTCGCACGTCCCCGAGTTCTCGCTCCTGTTCGGCGCCCCGATCCCCGGCGTCGTCGTCGACCACGACGACAAGCACGGCTCGGCCGACGGCGGGCAGGGCTTCGCCCTCGTGTGGCTCGAGGTCTTCGCCGAGATCGACCGCGAGGGTCACGGGATGCGGTGGAACCGCCCGATCCCCAAGGGAGTCCGCGCCCAGCTCGACGAGTTTGTCCGGGGCGTGGGGCTGCCCATCGACATCAACGCCGCGATGCTCTACGTGTACTGCTGGCAGAGCCTCTACGGCGCCGTGGCCACCGAGGTGTTCGGCCACCTCAAGTGGGCCATCGACGACGCCGAGGAGCTCTTCGAGGGCCGGCTCGCCGAGCTGCTCGTCATGCTCGGCCTCGCCGACCGCGACGCCGCCGGCGCGCCGTAGCCGGAGCACCACCCCGCGCCCCACCCCGGGAAGGACCCCGCGCGACGAGGCCGTCCGGGACGCCCCTCTTGCGCTCATTACCGGTCGGTAGCATCATGGATGTGACCGGCCAGTAACTTGGTGCGCCCGCTGCCGTGCGCGTGGCGACCGAGCGACCGTCCACAGACAGCTCCAGCGACCGACGACGGTCCCAGCGACAGAACGGTGGAGGACCCCATGGGCCACTACAAGAGCAACGTGCGCGACCTCGAGTTCAACCTCTTCGAGGTCTTCGGCCGGGGCGAGGTGCTCGGCCAGGGCATCTACGGCGACCTCGACGTCGACGCCGCCAAGGACATCCTCCGCGAGGTGTCCCGCCTCGCCGAGCACGAGCTGGCCGACAGCCTCCTCGACTCCGACCGCAACCCGCCGGTGTACGACCCAGCCACCAAGAGCGTCACGATGCCGGACTCGTTCCGGAAGAGCTTCCGCGCGTACGTCGACGGCGACTGGGGCAACCTCGACGTGCCGGCCGAGCTCGGCGGCATGGTCGTGCCCGCCTCGCTGCGCTGGTCGGTGGCCGAGATGGTCTGCGGCGCGAACCCCGCGATCCACATGTACACGGCGAGCTACTCGTTCGCGAACCTCCTGTGGCACCTCGGCACCGACGACCAGAAGAAGCTGGCCAAGCACGTCGTCGACAAGGCCTGGCACACGACGATGGTCCTCACCGAGCCCGACGCCGGCTCCGACGTCGGCGCCGGCCGCACCAAGGCAGTCCAGCAGCCCGACGGCACGTGGCACATCGAGGGCGTCAAGCGCTTCATCACCAGCGCCGAGAGCGACCTCGTCGACAACGTCGTGCACTTCGTCCTCGCCCGCCCCGAGGGCGCCGGCCCCGGCACCAAAGGCCTGTCGCTGTTCATCGTCCCGAAGTTCCACGTCGACCTCGAGACCGGCGAGCTCGGCGAGCGCAACGGCGCCTACGTCACCAACGTCGAGCACAAGATGGGCCTCAAGGTCAGCACGACCTGCGAGGTGACCTTCGGCGAGAACGAGCCGGCCGTCGGCACCCTGCTCGGCGACGTCCACGACGGCATCGCCCAGATGTTCAAGGTCATCGAGAACGCCCGGATGTTCGTGGGCACCAAGGCGATCGCGACCCTCTCGACCGGCTACCTCAACGCGCTCGAGTACGCCAAGGAGCGCGTCCAGGGCGCCGACCTGACGCAGATGACCGACAAGTCGGCCCCGCGCGTCACCATCACCCACCACCCCGACGTGCGCCGCTCGCTCATGCTGCAGAAGGCCTACGCCGAGGGCCTGCGCGCGCTCGTCATCTACACGGCCAGCCAGCAGGACACCGTCAACCAGGCCCAGCAGGGCAACCCCGCCGCGGCGGTCGAGAAGGGCTCCGAGGCCGACCTCGCCAACCGCGTCAGCGACCTGCTCCTGCCGATCGTCAAGGGCCTCGGCTCCGAACGCGCGTGGGTGCTGCTCGGCACGGAGTCGCTGCAGACGCTGGGCGGTTCGGGCTTCCTGCAGGACTACCCGATCGAGCAGTACGTCCGCGACGCCAAGATCGACACCCTCTACGAGGGCACCACGGCGATCCAGGGCCTCGACTTCTTCTTCCGCAAGATCGTCCGCGACAAGGGCCAGGCCCTGCAGCACGTCGCCGGCCAGATCCAGGAGTTCGCCAAGGACCTCGGCGGCTCGCTCGACACCGAGCGTGAGCTGCTCGGCCGGGCCCTCGAGGACGTCCAGGGGATCCTCGGCCACATGATCGACACGCTCATGAAGAGCGACCCGCGCATGGGCGGCGAGGTGTCCAACCTCTACAAGGTCGGCCAGAACACGACGCGCCTGCTGCTGTCGGCGGGCGACCTCGTCGTCGGCTGGCTGTTGCTGCGCCAGGCGGAGGTCGCGCAGAAGGCGCTCGAGGCCGGCGCCTCGGGCAAGGACGCCGACTTCTACACGGGCAAGGTGGCCGCGGCCTCGTTCTACGCCAAGAACGTCCTGCCGAAGATCGCCGCCGAGCGCTCCATCGCCGAGGCCATCGACAACGACCTCATGGACGTCCCCGAGTCCGCCTTCTGACCCTCACGGTCGGGCGCCGTCGGCGTCCGATCCCGTCGAAGGAGCAGCCCGTCACCCGGACGGGCTGCTCCTTCGCTGCGTCAGGGGCGGCGCGTCAGGGGGCAGCGGGTTCCGTCGACGCGTGGCGCTCGGCGTAGGCGCGGGCCTTGGCCCGGTTGCCGCAGACGGCCATGATGCACCACCGACGCCGGCCGCTCGGGTTGAGGAAGACCCAGCCGCACGCGTCGCCGGGGCACGCCGACACGGCGACCGGGGTGTCCGCGGTGAGCAGGTCGGCGGCACTCAGCGCGGCCGCGTACAGCGGTTCGTGCAGGCCCGCGTCACGGGTGAACACCCAGCGGGTGGCGCCTGCCGTGCGTTCGAGCGCCTGGCACTGACGCGCTTCTGCCGCAAGGCTGCCCACGCGTCCGAGCGCCGCGGGGCCGGCCCCGCCCAGGACGAGGTCGTGCACGTCGGTGCGCAGCCGGTGCACCTCGCGCAGGATGGCGCGCGCCCGGCTCGGGTGTGCGGCGGCTGCGCGGCGCAGGCGCACCGTGGCCACCTCGTCGACGAGGCCGACCTCGCGGGCCCAGACGGCCAGGTCGTCGTAGGAGGTGAGGTACTCGCCGCGGCGGGCGGTCGGCAGGTCCCAGCCGGCGCTCGTGTTGCACAGCTCGAGGGCCGGGTGCCCGGCGACCTGCGTCGGCAGCTCCCGGTCGTCGACGACGTACTTGAACACGACGGCAGTGTGACGCGTCGGGGCTCGGTGTGCCAACCAGTCTCACCGGTTCGACCGGTTAAGGCCGTTTCTCCGGTCAGGTGAGCACCTCCACCAGCGGTGCGCGGTTGCTCTGCGCGTGCGCACCGCGTGACGCATCGCTGGCGCAAACCCGTACTCCCGAGGCGGACCCGCACCCGTCACCCGAATTCAGGAGGACGCGATGTGCAAGCGTCCCCATCTACGGCGGGCTCGGGGTGGCCGCCAGTCCGGCTGGGCTGCGACGAGCCGGTCCGCTGCGTCGTGGTCGACCGACAGGAACCGCGTGTCGAGCACCCGCTGCCCACCCCGGTCCTCGAACCCCAGGATCCCGAGCGCCGGGTGCTCGAGGTCGGTGACGACGCTCCGGGCCCCGTGCCACGAGGCGGAGTGGGCGGCGAGCCGGCAGAGGTCGAGCGTCACCGAACCCGGGGTCCCCGGCGTGGTGACGCACTCCTCGAGCAGGGCTGTGTCGGCGTCGAGGCGCACGACGACGGCGTGGCCCACGTACGGCGCTCCGCTGACGTCGTCGACGTGGGCGAGATGCCACGAGAGCAACGTCCCGTCCCGGCGTCGCGACGTGGCCACCGACGCGTCGAGCCCGTCGCGCCGGACGAACGGGACCGCGTTCCACCCGACGTCAGCTCCTGGTCGCACCGTCTGCACGTAGCAGCGCCGGTCGCTCGGCACGTCGGGCGACGTCAGCTCGATGAAGCCGTCCCGCTCGTGACGACGGGCCCGTGCCACGAGACCCGTGCCCAGCTCCTCGTCGAGCAGCAGGACGGCCTGTCCCGCCCAGTCGTCGGCACCGTCGAACGGCGCGTACGCGCTGCCCGGGTCCAGGGCGAAGCCGAGGTCGTACGGGTAGCCCATCCAGCGGAAGCGCACGAGCACGTCGTCGGCCCGGGCGACGACGTCGACGACGAGGGTGTCGTCGTGCTCGACCTCTCGTCGGCGCGAGCCTGGCGGCAGCACCCGACGCATCGCCTCGGCGAGCGCGCCCATCGGCAGGTCAGCCCCGTCCATGTCGCCACTGTGCCAGCAGGGGTTCCCCGGCCGCCCGTGGTTTGTCCGGACTAGAAGGCCTCGCCCCGACGCCAGGCCATCTCCTGCAGCTCGAGGGTGTTGCCGTCGGGGTCGGCGAAGCTCGCGCCCCGGACGCCGCCGCCGAAGTCGTGGACCTCGCTCACCTCGACGCCGCGCCGGACCAGCTCGGCGCGGGCCGCGTCGACGTCCTCGACGACGAGGTGCAGGCCGCGGATGCTGCCGGGCTCGCCCCGGTACACGTCGAGGCCGGTGCCGAAGCCGATCGAGCACGCGGAGCCCTCCGGCGTCGCCTGGACGACCCGGACGCCGTCGGCGGGCTGCACGTCGACGTCCTTGGTGAAGCCGAGCGTGTCGACGTAGAAGGCGATGGCGCGGTCGACGTCCGACACGGGCAGCGGAACCAGCTCGAGCTTGAGCCTCATCGGGGTCGTCCTTCCGTCGGGAGGTCGTCGTCCGTGCGATCGTGCCACACGCGTCGGCGACGCGCGCTTTCCCTGGGCCGGGTGGCGGCCAGCAGGCCTGTGCCGCAGAGCAGCACGCCGAACGCGACGGCCGGCGTGACGTCGCCGACGAGGAAGAAGACCGCACGGTTGCCGAGGATGTCGACGCCGACGATCGAGACCATGAGGATGCCGAAGAACGTGACGAGGGCGGCCACCGCGGCGAGCGGGTCGGGCCACCGGCGCGTCTCGACCGGCCCGGTGGCGGCCGCTCCGGCCGACCGCGGACCGCGGTCGAACCGCACGAAGACGAGGACCAGCACGGAGGTCACGGCGCCCAGCACGACGAAGAGCACCGGACGCGTCAGCCACCAGGACACTGTGGCGACCGCGGGCTGGGTGACGCCGAGGGCCCGGAGCGCGAGGAGCGTGACCATGAGGGCCGTGAGGTGCCAGAGGAACGCCGTCATCGCGAAGGGGCTCGCGAGCACGACCCCCTTCCACACCCGGGGCCGAGCCAGGACCCGGTCGGCGAGCGGGTGGAGCGCGGCCGCGACCCCGCAGATGCCGACGCCCTGCGCGAGGAGGGCGACGGTCGGCGGCGCCATGTTCGACACGGCCTCCCCGGGCAGGCCGACCATCGACACCGGGTAGGGCCCGAGCCCGACGAGCAGGGCCATCGTCGCGTAGCCGCCCACGGCCATCAGGGCACCGATGCGTGGTGTGAGCAGCCCGTCGCGCCAGAGGAACCCGAGCTGGTGCAGGGCCAACCACACGAGGGCGAACTGGAGGTTGCCGACGAGCTCCGGGCCGCCTCCGAAGCGCACGGCGTCGACGACGCACGCCGCCGCGACGAGGGTGAGGACCACCCACACGCCGAACCGCAGGTGCAGCCGCCGCATGAGCGGCGCGAAGGCGCAGGCCCCGAGGTAGATGCCGACGAACCACAGCAGCTGCGGCACGAGGACGAGCGCGTCGCGGGCGAGCCGGGCCCGGTCGGAGGAGCCGGACGTGAGGCCGGAGAGGTGTGCCACGACGCCAAGACCGACCCAGGCGACGAGGAACGCGGCCGTCGGCCGCAGCAGGCGCGTCGCGCGGGACCGCACGAAGGCGGCGTACCGGCCCCGCGGCGAGGGCCATCGGCGGTCGAGCGACTCGAGGGCGTGCGCGTGGGCCACGCCACCGACGAGGAAGAACAGCGGCATGACCTGGAGCACCCACGTGAGCGGTTGCAGGGCCGGCACCGCGACGAGCGCGTTGGAGATGTGGCCGTCGGCCGTGATGTCGACCATGAGCCAGTGCCCGAGGACGACGACGAGGAGCGACCCGGCGCGCAGCATGTCGGCCCAGCGGTCGCGCCCGGGGTGTGTCGCCGCGTCGATCTCCGCGGCGGTGCGCCCGCGCGAGCGTGGCTCCGGGCCGCGCGAAGGCCGCGGCGAGGTCGTCGTCACCTCTTCATGACAGCACGACCGGCGACCCGAGCGGATGGGTTCAGGTGCTCAGGTCGCCGGTCGTGTGCGGTGCCGGACGTGGGAGGGAGGTCCGGCGGGTGGACGCGTCGTCGGGGGGCGGCAACGGCGTCCGTGGGTGGTTCGGGTGGGCCCAGCGAGTGGACCCCAGCGGTCAGTACGCGTCGTCGCGGTGCTCGACCCGGCGCTCGACGACGTCACCGTCGCGGCGCTCGACGACGTCCGGCCCACCTCGTCGCTCCTGGACGACGGTGTGCTGGGTGCGGGTGCGCTGGGCGTTCATGATGAGCCCGAGGATGATCGCGAGGGCCCCAGCCACCATGAGGATGATGCCGATGGTGTTGCCGGTGCTGCTGCTGAGGTTGAGGACGTTCGAGTCGAGGTTGGTGAAGTAGAAGATCGCACCGACCACGAGAAGGAAGATCCCGAGTCCGATACCCATGTGCTCTCCTTGTTCGGGGCGTGCCCTCCTGACGCGCCTCTCCCCACCCCATACCCCGTGGGGCAGGTGCGCGGACGCGTCAGTACGCCGCGCGTCCGCGGCCCACTCGCCCCGACACCCCGGCGACCACGAGCAGCACGACACTGACGCCGAGAGCCACCGCGAGCTCGACGTAGAGTCCTCGCGCCGCGACGCCGTAGGCGGCGTCGGCGACCGTGCGCGCGACGGGAGAGCCGACGCGGTCGACGACGGGGCCGCGGGCCATCATGATCGCGACGATCCCGAGCAGCGACACGACGCCCCAGCCCAGCGCGAGCCAGCCCAGAGCCCGGGCGTGCCGCACCGCGACGAGGACGGCGAGGAGGCCGAGGGCCGCGACGGCGGCCGGCCCCCACGTGCCCCACGCGGACGTCGCGCGGTACACGCGCTGGACCGTCGACATCTGCGACGCGTCGACGAGCGGGACGCGCACGGTCGGCTTGAGGGCCGAGGCGATGTCGGGGACGCCGGCCTGCTGCAGGGCCGCGGAGACGCCGGGCAGCGGCACCTGCAGGACGAGCGAGACGCGTCCGTCGGAGCCCACGCTGGTGTTGCCCCGCCCCCGCATGGCGGCGACGAACTGCTCGTGGGCGCTGCGCACCGACTCCGTCCACGCCTTGCGGACGGCACTGCTCGCGACGATCTTCGTGGCCTCGGTGCGGATGACCGGCTCGAGCGCGCCCTCGACGGCAGGCTGCAGCCGGATGGCGTCGAGGACGCCCGTGGTCACCGAGTCGGCGAGGGCGTCCTGGACCTTCGGCTGGCTGACGACGGGGCCGAGCTCCTGGGCGAAGGCGTCGGTGTCGGTGAGCGTCGTCGAGGCCCAGAAGGCGACGAGACCGACGGGCAGCAGGACGACGGCGAGCAGCCCGAGCAGGGTGGCGAGGAGCGAGCGGAAGAAGCTGCCGGATGAGGATGTGGGCACGGAACCGCCTTGTGTCGTAGGGCAACTCGCCGGTCGCCGGGTCGAACGTGTCTCGGGACCGCGCCGGGCCTCGGCCCGCGGCCGACCCCGTCGGCGGCGCCCGGTCGGCCCGCCTACGCCCCCCGGAGGTCCAGCTGCAGTCTTGCAGGTGCGTCCGCCTCGAGCACCACCGGAATGCCCCAGTCCTGCTGGAAGAGGTGGCAGGCGGCGTGCTCGGGCACCTCGCCCGTGACCGGGTCGCCGTCGCACGCGGCGGCCTGGACGGACACGTGCAGGGTGCCCGACCCGAGGCCGTCGCGGAGCACGAGGGTGCGGGTCAGGCCCTGTGCGCGACCGGCGCCCTCGACCAGGAGGGCCTCGGGCGTCGCCGACACGTCGAGGCGTGTGGGGTCACCCCACCGGTGGTCCAGCTTCTGGCCGGCGGGCGGCACGAACGTCACCTCGAGGCGCACCTCGCCGGCGGGCAGGGCCGTCGGCGGGCGCTGGGTGCGGTGGGCCGGACCGTCGACGCGCTGCGCCTCGGCCGGCAGCGGCACGCGGACGAGACGGTGCGCCGCCGACTCGACGACGACGAGGCGCGTCTCGCCGGTAGCGGGGTCGGTCTCGACGACGGCGTCGCTCGGCTCGGCAAGGCCCTGGGCGAGCGTCGACACCTGGCGCGTGGCCGGGTCGAAGCGGCGGAGGGCGCCGTTGTACGTGTCGCTGACGGCGACCGAGCCGTCGGGCAGCTCGGTGACGCCGAGCGGGTGCTGCAACAGGGCGTCCGTGGCGTCGCCGTCGCGGTGCCCGAAGTCGAACAGGCCGGTGCCGACGTGGGTCTCGACGACGAGCGAGCCGTCGGCCGCGCGGGTCACCGACCGGAGCGCGGAGGTCTCGGAGTCGGCGACCCAGACCCGGGTGCCGTCGGCCGAGGTCGCGAGGCCGGACGGCTGGGCGAACCACGCCTCGCTGGCGGGACCGTCGACGAGCCCCTCGTTCGAGGTGCCACCGACGACCTCGACCGTGCCGCTGTCGACGGTGTCGCCGGGCGTCCACGCCCACAGCTGGTGCGTGCCCGCCATCGCGATGACGACGCGTCCGTCGAGCCACGCGAGGTCCCACGGCGTCGACAGGGCCTGCTCGAGGGCGGGGCCGCCGCCGCTGCGCTCACGCAGCTGCGTGCCGGTGCCGGCGAGCGTCGTGACCGACCCGTCGGACACGCGGATCCCCTTGAGCGCGTGACCGACCGAGTCGGCGACGAGGACGTCGACGCCGAGTCGCTCCGCCACGTCAGGGGTGGCGAGCAGGACGCCCTGCGGCTCGCTGAAGACCATCGGGCCGCCCCAGCGGGCGCGCTCGGTCTCGAGGTCGTCCTCGAGGTGCACGACGGCGTGGTTGGCGGTGTCGGACACGACGAACGACCCGTCGGGCAGGGCGACCGCCTTGCCGGGGAAGCGCAGCGCCGTGTCGGCGGCGGGCGGCGCGACGTAGGGGTCGTCGCCGGGCTGGAGCGTGCCCTTGGCGCGGTGCTCCTCGACGAGCTCACCGACGAGCGCGGCGAGCCCCGGCCCGTGCCCCTCCCCCGACATCGAGGCGACGACGAAGCCCTCCGGGTCGACGACGACGAGCGTCGGCCACGCGCGCGCCGTGTACGCGTTCCACGTCGTCAGCTCGGGGTCGTCGAGCACCGGGTGGTGCACGGCGTACCGCTCGACGGCGGCGGCGAGGGCGTCGGGGTCGGCCTCGTGCTCGAACTTCGGCGAGTGCACCCCGATGATCGTCAGCGCGTCCGGGTACTGCTCCTCCACGGGCCGCAGCTCGTCGAGCACGTGCAGGCAGTTGACGCAGCAGAAGGTCCAGAAGTCGAGGACGACGACGCGCCCGCGGAGGTCGGCGAGCGACAGGCTGCGGCCGCCGGTGTTGAGCCAGCCGCGGCCGACGAGCTCGGGGGCCCGGACCTTGACGCGGGCCCGGGGCGATGCGGAGGAGGTGGGGGCGGTGCTCACCCCAGCGACAATACGTCCGGCGCCCGATGCATTCCCGGGCGGTCCGCCGGGGCTCAGAGCCGGCGGTCGGCGAGCACCGGGAAGTCCTCGCGCCACTGCCGAACGGCGTCGACGTCGACCTCGACGCTGAGCACCGCCTCGCCCGCGCCGGCCTCGGCCAGCACCCGGCCGGTGGCGTCGACGGCCTGCGAGTGGCCGCCCATCTCGTGGCCGGCGTGCGTGCCGGCGGTGTTGCACTGGAGCACGACGCACTGGTCCTCGACGGCGCGGGCCCGCCCGAGCAGCGTCCAGTGCTCGACGCGTCGCATCGGCCAGGCGGCCGGCACGACGAGCGCGAGCGCGCCGGCGTCGACGAGGTGGCGGTAGAGCTCGGGGAAGCGCAGGTCGTAGCACGTGGACAGGCCGACCGGCACGCTGGCGCCGCCCGCGACGGGGACCGCCACGGTCACGACCTCCTCGCCGGCGTCCATGAGCCGGGGCTCCCCGTCGCCGAAGCCGAACCGGTGGATCTTGCGGTAGGTCGCGACGAGCTCGCCCTGCGGCGAGAAGACAAGGCTCGTGTTCCAGACGCCGTGGTCACCCTCGGCTGCGGGCTCGCCACGCTCGACGATCGACCCGCCGTGGAGGGTGACCCCGGCCTCGCGCGCGGCCTCGCCGAGGGCGGCGGCGACCGGCCCGTCGACCGGCTCGGCGCGCTCGTCCCAGTGCCGGTAGTCGAACCCGCCGGCGGCCCACAGCTCGGGCAGCACGACGAGGTCGTGCCCCTCCTGCTCGCGGACGAGCCGGGTGACGCGTGCGGTGCGGTCGGCGACGGACTCGTCGTCGCCGTAGGCGATCTGGATGAGGGCGACCTTCATGGGCCAACTCTCACACGTCGGCCGGCACCGGTGGCGGGCCGACCGGTCTGCGGTCTTGAGCGACTGCGTCCCGAGGCGGTACACCGGTGTCATCGGTCGACCGCCGGAGGGCTGGGGTGAACGCGGACGGACGCGGACGGACGTGGACGGACGCGGATCGCGGACGGACGCGGGCGGCGACCCCTCCGGGAAGGAGGCCCTCGTGGCCGGGATCGAGTACGTGGTGAAGTCGCTGCCGCCGGTGCGGCTCGTGCAGACGACCGGGCGGGTGGCCCACCTGAGCGAGCTCGGGCCGACCATCGGCCCGGCGTTCCAGCGGCTGACGGGTGGGCTCGCCCGGGCGGGCGTCCACGTCGGCCCCGAGTCGCTCGCCTGGTACGACGGCGACGCGGACGGCACGACGTGGGGCGTCGGCTACCCGACGAGCCTGGAGACGGTGGACGTCGAGGGCGCCGAGGTCGGCGACCTGCCCGCCTGCGAGCGCGCGCTGACGGTCGTCCACCGCGGGTCGATGGCCACGATCGGCGACGCGTGGCGCGGTCTCGGCGAGGCCGTCGCCGCCCGTGGGCTCACCGGTTACGGGCCGTGCCGGGAGGTCTACCTCGAGACGCCGATGGACGACCCCGAGGCGTGGGTCACCGAGCTGCAGCAGCCGGTCAGCTGAGGCCGTCCGCCCGTTCGCGGCGCCGGTCCTCGGCGAACGCGGACCGGCGGCGGGCGAGCTCGGCACGCAGCTCCGGGTCGTCCTGGACGAGCCAGACCAGGCCGCAGTCCTGGGGCCCGGTGGCGCCGGGCACGCACAGGGTGCACGGCTCGCCGACGCGGATCGGGCACTGCGGCACCGGGGCCCGGCTCATCGCGACCATCCTCCCATCGACTACTACATATCGTAGTGGATGAGGCGGGGTGGTCAGCGCGGCGTGTGCTCGTCGCGGCGGGAGAGGGCCGCGAGCCGCTCGTTGTAGGCGGCCAGCTCGGCGTCGCCGTCGCGATCGGCCCGGCGGTCGCGACGCGTCGACTCCGCCTTGTCGGTGCGGAACCACTGGGCGGCCACGACGAGGGCGAGCACGAGGCTCGGCAGCTCGCCGATGGCCCAGGCCACCCCGCCGCCGAAGCGCTGGTCGGCGAGCGGGTCGGGCACCCACGGGAGCGCGATCGAGGGGAAGAAGTCGCCGCCGAGCAGGGTCGTGCCGGTGATCATCGCGACGCCGAAGAACGCGTGCGCCGCGATCGTCGCGAACAGCACGATGAGCCGGAACGCCGGGCTCCAGCGCTTCGGGCCCGGGTCGACGCCGATGAGGACCCACGCGAAGAGGTAGCCGGCCAGGACGAAGTGGGCCGTCATGAGCAGGTGGCCGGTGTGGGTGGTCAGGGCCAGCTCGAACAGGCCGGTCCAGTAGAAGACGACGAGGCTGAAGAAGAAGAACGCCGCGGCGAAGACCGGGTTGCCGACGACCTTGAGGACCGGCGAGTGGACGAGCCCGAGGACCAGCTCGCGCGGGCCGAGCGTGCCGTCGCGTCGCGGGCGGAGGGTGCGCAGCGCGAGGGTGACCGGCGCGCCGAGCACGAGGAAGATCGGCACGACCATCGCCTCGAGCATGTGCAGCGTCATGTGCCACGAGAACGCGACCCGGCCGTAGATCCCGAGGACGCCGTTGGTCGCGTAGGCGAACAACACCCAGCCGGCGACCCACGACACGGCGCGCAGCACCGGCCAGGCGTCGCCGCGACGGCGCAGGCGCACGACGCCCGCGACGTACAGGCCGACGGCGAGCAGCGCGGTGGCGAGGAAGAGCCACTCGACGCGCCACGCCGTGACCCACGACAGCGCGGTGGGTGCCGGCGGCGGCGGGTAGCCGGTCAGGGCCATGGTCAGGCTCGGGTTCGGCTCGGTCTCGGGCACCGGCGGCTGGCTGCGGGCCAACGCCGTGGCGACGCCGAACGCGAGCCCCATGACGAGCGTCTCCCCCACCGCGAGGCGCACGAAGAGCCGGCCGCGCGGGACCCCGGCGTCGGCGTCGGCACCCCGCGACGCGACGTCCGCGTCGAGGCGGTCGAGGGTGACGCGCCGGTGCCAGGCGCCGGCGAGGCCGAGGACCACGAACGCGAGCGTCTTGACGACGAGGAGCACGCCGTAGGGCGTCGTGAGGTCGGCGAGCGAGCCCAGCCGGACCGAGGCGTTCATGACGCCGGAGACCCCGAGGGCCACGAAGCACCACAGGGCGACGCTCGAGTAGCGCCGTGCCACGACGCCGACGGCGTCGCCGAGCGAGCGCCACAGGACGAGGAGAGCGAGCAGGCCGCCCACCCACAGGGCGGCGCTGAGCAGGTGCGTGGCGATGGAGTTGACGGCCGTCTCGTGGTCGGCCGACCCGCCCGCGTGGCCGGCGAGGCCGAGGACGAGCACACCGACGGTCGCGACGACGAGCAGCGACAGCGCGGCGGCCCGCGACCGGGCGACGGCCGCCACGGACGCGACGACGAAGGCACACCCGGCGCTGATGACGCCGACGCGCAGCGTCTCGATCGTCCACAGCTCGGGCAGCAGGCCGCCGAAGGCGGGGTCGGACAGCGGCATGCCCGCGGCGTCGGCGAGGCCGAGCACGGCGCCCGTGACACCCGCCGCGGCCCAGACGAAGGCGGCCGGGACGACGACCCGCAGCGCCGCGGCCCGCCGCGGCTCGTCGAGGGCGGCGCTGGCCTTCCGGGTGCGGCCGGGCACCATCGTCGCGGCGAGCAGGAGGCACCCGACGGTCAGCGCGGCGGCGACGTCGTGGACGACACGGACGAGCGGGAGCGCCCAGCGCACGCCGGGGCCGGCGTCGACGAGCCCACCCGGCAGGGGGGCCGCGGCCCCGGTGGAGCGGGCCGCGAGCACCGACGCGACGAGGCCCACGACGACGGTCGCGGCGACGGCCCACGCCGGGCGGGAGAGGCGGTCCACCGGTGCGGTCGACGAGCGCTCTCTTTGGAGGGTGGGCATGTTCCAAGGGTAAGTAGTGTGGAGCCATGCCCATGCACCCGGCCGCTCCCGTCGACCGCGACGGCCTGCTCGACGCGTTCGACCAGACCGTCCGCTCGATCATCGACCTCGGGTACGCCTGCCGCGACGAGGACTTCGACCGCGACACCGAGTGCCCGGGCTGGACCGTCAAGGACCAGTTCTCGCACGTCGTCGGGGCCGAGAAGTCCTTCGCCGGGGTGCGGCGCTCGCAGGTCGACGTTCCCGACTACCCGCACGTCCGCAACGACCTCGGCCGGCTGACCGAGCAGGACGTGGAGAGCCGCCGGGCCGTCTCCGGCCGCGAGGTCGTGGCCGAGCTCGCCGAGTTCCACCCCGAGCGGATGGCGGCGCTGCGGGCCGCCGACACGGACCTCGACACCGTCATCGGTGGGTTCTTCGGGCCGGAGGCCACCTTCGGCCTCCAGCTGCGGCGGCGGATCATCGACCTCTGGTGCCACGAGCAGGACATCCGCGGCGCCCTCGACCGCCCCGGCGACCTCGACTCCCCCTCGGCCGCGGTCTTCACCCAGGAGATCCTCGAGGCGCTCCCGCGCGTCGCGGCCCGGGTGGCCGACGTCGAGGCGGGGCACGCGGTCGTCCTCGACGTCACCGGCCCCGTCCAGGCACGCGGCGGCGTCCGGGTGTGCACGGGCGAGGACGGTCGCCCGTTCGGCGAGGCCCTCTTCAGCGGCCAGGACCGCCCGGACGGTGACGAGCAGCTCGACGTCACGACGATCCAGCTGACGACCGACGCCCTGACCCGGCGCGCGGCCGGTCGCCGCGAGGTCGACGACCTCCACTTCACGGTGCACGGCGACGACGCCATCGCCCGACGCGTCCTCACCGCGCTCGTCCTGACGCACTGACGCACTGACGCACTGACGCTGCCGGGGTGCCCCCCGGTCCCTCCAACCCTCGACGCCCAACCCTCGACGTCCGACGACCGAGGCCGCCCAACCTTGTACACGTCCCGCGCGCCGGGGGTGAACAGCCCGAGAACTGACGCAGAACCTGCGCAAACTCTCGACAATCCTTGGACGTGCGGCGCCGTCGCCGCCTGTTGCCGAATCCTCCTGTCGCGTGGACGAATTCGGCCGGAATGAGCACGAACCAGGCCATCCGGCCGGGCCCCAAGGCCGCCCGAACAGGCCGAACCCGGCCTTGCCAAACGTTGGACAAGGGTTTAACGTCAAGGCAGTCGGTCAAGCCAGCGCCGCATCGGGGACATCCCATGGAGGATTGCCATGACCGACGCCAAGGTTGGTCCGCGCAAGGACGCACGCACGCGAGAGCTGATCATCACCTTCCGCACCTCGGACTCCGCGTCCGAGCGGAACGAGGCTCTCGAGGCCGTCACGAGACTGCACATGCCGCTCGCCCGGTCGCTCGCCCACCGCTACTCGGGCAAGGGCCTGGACCGCGAGGACCTCGAGCAGGTGGCCTTCCTGGCCCTGCTCAAGGCCGTGCAGCGCTTCGACCTCGACAAGCCCACGGAGTTCGGCGCCTACGCGACGCCGACCATCACCGGCGAGCTGCGCCGGTACTTCCGCGACTACGGTTGGCTCGTCCGGCCGCCGCGCGAGCTGCAGGAGCGCCGGCAGCTCGTCACCGACACCCGCTCGCGCCTCGAGCAGGTCCTCGGCCACGACCCGGACGTCGACGAGCTCGCCGAGGAGCTCGCCATCCCCGTCGAGTCGGTCAAGGAGGCCCAGGTCGCCGCGTCGAACCTGCGCCCGGCCTCCCTCGACGTCACGACGAACGAGGGCGGCCGGCCCGTCCTCGACCTCATCGACGCCCGCGGCGACCGGGGCACCGACCCCGCGCTCGACGACTCCATCGTCGTGCGCACCGCCATCGAGCGCCTGCCCGCCCGCGACCAGGAGATCATCGAGCGTCGCTTCGTCGACGACATGACCCAGGCCGAGATCGCCGAGTCGATGGGCCTGTCGGCCATGCAGGTCAGCCGCCTGCTGCGCCGCATCCTCGAGTCCCTGCGTCGCCAGCTCGACGCCGAGGGCGTCGCGAGCGCCTGAGGAGGCCGGGCACGGAATTCGTGCCCTGACACCTCTGCGACTTCGCGGCTCCCTGCGCACGGGGGCGGGCCCTTGCCCCACCCCCTGCCACCACGGTCGACGCGTCCGGTTCGTGCGGACGCGTCGACCGATGCGTGTCGTGGACCGACCGCTGCGGCACTCCCCCGACGCGTCGGGCCGGTGCGGGCTCAGCCGCTGGGCGGCGTCGGGAACTGCGACTCCTGACCGCGGATGACCTGCGTCGCGACGTGGGCGAGCTTCATGTTGAGCTCCTGCGACGTGCGCCGCAGCAGCGCGAAGGCGTCCTCGCCGCTGATGTGGTGGGCGGCCATGAGCAGGCCGACGGCCTTGCCGATCTCGCGGTTGCTCTGCAGGCCCTGACGAAGCGTCGCCGCCTCCTCGCGGGCCCGGATCGCCATGAGGGCGACCGTCGCGAACGAGGCGATGACGGCGCCGACGTCGGCCGAGGCGCCGGTCAGGCCGCCCGGGGTGTCGGAGAAGAGGTTGAGCGCGCCCACCTTGTCGCCCTCGAGGAGCAGCCGGTAGCCGACCGCCGAGCGCACCGGGGTCTCGGCGACGATCCGTTCGGTGAAGCGCGGCCACGGGGTGACGGCGTCGGTGAGGTCGGGGTCGTGCTGGTAGGCCTCGTCGACGATGGCGTCGACGCAGGGGCCCTCGCCGACCTCGAGCTCGATCTGGTCGATGCGTCGGGCGATGTCGTCGGTGGAGGCTGCCGTGAGGTACCGGTCGTGCGAGCGCATGAGCAGCGAGGCCCGGTCGCAGCCGTCGACGAGGCGCACCGCGGCGTCGACGAGCGCGTGGTGGATCGACCCGGCGTCGGCGCCCGAGTAGATGAGCGCGGACAGCTGGCGGAACGCGTCCTGGACGGTGGCGTCCTGCCGGGTCGCCGCGGCGACGGCAGGGTCCGGCTCGGGCACGTCCGGGGTGGACGCGTCCGGCGTCGGTGGGTCGACGGGGACGTCGGCGGTCTCGTCGGCGGTCTCGTCGGCGGCCATGGTTCTCCCTGAGGGGTCGGACGGCGTCGCGGCATGCTCCCTTCCGAACACTGCGACGGCGCAGACATTTTGGCACCTCCCCCGAGGCGCGTGCGCACAGACAACCACATGGTGCCCACGATGTGTCCCACTCGTACCCGGCCGGGCCCGTCGAGCGGCCGTTTGACAGCGGTGGCACCTCGGCGAATACTTGCTTGGTGCAAACAAGCAATTGGGGACGGTCGCGGTGACCGTCGGCAAGGACGAGGCGAACCAGGTGTTCGTCGCGCTGCTGCGGGTGCAGAAGCTGCTCCTCGCAGCGCGCAACGCCGCACCGCGCGTCCACGAGGCCGTCGACACCACCGCCTACCCCGTCCTCTTCGTCGTGGCCGGCTCCGCGGAGCCGGTGCGGATCTCCGACCTCGCCACGACGCTGCACAACGACGTGTCGACGGTGAGCCGCCAGGTGAGCGCGCTCGTCGCCGGCGGTCTGCTCGCCAAGACGGCCGACCCGCACGACGGGCGCGCCCTCGTCGTGTCCCTCACCGACGAGGGTCACGCCGTGCTCGACCACATCCAGTCCACGCGCTCGACGTGGTTCCAGGGGCTCCTCGAGGCCTGGGACGGACGCCGGGCGGACTCGTTCGTCACCGACCTGCACGAGCTCGCCGACGCGCTCGACGCCAACCTCCGCGCGCGGGGAGCCTCCCTGCCGCCGATGCCCTACGCCGCCGCCCCGAGGGCGGCCGGCGCCACCGACCAGATGTCCAGGAAGGACTGACATGTCCGACACCACCGCCGAGCCGGGACGCGCGGCGAGCACCCCGGCGAGCACGTCGGCGGGGACCGCCGACCACCCGCCGCTGTCACACCGGGAGATCATCACGATCCTCATCGGTCTGATGCTGGGGATGTTCCTCGCGGCCCTCGACCAGACGATCGTCGCGAGCGCCATGCGCGTCATCGCCGACGACCTCAACGACCTCGCCGGCCAGGCCTGGGTCACCACCGCGTACCTCATCACGGCCACCATCGCGACGCCGCTCTACGGCAAGCTCGGCGACATCTACGGGCGCAAGAAGCTCTTCCTCTTCGCCATCTCGATCTTCACGATCGGCTCGATGCTCTGCACGCTCGCCTGGTCGATCCCGGCCCTCGCGGCGTTCCGCGCCGTCCAGGGCATCGGCGCCGGCGGCCTCTTCTCGCTGGCCCTCGCGATCATCGGCGACATCGTGCCTCCGCGCGAGCGGGCCCGCTACCAGGGCTACTTCCTCGCCGTCTTCGGCACCTCGAGCGTCATCGGCCCCGTCGTCGGCGGCCTCCTCGCCGGCCAGGCGACGATCCTCGGCATCACCGGCTGGCGCTGGGTCTTCCTCGTCAACGTGCCGATCGCCATCATCGCGCTCGTCGTGGTCAGCCGCACGCTGCACCTGCGCCACCACCGCCTCGACCACCGCATCGACTACTGGGGCGCGGCCACGCTGTCGATCGCGCTCGTGCCGCTGCTCATCGTCGCCGAGCAGGGTCGCGGCTGGGGCTGGGGATCGGCCACCTCGATCCTCTGCTACGCCGTCGGCCTCGTCGGCGCGGTCGCGTTCTTCCTCGTCGAGCGGAACATGGGCGACGAGGCGCTGATCCCGCTGCGACTCTTCAGCAACCGCACCATCGCCGCCGCGTCGGTCAGCTCGGTCTTCATCGGCATGGGCATGTTCGGTGGTCTCGCCGCCCTCCCGCTCTACCTCCAGATCGTCAAGGGCGCGACGCCGACCGAGGCCGGCCTCATGCTGCTGCCGATGACCGGCG
The DNA here is from genome assembly GCF_001956915.1 of Intrasporangium flavum. GTDB lineage: Bacteria > Actinomycetota > Actinomycetes > Actinomycetales > Dermatophilaceae > Monashia > Monashia flava. The sequence continues at coordinate 57,700 of NZ_MLJO01000021.1, read as the reverse complement.
GCATCATGTTCGGCTCGATCTTCTCCGGCCAGCTCATCTCGCGCACCGGGCGCTACCGCATCTTCCCGATCGTGGGCTCGGCGATCCTCGTCGCGGCGCTCTTCGGCTTCCACTACATCGGGGCCGACACCCCGCTGTGGAAGACGATGATCGGGATGTTCTTCTTCGGCATCGGCCTCGGCTTCAACTTCCAGCCGCTGACGCTCGCCGTGCAGAACGCCGTCCCGCGGCGCGACATCGGGGTGGCGACGTCGTCGGCCACGTTCACCCGGCAGATCGGTGGCACGCTGGGCACCGCCGTCTTCCTGTCCATCCTGTTCTCGCAGGCCGGCACGAAGATCGCCGAGGCATTCCAGTCCGCGGCCAGGTCGCCGGAGTTCATCGCGGCGGTGCGCAACCCGACGGGCGGCGACCCGCAGGCCAATGCGGCCTTCATCGCCGGCGTGCAGAAGGGTGGCGGCGGCGGTGCGGGCGCCTCGGCCCTGCAGGACAGCTCGTTCATCAACCAGCTCGACCCGCGCCTCGCCCACCCGTTCCTCGTCGGCTTCTCCGACGCCATGTCGGTCGTGTTCCTCGTCGCCTCGGGCGTGCTCGTGCTCGCCTTCATCGCCTCGCTGTTCCTGCCGCACGTCGACCTCGGTCCCGGCCCCGGCCAGCAGGGTGCCCAGGAGGGCGACGCCGAGTCCGCTCCGGTGGCCGCCGCCGGCCACTGACCGTCGAGAGGCCACGTCTGGTGGCCTCCTGACCCTCGAAAGGCCACCTCTCGACACGAGAGGTGGCCTTTCGACGTGTCCGGGGCAGCCCATCGTGGCCTCTCGACGGTCGAGGGTGGGCGACGCGTCGGGCCGGGAGGACGCGTCGGGGCGCTGACGCGTCGGGCGGGGCGCCGCGTCAGCGGAGGTTGTGCAGCTCGCGACGGCTGAGGAAGGCGCGCGTGCCGAGGGCCATGACGAAGGCGAAGCCACCGGCGATGACGGCCACCCAGTAGCCGTGCTGGGCCCCGACCCGGTCGACGACGGCTCCGGAGACCGCCGAGCCGGCGGCGATGCCGATGATGAGGCCGGTCAGCACGATCGTCATGCCCTCGTTGAGCTGGGCCTTGGGCACGATGCGCTCGATGAGGTTCATCGTCGTGATGAGGGTCGGGGCGGTGGCCATGCCGGCGATGACCATGAGCCCGGCGAGCACCCACAGGTTAGGGGCGAAGAGCAGCGGCGCCTCGAGCACGCCCATGCCGAGGGTGCCGAGGATGAGCAGCTTGACGAGGTTGCGGCCGTGCGAGACGTGCCCGAAGACGAGGCCGGCCAGGCCCGAGCCGACGGCGTAGAGGGCGAGGATGGCGCCCGCCGTGCCCTTGGCGCCGTGGTCCTGGGCCACCGCGAGGGTGACCACCTCGTTGACGCCGAAGATCGCGCCGGTCATCACCATGATGAACGCGAGCGGGATGAGGCCCGGGTTGTGGTGGGCGTGCCCTTCCGGACGCTGGTGGTGCGGCACGACCGGGGGCTCGGTGGAGCGCGCCGAGATGAAGACGAGCACCCCGACGCCGTAGGCGATGGTGGCGACGACGAAGCCGGCCTCGGGGAACCAGGCGGACGCCAGCCAGATCGCCACGACCGGCCCGATGACGAACGTCAGCTCCTCCATGACCTGCTCGAACGACATCGCCGAGTGCAGCGAGCGGGGGTCGTGGGCGAAGATGTGCGTCCACCGGGCCCGGGCCATGGTGCCCATGTTCGGGATGGCCCCGCAGAGCGGGAAGGTGATGAAGAGGACCCACGAGGGCCAGCCCTTCATCGAGGCCACGATCGTCATGACCGCCCAGAAGCCCGAGAACAGGAAGAACGGGATGGCGATCCGCCGCTGCCCGTACCGGTCGACGAGGCGGCCGAGGAAGGGCGCGAAGAGCGCCAGGGCCACCATGCCGACGGCCACGACGGCGCCGGCCAGCTCGTAGGAGCCCGACCGGGCGGCGACCATGGCCACGACGGCGACACCGAACATCGAGCCCGCGGTGCGGGCGATCATCCCCCCTGTGATGAAGGTGCGGGCGCCCGGTACCTCGAAGAGAGGCCGGTAGGACGCGAGCACGGAACTCCTCCTCGGTGGGTGACGGCAACCTCGCCATCCTGCCACCAAGCGGACCGAGGTGCCGAAACGAGGTTGGACAGCCGCGCGGCGCGCGGCGGCCCGCGACGTGCCCCCGAGGAGAGCCCGAGGAGAGCCCGAGGAGAGCCCGAGGAGGACCCGAACCGGGCGGTTCGCGCGCGCTTCAGGCGTGGATCAGCGACCGTGGCGACGCCGCAGCGACCACATCTGGGGCGAGCGCTCGAGCTCGACCGAGACGTCCCACGGCAGGCCGCCGGGGGCCGTCTCGCGCCGGAAGCTGGCGACCGTGCGACGCGCCAGCGCGGGGTCGCGGGCGACGCGTCGGGCCATCGCGAGGGCCTGCTCCTCGACGTCGGCGTCGTCGTGCGCCGCCCACGCCAGGCCGAGCTCGACGGCGCGCTCGCCGTCGACCTCGGCGCCGAACAGGCCGAGCGCCGCGGCGGCCTCACGCCCGGCGACCCGGTTGAGCAGGGTGAAGTGCCCACCGCCGGGGTGGATGCCGATCTGGGCGAACCCGGGCAGCAGGCGCGCCGTGCGCGACACGATGCGCAGGTCGGTGGCGAGCGCGAGGTTGAGCCCCGCGCCGACCGCCGCGCCGCGCACGGCGGCCACCGTGGGCACGCCGATGCCGCCGACGGTCGTGAACGCCGCATAGACGGTCTCGAGGTTGCGGTAGGCGTCGTCCTCCACCGGGTCGGCACCGGTGTCGGCGAGGACGCTGCGCACGGCGCCGGCGCAGAAGTGCTCGCCGCCGGTGACGACGACGGCGCCGACCGACGCGTCGGCCTCGGCCGTGCGGGCGGCGTCGGCCAGCTCGACGGACATCTCGACCGACAGCGCGTTGCGGCGCTCCGGCGCGTCGAGGGTGATGAGGGCGACGCCCTCGGACACCTCGTAGCGGATCTCGGTCATCGGCGGGTCTCCTTCGGCGGCAGTGCAGTTCAGCTTCCGGCCCGGTCGGCGCTCTTGGCGCGGCCGGTCGTGACGAGGGTCCAGAGCCGGTCCCGGCCGGCGGACGTCGCCAGGGACGTGAGCGTCTCGTCCCACTCGTGCACCGAGCCGTACTCGCTGCGGCGGGCCAGGATCGGCTTGGTCAGGGTGTGCAGCTCGTGCTCGAGGGTGGTGCCGATGGCGCCGAGCACCTGGTGCGCGTTGCGCACGACGACCGAGGCTCCGTGCCCGACGCACGACTTGGCGACGCCGACGGCGAAGAGCATGCCGCGGTCCTGCCAGTCGGAGGCCGCGGCGCGGGCCACGGCGGCGTCGGTGGCGGCCCGGGCGAGCGCGGTCTCGGCGGCGATGTCGGACACGAGGTGCTGGACGGCCTGGAAGCGGCCGATCGGGCGGCCGAACTGGACGCGGTCGCGCACGTGGGTGAGCACGACGTCGAGGATCCGCTCCATCGCGCCGACCACCTGGGCCGATCGCGCGAGGGCGCCGCGGTGGTGGAACTGCTCGCCGATCCCGTGGGCCACGACGATGCCGTCCTCGAGGTCGAGCAGGTCGAACTCGACGGTGTCGCTCGGCTCGCCCGCGAGGTTGCGTCCCTCCTCGAGCCCGACGCGGTCGAGGGGCACGTCGGCGACCCGCCACTCGTCGCGGTCCTCCCACAGCGCGACGATGCGCGACGCGTCGCGCGCCCACGTGACGTTGAGGGCGACGCCGGAGGGGTCGGGGCGGCAGACCGTGCGGATGCCGCCGTCGTTGGGCAGCCCTGCGGCCTCGAGCAGCCACCCGCCGAGGACGTCGTGCTCGGCGACCGGCACCGGGGCACCCGCGGCGGCCGAGAGGCCGAGCAGCGCGGCGGCCTCGAGCCACCCGGCGCCGCTGCCGCCGGCGGACTCGCTGCCGGTCAGGCGCGTCAGGCCGAGGTCTTCCAGGGAGGCCCACAGGCCCCGGTCGAGGTCGACGGTGGCGCCCGGGGCCGGACGCGTGGCGCGGTAGTCGTCGAAGAGCTCGGTCAGCATCGCGACGACGTCGGGGTCGGCGGTGGACGGCGCGGCGAGGTGCGCGAATCCCCCTGCGCGACGGGCGTTCCCGGCGGCGTCGGACATCATCCCGTCGGACATCAGCGCATCCCCAGACCACGGGCCACGACGCCGCGCAGGATCTCGTTCGTGCCGCCGCGGAGCGTGAAGCCGGGGCGCTGGAGGATCGCGGCGTGCAGGAGGGTGTAGAGCTCCTCGTCCTCGACCCAGCCGGTGGCCGTCAGGAGGTCGACGAAGTCGGCGATGTCGCCCTCGGTCGTCGTGCCGAGCAGCTTGACGAGCGCGGCCGGCACGTCGGCCGGCTCGTGCGCCTCGAGGGCCGTCGACACCGAGAACGAGAGGTGGTGCAGGCCGGCGACGCGGGCCACGTTGCGGCCGAGCCCGGCGTCGGTCGGCAGGCCGCCGTCGCCCATCGCCTGGGCTGCGGTGGCGAGCAGCTGGAAGGTCGACAGGACGCGCTCGGGACCGCTGCGCTCGTAGGCGAGCTCGGAGCTGACCTGCCGCCACCCGTCGCCGACCTCGCCGAGGACCCGGTCGTCGGGGATGAAGACGCCGTCGAGGTGGACCTCGTTGAAGTGGTGGTCGCCGCCCATCGACAGGATCGGCCGGATGTGGACGTCGGGGTCGTGCAGGTCGACGATGACCTGGCTCAGACCGGCGTGCCGGTGCTCGGGGTCGAGGGGCGCGGTGCGGCACAGGGCGAAGAACGCGTCGGCCTCGTGGGCACCCGAGGTCCACACCTTGGTGCCCGTGACGCGCCAGCCGCCGTCGACCTTCTCGGCGCGGGTGCGCACGCTCGCGAGGTCCGAGCCGGAGTCGGGCTCGCTCATCCCGATGCCGAAGACGACGTGGCCGCTGCTGATCCGCGGCAGGAAGGCGCGCTTCTGCTCCTCGGTGCCGTAGCGCAGCAACGAGGGCCCGATTTGCCGCTCGGCGATCCAGTGCGCGGCGACGGGGGCGCCGACGACGAGCAGCTCCTCGGTGACGACGAAGCGCTCGAGGTAGGTGCGGCCCTGACCGCCGTACTCCGTCGGGATGACCATGCCGAGCCAGCCGCGGCGCCCGAGCTCGCGGGTGAACTCCCGGTCCCAGCGCGTCAGCCACGTGTCGACGTGCGGCACGAAGACGCCGGCGCGCACCTGCTCGGCGAGGAAGGCGCGCACCTCGAGACGCAGGTCGGTGAGCGCGGGCAGCTCGCGCACGCCGGGGGGCACGAGTCGGGTCGCCATGCTCACCTCCGTCGGTCGGGCCGGGTCAGGGGTCACTCTCCCACACGCTCACCGCCCCGCTCGGGCGGGTCGTCAGGCGCCGCTGACGACGAGGTACGCGCAGAGGCCGACGATGACGGCGGTGATGAGGGTGGCCGCGGCGGTCGTGACGCGGTGGTTGGCGAGGACGCCCATGAGGCGTCGGTCGCGGGTGAAGACGAGGAGCGGCACGAGGGTGCCCGGCAGCGCGAACGACAGGACGACCTGGCTCCAGACCAGCGCGTCGGTCGGCTCGACGCCGAGCCCGAGGATGACGAGGGCCGGCACGACCGCGAAGAGGCGGCGCAGCAGCGGGGAGATCGGCCGCCGTCCGAACCCCTGCATGACGACGTCGCCGGTCTGCACCCCGACGAGCGTCGAGGCCAGGCCGGAAGCGAGCAGCGCCACCGCCAGCATCGTGGCGGCGATGTCACCGGCGCTGGCGCCGAGCGCGGCGTAGGCCGTCTCGATGCTGGCGCCCGCGGTCGTCGGCAGGGCCGCGGCGAAGACGACGAGGCTGACGTTGGCGAAACCCGCGATCGTCATGGCGATGACGACGCTGTGCACGGTGCGGCGTCCGGACCGCAGCCGCTCGGCCTGGGAGGGGGCCGGCGCGCCGTCGTCGTGCCCTCGCGAGGCCGCCGAGTGGAAGTGGAGGGCGTGCGGCATGACCGTGGCACCGACGATGCCGACGGCGAGCAGCGCCGCCGACCCGTCGAGCGGGCCGGGGACGAGCGAGCGCAGCAGGCCGGCGCTGTCGACGTCGGCGACCGTCACCTGCCACACGAGCGAGCCGATGATGACGACGAGCAGCACGAGCACGACCGAGTCGAAGTGGCTGCGACCACGGACCTTGAGGGCGAGCACGACGAGGCTGAAGAGCGTGACGCACACGGCGCCGGCCATGAGCGGCATCCCGAAGAGCAGCCGCAGCGCAATGGCGCCGCCGACGATCTCGGCGAGGTCGGTCATGATGACGACGAGCTCGGCCTGCGCCCAGAGCAGCAGCCGCCCGACGCCGGGGAACCGCTCGGCGCTGTGCTCGGCGAGGCTCTTGCCGGTGACCATGCCGAGCTTGGCGGCGAGGTATTGGATGACCATGGCCGAGCAGCTGGCGAAGACGACGACCCAGACGAGGCCGTAGTCGTGCTCGGCGCCGGAGGTGATGTTGACGCCGAAGTTGCCCGGGTCGACGTAGGCGATCGCGGCGAGCAGCGCGGGCACGAGCGTGCGGGGCGCGCGCAGCGTGCCGCCGAGCCTGCGCTCGCCCCGGTCGGCGGCCCGGTCGGCGACCCGGCGCGGCTCCTGCGCCACCCGCTCGTTCATGAAGGACAGCATCGGGCCTCGCGCCTCGCCGCGCCAACTCCCGCCCGCCCCGAGACCGACACCACACGACACGCCAAGCCCCTGCGGCAGGCCCGGAACATCTACGCTGCGGCGCGTGACGACGACCGCGCCGGCGCCGACCGGTGAGAACTGTCCCGCGTGCTCGAACCCCGTGGTGGCGCTCGAGTGGTCGGAGACGCCGTGGTGCCCGAGCTGCCGATGGGGCCTGGACCACTACGACCCGGCGACCGTCCCGTGGCGCGGGAGCCGCTGGCTCGGGCGCTTCGGCTACGCCAAGGCGTTCCGGCTCGACGACGAGCTGCGCAGCACCCTCGCCGCGGATCCCGCTGCCGCGGGACGACGCTCGCGCGCCGAGCTCGTCCTCGTCGGCATCTCCGCCCTCATCGTGCTCGCGAGCCTCGCGTGCTTCGTGGGTGCCGTCCTCGTCTGGCGCACGGACTGGCTCATCCCGGTGCGGTTCGGCGTCTTCGTGGTGCTCGTGCTCCTCGGTGCGTTCCTCAGGCCGCGGTTCACGCGCGTCCCGAGACGGGACCTGCTCCGCGAGGGCGGTGCGCCCAACCTGCGCGAGCTCGTGCGCCGCATCGCGGACGAGGTCGGCACGCCGGCGCCCGACCTCGTCGTCATCTCCCCCGACACCCTCAACCTCGCTGTCGTTCGCACTGGGGTCCGCGGCCGCCCTGTCCTCGTCATCGGCCTGCCGCTGTGGCTGATGCTCTCACCGGCGATGCGCCAGGCCGTGCTGGCCCACGAGCTCGGGCACCTCGTCAACCGCGACCCGTTGCGCAACTCCCTCACCGGCCCGGCCCAGCGGATCTTCGCCGACGCGGTGGAGTGGACGGGCGGTCGGCACCCGTGGCGACGCCTGGGGCGCGACCTCGACCGGGCCGACCAGAGCGGGCTCGGCGTCATGGTCGTCCGGTTCCTGCTCGCGCTCGCCAACACCGTCTTCGCGACGATCCAGCTTGCGATCGACGCCGTCATCATGCCGGACCACCGCCGGGCCGAGTACGCCGCCGACCTCGTGGCCCGCGACGTCGCGGGCACGGCCGCGACCGTGGCCGCCCTCGACCGGCTCAACGTGCTGGGCGAGCTCACGGACGGCCTCGTGCACGACGTGGTCACACGGGGTCCGGCCGACTGGCTGGTGCTCGCCGACCGCCGAAGCGCCCTGCTGGCGGACCGTCGCGAGCTCCTGCGGCAGGCGACGCGCCGGTCGGTGGACCTCTGGGTGACCCACCCGCCGAGCGGGATGCGCGCCTCCCTCGTCGAGTCGCTCCCGGACGTGCCGGGCAGCCTCCCGGTCGACGCCGAGCTGTTCGCACGCATCGACACCGAGCTCGGGCTCTGGTACGACGAGTCGCACAAGGCCATCCTCGGGGCCCGCGAGTTCCTCGGCTGACCCGCGCCCGACCGGACGCGGGTCAGCGGGCGGACGCGAAGCCGAGCAGCGCCGCGATGCCGAGGGCGCTGCGCGGGTCGTAGGCGGAGGTCCACAGGCCCCCGTGCGCGGCGGCGTACGCCTCGTCCTGCCAGGGGTGGCCTTGGCTCGGCGACCCGGTGCGCAGGTCGTGCACGAGCAGCGCCGCCATGAGGGTGTTGGCCGTGCCGGGCTCGAACACCTCGATGCCGAACCGGTGCGCCCCGGCGTAGGCAGCGGCGAGCGCGCGGTTCTTGACGACGGACCGGGTGCGCGTGGGCGGCGCCACCTTGAACGACACGAGCCCGCCGCCGGCGCGGTGGGCCGTGGCCCTCCACCGCTGGAGCCGTTTGGCCAGAAGGTAGTTCGGCCCCTGCTGGAGCACGACGCTGTCGTTGATGCCGGGGTCCTGGCCGGGTACGTAGTTGCGACGCAGCAGCCGCCCACCGCTGACCGTGCGCAGCGGCACGCGGAGCAGCCTGGAGGTGCGGCGCTCTGCGTAGCTGCGCACCGACCGCTCGACGGCCTCGGCCGGGACCGCGAAGACGTCCGTCGGGGTGGCGAGGAAGGCGAGCGCGACGGCCTCGCGCCCCCGCTCCGCGACGACGCGCTCGGTCAGTGCGTCGACAGCGGTCGACACCCGCACGTTCGTGGCGCCGTCGGCGTACACGTAGTTGCCGACGACGAGCCGCTCCGGCGCCTCGAGCCCGGCGACCCACTCGGTGACGGCCGCGAGGTCGTGCACGAGGTCGCCACCGGCCCTGGCCGCCAGCGGGCCGTCGCCGACGCGGACCGGCACCGTCATCGTGCCGGCGAGCCGACGCGTGTCGCCGATCAGCCTGTCCCACAGGTCGTTCCGCGGGAGGTCGACAGCTGCGACGTTGGCTCCCCAGCGCAGCAGCGAGCGCAGCGGGCCCATCTCGGCCGCGGCCCCCAGGACGACGACGGTGTGGTCGCGCAGGTCGAGCCACTCCGGGTGGTCGAGGACGCGCCCGACCGCCTCCGCGCACGACGGCTCGACCGTCCCGGCCTCCACCCACGCGTCGAGCCGCCGGCGCAGGGCGTCGGCGGCCAGGCGCTCGCCGCCGTAGGGCAGCGAGAGGGCGCGCTCGGCCTCCCCCTCGCCGCGCAGCGTCTCCGAGCCGAGTGGCGTCGCGGGGCGCTCCGCGCCACCCGCACCATCGACGCCACCCGCGCCGAACGCGTCGGGCAGCGGGACGTCGCCTCCGGCCCCGGCCCAGCGCATCCGCGCGTGCAGCGAGGCCAGCCCGTCGCGAGCGATCCCGACGGCCGCGGCGTCGGACACGAGGCCGGCCTCGACCAGCCGGCGGAAGTGCGGCAGGTACCCCTGGCGCCAGCTCGTCTCGCGCTCGGCCGAGGCCGCGCCGACGGGGTCGTGCGCCCGCAGGGCATCGGCGACGACGGCCCGCCCGACGACCGTCGTGCTGCGCCGGCCGGTCGCCGGGTCGGACGGGAAGACCACACCACGCGGGGTGTCGGAGTCGCTCATGCGGCCATCCTGCCGGTGGCCGCGGCGCGTGTCCGCCCGGGACGGGACGAGTCACGACATATCGGGGACGATCGGGGGACGCGGGACCGACAATGGCGAGGTGGACGAGCTCACCACGACGCCCCGGCAGCTGCTCGCCGAGGACCTCGCCGCCACCGAGCAGCGGCTCGCCGACCTGCGCAGCGAGTTCACCCGCGTCGTCGACGGCGCGGAGGGCACCAACCCCGACGACGAGCACGACCCGGAGGGCTCGACCATCGCCTACGAGCGCACCCAGCTCGGCGCCCTCGTCGAGCAGGCCGAGCAGCACCTCGCCGAGATCGGTGCCGCCCTCGCCCGGGTGGCCGAGGGCACGTACGGGCGCTGCGAGGTCTGCGGCCGGCCGATCCCCGCGGCCCGGCTCGAGGCCAGGCCGACCGCGACGCGGTGCGTCGAGCACGTCGCCGCCCGCCGGCCGGCCTGACGCCCGCGCGAGCCTGACTGCCATGGCCCGGAACACCTCACGCTCTCGGCGAAACGCCCCCACCCGGGGGCGCCGTCTGCGACGCTGGTCCGCGGAGGTCGGATGAGCGAGCCGGGACGGTCGCGGCGAGATGCCGCGCACCTCGTCGTGCACCCCGGACACGGGATCCACGGCCGGGTCGAGGAGGTCGAGGCCCTCGTGGCAGCCCTCGACCCGGACGGCTCACGCCGCCTCGTGGTCCACGGCCCGCTCGGGGTCGGCACGTCGACGCTCGTGGCGGCCGCGGCCGAGCGGCTGCGCGACGCCTATGACGCGTCGGTGACGCTGGCCGTCCGTGGGGGGCCGGGTCTCCGGAGGGGCCTCGCCAGCCACCTCGGCGTGCTCGAGCCGTACGACGTCGACCGCCTCTGGGCCGCGGTCGGTGAGCGCCGACTGCTGCTCGTCGTCGACCCGCCCGACGGCTCCGGGCCGCACGCCCTGCTCGCCGAGCGCCAGCTCGTCCACGACGCCGACCGGCTCGTCGCCACGTGCCCGGGCCTCGCCGTCGTCATCATCGGGCGCCGCCCGGCCTCGTGGCCCGGCGCCCAGCAGGTCGCCGTACGCGCCTTCGACCCGCCGCGCGCGGGCGAGGACCCGGACGCGCTGCGCCGGCACCCCGCCGTCGCCCTCCTGCTCGACCGCGTCGCCCTCGTCGACGCGCACCTCGAACCGACCGACGACGTCGTCCGCGACGCCGCGGAGGTGTGCCGCGGCGTCGGTGGCCTGCCCCTCGCACTCGAGCTCGCCGCGGCGCGGGCCGGCGGCATCGGCATCCCGGGCGTCGCCGGGCTGCTGCGCGGCGGGTCCTCCCGCGTGTCGCTGCTGTCGATGCGGCGCACCGAACCGCGCGGCGTGCGCACCGCCCTTGAGCTGTCGTACGCGACGCTGTCGCCGGACGGCCAGGAGCTGCTGCGCGACGCGTCGACGCTGCGGGGGCCCTTCGACCTCGACGCCGCGTGCGCCGTGTCCGACCTGCCCCTGCCACGGCTCGTCGACGCCCTCGACACCCTCGTCGACCTGCACCTCGCCTCCTACGTCACCGGCGACGACGCGGCGCTCTCGGCCGCCCCGGCGGCCCCCGCCGCAGTGGCCTCGGGCGGCGCCCCACCGGCCCACCGGGCCCGGTTCGCCCTCGACCCCGTCGCGGCCGAGCTGGCCGCCGAGCTGCTCGACCAGACGGGCGAGGGCGGCGCCGTGCTCGACCGGCACGGCGCGCACCACGCCGCGCTGGCCCGCCGGGCGGCACTCGTCGCCGCGGACGCGCAGGAGCCCGAGGCCCTGGCGCTGCTCGAGCCGGTGTCGGCCGACCTCAGCGCGGCCCTGACGTGGCTGCGCGCCGGCCCCGACCACGCCGCGGCCCTGCGACTGGCCGTCGACCTCGCCCTGCTGAGCCGCACCGTCGGCGAGCGCGGCAACCTGCGCGGCGTGCTCGACGAGCTGCTCGGCGAGCTCGCCAACCAGCCCGTCGACGAAGGCCTGCTCGCCGACGCCGAGATCTGGTCGGGCACGCTGGCCCTCGAGGGGGCCGACGCCCTCGAACGCGTCGACGACGCCCTGCCACACATGCTCGCCGGCATCGACCGCGCCCGGCACACCACCGACCGGCTGCGGCTGCTGCGCGGCCTCGACGCCGTGGCGCGCACGGCGCCGCTGCACCGCAACACGATCCTCACCCACCGCTGCGTGGCCGAGGGCCTCGAGGTGGCCACGCACCTGCACCACGAGCGGTGGATCGCCCGCTTCGAGGCCCACCGCGCCGCGCTCCTGGGCCAGGGAGGCGACGCGGGGGGCGCGGCCCGACTCGGGCTCTCGGCCCTGCGGCGCGGTCGCGCCTCGGGGGACCGGCAGTCCGTCGTCGACGCCGGCATCCTGCTGCACACCCTGCCGCCGGGCATCGGGCTGCTCGGCGGGCGTGGCGCGTCGGGTCTGACGGACCCGGAGGTGCCGACGCTGCCGGAGCTGCTCGACGTGGCCACCGAGGCGGGTGACGCCGCGCCACGCTCGATCATCCTGGGCCAGCTCGCGAGCCGGGCCCTCACCGACGGTGATCTCGTGGGTGCGGCGCGGCTGACCCGGACCCGCCTCGAGCTCGTGTGGCGCCTGTCCGTGTGGACGACGGTCGCCTATTCCTACCTCCTCGCCTCGCGGCTGGCCGCCGCCCAGGGCGACCTCGTCTCCGCCGCCCGCTTCCACGGCATCGCCACCCCGGTCCTCCCGGTGCTGCTCGCCGGCCTCGCGCCGGGCAAGGGTGCCGCCTACCAGCGCTCGGTCGCCACCCTGCGCGAGCAGCTCGGGGCCGACGTCTTCGACCGCCAGGCGCTCGAGGGCTCGCTGCTCGACGAATCCGCCGCTCACGCCGAGGTGCTCGCCTACGTCAGCGCCGTCGCCGCCCGGGAGCCCGCCTCCCCCGCCGGGTCGGACGCGTCGACGCCTGGGGCCGCTCGCGGCGAGGTGCCCCTGTCGGCGGACGAGGTGGGGCTGCTCACCGCGCTCGGCTCGGGGCGCCCCCTCTCGGAGGTCGCCGCCGCGTCGGGGGTCGGGCTCGCCACGCTGACCGACGACGCCGCGGCGCTCTACGCGCGCCTGGGGCTGCACGGCCGCGCCGAGGCGGCCGCCGTCGCGGTGCGCAGCGGACTGGCCTGACGCGTCGATACCCTGACGCGGCGGATCCTGCTGCGGCTCAGGCGATCCCGGCGCCGATGAGGTCGAACGCGGCGTCGATGTTGCGCTCGAGACGCCCGCTGCCGCCGGCCTGCTGGTGCTCGATGCAGGCCCGCACGGCGGCGATGGCGACCGCGACCGTGACGCGCGGCTGGAGCGACTCGCCGGGCGCGAGGCCGAGCCGGCGCTCGAGGGCAGCGGTCAGGGCGTTCTCGATGCGGATGTTGTTGCCGACGAGGGCCGGGGCGAGCGAGGGCTCGCCGAGCAGGATGCGCCGGCGCTTGGCGCGCAGCTCGCGGTCGACCGACGCCGGGGCGAGCATGCCGGCGAGGATGCGGCGCAGCGAGTCGAGCGGCGTCTCGCCGTCGGTGACCTCCTCGAGCTGCTCGGCGTAGGACTCGAGCTCCTCGGCCGTCGTGCCGATGACGGCGGCCTCCTTGGAGGGGAAGTAGTTGAAGAAGGTGCGGGCGCTGACGCCGGCGCGGGTGGCGATCTCCTCGGTGGTGACCGCGGCGAAGCCCTTCTCCTCGACGAGCTCGAGGGCCGCGAGGTTGATGGCGCGGCGGGTCTCGCGCTTCTTGCGCTCGCGCAGGCCGCAGCCGTCGTCGGTCAGCGTGGTCGTGCTCATGTGCTCATGGTGTCACGTTCACTGCATGGACTGCAATTTTGCAGTGACTGCACATTCGGCGTACCGTGGTCGGCATGCCACAGACGACCCAGGGGGTAGCCACGAACTCCGCGACCGCCACAGCCGGCCCCGCCAAGCCCGCCGGCCTCGACCGCTCGACCCGCAACATCTTCATCGCGCTCATGCTCGGCATGCTCGTCGCGTCGATCAGCCAGACGATCGTCGGACCGGCGATGCCGCGCATCGTCGCCGAGCTCGGCGGCATCGACCACTACTCGTGGCTCGCCACCGCCGCGATGCTCGTCAGCGCCATCACCGTGCCAATCGTCGGCAAGATGAGCGACCTCTACGGCCGCCGCGGCTTCTACCTCGGCGGGCTCGTCGTCTTCATGGCCGGCTCGATCCTGTCCGGCTTCGCGCAGAACTTCTGGTGGCTCATCGCCGCCCGCGCCATCCAGGGTGCCGGCATGGGCACGCTGATGCCGCTGTCGCAGACGATCATCGGCGACATCATCCCCCCGCGTCAGCGCGGCAAGTACCAGGGCCTCATGGGCGGCGTCTTCGGCCTCGCCTCGATCCTCGGCCCGCTCGTCGGCGGCTTCGTCACCGACCACTGGGGCTGGCGCTACCTGTTCTTCATCACGCTGCCGGTCGGCGTCTTCGCGTTCTTCGGCATCAGCCGCTTCCTGCACCTCGAGCACACGCCGCGCGAGTCCGTCGTCGACAAGGCCGGCATCGCCGCGCTGTCGATGACTCTCATCCTCCTGCTCGTGCCCACCTCGCTCGGCGGCACGACCCTCGACTGGGGCTCCCCCGCCATCATCGGCATGTACGCCGCCGGCATCGTCATGCTCGGCGTCTTCATCGCGATCGAGCGCAAGGCCGTCGAGCCGGTGCTGCCGCTCCGCCTCTTCCGCAGCCCGCTCTTCACGCTCTCCAACATCGCGGCCTTCATGGTCTCGGTCATGATGTTCGGCGCGATGATCTACCTGCCGGTCTACGCCCAGGGCGTCCTCGGCGCGTCGGCCACCAACTCCGGCCTCATCCTCATGCCGATGTCGGTGGCGATGATCGGCCTGTCGATCCTCTCGGGCCTCGTCATCACCAAGACCGGCCGCTACAAGCTGCAGACGATCCTCGGCATCCTCATCATGGGCGTCGGCTTCTGGCTCCTGACCCAGCTGCACTACGGCTCGACCCAGACCGAGCTGACGCTGTCGATGATCGTCTTCGGCATCGGCCTCGGCATGGCCCTGCAGGTCTTCACCCTCATCATCCAGAACTCGGCCCAGCGCAAGGACCTCGGCGTCGCCACGGCGTCCACGCAGTTCTTCCGCAACGTCGGCTCGACCGTCGGCACGGCCGTGTTCGGCACCATCATGACGAGCGGCCTCGCCGGCAACATCGCCTCGCACCTGCCCGCCTCGGTCGTCCAGCAGATGCAGGCCTCGGGCCAGCAGGTCAGCGCCGGCTCGGTGCTCGACCCGTCGGCACTGTCGAAGCTGCCGCCGCAGATCGCCCACGGCGTCCAGCAGGGCCTGGCCGACTCGCTGCACACCGTGTTCGTCTGGGGTCTCGTGCCGTTCGCGCTCGCGCTGCTGGCCGCGCTCTTCATCAAGGAGCTGCCGCTGCGCGACACCGTCCACACGCCCGACGAGGCCGGCATCGAGATGCTCGACACGCTGTCGCAGTCGGCGCCCGACGACGAGCTCAAGGTGCCGCTCGGCCGCGAGGCCGGCAACACCCGCACCCACGAGCGTCTGCTCGGCCTGCGCCTCGCGCTCCTTGCCGACACCGCGCTGCGGGGCGACCGCCCCCTGCTGACGCGGGCCGTGCTCCGGCTCGGTGAGGGCGACCTCGACGCCGGTGCCGCGCTGCTGCACCGCACGGCCCGTATGCTCACGACCGAGGACCCGACGACCGCCGCCGACACCGAGCGGTTCGCCGTCGAGGTCGCGGCCCGCGCCAAGGCGGACGGCGGGGTCCTCGACGACGCCCTCAAGCGAGAGCTCGCCACGGCCATCGCCGAGCGCGACGCCCACGAGGTCATGACGACCGTCGAGCCGACCGTGGCCGAGCGGTACGAGGCCGTCGACGTGCGGATGCTCGAGCGGGTCGGTGACGACCTCACGGCCGCCTACCTCGTCGACCGCCAGCAGGCCCGACGCGTCGAGCAGGAGGCCGCCTCGGCCCGCTGACCCGCGCTACCCAGCACGCCACACGCAAACACACCGAGCAGTTGCCAACCCGTCCGGGTTATTCCAGTCGGAGTTGGCAACTGCTCGGTGTGTTGCGGGGTTCAAGCGGCAGGGGCGACGGCGGTCAGCCCCGGAAGGCGGTCAGCCCCAGACGAGGGCCTGGGCCGGGTCGGCCATGATCGCCGCGAGGTCGGACAGGAACCGCGATCCGAGCTCACCGTCGATGAGGCGGTGGTCGAAGCTGACGGCCAGCTGCGTCACGTGGCGCACCGCGATCTCGTCGTTGCCGTCGGCGTCGGTGACGACCCACGGCTGCTTGCGGATCGCGCCGAAGCAGACGATCGCCGACTCGCCGGGGTTGATGATCGGCGTGCCGCTGTCGACGCCGAAGACGCCGACGTTGGTGATCGTGATCGTGCCGCCGGACATCTCGGCCGGCTGGGTGCGACCCTCGCGGGCCGTCGCCGTGAGCTGTCCGATCGCCTGGGCGAGCTCGAGCATCGTCAGTGCGTGCGCGTCCTTGATGTTCGGCACGATGAGCCCCCGCGGCGTGGCCGCCGCGATGCCGAGGTTGACGTAGTTCTTCTGGACGATCTCCTGGGCGGCCTCGTCCCACGTGGCGTTCATGCCCGGGTTGCGCCGGATCGCGAGCGTCAGCGCCTTGGCGAGGACGAGCAGCGGCGTCACCTTGACGTCGCGGAAGTCGCGCTGGCCCTTGAGGCGCTCGACGAGCTCCATCGTCTTCGTGACGTCGATGGTGATCCACTCGGTGACGTGCGGCGCCGTGAACGCGGAGCCGACCATCGCCTGGGCCGTCATCTTGCGCACGCCCTTGATCGGGATGCGCGTCTCGCGCTCGCCCGCACCGAACGGCAGCGCCGGCGTCGACGCACCGGCAGCGGCCGGGGCCTCCTGGGCCGCAGCGCCGTTCATCGCGCCGGACGCGTGGGCGTTGACGTCGTCACGGGTGATGACACCCTCGGGACCCGAACCGGCGACGGTCCAGAGGTCGATGCCGAGGTCCTTGGCGAGCTTGCGCACCGGGGGCTTGGCCTTCGGCCGGCCCTCGCGCGCCACCGGGGCGGCGGGAGCCGGAGCCGGGGACTCGACGCGGGCGGCCGGGGCCACCGGCTCGGCGACGGGAGCCGCCGCCGCGACCTGCTCGGTCTCGGTCGGGGCCGAGGTGCGCGCGACCGGAGCCGCACCACCCGACGCGCCGGACGCGCCGGACGCCTTGCGCGGGCGGCGGGCCGTGGCGCCGGCCTTGGCGCCGTAGCCGACGAGGATCGCCTCGCCACCGGCCGGCTCGGCCGTCTCGCCGGGGATGCCCGGCGAGACGGGCGCCGGCTCCTCGGCCGTGCCGTCCTCGATCGTGATGATCGGGGTGCCGACGTCGATGGTCTGGCCGACCTCGACGAGGAGGTCCTTGACGGTGCCGGCCCACGGGATCGGCAGCTCGACGAGCGACTTGGCGGTCTCGATCTCGAGCACCATGTCGTTGACCTTGACGGCGTCGCCGGGCTTGACCCGCCATTCGACGATCTCGGCCTCGACGAGCCCCTCACCGGGGTCGGGGAGCTTGAACGTACGGATTGCCATGGAAGACAGTGCCTTTCGGTCAGTACGCGAGAGCGCGGTCGACGCCGTCGAGGATGCGGTCGAGATCGGGGAGGAACTCCTCCTCCATCCGGCTCGGCGGGTACGGGATGTTCGCACCGCCGACGCGCACGACCGGCGCCTCGAGCTCATAGAAGCACTGCTCGGTGACCTGGGCGGAGATCTCGGACGCCATGCCGAGGAACGTGCTCGCCTCGTGGACGACGACGAGACGGCCCGTCTTCCTCACCGACGCGACGACGGCGTCGATGGGCAGCGGCGAGAGCGAGCGCAGGTCGATGACCTCGATGCTCGTGCCCTCGGCCTCGGCCGCGGCGGCCGACTCGAGCATCGTCTTGACGACGGGGCCGTAGCCGACGAGCGTGACGTCGGTGCCCTCACGCAGCACGTTGGCCTCGAAGAGGCTGCGCGGCGCGGAGGTCGCGGCCGTGTCGTACTCGGCGCGGTCGTGGTAGCGACGCTTCGGCTCGAAGAAGATCACCGGGTCGTCGCACTCGATGGCCTGCTGGATCATCCAGTGGGCGTCCTCGGGGTTGCTGCACGCCACGGTGCGCAGGCCCGCGGTGTGGGCGAAGTAGGCCTCGGGGCTCTCGGAGTGGTGCTCGGGGCTGCCGATGCCGCCACCGAACGGGATGCGGATGACCATGGGGATCTTGACGGCGCCGAGGGCACGGGCGTGCATCTTGGCGACCTGGCAGACGATCTGGTCGAAGGCCGGGTAGACGAAGCCGTCGAACTGGATCTCGCACACGGGGCGGTAGCCGCGCAGGGCCATGCCGACCGCGGTGCCGACGATGCCGGACTCGGCGAGCGGGGAGTCGATGACGCGCTCCTCGCCGAAGTCCTTCTGCAGGCCCTCGGTGATGCGGAAGACGCCACCGAGCTTGCCGATGTCCTCACCGATGAGCACGACCTTGGGGTCGGCCTCCATGGCCTTGCGCAGGCCGTTGGTGATGCTCTTGCCGAGGGTGACCTTCTCGAGCGCCATCAGTTCGCCTCCTCGAAGCTCGCCTTGTAGGCAAGGTAGGCGGCACGCTCCGCCTCCATGACGGGGTGGTCCTCGGCGTAGACGTGGTCCCACATCGTGCTGCCGGCCATCGTCTCCATCGAGATGCAGCCCTCGCGCAGCTCGGCGGCGAAGGAGTCGGCCTCGGTGTCGACGCGGGCGAAGAACTCGTCGTCGGCCATGCCCTCGTGGGCCAGGTAGGTCTTGAGGCGCAGGATCGGGTCGCGGAACTTCCACTCCTCGACCTCGGCCGACACGCGGTACTTCGTCGGGTCGTCGGCGGTGGTGTGCGCGCCCATGCGGTAGGTGAAGGCCTCGATGAGCAGCGGGCCGTTGCCGTTGCGGGCCTCGTCGAGGCAGTGCTGCGTGACCGCGTAGGTCGCGAGGATGTCGTTGCCGTCGACGCGGACACCCGGGAAGCCGAAGCCGCGGGCGCGCTGGAACAGCGGGATGCGGGTCTGCTTCTCGACGGGCTCGGAGATGGCCCACTGGTTGTTCTGGCAGAAGAACACGACGGGGGCGTCGAACGAGGCCGCATAGACGAACGCCTCGTTGACGTCGCCCTGCGACGACGCACCGTCACCGAAGTAGCAGATGACCGCGGTGTCGCGGTCGGGGTCGCCGGTGCCGACGTTGCCGTCCATCCGCACGCCCATCGCGTAGCCGGTGGCGTGCAGCGCCTGGGCCCCGATGACGATCGTGTAGAGGTGGAAGTTGTTCTCCTTGGGGTCCCACCCGCCCTGGCTGACGCCGCGGAAGAGCTGCAGCGAGCTCTGCGGGTCCATGCCGCGCACGAAGCCGACGCCGTGCTCGCGGTAGGTGGGGAAGACGAAGTCGTGCGGCCTGAGCGCACGGCCGGAGCCGACCTGGGCGGCCTCCTGCCCGAGCAGGCTCGGCCACAGGCCGAGCTCACCCTGGCGCTGCAGTGCGTAGCCCTCGGCGTCGAGGCGACGGATGAGGACGAGGTCGCGGTAGAAGCTCCGCAGGTCCTCGGCTGTCAGGTCCGCGACGTACTTGTCGTAGTCGGGGTGGGACACACGCTGACCCTCCGGGGTCAGCAGCTGGATCATGTCCGGGCCGCCGTCGCCGACCGCGGGGGTCGGCTCCTGCAGCTCGGCGACAACCTTGTCGCTCACTGGGGCTCCTTCGCCGGAGCAAGGTCCGGCTTCGAATCGGGCCGCGTACGGGGGTCACCCGCCCGACGGCTGTGTCACACACGCCCGCCGAGGGTGACGGCGAACACATGCGGGTCTCCGATTCGAACCGTACCGGAGGGCCCTGCGAATCTCACAATGCGGGACGGTAGGCCCCCAGGCGTGGTCGGCACGGGGCCTCGCCGGGGTGGCTGACCCGGCCGCCGGACCCGGACCCCGACGCGTCAGCCACCCGACGCGTCAGCCACCCGACGCGTCAGCCACCCGACGCGTCGCGGCGGGGACGGCGTGCCGCGAGGTACTCGGCCGGCATCCCCGGCCCGATGGCCACGGCCACCTCGTCGGCGGGCACCGGCCCGTGCGTCGTGCACGTCGTCGTCGTGCTGACGGCGGCGCCGCAGCCGGCGTGCTCGTAGAGGATCGGCGGCTCGCCCGGCGCAGCCCAGCGGTCGCCCCACGCGGTCAGCGCCACGAGCGTCGGGGCGAGGTCGCGCCCCTTGTCGGTGAGCACGTACTCGCGCTGGGCGGCCGAACCGGCGACCTCGCGCCGCTCCATGAGGCCGGCCTCGACGAAGGCGTCGAGGCGGGCCTGCAGGACGTTCGTCGCGATGCCGAGGTTGTGCTGGAAGTCGGTGAAGCGCGTGACGCCGGCGAACAGGGCGTCGCGGACGATGAGCAGGCTCCACCGCTCGCCGACGAGCTCGAGGGCCCGCGCGATGGAGCACACCTGGGAGTCGTAGGTCCGTCCGAGCACGGGACCAGCCTAGCAAAGTGCTTGCATCATGAAAGTCGATGGCGTTAGCGTGACTTGCATCATGCAAGTCACTTCGGAAAGGGCAACACCATGGGCACCGACCTCACGATGAGCTTCACCGTCGAGCAGACCCCGCAGGCGGTCTTCGACGCCGTCACCGACGTGCGCAGCTGGTGGTCCGGCAGCATCGTCGGCGACACCACGACCCTCGGGGCCGAATGGGTCTACACGGTCCCCGACATCCACTTCACAAAGTTCCGCACGACCCGTCTCGACGCCGGCTCGCGCGTCGAGTGGCTCGTCCTCGACAGCCACCTCACCTTCCCCGAGGACAAGCAGGAGTGGACCGGCACGACGGTGCGCTTCGACATCACGTCGGAGCCGGCCGACCCCGACGCCGACCGGGCCGCCCGCACGCGGCTGACGTTCACGCACGTGGGGCTGCACGCGGGGCAGGAGTGCTTCGAGGTCTGTCGCACCGCTTGGGGCCAGTACGTGCTCGGCAGCCTCCGCGACCGGGTGCTCACCGGCGCCGGGGTGCCCGACGCGTTCAGCAACCAGGAGTCGCTCGAGGCCGCGCTCGCCGGCACGGCCGAGGTCCCGGTCGTCTCCTGAGCGCGGTGGGCGCCGCCGCGTCGCGCGGCCGGGAGGGGGCCGGGCGGGCGTCAGCGGCGGGCGTCAGCGGCGGGTGCCCCAGGCCCAGGGCGGCGTCGAGAGCAGGCCCTGGCCGACGACGGAGGTCTCGCCGAGGTCCTTGCCCAGGGTGACGACACGGGCCGGCGAGCCGAGCCCGACCGGGCGGTCGTCGTCGTCCTCGCCGTCGTCGTAGCCGTCGGGGTCGGCCCCCAGCTCGCGCACGAGCGCGGCCGAGTGCGACACGACCATGACCTGGGTGCGCTCGGACGCGCGTCGCACGAGCCGCGCGAGCGGCGGCACGAGGTCGGGGTGCAGGGAGGTCTCCGGCTCGTTGAGCACGAGCAGCGGCGGCGGGTCGACGGTGAGCAGCGCCGCGACGAGGAGCAGGTAGCGCAGGGTGCCGTCGGACAGCTCGGCCACTCCGAGCGGGCGCAGCATGCCCGGCTGGTGCAGCGCGAGGTCGAACCGCCCGGCGTCGACGGTGACGTCGAGGATCGCGCCGTCGAAGGCGTCGGCGACGGCGCGGTCGAGCTCGCCGCGGCCGTCCTCGCGGATCGTCTGGATCGCGGCGGCGAGGTCGCGGCCGTCGTCGGCGAGCACCGGGGTGCGGGTGCCGACCTGCGACTGGCGGGCCGGAGCGTGGGCGTCGGTGCGGAAGCCGTCGTAGAAGCGCCACCCGCGCACGAGCCGCCGGACGCGGAGCAGCTCGGGCGCCCGCTCCGGGTCGGCGAGCTCGGTGAGCATGCTCTCCCACGGGCGCAGCGATCGGGACAGCTCGGTCCACCCCGGGCGGGTCTCCCGGGGCGAGGCGCCCGATCCCGGGGGTGCCGCCCCCTTGTAGGCCGCCCGCCGCGAGCCGGCGCGCGACCCGGGCGCCTCGACGGGGTCGGACTCCCACTCGTCGTCGCCGCCCTCGCTCCACCCCGAGCCCCAGCCGTCGTCGGAGGCGCCGGCGGCGCGGGTCTCGACGACGCTCCAGCGCCGGCGCACGAGGACCGAGCCCGGCCGCATGACCGGCCCGGCCCAGACCACCTCGCGCTTGATCTCGGGGTCGCGCAGGAACGCCGACCCGCCGGACCCGTCACCGCCGGAGGCCTGTTGGGGCAGCCCGAGGTCGACGAGGTAGCCGAAGTCGTCGGAGGCGAAGCCGAGCTGGAGGCTGATCGGGCCCCGGCGCACCGTGCCCTGGACCGTGTGGCCGCGGCGCGCCCCGCCGAGCGTCGCCGGGCCGGCCCACAGCGCGGACTGCAGCCCACCCTCGCGCGCGAGCGTGCCGACGACGTCACCCCGCCCGCAGCCGGCGAGCAGCCGCAGCGCCCGGTAGAGGCTCGACTTGCCGCTGCCGTTGGGACCGGTGACGACGTCGAGGCCGTGCAGGGGCACGACGACGTCGCGGAGCGAGCGGTACCCGGCGACCGCGACCGCCGTCAGCACCTCGGCGCCTCAGGCGTCGGCGGCCGCGCCGTCGGG
This sequence comes from Intrasporangium flavum, assembly GCF_001956915.1. Lineage (GTDB taxonomy): Bacteria > Actinomycetota > Actinomycetes > Actinomycetales > Dermatophilaceae > Monashia > Monashia flava. The sequence continues at coordinate 35,456 of NZ_MLJO01000021.1, read as the reverse complement.
CTCGGACCCGCCGCCCGGCGCCTCGTCGCCCGGGTTGGTGCCGTCGCCACCGGCGCCGCGCGACCAGGCCGGCAGCTGCTGGAGGGTCCAGCGGTTGCCGTCGGGGTCGGCGAAGCGGACGAACCGGCCCCACGGCTGGTCGTCGACCTCGGAGGCGTCGACACCGCGGGCGACGAGCTCGGCGCGGGCCGCGTCGGCGTCGGCGATGACCACCTGGAGGTTGTCGAGGCTGCCGGGACCCATCTCGGTCAGGCCCTTGCCGAAGGCGATGGAGCAGGCCGACCCCGGCGGCGTCAGCTGCACGAAGCGCACCTCCTCGCTGACGGTCTGGTCGTGGTCGAGCACGAACCCGACCTGGTCGACGTAGAAGTCGCGGGCACGGTCGACGTCGGTCACCGGCACCATGACGAGCTCAAGCCTCATGTCCATGTGCCCACGCTAGGGCCGACCACCGACGCCGGGGCCCGACTGCGCCCTCAGTCCCGCGGGCCCGACGCGTCGCGGCCCCTCCGCCGGTCGGGCTCGGCCCGGGAGGGTCGGCGGCGCAGCTGCCACAGCATGAGCGTCAGGCCCGCCGACCACGCGGCCAGCGCGAGGATGCTCAGCCCGCCGGCCGGCGTCACCGTCGCGACGGGGAGCGCTCCGGCGTCGGTCCCGAGGGCCCCGAAGGCGACCTCGCGCGCGCCCGCGGAGACCCCGCCGAGGTAGAGCGACATGGCGAGGACGGTCACCGCCGCAGCGGCGCCGAGCCGCCCGCGCGACCGTGCCGACCACCAGAGGACGCCGGCCCCGACCCCCGCGACGACCGACGCGACGAGCAGCACCACTGCCACCGTGCTGTCCGGGGCGTCGCCGCCGTGCGGGGGCACCGACCCGAACCAGCCCCCTTGGGGTGCCCAGCGGACGCGTCCGGCGACCCACTGCTCGAAGAGCAGCTGCGCCGACGAGCCGGCCTGGCTCCACGTCACCCTCGTGGCCGGCAGGACGAGCGAGGGCACGACGAGCAGCGACCCGAGCGCGACGAGCGCCGCTGCGAACCCACGTCGACCGGGCAGCGGCCGCTCCCCCGCACTGCCGCCGTCCGGGCCCTCGCCCGCGTGACCGTCCCGTGTCGACACCCGGTCCTCCTCGTCGCATCCGATGGCCGCGCCACTGTCCCACGCCGACGCGTCACCGGACCGGTCGCCGCCCCGTCGGCGCGCCGTCGGCACACCGGGCGCGCCGGTGACCGACGCACCTGGGTCGTCAACGGCGCCCCGCGGACGGGTCGGTGGCAACGCGGCTCTCCTCGTCGCGGCGTCCCTCGGCCGCCCGGTCGCGCTCGACGCGCTCGAGGACCCCGCGCCCAGCCCTCGCCGCACCGCGGGCGAGCGGCGGGCTGAGGACGAGCAGGAGCGCGACGGCGAGCAGGACGCCCCCGGCGGACTCGAGGTGGCCCGCGGGCAGCGTCTGCGTCGTCAGGCCGGGCAGCAGGCTCCCGGACGCGTCGGTGCCGCCGACCCGTGCCGCCCACGACTGCGCGACGGTGGCGAGACCGGCCGCCGTGGCCGCGGCCCCGACGACCTCGCCGGTGCGACCGGGCACGACGAGCCACGTGACGACGCCGGCCACCGCCAGCGCCAGGACGACGCACAGGGTGACGAGGGCGACCACGTTGGAGGGTCCGGTCGCGGCGTCGTAGGTGGCGCCGTTCCCGGCGAGGCTGAGCTCGCGCCCCCACGACCACTGCTCGGTCCGAAGGACGCGGTGGAACTCCCCGACCTCGGCCGTCGTGAGCACGAGCGCCCGGGTCGGCCAGACGATCGGCGTCGCCGCGAGGAGCAGCCCCACGAGGGCGACGGCACCGGCTGGTGCGCGCCCGGGCACCGGACGCGGCCGCCGTCGCCGCCGCGCCGACGCGACCCCCGACGCGACCCCCGCCCCTCCCGGCTCGCGCGGACCTCCCGACGGCGTCATGACGCGTCCGGGTGACGTCGCCGGCCCAGGCCGCCCGGGTGGTCCGCGTGGCCGCCGTCGTCGCCATCGTCGCCGTCGTCGCTGAACCCGACGACGCGCGCCCCGGAGCCCGAGCGGTCGCCGGCGGGGAGGTCGCGCAGCGTCGCGACGCCGATGCGCGGGGCCGGCGCACCGGGCACCGATCCCGGCCGGTGGCCCGACGCGTCGCTGCCCGCGGCGCCGGACGCGTCGCCGAAGGCGTCGCCGAAGACGTCGGCAGGGGCGTCGTCGACCTCGCGCGAGTCCCGGAGCCGGACGACCCACGCGACGAGGCCGGGCCACGCGACCCGCAGCGTCGAGGCGGCCGGGCGGGCCACGACGAGGCCGAACGCGGCCAGCAGCGACGCGACCGACACCCACTGCAGCCACCCGGTCAGGTGCGTCTCGACCTCCATGAGCGGGTTGTCGCCGTAGAGGCCGGTGACGGTGTCGCCGACGCGCTGGGCAAGCGGTGCGCCCAGGCCGAGCAGGGCCCAGCCCAGGCCGGCGGCGCCGAGCACCCGACCGTCGACGCCGGCCCGCAGGGCGTAGGCCGCGCACGCGGCGAGGCCCACCACGATCGACGCGGCGAAGAGCGTCAGCGTGAACGGGTTGGACAGGTCGAACTGGCCGGCGTCGACCGTTGTCGTGTCGGCGTACCGGCCCCAGCTCCAGATCGACTGGCGGAAGTCGTAGCCCCCGGTGGGGCCCTCGCCCCGGACGCCGACGGAGTGCGTCGGCCAGAACAGCTGCGGCACCGCGAGCAGCGCCCCGGCCGCGCCGAGCGCAGCGACGAGAGCGCGTCCGGGCACGAGGCGGGGCAGGCGGCGCGGAGCGTCGGGCGGCGGCGCCTCGGCGTCGGCGACAACGGCGCCGGACAGGTCCGCGCCGTCGTCGGCGCGCGCGGACCCGGTCCCGGCGGCCACGCTGCCTGCGGGGTCGGCCACCACCTCGGCGGCCGCGCTGCCGGAAGCGTCGGGCACCGACCCGACCGGACGCCGGACGACCTCGCCGAGCGCCGAGGCCCGCACCCCCGCGAGCGCGGCCACCATCAGCACCAGGGCCACGACGAGCACGGCGGCAGCGGCGGTCTCCGCCGTGCCGGCGAGCGTCGAGGCGCCCTGCGCCGAGAGCCCGTGGACGTCGTCACGGACGGGGCGGCCCAACCGCTCCGAGACCGTGGTGACGAGCCGCCCGAGAAGCAGGGCGGCGGAGGCCGGCGCGACGACGCGGGCCCACGGCGCGTCGGACAGCAGGTGGGCGAGGACGGCCACGAGCGTCAGGCCCAGCAGGGCCACGAGCACCGCGAGCCCCCACGGGTTCCAGAGGTCCTGCACCACGGCGCCACCGGCGCCCAGCGACTGCGAGCGCCCCCAGCTCCACTCCCGCTGCTCGAGGACCGCGGCCCCGCTGTCGCTGGCGACGGTCGTCAGGTGCCACGTCGCGGCGAGCAGCGAGGGCACGGCGAGCGCGATCGCGAGGAGGGCAGCCGACGCCGCCGGCACGCGTTCGCGGTCCAGCGTCATGACGCCCTCCGATCACCGCGCGGCGGCGCGCGGTGATCCCATTGTCAGCGCGGGCCGAACTGCTGCGCCACCTCCACGAGGCGGCTGTTGGCCTCCACCTCGCCGATCGTGACGCGCACACCGTCGTCGCCGTACTGGCGCACCATGAGTCCAGCTTCCTCGCACGCGCGCGCGAAGGCGGTGGAGTCGGAGCCCAGCGGGAACCACACGAAGTTGGCGTCGCTGCGCGGCAGGTCCCAGCCCTGGTCGGCCAGGGCCCGGGAGACGCGGTCGCGCTCGGCGACGATGGTGTCGACGCGCTCGGCCAGCTCGTCGAAGGCGTCGAGCGAGGCGATCGCGGCCACCTGCGCGAGGGAGTTGACGCCGAAGGGCGTGGCCGTCTTGCGGATGGCGGCCGCGACCGGCGGGTGCGCCACCGCGTAGCCGACGCGCAGCCCGGCCAGGCCGTACGCCTTGGAGAAGGTGCGCAGGACCACGACGTTGGGGTGGCGCTTCCACACCTCGAGGCCGCGGACGGCGTCGGGGTCGCGGACGAACTCGACGTAGGCCTCGTCGACGACGACGATGACGCCGCTCGGCACCTTGGCGAGGAAGGCCTCGAGCTCCTTCTCGTGCACGCACGGGCCGGTGGGGTTGTTCGGGGTGCAGACGAGCACGACGCGGGTGCGCTCGGTGATCGCCGCGGCCATGGCGTCGAGGCGGTGCCGGGCACCGGCGTCGAGGCCGACCATGACCGGCTCGGCGCCGGCCAGCTGGGCCACGATCGGGTAGGCCTCGAAGGACCGCCACGCGAAGACGACCTCGTCGCCGGCGTCGCAGGCCGCGTTGACGACCTGCGCGAGCACCGCGACCGACCCGGTCCCGGTGGCGAGGCACTCGGCCGGCACGTCGAGGGCGGTCGCGAGCCGCTGCGTCAGGGCCGTCACCGCCATGTCGGGGTAGCGGTTGACCGTCGTGGCGGCGTCGCCGATCGCGGCGAGGACCGAGGGCAGCGGGCCGTACGGGTTCTCGTTGGAGGAGAGCTTGTAGGCGGTGAGGCCGGCCGGCGCGCTCGCGGGCTTGCCCGGCTTGTAGTCGGGCATCCGCGAGAGCACCTCGCGCAGGCGCACCGGGCTCGCGGCGTCGGTGGGCTCGGTGCTCGGCGTGCTCGGCGTGCTCTCGCTGCGGTCGACGGCGTCGCTCATACGGCGCACTCTAGAGGGTGCACCCCGGCGCCCGTCTCAGCGCGGTGCCCGGCCTCTGGACGCTCCACTGACGTGGTGGCCCGCGTGTGGCTAGGCTCACATCGTCGCGTCAGTGCCGCCTCGACACCCTTCATCATGCCCACACAGCGAAAGTCCAGCTCATGCGCATCGGCATCCTCACCGGGGGCGGAGACTGTCCCGGCCTCAACGCCGTCATCCGCGGCGCCACCCGCGCCGCGGAGGTCACCTACGACAGCACCGTCATCGGCTTCCGCAACGCATGGCGCGGCGTCATGGACAACGACTACGAGATCCTCGACGTCGACCGGTGCCGCGGCATCCTGCCCCTCGGCGGCACGATCCTCGGCACGAGCCGCGACCAGCCCTTCGCCCAGGAGGACGGCCTCAAGCGGGTCCGCAAGGCCTACGACCGGCACGGCCTCGACGCCATCATCGGCATCGGCGGCGAGGGCTCGATGGGCGTCGTCAACCGGCTGCACGAGCACGGCTTCCCCGTCATCGGCGTCCCGAAGACCATCGACAACGACATCTCCCTGACCGAGATGACGTTCGGCTTCCAGACCGCCGTCCAGATCTGCACCGACGCCATCGACCGGCTCCACACCACCGCCGAGTCGCACCACCGCGTCCTCGTCGTCGAGGTCATGGGCCGGCACGTCGGCCACATCGCCGTGTGGTCGGGCCTGGCCGGCGGCGCGGCGATCATCCTGACGCCCGAGGAGGCCTTCGACATCGACGAGGTGTGCGAGCGGATCGTCCACCGGCACAAGAAGGGCCGCTTCGCCACCATCGTCGTCGTCGCCGAGGGAGCCGTGCCCAAGGAGGGCACGATGGAGATCCCCGCCCCGGAGGTGGACAAGTACGGCCACCAGATCCTCGGTGGCATCGGCTCGATCCTCGCCCGCGAGATCCAGGGCCGCACCGGCATCGAGAGCCGCATGACCGCCCTCGGCCACATCCAGCGCGGTGGCTCCCCCGTCGCCTTCGACCGGGTGCTCGGCACGCGGTTCGGCGTCGCCGCGGTCGAGGCCGCGATCGACGGCGCGTGGGGCCAGATGGTCGCCCTCCAGCAGGGCCGCATCGAGCGCGTCCCGGTGGCCGAGGCGATCAGCCACCTCAAGATGGTCGAGCCCGAGCTGCTGCGGCTCAACTCGATGTTCCAGCCGCGGATCCCCGGCGACGAGCACCCGGGCCTGCCGGGCGACGCACCGGTGGAGCCCCGGCGCGACACCCTCGCGAGCATGGTGACGGACCACCACATCCCGGACGTACCCGTGGAACACTGAGCGCATGCTCATCAACTTCGCGCTCCAGACGGTCATCAACGCCGTCGCCCTCTGGGTCGCCGCGTGGCTCATCCCCGGCATCACGTTCGGGGAGGGATCGACGGGCGAGATCGTCAAGACGGTCGTCATCGTCGCGCTGATCTTCGGCATCATCAACGCGTTCGTCCGGCCGCTCGCCAAGCTGCTGTCGCTGCCGTTCATCATCCTGACGCTCGGGCTGTTCGTCTTCATCGTCAACGCCCTGATGCTCCAGCTGACGTCGTGGATCTCGGGCAAGCTGAGCCTGTCCTTCCACGTCGAGCACTTCTTCTGGGACGCCATCCTCGGCTCGCTCATCATCACGTTCGTCTCGATGATCCTCAGCTTCGTCAAGAGCGACTGACGCCCGACGCGTCGCGCGCCACCTGCTCGACCGTGAGCCCGTCCCCGACGCCGGGGGCGGGCTCGCGGCGTCGCCGGGGTGTTGCGGGACAACGGGGTGTCGGCTTCGGCCGTGTCGGCGGCGGGTCCTACCGTCGTGGCATGCGGTTGCTCCACACCTCCGACTGGCACCTCGGGCGGACGCTCCACGGCGTCAACCTCCACGAGGCGCAGACGGCCGTCCTGGAGCGCCTCTGCGAGCTCGTCGAGGACCCTCCCGACGGCGTCCCCGTCGACGCCGTGCTCGTGGCCGGCGACGTCTACGACCGCGGCGTGCCGCCCGTCGAGTCGGTGCAGCTGCTCGAGTGGACCCTCTCGCGGCTCTCGGCCGTCACCACGGTCGTCGTCACCTCGGGCAACCACGACTCCGCCATCCGGCTCGGCTACGGCGCGGGCCTTTTCCGCGACAGCATCCGCATGGTCACCGACCCCGGGCAGCTCGACCTGCCGGTGCTGCTCGAGGCCAGCGACGGCGTCCGCGCGGCGATCTACGGCATCCCCTACCTCGACCCCGACCACGCCCGCGTCGCGCTGGCCGGTGGCGGCGAGCCGCTGCCGCGCTCGCACCAGGCAGTCGTCAGCGCCGCCTGCGACCGTATCCGCGCCGACCTCGCCGAGCGTCCTGGCGTGCGGTCCGTCGTCCTCGCGCACGCCTTCGTGGCCGGCGCCGAGCCGAGCGACTCCGAGCGCTCGATCATGGTCGGCGGCGTCGACCGCGTCGCCGGCACGGCCTTCCACGGGATCGACTACGCGGCGCTCGGGCACCTGCACGGCCCGCAGGCTCCCGAGTCGGCCGAGGGGTCGGTCGTGCGGTACTCCGGCTCGCCGCTGCGGTACTCCTTCTCCGAGCAGGACCACACCAAGGTCGCCCTCCTCGTCGACCTCGACGCGTCGGGCCCGGCGCGCGTCACGCCGGTCGAGATCGCCCAGCCGCGGCCGATGGCGACCCTGCGCGGCACCCTCGACGAGCTCCTCGAGTCGCCCGCGCACGCGTCCGCCGAGGAGGCGTGGGTGCGCGTCACCGTCACCGACCGCGTCCGACCCGACTCCCTGATGGACCGCGTCAAGTCCCGCTTCCCGCACGCCCTCCAGGTCTTCCACGAGCCCGACGGCACGGTCGAGCGCGCCCGCGCGAGCACCACGGTCGTCAGCGAGCGCGACCCGCGCGAGCTCGGCTCCGACTTCATCGCCTACGTCACCAAGACCGAGGCGAGCAGCGGTGAGGTCGACGTCTTCGCCGCCGGCTACGAGGCGGCCGTCAAGGCGCAGCACCTCGCCGAGGCACAGGAGGTGGGCTGACGTGCAGCTGCACCACCTGTCCATGACGGCGATCGGCCCGTACGCCGGCACCGAGACCATCGACTTCGCCGCGGTCGGCCGCGCCGGGCTGTTCCTCCTCGAGGGCCCCACCGGCTCGGGCAAGTCCACGATCATCGACGCCATCACCTTCGCCCTCTACGGCAAGGTGGCCCAGGCCTCGGCCGACGTCGAGCGCATCCACTCCCACCACGCCGACCCGCGCACCGTCCCGGTCGTCACGCTCGTCTTCGAGACCCAGAGCGGCATCTACCGGGTGCAGCGCACGCCGCGCTTCGAGCGGCCCAAGACCCGCGGCGAGGGCACCACGGTGCAGAACCCCTCGGTCAAGCTGTGGCGCGTCCAGACCCCCGACGACCTCCTCGGCGGCGAGCTGCTCTCGAGCAACCTCGGCGACTGCGACGACGAGATCACCCGCGCCGTCGGGCTGACCCGCGACCAGTTCGTGCAGACCGTGATCCTGCCGCAGGGCGAGTTCGCGACGTTCCTGCGGGCGCGGTCCGAGGACAAGGGCAAGCTGCTCGAGAAGGTCTTCGGCACGGCGTTCTTCCGCCGCGTCCAGGACGAGGTCGTCGAGGCCGGCCGCGAGGCACAGGCCCGGCGGGCCGGCGCCGTCGCAGAGATCCGCGACGCCGTCCACGCCTTCGCGGTGTCGGCCGGGCTCGACGACGCCGCCCGCGACGCCCTCGCCGAGACGAGCCGGTCGGCGCCCGACCTGCTCGCGGCCGAGCTCGCGGAGGTCGTCGACGACCTCGTCACGCGCGAGCGCCACGCCGCCAAGCGCAGCCGCGAGGCCATCGAGTCGCACCAGCAGATGGCCTCCATGGTCGGCGACGCGCGCCTGCGGATGCAGCGCCGCGAGCGCCTCCTCGAGCTCCAGCGCCAGGACGAGAGCCTCGGGGCGCGGGCCGTCGAGTTCGACGAGCTGCGCCGGGCCGTGTCGCTGGCGCGGCAGGCCCGCCCGGTGGCCGGCGCCGTGCGCACCCTCGCCACGAGCGAGGGGCACCTGAGGCAGGCCGAGTCGTCGCTGGCCGCAGCGCGCGGCAGGGTCGACCCCACCCTGCGCGAGGGCTCGGTGGCCGAGCTCCGGGTGGCCGCCGCGTCGCTGCGCGAGGTCATCGGCGGGCTCGCCTCGGCCCTCGAGCTCGAACGGGCGGTGTCGACGCGGCGCGACCGGCTCGACGAGGCGCGTCGGTCGCTCACCGCCGCCCGGCGCCGTCTCGACGCGCTGGGCGCCGAGCTCGCCGGGCTGCCGGCCACCCTCGAGCAGCACGAGCGCGCCCTCGCCGCCGCCCGCGACCTCGTGTCGCTGCTCGACGTGCGGGCGCAGGCCGCCGAGTCGGCCCGTCGCCGCCTCGAGTCCGCCACGGCGCACGACGCCGCCCTCGCGCGGGTGCCCGCCGCCGAGGCCGCCGCCACCGCTGCCCTGGAGGCGCTGCGGTCCGGCGAGACCGACCTCGCGCACCTGCGGCGGGCCCGCATCGACGACATCGCCGGCGAGCTGGGGCTCGCGCTCCGCGAGGGCGAGCCGTGCCCGGTGTGCGGCTCCGTCGAGCACCCGGTGCCCGCCCGACCGACCGCCGACGCCGTCACTGCCGAGCAGGTCAGCGCCCAGGAGGATGCGGTGACCGTCCTGCGCGAGGCGGCTGCCGCGCGGGCCGACGCGCTGGCCGGGGTGCGGGCCGAGGTCCGTGAGCTCGCCGCCGCAGCAGGCGGTCTCGGCCTCGACGCCGCCCGCGCGGCCGCCGAGCAGGCCGCCGGCGACCTCGCCGCGTCGCTCGCGGCCCGCGACGACGTCGCCCGGAGCACCGAGCGCCTCACCGCCCTGCGGGCACGCCAGGCCGAGCTCACCGACGCGTCCACCGCGCTCACCGCCGAGGTCGCGCGGACCGAGCACGGCGTCGAGCAGCTCGCCGAGCGCGTCGACACCGAGACCGCGCAGGTCGAGCTGGCCCGCGACGGCCACCCGAGCGTCGGCGCACGGCGCGAGGCGCTCGGCGGCGAGGCCGCCCGCGTCGACGCCCTCGTCGACGCCCTCGGGGCCCGCGACGTCGCGCGCGCCAGCGTCGCCGAGGACGAGGCCGCCCGCGACGCCGACCTGCTCGCAGCCGGGTTCACCGACGTCGCACAGTTCTTCGCGGCCGACCGCCCGATGGAGTGGATCACGGCCCGGGAGAAGGAGATCGCCGACTTCGAGACCGCGTGCACGCGGGTCAAGGCCGGGCTGTCCGGTCCCGAGCTGGCCGACGTCCAGCTCGGGGCGCTCTTCGACGACCTCGAGCCGATGGTCGCCCTCGAGAAGACCGCGAAGAAGGAGATGGAGGAGGCCGCCCGCGACCACGGCGCCCTCCGCGGCCAGGTCGCCCGCACCAAGCAGCGCGTCGGCCACATCACGGCCGCCCTGGAGGCCAACGCCGCCGTCATCGCCGAGACCGCCGACGCCGTCCGGGTCGGCCTGCTCGTCGCGGGCAACGGCGACAACCAGCTCAACCTCGACCTCGCCAAGTACGTCCTCATCCGGCGGTTCACCGAGGTGCTGTCGGCGGCCAACACCGAGCTCGCCCGGTTCTCCGGCGGCCGGTACACGCTCGAGCACACCGACGCCAAGAAGGGCAACGCCAAGTCGGGCCTCGGCGTGCGCGTCCACGACATGCACACCAACCAGGTCCGCGAGGTCGGCACGCTGTCGGGCGGCGAGACCTTCTACGTGTCCCTCGCCCTCGCCCTGGCCCTCGCCGAGGTCGTGCGGGCCGAGTCCGGCGGCGTCGACCTCGGCACGCTCTTCGTCGACGAGGGCTTCGGCACCCTCGACCCGGACGTCCTCGACGACGTCATGCACACCCTCGAGGGGCTGCGCGAGGGAGGGCGGACCGTCGGCATCATCAGCCACGTGACCGAGCTGAAGTCGCGGGTGGCCGACCGCATCGAGGTACTCGTCCGCCCCGACCGCACCTCGACCCTGCGCGTCACGGCCTGAGCGCCTACCGGGCCCCGAGCCACCCGCGGGCCTACGCTGCGGACATGAGCGTCGTCGCGAGCGTCGTCGTGGGCCTGGCGGCCCTGCTGCACGTGTACATCTTCTGGATGGAGTCGGTCGGCTGGACCCGGCCCGAGGTGTGGCGCCGGTTCGGGGTCGCCGACCAGGCCGCCGCCGACACCACCCGCCCGATGGCCTACAACCAGGGCTTCTACAACCTGTTCCTCGGGCTCGGCGCCGGCCTCGGCATCGTGCTGCTGGCCCTCGGGCACGAGGCGGCCGGCACGACGCTGATGCTCTTCTGCACCGGTTCCATGGTCGCCGCCGCCGTGGTCCTCACGACCACCGGCCCGGGCTACCTGCGCGCCGCCCTGACCCAGGGCACGGTCCCCCTGCTCGGCTTCGTCCTGACGCTCCTCGCCTGACCCTCGCTCCCGCTGTGGATCAGGCGGAGGCGGGCGTCGGGCGTCCGGAGCGCACGACCGCCGCGGCGCCGAGCACGAGGACGACAGCCCCGACGACGGCCGATCCCGACGCCAGCGCGCCGTAGCCGAGCGACCCGACGACGACGCCGGCCGCCACGCCGCCGAGCGCACCGGCCAGGCCCATGACGACGTCGGCCAGCCCCTGCGTCGCGGGGCGCTCGTCGGTGGAGACCGCCGCCGTGAGCAGCGTCGAGCCGGACACGAGGGTGCACGACCAGCCGACGCCGAGGAGGAAGAGCGCGACGAGCAGCAGGCCCGACCACCCGGCCTCGGTCCACGACGCGAGCACTGCCGCGACCATGAGCACCGCACCGCCGGTCGTGGCGACCCACTGGCTCCCCCACCGGTCCACGGCCATCCCGACGAGCGGCGACAGCGCGAACATGCCGAGGATGTGCACCGAGATGACGAAACCGATCACCTCGAGCTCGGCGTGCCCGTGCTTCATGTGGATCGGCGTCATGACCATGACGCTGACCATGACGAGGTGCCCGAGCGCCATGACGAGCATGCCCTGCAGTGCGCGGGGCCTGGCCCGCACGACGGCCAGGCCGCGGCGCATCGAGCCGTCGTGGTTCGGCACGTCGGCCACCGACGCGGCGGCCGGGTCGGCCGTTGCTGCGGCACCCGCCGCGGGGGCGTCCACGCCTCGGGACGCGGTGTCCGCGACCCGGGCCTCGGCGTCGAGACGACGGGCGGTGAGCAACGGGTCGGGCCGCAGGAAGCGGTCGACGACGAGCCAGGCCAGGACGAACCCGACGAGCGAGAACGTGAAGACGCCGGCGAGCTCGGGCAGCCCGAGCGCGTGCGCGACCTGCTTGCCCGGGCCGACGAGGTTGGGTCCGGCGACCGACCCGATCGTCGTGGCCCACACGACGATCGACAGGTCACGGCCACGACGCGCGGGCTCGGCGAGGTCGGCGGCGGCGTAGCGCGTCTGGTTGTTGGCCGTCGTGCCGCCGCCGAAGAGGAACATGCCGACGACGAAGAGCGGGAACGAGCGGAGCACCGCGGCGACGAGCACGAGGGCCGCGCCGACGAACGCCACGGACAGGCCGAGCCGCAGCCCGACGCGTCGGCCCCGGGCCGCCGTGGCGCGGGCGACCGGGATGGTGAGCAGCGCCGTGCCGAGCACCTGCGAGGTGGTGCCGACCCCGGCGAGGGCCTCCGTGCCGCTGAGGTCCTCGGCGATGAGGGCACCGACGGCGATGCCGCACGCCATGCCGACGCCGCCGAGCACCTGCGATCCCACGAGGGTGCGGACCACCCTGCGCTGCAAGGCAGCCCGGTCGTCGAGCGCACCCGGGGACGCCGCCACCGACGCGCCCGACGCGCCCGGCGCGTCGGGGCGTCGCACGCCCTCGTCAGCGGTCACACGTGCCTGCGCGAGGTGATGACGCGGAAGCGGTTCGCGACGAACGCGGCGTCGGTGTACGCGGCGTTGGCGGCCGGGTTGGCCCCGGTGCCGTGGAAGTCGGAGAACGCGGCGGTCTGGTTGACGAACACCTGACCGGTGAGGTTCTCCGACAGCGCGACGCCGCCCTCGGCCGCGGCATCGCGGGCGCGGTCGAGCACGTCCTCGGACGTCGAGTAGACCGCGGCGGTCATGGCGCCGTGCTCGCGGACGGTGTCGGCGAGCTGGGCCAGCGACTGCTCGGTCGAGGCGGTGCGGATGAGGAAGCCGACCGGCCCGAAGCACTCCTGCGTGTAGACGTCCTCGCGGGCGACGTCGACGGCGACGAGCCCGGGGGCGCGCACGACGGCGTCGGGCCACGCGGGGTGCACGACGCGTCGCGACTCGAGCACGACGCGTCCCTCGGCGTCGCCGGCGAGGTCGTCGAGCGAGTCGGCGTTGGTGCGCACCTGGTCGTTGACGGTGGCGCCGAGCAGCTCGACGGCCTTGGCGTCGTCGCCAGTGAGGCGCGACACGGCGCCGGCGAGCTTCTCGCCGAACTCCTCGAAGGACAGGTGGCCCTCGTCGGTGTCGACGCCGCCGGCGGGCACGTAGAGGTTCTGCGGGGCCGTGCACATCTGGCCGGAGTAGAGCGTCAGGCTGAAGGCGAGGTTGCCGAGCGTGCCGCGCAGGTTGTCGGTGGAGTCGACGACGACGGTGTTGAGGCCGGCCTTCTCGGTGTAGACGAGCTTGCCGGCGGCGGCGCCGTGCTCCTCGAGCCAGGCACCGAACGTCGGGCCGCCGGTGTAGTCGATGATCGCGACCTCGGGACGCTCGGCGAGCACCTTGGCCAGGCCCTGTCCGTCGGCCTCGGGCGCGAGCTGCACGAGCGCCGGGTCGAAGCCCGCCTCGGCGAGCACCTCGCGGGCGATCGCCACGGAGATCGCGAGCGGCAGCACGGCGCGCGGGTGCGGCTTGACGACGACGGCGTTGCCGGTGACGAGCGAGGCGAAGATGCCCGGGTAGGCGTTCCACGTCGGGAAGGTGTTGCAGCCGATGACGAGGGCCACGCCCCGCGGCACGATGCGGTAGTCCTTCTGCATCCGCAGCGGCGCGGGGTTGCCCTCGCGGTCCTTGCCCGGCTTCTCCCAGACGACCGACGCCGGCACGCGCTCCTGCTCGACGAGCCCGGCCGCGACCGCCTCGACGGCGCGGTCCTGGGCGTGTGGGCCACCGGCCTGGAACGACATGACGAACGGCTGGCCCGACGTGTGCATGACCGCGTTGGCGATCTCGAAGGAGCGCGCGTTGATGCGGTCGACGATCTCGACGCACACGGCCGCGCGGACCTGCGGCCCCGCGTCGCGCCAGGCCACCATGGCCGCCCGCGCCGCGCCGAGACCGGCCTCGAGGTCGAGCGACGGGTAGGTGACGCCGAGGGCCGGGCCGTACGGCGACACCTCGCTGCCGACGGACGTGCCGTCGGTCGGCTGGCTCGCGAGCGCGTCGAACGGGGCGCCGAGGTGCGCCTCGTGGGCGGCGAGGCCCTGCTTGGCGGCGTCCTCGCCGTAGACGCGGGGGCTCGGCGACTCGGGGTAGCGCGAGTAGTAGGAGCGGCCGGCCAGCGCCTGACGGATCTCGTCGAGGACGCCGGCGTGGCGGTCGAGCAGCGGGTGGGTGGCGGGCGTCGTTGCCGGTGCGGTCACGCCCTCGATGCTAGTAGCGCCGCGCGACGGTGAACTCGGCGGCGAGGGGCGGCGTCGAGGCGGGCACGACCTCGACCACCGCACCGGTGTGCGGAGCGTGCACGACGAGACCGGCACCGGCGTACATCGTCACGTGGTGCACCGAGTCCGCCGCCGCGTAGAAGAGCAGGTCACCGGGGCGCAGCGCTCCCGTTTCGACACCACGACCCGACCGCGACTGCGGGCCGGCGTCGCGCGGGATCCGCACGCCGTGCACCCGCAGCACGAGGTGCGTCAGCCCCGAGCAGTCGAAGCCGAAGCCCGACGTGCCCGCCCACAGGTAGGGCAGCCCGACGAACTGCTCGGCCGACGCGACGCGTGCGGCGCCCGTCGTCGGCAGGGCGGACGCTCCGACGGCGACGACCGACACGTCGGCCGCACGCGCGCGCAGCACCCGGCCGCCCGGCAGGGCCACCCGCACCCACGCGCCTGTGACACCCAGGCTGGGCAGGCGGGTGCCGAAGCTGACCTCGACGACGCGGTCGGCCGCCGCCGAGTCCTCCCTCAGCCACGCGGTGCTCGCGGTGACCGTCGCCTCACGGACCGTGGACCGCGGCGCGACCGCGCTCAGCTGCGCCGCCGGCACCCAGCCCGGGTAGCCGCGCGCGTCGAGGGGCGAGGGCTGGTCGGGCACGACGACCGCCGCCCAGGTGCCGCGCCGCGCGGTGATGACGACCCGCTCGCCGAGCAGCGCCTGGGTGTCGGCACGGCCGCTCAGGCCGCGGCGGTCGGACAGGGTCATCGCCGCGAGCCACGTGCGGACTCGCGCCGGCGCCTGCAGGGCGGGCAGGTCGACGGGCCGGGGCGCGGACGGTGAGCGCCACAGCGTGGCGACCGACACCGCCACCCACGCCGCCCGGCCGACCCGCAGGGCCGGCACCGGCGCAGGCGTCGTCGAGGGCGTCGTCGAGGGCGTCGGCCGGGGCGAGGCCGTCGGCCGGCCGCGCGACGCGTCGGGGCCGGCCGAGGGTGTGCCCGGCGTCGTGGGCGCGACCGTGGCGGTCGTCGGGGAGCCGGGTGATGCGGCCGGGGTGGTCGCGCCCGGCGCGCCGCATCCCGCGAGCACCGCGAGGGTGAGGGTGCCCACGAACAGGATCCGGCTCGGACGGGGGCGTGCCACACCTTCAGGCTCGCCGAACGCCACCGGGACCGCCACAGCCCAAGGTCCCGCCGCCCGAGCGGTGTGGGCAGGATGGAGGCATGGACCCCGACCTCGACACGAGCACCCGGACCGACAGCCCCGAGGACGCCCCGACGAGCTCCTTCGGCCGGGTCGCCGTCATCGGCGCCGGCGCGATGGGGGCCGGCATCGCCCAGGTGGCCGCCGTCGCCGGGCACGAGGTGGTCCTCGTCGACGTCGTGCCGGGCGGCGCCGCGTCGTCCCGCGAGAAGATCGGCGCCGCGCTCGAGCGGCTCGTCGCGAAGGGCCGGGTGGAGGAGTCGCACGCGTCCGCGGCGCTGGCCCGCATCACCGCGCGCGACGGCATCGACGGCCTGCCCGAGTGTGCGCTCGTCATCGAGGCCGCCCCCGAGAGCCTCGAGCTCAAGCGCGACCTCTTCGCCGCACTCGCCGAGCACCAGCCCTCGACCACCGTCCTCGCGACGAACACGAGCAGCATCGACATCGACGACATCGCCCGCGACGTCACCGACCCCGAGCGCGTGCTCGGCCTGCACTTCTTCAACCCGCCGCCGGTCATGCGGCTCGTCGAGGTCGTGCACGGCACGGCCACCTCGCGCGCCTACGTCGAGCACGCCACGACGCTCATGGAGGCGTGGGGCAAGACGCCCGTGCGCTGCTCGTCGACACCGGGGTTCATCGTCAACCGCGTGGCGCGGCCGTTCTACGGGGAGGCCCAGCGCATCGTCGAGGCCGGGGTCGCCGACGCCGCGACCGTCGACTGGATCCTCCGCGAGAAGGGCGGCTTCCCGATGGGTCCGCTCGAGCTGACCGACTTCATCGGCCAGGACGTCAACCTCGCGGTCGGCACATCGGTGTGGGAGCAGACCGGCCGCGACGAGCGCTACACCCCCACCGACCTCCAGCGCCGGCTCGTCGAGGCCGGTCGCCTCGGCCGCAAGACCGGCGCCGGCGTCTACACCTACGGCACCGACGGGGCCCCGACCGACGCCGAGCCCGACCTCGAGCTCGCCGAGCGGCTCGTCGGCGGTCCCCTCGAGACCGACCCCCTGGCCCGGACGCTCGCGATGCTCGTCAACGAGGCTGTCGACCTCGTGCACCGCGGCGAGGCGAGCGCCGACGACGTCGACGTCGCGATGCGCCTGGGCATGCGCTACCCCAAGGGGCCGATCGCGTGGGGCCGCGAGATCGGGTTCGACGTCGTGGCCCGGCAGGTCGCCGAGCTCGACGCCGCGTTCCCCGGCGGCCGGTACCGGCCGAGCCCCGCGCTGACCGACGGGAGCCTCGCGTGACGCCCGCGGACGCGTCCGGCGCGCTGGACGCGTCGGGCGTCGGTGACGCGTCGGGCATCGGTGACGACGTCGTGGAGGGCGTCGCGGACGGTGTCGCGTTCGCCCGCCGGATGTGGTCCGACGACGAGGCCTCGCGGCGGCTCGGCATGGACGCCGTCGTGCTCGAGCGCGACCACGCGGTCGTGCGGATGCCGGTGCGCGAGGACATGGTCAACGGCCACGACATCTGCCACGGCGGGTTCATCTTCACCCTCGCCGACTCCGCGTTCGCCCTCGCCTGCAACTCCCGTGGCGCCCTCACCGTCGCGGCCGGCGCCGACGTCACCTTCACGACGCCCGGACGCCTCGGCGACGTGCTGGTCGCCGACGCGCAGGTGCGCACCGCGTACGGCCGCAGCGGCCTCACCGACGTCACGGTCACGCGGGAGGCGGACGGTGCCGTCGTCGCGGAGTTCCGGGGGCGCAGCCGCTCCGTCGCCCAGCCGCGCTGAGCCGGGGCACACTGGACATCTCGCGAAAAGTCATGCAGCGCAAGGCAACTCCTCGACCCGTGACAAAGCCGGGCGCATCGGACGACTTTCTGCGCATGGTCGCGAATCGGCGGCGGTGACTAGTCCGCTCCCCTACCGTCGAGGCACGACGTCGAGGACGCCGCGGGAGGCGGCGGGGGCTCGGGGGACGCCTTCCTACGACTGAACGAGGGGATTCACATGGGGATCAACGTCCGCCTGCGCACCGCCGCCGTCGTCGCGTGCGCGGTGACCGTCGCCGGTCTCGCCGGAACACCGGCCGCGTCCGGCGCGAGCCGCAACTGGGAGCGGAACCTGGGCTCGGCCGTGCTGCCGTTCAACGTGGCCGTCAACCAGCAGAAGGTCTACGTCGCTGACGGGTACAGCGGCACGGTCTCGCAGATCGGCGGGGGCACGGTCGTGTCGATGCCGGGCATGGACGTCTCCGGCATCGACCTGTCGGCCGACGGCCGGTCGATGGCGTGGACGTGGTCCAACAACGACCACAGCTCGACGGGCCTCACGGTCCGCACGAAGGGCCGGCCGGACGTCTCGGCCGACATCAGCGGCTACGAGCTGGCCCACAACCCGGACGGGTCGTCCACCTACGGCATCGTCGCCGGTGGCAACCCGTGCGCGGAGGCGATCCTCGGTGGCCTCACCGGCGGCCCCGCGACCTACCACGGCATCGTCGACAGCCACCCCTACTCGGTGGCGCGGTCCGGCTCGGGCTGGCTCGTCGCCGACGCCGGCGCCAACGCCGTCCTGCGCGTCGACGCCCAGGGCCACGTGTCGACGCTGAGCGTCCTTCCGGCACAGCCGGTCACGCTGACCCAGGCGATGGTCGACGGACTCGCGGCGAGCATGGGCGCTCCCGCAGGCTCCCTCGACTGCCTCGTCGGCGTCACCTATGCCTTCGAGCCGGTGCCGACCGACGTCGAGGTCGACAACCACGGGATGGTCTGGGTGTCGGTCCTGCCCGGTGGCCCCGAGGACCCGAGCCTCGGAGCCCGCGGTGCGGTGTACCGGATCAACCCGAGCACCGGTGCCGCCACGCGCGTCGCCGGCGGCTTCGCCGGCGCCACGAACCTCGCGGTCGCCGACGACGGCACGGTCTACGTGGCCGAGCTCTTCGGCGCCGGGATCTCGAAGATCTCGGGCGGTACGGTCAGCCCCGCCCGTTCCTTCCCGGGCGCGGTGTCGGTCGAGGTGCACGGCGGCTACCTCTACGTCGGCCAGCTGGGGAACGTCGACTTCGAGACGGGACAGGTCCTCGCGGACGGATCGGTGACCCGCTTCAAGCGCTGAGGCGCGCTCTCTTCGGGGACCGGCCCGTGACCCACCACGGGTCGCGGGCCGGTGCGTCGTCCACCGGTCGTGCCGTCCCGCCGCCGAGGCCGGACACGGACTCGTGACGATTGTGGATCTCCCACCACGGCAGGGCCCTCCGTCGGGGTACATTGCCGCGGACCGACAGGGAGGTTCGGAGACAGTGAGCGACCAACAGGGGTGGAGCGCTCCGGGGGCGTCGACGCCGCCCGGCGACCCGACCGGCGACACCACCGGCGACACCACCGGCGACACGGCCGGCACGGCCGATTCGTCCGGCGAGTCCGGCGCGTCCGGCACGCCGGGTGCCGCCTACCCGTCGCCGGCGTGGTGGGGCGAGCAGCCGACGTCAGGGTCGCACCCGACGCCGTCCGACGCCCCGGGCCCCCCGGCACCGGGATCGCCCGCATCACCTCCACCGGCAGCGGCCGCCTACCCGCCGCCCGGCGCGGCCGCCTACCCGCCGCCCGGTGGCACCGTCGGCCCGCCGCCGGTCCCGTCTGCCTACCCGCCGCCCTCGAGCAGCCCATTGCCGCAGGCGTCCGGCCCGGGACGCCCCGCACCGGTCCAGCCCCCGGGGTGGGTCCCTCCGCAGCTGGCCCCCAAGCCCGGCATCATCCCGCTCCGGCCGCTGTCCCTCGGCGAGATCTGGAGCGGCGTCATGACGGCGGTCCGGGGCAACCCGGGAGCCACCATCGGGCTGGCGCTCGTCACGACCACGGTCGTCCTCGTGCCCCTGACCCTCCTCGGCGTCTGGCTCGCCTCCACCCTCAGCGCCCAGGCGGCGAGCTTCGACTCGTTCGACCCCGCCCTCGACGTCTACTCCGCCGAGTCACGCGGCACCGCGGCGGCGCTCGGCGCCACCTTCGCCGCGTTCGTCCCCCAGCTCGCCATGTACGTCACGACGCTGCTGCTGCCGCTCTTCATGGCCGTCGTCATCGGCCAGGGTGTGCAGGGCCGGCGCATCGGGATCGGCGAGACGGTGCGCGCCGCCCGGGGGCGCATCCTGCCGGCCCTCGGCGTCGTCCTGCTCGTCGGGCTGGCCGCCACCGTCGTGGTGGGCGTGCTCGTCGGGATCGTCGTCGCCTTCTGGGTCGGCGCCGGCGACGGCGGCGGGGGCACCGCCGCCTTCATCACGTTCCTCGCCGTCGCCGGGTTCATCGCCCTCGCGATCCTGTTCGGCGTGCGGTGGGGCTTCGCCATGACGATCGTCGTGCTCGAGGGCGCCGGACCCACCCTCGCCCTGCGACGGTCGTGGACGCTCACCCGCCGGCGGGGCTTCTGGCGCATCTTCGGCATCCGGCTGCTCACCGGGATCATCGTCGCCATCGCCGGCTCGGTCATCACGACCCCGATCGGCTTCCTCGTCGGCTACCTCACCACCGACTCGCCGACGAGCACCGCCTGGGTGCTCGTGCTGCTGCAGGCCGGCAGCGTCCTCGTCCAGAGCGTCCTCACGACGCCGTTCACGGCGGGGGTCGACTCGCTGCTCTACGTCGACCAGCGCATCCGCTACGAGGGCCTCGACGTCGCGCTGCTCCAGCAGTCGCAGCAGGGCCGCGACGCGCAGGTCCCGTGACCCTCGCCGCGCTGCTGCCCACGAGCCCGCCGCTCGACCCCTCCGTCGAGGAGGCGCGCGCGTGGCTGGCCGGCGAGCTCGCGTCGCCGGCCTACGCCGACGACCGCAGCTGGCTCGACCGGTTCACCGACTGGCTCGACCAGCAGCTGTCGGGCGTCGGCGGCCACGCCTCGGCACCCGGCTGGGCGCTGCCGGTGGTGCTCGTCGTGCTGGCACTGGTCGTCGTCACGATCCTGCTCGTCGCGGTGCGGCGCTCTCCCACGGCGTCGCGCACCGGCGCGGCCGGCGGTGTCCTCGACGAGCCGCACCTCACCGCCGCCGACTACCGCATCCGGGCCGAGGCCGCTCTCGACCGCGGCGACGCCGCCACCGCCACGGCCGACGCGTTCCGCGCGGTCGCCGCGTCGGCCGCCGAACGCACCCTGCTCGACGACGTGCCGGGCCGCACGGCCCACGAGATCGGGGCCGCGCTCGCCGCGGTCTTCCCGGGCGAGGCCCGGGCCGTCCGGGGCTCCGCCGACCTGTTCGACCGCGTCGTCTACGGCCGGGTCCCCGTCGACGCCGCCGACGCGCGTGACGTGCTCGACCTGGACGCCCGCCTGCGGGCGACGCGTCCCGTGCTCGCCGCGAGCGCCGTCGCCACCGTGGGCGGTGGGGTCCGGTGAGCACCCCGTCGAGCGAGGCGCCCGCCACGACCGGCGTCTCCACGCCGTCCCCCACCCAGGCGCCCACAGGCGTCGCGGCCCCGGCAATGGCCGCCTGGAACACGACGGTGCCGCCGCGCGCGCCGCGCAGCCGGCGGCGGACCGTTGTCCGCCTCGTCGTGCTCGCGGTGGTCGCGGCCGTCGCGATCGGCCTGCTCGTCACCTTCGTCACCGGGCCGCGCGCCTCCGGCCTGCCCCTCGACCCCGACGACACCGGCCACGGTGGCGCCCGCGCCGTCGCCGAGGTGCTGCGCCGGCAGGGCGTCGACGTGTCGGTCGTCCGAAGCGTCGACGACCTGGAGCGGACCCTCGACGCCTCCGACGACCGGGCCGACTGGACCGTCGTGCTGACCGACGCCAGCTACCTCGGCCGGGGCGCCGCGCAGCGCCTGACCCTCGCGGTCGAGCAGACCCGCCGGTTCGTCCTCGTCGAGCCCGACGACGTCGAGCTCGACGACCTCGGCCTGCCGCTCACGGTCGTCGACAGCGGAGCCACGCCGCGCACGGCCGGCTGCACGTCCGACGTCGCCGACCCCACCGACCGGCTCACCGCGGCCTGGAGCAGCTACGGCCTGCTCGAGGGCCCGGACGCCCCGAGCGAGTCGAGCGGGTCGAGCGGGTCGGGCGCGTCGCCGCGCACGGCCGCCGGCGCGACGCTGTGCTTCCCCGGCGCCACCGACGGCTCGGACACCGCGGACGGCGAGCGCTCCGGGGCCCTGGTCGTGCTGCCCCGCGAGGGGGCGTCGCCCGAGACCGTCGTCCTCGGCTCCAAGCGGGCGGTGAGCAACGGCCAGGTGCTCGACGCCTCCCACGGCGCCCTGACCCTCCGCGCGTTCGGGCCCACCGCACACCTGCTCTGGTACGTGCCGGGCCTGTCCGACCTCGACGCCGCCGACCCGTCCGGTGAGCAGGTCGCCGACCCCGGCCGCGGCGTGCCCGACTGGCTCGGCCCCGCCGCCTGGCTCCTCGCGGCTGCCGTCATCGCCTTCGCGCTGGCCCGCGGACGTCGGCTCGGCCGCCTCGTCGTCGAGCCCCTGCCCGTCGTCGTCCGCGCCGCCGAGACCACCGAGGCCCGCGGCCGGCTCTACCACCGCGCCGCCGACCGGCCGCTCGCCGCGCGTGCCCTGCGCGTCGGCACCCGCACCCGGCTCGCCGACCGTCTCGGCCTGCCGCGCTCCACGCCCGGCACCGCCCTCGTCGACGCCGTCGCCCGGGCGTCCGGCACCCCCCGCCCCGACGTCGAGCAGCTGCTCGACGGGCCCGACCCGACCACCGACCGCGACCTGCTGCTGCTCGCGCAGCGGCTGGCCGACCTCGAGGAGAGCGTGCGAAACGCATGAGCCAGACCCCCGAACCCCAGACCGCCGAGGCCCCCGGCACCGCCGACGTCCCCGCCAGCGCGGCCCCGGACGCCACTCGCGTGCCCGACCCGAACCACGACGCCACGCCGCCCTCGCGCGACCCGTCCGACGACGCGTCCGACGCGGCGCGCCACGCCCTCAACGCGGTCCGGGCCGAGGTCGCCAAGGCCGTCGTCGGCCAGGACGCGGCGGTCAGCGCCGCCATCGTGGCGCTCCTCGCCCGCGGCCACCTGCTCCTCGAGGGCGTGCCCGGCGTCGCCAAGACGCTCCTCGTCCGGTCGCTCGCCGCCGCCCTCGACCTGACCACCAAGCGGGTCCAGTTCACGCCCGACCTCATGCCCGGCGACGTCACCGGCTCGCTCGTGCTCGACCCGCGCACGTCCGACTTCACCTTCCGCGAGGGCCCGGTCTTCACCAACCTGCTCCTCGCGGACGAGATCAACCGGACGCCGCCGAAGACCCAGTCGGCGATGCTCGAGGCGATGGAGGAGCGGCAGGTCAGCGTCGAGGGCCGCCCGCGCCCGCTGCCGACGCCCTTCCTCGTCGCCGCCACGCAGAACCCCGTCGAGTACGAGGGCACCTACCCGCTGCCCGAGGCGCAGCTGGACCGGTTCCTGCTCAAGGTGACGCTGCCGCTGCCGCCCCGCGAGGACGAGGTGGCCGTGCTCCGGCGGCACGCGTCGGGGTTCGACCCTCGCGACCTGTCGACGGCCGGCATCCGCGCCGTCGCGGGCCGGGCCGACCTCGAGGCCGGCGCCGAGGCCGTGCGCCGCGTGGAGGTCTCGCCCGAGATCGCCGGCTACATCGTCGACATCGCCCGCGCCACGCGCACCTCGCCGTCGATCTCGCTCGGCGTCAGCCCGCGCGGTGCCACGGCGCTGCTGGCCACGAGCCGGGCCTGGGCCTGGCTCAACGGTCGGTGGTTCGTCACGCCCGACGACGTCAAGGCCCTCGCGCACGCCACCCTCGCTCACCGTCTCGCCCTCCGTCCGGAGGCCGAGCTCGAGGGCGTCAGCATCGCCGCCGTCCTCGACAGCGCCCTCGCGTCCGTCCCCGTTCCCCGGTGACCGGAGCCGACCGATGGTCGTGACGACGCGTGCCGCGTGGGCGCTGCTCGCCGGTGCGGTCCTGCTCGTGTGGTGGCCGACGACCGGCACCGTGGCGCTGTGGGTCCTCGCCGTCGCCGTGCTCGTGGCGGTCGACGCCGCGCTGGCACCGTCGCCTCGTCGCCTCGGCCTCGAGCGCACCGGCCCGGCGCAGGTGCGCCTCGGCGAGTCCGTGGCCACCGACCTGCTCGTCACCAACCCCGGGCGCCGCACCGTGCGCGGCCTGCTGCGCGACGCCTGGCCGCCCTCCGCGGGTGCGGCGCCCGACCGGCACCCGCTGCGTGTCCCCGGCGGCGAGCGCGTCCGCGTCCGCACGCCCCTGCGCCCGACGCGTCGGGGAGACCGGGTCGCCGACCGCGTCACCGTGCGCTCCCTGGGGCCGCTCGGCCTCGCCGGCCGGCAGCACTCGACCGCGGTACCCGGCGCCGTCCGCGTGCTGCACCCGTTCCCGTCGCGGCGCCACCTGCCGAGCCGGCTCTCGCGCCTGCGCGAGATCGACGGCCGCTCGGCCGTGCGCCGCCGGGGCCAGGGCACCGAGTTCGACTCGCTGCGCGACTACGTCGAGGGCGACGACGTCCGCTCGATCGACTGGCGGGCCACGGCGCGACGGCGCTCGGTCGTCGTGCGCACGTGGCAGCCCGAGCAGCACCGGCACGTCGTCATCGTCGTCGACACCTCGCGCACGAGCGCCGGCCGCGTCGGAGACGTGCCACGCCTCGACGCCGCCATGGACGCCGCGCTGCTGCTGACGGCCCTCGCGAGCCGGGCCCACGACCGCGTCGACGTCGTCGCCGGCGACCAGGTGGTGCGGGTGCGCGTCGGCGGGTCTGCCGACCGGGGCACGCTGCTCGCCGACGTCGTGTCGGCGCTGGCGCCGGTCGACGCCTCGCTCGTCGAGGCCGACTGGACCGCGCTCGTGTCGGGCCTCATCGGCCGCGGGCACCACCGCGCGCTCGTCGTGCTCCTGACGCCCCTCGAGCCCGCGGCGGTCGAGGAGGGCCTCTTCCCGGTGCTGCCCACGCTCGTCTCGCGCCACCGGGTCGTCGTCGCGAGCGTCTCGGACCCCGCCGTGACCGCCCTGCGGCTCGCCCGGGGCTCGGCGCAGGAGGCCTACGGGGCCGCGGCCGCCGAGCGCACGGCGGCCCAGCGCCGCCGTGTCGCCGAGGCCCTGGGGCGGATGGGGGTCGACGTCATCGACGCTGACGCCGACGCGCTCCCGCCCCGCCTGGCCGACCACTACCTCCGGCTCAAGAGCGAGGGCCTGCTCTGACCTCAGCCGACCACGGGCGCGGCGTCGCCGGCCACGTGGCCCGCGACGTCGCCGGTCGCGCCGGCACGGTGGGCCCGCCGCCCGACGACGAAGACGTAGACGAGGAAGGCGCCCCAGGCGACGAGGCCGATGGCGATCCGCGCGGCGGTGGGCAGCCCCGAGGGCGTGACGAAGCCCTCGATGAGGCCGCTGACGAGGAGTACGACGACGAGCCCGAGCGCGATGCCGACGACCTGGCGACCGGTCCGTGCGAAGGACGCCGAGCGCGACAGCGGCCCCGGGTCGACCCACGACCAGAAGAGGCGCAGCCCCGCGCCGCCCGCGACGAAGACCGCGGTCAGCTCGAGCAGCCCGTGCGGCAGGATCAGGCCGAAGAAGAGCGACGCGCGGTCGTGGCTGACCATGAGCGCCGCGACGACGCCGAGGTTGACGACGTTCTGCCACAGCACGTAGAGCACCGGCAGGCCGAGCGCTCCGAAGGCGATGCACTGGGCCGCGACCCACGCGTTGTTGACCCACACCTGCGTCGCGAACTCGTGGTGGGCGAACTCGCTGTAGTACCCGGCGAAGTCGGTGTCGACGTACGCGCGGATCTGCTCGGCCGACAGCTGCGAGGTGTAGAGCTCGGGATGGGCGAGGGTCCACGCCGTGACGAGCGCGGCGAGGACGACGCTGGCCACGAGCGTCGACACCCACCAGCGCCGGAGGTCGTAGAGACCGGCGGGGAAGGTGCTGCGGAAGAAGGTGAGGACGCCCGACCAGGTCGACGCGTGACGCCCGGCGAGCGAGAGCCGCGCCCGCGTCAGCAGCATCGACAGGTGGCGCACGAGCGCCGGGTCGGGGGCGGTCGAGCGCACCTGCGACAGGTGCGTCGAGACCCGCTCGTAGAGGTCGAGCAGCTCGTCGGCCTCGGCGCCCGAGAGGCGACGCTGCTTGCTCAGCGCGTCGAGGCGCGCCCACTGCTCGTGGTGCGCGGTGACGAGCGCGTCGACGTTCACGGCGTCACCCTAACCGCGGGCGAGGGGCGGCGGGCCGTGTCGGTCCACAGCCGTCCGCGTCCGGCCTCGGACGGGGCGTCCCGCGGGTTACCCTGCCTCCCGTGACGGCCAACGCGCGCAGTGCGCCCGCGCCCTACCGGGGGTACGCGGCCCAGGAGTCGGTGACCGGCGAGGGCGTGGCCCTCGAGCTGCCGGTCGCCAACATCGGCTCGCGCATGGTGTCGGGGCTCATCGACCTCGTCGTCAACGGCCTGGCCTGCTGGGGGCTCATTGTCGCCGCGATCGCCCTCACCCAGGGCACGTCCGAGGCCGTGGCCCGCACCGCGATGATCGTCGTCATCGTCGGCGTCCTCGTCGGGGTGCCCGCCACCACCGAGGCGCTGACCCGGGGCCGGACCCTCGGCAAGCTCGCCATGGGGCTGCGCGTCGTCCGTGACGACGGCGGGCCGGTGTCCTCGCGGCACACCATCACCCGCGCCCTCGTCGGCTGGCCCGAGATCTACCTGACCACCGGCGTCGCCGCGGCCATCGCCGCCCTGTCCAGCTCGCGCGTCAAGCGGCTCGGCGACCAGGCGGCCGGCACGTACGTCGTGTCCGAGCGAAGCCGCCTGCAGCTGCCGCCGCCCCCGAGCATGCCGGCCGAGCTCGAGGCCTGGGCCGCCCACGCCGACATCGCCGCCCTCGACCCCGGTCTCGCCACCGCGCTGCGCCAGTTCCTCCCCCGCGCAACCTCGTTCGCGCCCGAGGCCCGCGACGCGCACGGACGCCAGCTGCTCGGGCGCGTCCTCGTCTCCGTCGCGCCCCCGCCGCCGCCCGGCCACCACCCCGAGATCGTCCTGCGCGCCGTCGCCGCCGAGCGCTACCGGCGCGACCTGACCCGCATCGCCCGCGACCAGCGGCTCCGCGACGCGGTGCTGCCCCGCGAGCGCTGACCCGCCGGGCCCCGCCCGCGCCCGACCTGCGGCGACTCGTGCCGTGCCACCCCTGATGGGCGTGACGCTGGCCACCTAACGGTTCGGTGTATCCGGTGTCGACGTCCAGCGATAGGTGGCAGTATCGGCCAGACCCAGCCAGTGCGTCGTCGCGCCGGCTCGACCGCTGCATCGCCCGGAAGGACCCCACCAGCATGCGCCGCATGTCCCTCATCGCCGTCACCGGCGGAATCGCCCTCGGTCTCACGCTCTCCGCATGCGGCTCCGACTCGCTCTCACCGGGCGGCGGCCAGTCGTCCGCTCCGGCCGCGGCCCCGACGACCGGCAAGGCTGACCCGGCCCTCGTCGCGAAGCTGCCCGCCAAGATCAAGTCGGCCGGCAAGATCGTCGTCGGCATCGACCCCACCTACGCCCCCAACGAGATGCTCGCGGCCGACGGCAAGACCGTCGACGGGTGGGACCCGGCCCTCTTCAACGCCGTCGCGGCGAAGTTCGGCGTGACCGTCGACTACCAGCCCTCGAAGTTCGACGCCATCATCCTCGGCGTCGACAGCGGCAAGTACGACGTCGGTGTCTCGTCGTTCTCGATCAACCCCGACCGCAAGGCCAAGGTCAACATGGTCAGCTACTACACGGCCGGCACGCTGTGGGTCGGGCAGAAGGGCAACCCGAAGGGCATCAACCCCGACGACGCCTGCGGCAAGAACATCGGCGTGCAGAACGGCACGACGCAGTTCGACGACATCACGGCCCGCAGCAAGGCGTGCACGGGAGCCGGCAAGCCCGCGATCAACATCCTGCCGCACGACGGCCAGGACGAGGTCACCGCCGACGTCGTCTCCGGCAAGGTCGACGCCATGCTCGCCGACTCCCCGATCGGCCTCTACGCCATCAAGCAGACCGGCGACAAGCTCGCCGAGATCGGCAAGGTCTACGACTCGGCGCCCTACGGCTACGTCGTGCCCAAGGCCGAGACCGACTTCGCCCAGGCCCTCGTCGACGCGCTCAAGGCCGCCAAGACCGACGGCAGCTACGACGCGGCGCTGAAGCAGTGGGGTGTCGAGTCGGGCGGGATCACCGACTTCGCGCTCAACCCGTGAGCCGCGGCCGATGAGCGCCAGCACCGACACCACGACCGTCGCTCGCGACCCCTCATCCGAACGGCCGGGCCTGATCCAGGCCCGGCCGGTCCGGCATCCCTGGCGGTGGGTCGCCGTCGTCGTCATCGCCGTGCTCGTGGCGATGATGATCAGCTCCTTCGTGACCAACGAGCGGTGGAACTTCCCGTTCGCCCTCAAGATCATGAACCAGAACCCGGTGCTCGAGGGGCTCATCAAGGGCACCATCGTCGGCACCGTCGGGGCCATGGTCATCGGCGTGCTCGGCGGCATCCTGCTCGCGGTGATGCGCCTGTCGAGCAACCCGGTGCTGCGGGCCGTGTCGTTCGTCTACACGTGGTTCTTCCGGGCCATCCCCCGCTACGTGCTGCTCAGCATGATCGGCGTCGGCGTGCCCTACCTCTACAACACGCTCGACCTCGGTGTGCCGTTCGGCCAGCAGCTCGCATCGCTGCTCGGCCTCTCGAGCTCGTTCACGTTCTTCAGCCTCGACCTCAACGCCTTCTCGAGCACGCTGCTCGCGGGCATCGTCGGCCTCGGCCTGTCCGAGGCCGCCTACATGGCCGAGATCGCCCGCGCCGGCATCATCTCGGTCGACAAGGGCCAGGGTGAGGCGGCTGCGGCGCTCGGCATGAACAACGGCCAGACGATGCGCCGGATCGTGCTGCCCCAGGCGATGCGGGTCATCGTGCCGCCCACGGGCAACGAGACGATCGCGATGGTCAAGGACACCTCGCTGTTGACGGCCATCCCGGTCATCACCGAGCTCTTCTACCAGACCCGGATCATCGGCACCCGCACGCTCGAGATCATGGCCTCCTACGTGGCGGCGACGGCCTGGTACCTCATCGTCTGCTCCGTCCTCATGGTCGGCCAGTACTACCTCGAGCGGTACTTCGGCCGCGGCTTCGGGCAGACCCGTGGCCAGGCCCGCAAGGCGCAGCAGCAGCGCGGCGCCCGTCCCGCCGGCATGGGAGGTGCCTGATGACCGAGGTGTCCAGCAGGTCGCGCACGGGTGAGGAGCAGCCGCTCGTCCGGGCCCTCAACGTCATGAAGAGCTTCCACGGCAACGAGGTGCTCAAGGGCATCGACCTCAACGTCCACCGGGGCGAGGTCGTCGTGCTGCTCGGGCCGTCGGGGTCGGGCAAGACGACCTTCCTGCGGTGCATCAACCAGCTCGAGTCGATCGACGGCGGCCGCATCTGGGTCGACGGCGACCTCGTCGGCTACCGCGAGCAGGGCGGGCACCTGCACCACCTGACCGACAAGCAGGTCGCGGCCCAGCGCCGCGAGATCGGGATGGTGTTCCAGCGCTTCAACCTGTTCCCGCACAAGACGGCGATCGAGAACATCATGGAGGCGCCGACGCAGGTCAAGGGCGTCGGCCGCAAGCAGGCTCGTGAGCGCGCGCTCGCGCTGCTCGCCCAGGTCGGGCTCGGCGACAAGCCCAACGCCTACCCGGGCGCGCTGTCCGGCGGCCAGCAGCAGAGGGTCGCCATCGCCCGGGCCCTGGCCATGGAGCCGAAGCTCATGCTCTTCGACGAGCCCACCTCGGCCCTCGACCCCGAGCTCGTCGGCGAGGTGCTGCGCGTCATGCGCGAGCTCGCCGAGGGCGGCATGACGATGATCGTCGTGACGCACGAGATGGGCTTCGCCCGCGACGTCGCCGACCACGTCGTCTTCATGGACGGCGGGATCGTCGTCGAGGAGGGCAAGCCGGCCGACGTCATCAACAACCCGCAGCACGAGCGCACGAAGTCCTTCCTGCGCCGGATGCGCCAGGAGGAGCAGGAGATGGAGGAGGCCCGGATGGGCGCTCCCACCAGCACCGCGAGCGACGCCGCCGCGTCGGACACCCCGTCCGTCACGTCGCCCGACGCCTGACGCCTGACGCGTCACCCCACCCGACGCGTCACCCCGCTCGACACCGCAACACACCGAGCAGTTGCCAACCCGACACGGTTATTCCATGCGGAGCTGGCAGCTACTCGGTGTGTTCGTGGTTTCGGAGGGTGGGTGAGAATGGGCGGCATGACGACGGAGTCAGCCGAGCGCCGCCCTGCCCTGCCGGACCACGAGATCCCGACCCTGTCGGTCGACGAGCTGCGCGCCGTCCAGCTCGAACGGCTCCAGGCGTCGGTGCGGCACGCGTACGAGAACGTCGCGCACTACCGGAAGGCGTTCGAGGACAAGGGGATCCACCCCGACGACGTCCGCGGTCTCGACGACCTGCGGCACCTGCCCTTCACGGCCAAGTCCGACCTGCGCGCCAACTACCCGTTCGGGATGTTCGCCGTGCCGCGCGAGCAGGTCGTCCGCGTCCACGCCAGCTCGGGCACGACGGGCCGCCCCACCGTCGTCGGCTACACGCGTCGCGACATCGACACGTGGGCCGACCTCGTGGCGCGCTCGATCCGGCTCGCCGGCGGCCACCCGGGCGACGTCGTGCACGTCGCCTACGGCTACGGCCTGTTCACCGGCGGCCTCGGCGCGCACTACGGCGTCGAGCGCCTCGGGGCCACCGTCGTGCCGGTGAGCGGCGGCATGACCGAGCGGCAGGTCCAGCTGATCCAGGACTTCGGCCCGCGCGTCATCATGGTCACCCCCTCCTACTTCCTGTCCCTGCTCGACGAGATGGAGCGCGCCGGCCTCGACCCCGCCGCGACGAGCCTGGAGGTCGGCATCTTCGGTGCCGAGCCGTGGACCGAGTCGATGCGCCAGGAGATCGAGCGCCGCACCGGCATGGACGCCGTCGACATCTACGGCCTGTCGGAGGTCATGGGCCCGGGCGTCGCGCAGGAGGCCGCGACGACCAAGGACGGGCTGCACGTCTGGGAGGACCACTTCTACCCCGAGGTCATCGACCCGGTCACCGAGGAGGTGCTGCCCGACGGCGAGCTCGGCGAGCTCGTCTTCACGTCGCTGACCAAGGAGGCGATGCCGGTGCTGCGCTACCGCACCCGCGACCTGACGCGCCTGCTGCCCGGCACGGCCGTGCCCTCGATGCGACGCATGCAGAAGGTCACCGGGCGCACCGACGACATGATGATCATCCGCGGCGTCAACGTCTTCCCGACGCAGATCGAGGAGCACGTGCTCGCCGAGCCCGGGCTCTCGCCGTACTTCCAGTGCGTCCTGACCCAGCCGGGCCGGATGGTCGAGCTGACGGTCCTCGTCGAGCCGCTCGAGCGACTGTCCGACGACGCGTCCGGCGAGGTCGCGCGCCGCCTCGAGCACGCGGTCAAGACGCACGTCGGGGTGACGTGCCGGGTGCAGGTGCGCGCGCCCGGTTCGATCGAGCGGTCGGTCGGCAAGGCCCGCCGCATCGTCGACGAGCGCCCGAAGGGCTGAGCCCCGGCACGTCGTCCTCCTTTCGAAGGTGCTTCCGAGGTCGGGGTGCTTGACTCGGGTCGAGAGGGGTCCGGGTCGGCCCGGACGCCCACCGTCGAGCGAGCGAGGGACCCATGGCATCGATCGGCCAGCGTCTGTGGAAGGCGGGCAACACCGCGTCGGTCTGGTTCTACCGCCGCACCGGCGGCAGGGTCGGGGGGCGCGTCCGTGGCGTGCCGGTGCTGCTGCTGACCGTCGCCGGTCGCCGGACGGGGGCGCAGCACACGACGCCGGTCGGCTACTTCGAACGCGAGGGCTCCTACTACGTGGCCGCCTCGGCGGGTGGGCGGCCGGAGGAGCCGCAGTGGGTCCGCAACCTGCGCGCCGCCACCCACGCGTCGGTCCAGATCGGCCGGGTGCACCACGACGTGACGGTCGACGTGCTGCACGGCGCCGACCGCGACGCCGCCTGGGAGGACGTGGTCGTGGCCAGGGCGCCGTTCTTCGCCGCCTACGAGGAGAAGGCCGGCCGCGTCATCCCCGTCGTGAGGCTGACGCCCACCTCCTGAGTGCGGCACGTCACGGTGTCACGGCTGCACCTCACTCGGATCGAGGGGTGACACCCGGCCCGCCGCCCGGTGTCCTGAGGGGCGTCCGAGGAAGAGTCGGCGCCGAGGAGGCAGCCATGGCACTGGGAGACCGGCGGCGAGAGCGCCGCGAGGAACGTCGCGACGAGCGGCGAGGAGTCGGCAGGACCACCTACCGGATGCGCCAGAAGCTCGTCGCGATCGGCGACGACTCCTGGATCGAGGACGAGCAGGGCAGACGCGCGTTCAAGGTCAACGGCAAGGCCATGCGGATCCGCGACACCCTCATCTTCGAGGACGCGGCGGGCAACGAGCTGCTCAAGCTGCAGGAGCGCAAGCTGCGGGTGCGCGACACCATGACCATCGAGGACCCGTCCGGGCGGACCGTCGCGACGGTCAAGAAGGCCATGATCAGCCCGCTGCGCGAGCGGTTCAGCGTCGACGTCGCGGACGGCGAGGACATGGACGTCCAGGGCAACATCGTCGACCACGAGTACCGCATCAGCCAGGGCGGCGACGAGGTCGCCGAGGTGTCGAAGAAGTGGTTCCGGGTCGCGGACACCTACGGCGTCGAGGTGGTGGACGGCAGGAACGTCGTGCTGATCCTGGCCGTGACGGCGGTCATCGACAGCATGACGCACGACGTCGGCTGAGGGCGCGTCGCGGGGGCGTGGGTCCCGGCGGCCGGTCGGTCCTTCCGTAGGGTGGCCGGGTGCCCGAGGTCCTGCCGATGCCCGACGCCCCACCGCCCACCGAGGCGCCCGTCCCGGCGCCGTACGCCGTGAGCGTCCCCGACGACGCACGTCTGCTCGGGACGCCGCCCTTCCTGGCCCCCGGCGAGGTCGTCATGTGGCGCTACCGCGACTACGCCTGGGCGCCGGGCCGGCCCGAGACGGTGTCGCCGATGCGCGTCGTGCGCGACGACGAGCGCGGCCTCGTGGCCTGGCTCGCGCCCGGCACCCCGCAGCTGACGAAGCGGTACGCCGACGGATCGGACCTGCGGGACGTGCCGCTCGGCGACAGGTACGTGCGCGAGCCCCACCGGGTGCAGGCGCGCTCCCGGTGGCGGGGCGCCGGCATCCTGCGCGTGGCACCGGCCGGCAGCCCGTGGTCGGTGTGGCTGTTCTGGGACGTCCCGGAGGGACACGAACCCGCCAACCCGGCCGCCCACGACGCCTGGGAGTTCGCCGGCTGGTACGTCAACCTCGAGACGGTGCACCGTCGCGCGGGGCACGACACGTTCACCGGCGACCACGTGCTCGACCTGTGGATCGAGGCCGACGGCACCGTCCACGTCAAGGACGCCGACGAGCTCGTGGAGGCCGAGCGGGCCGGCCGCCTCACCGCCGAGCAGGCTGCCGCGATCCGGCTCAATGCCGAGCACGGCCGCGCGTCGTTCCTCGCGGGCGACTGGCCGTTCGACGACGCGTGGACGCGATGGCGTCCGGACGCGACGTGGACAACGCCCGACCTGAGCACCGACGAGCGCTGGGACGTCGACCTGCTGGACGTCTGAGGGCGGCGGGCGTCGGCTCAGGTCGCCTGGACTCCGACCTGCCACAGCGAGTACCCGTAGGAGGTCGCCCGCTGGATGCCGACGACGCGGACGTACCGCGCCGTCGTCGGCGTGAACGCGAGCACGTCGAGGCCGCCGTCGGCGCCGGAGCGGCTCGCGACGGTGCGCCACGTCGTGCCGTCGGTCGACACGTCGACGCGGTAGGCGCGGGCGTACGCCGACTCCCAGTCGAGGACGACGCGTCCCACCTGACGCGCCGAGCCGAGGTCGACCTGCCACCACTGGTCATCGCTCCAGCGGCTGGCCCACCGGGTGTCGCCGCGCCCGTCGACGGCCCGCGGTGCGCGGTAGTCGGTGAGCAGGTCCCACTGGTAGCTGCTCGCCGTCGCGGGGCGCCCGGCGGCGAGGTCGGCCGGCGGCGTCCACGACTGGGCTCCGGCCGCCGTGCGCAGGTACGACTCGGCGCCGCGGGCCAGCTCGTCGACGACCTGCTGGCCGCCGATGAGACGCAGGTCCTCGACCCAGTCGGGGATGAGGCCGTACATCGGCACGCCGTCGCGGTTGTAGTCCCAGGTGCGCTCACCGGTCACCTGCCGGTCGGCGGTGGCGCCGCCGAGCGTCGTGAAGGGGTAGGTCACCGTCGAGCCCGCACGCGGTGCCGGCGTGCCGCCGAAGCCGTTCATGTCCATGCCGTAGCCGTAGCCGACGCCGTACTTCGCGCGGAGCGCCTCGTCGGCCTTCATCGTGTCGACGAACTCGCCGGCGTCGTGGCCGTACTGGGCGACGAACCCGCCGAGCCGGTAGATGCGCTCGGTCAGGTGGGTGTCCATCCACGAGTGCGACGACACGACGCCGGGGTAGTGCGCCGCCTCGAGCAGGTCGAGGGTGCGGGCCGCGGCCTTGACGCTCATGTGGTCGACCTCGACGACCATGCCGCGCTTCATCATCCCGTCGAGGGCGTACTCGCCGAGGGACGAGAGGCCGCGCGGGTTGCAGTGCGGTCCGGGCGGGTAGACGGGCGCCACGAGCCCGCCGGGCAGGAACGGCGCGAGGTCCTTCGGGATGACGGCGGTGGCGATCGTGTGGTCGTGCAGCTCGGTGCGGCACGGCTCGGTCTGCCACCACTGCCCGGTGTTGAGGAAGTTGCCGAGGTTGACGATGACGCCTTGGGTGCCCTCGTCGAAGCGGACGCCGCACAGGGCGTTGTCGAACTTGTGGCACAGGAACATCGAGCGGACACCGAGGTCGTGCAGCTCGGTGAGGCCGGCGTCGATCTGCGCCCTGGTGCACCCCGGGACGCCGAGGGTGAGCTTGCATCCGAACGGGTTGCTCACCTCGACCCCGAGGATCACGGCGAGCTTGCCCTGCGCGACGTACCGGCGGGCCTCCTCGGCCGAGTAGGCGATGCGGAACCAGCCCTTGCCGGTGCCGCCGTACCGGGCGTCGACGAAGGCCTCGAGCTTCTTGGTCTCGGCGATCTGCCGCCGCACCGTGTCCATGTCGTCGCAGGAGTAGCGGTTGACCTGGGTGGGCAGGCTGCACAGCACGTTGTTGTTGACGGCGTCGGCGACCATGATCCGCTCGCCGCCGCGCCAGGCCCGCTCGACCCACCGGTAGTACATCTGCTGGTGGGTCAGGCTGCTCCACTTCGGCCAGTCGTGGAAGGTGGGCCAGCCGACGGGGTCGTGCGTGGCGAGCGGGTTGCCGCCCTCCTTGTTCGTGAGGTTCTCGATGAGGGCGGCCTGGCCGTTCGGGTAGTGGTTGTCGCAGTCCTCCAGCGCCTCGCCGATCCCGGCCGTGCTGAAGGTCGCCCCGCACACGATGTCGCCGCCGAAGCCGACGTCGGACATGAGGTGGGTGTGGGCGTCCACGTAGCCGCGCACGGTGCCGTCGGGCTGAGTGCCGCTCAGGGGTGGGCCGGTGACGTCGACCTGGGAGTCGGGGCTCTGTGGGTCGACCGGCTCGTACCAGGCGCCGGAGGCGGCGGCGGGCGCGAGGCCCGCTGCCGCGACGACGGCGGCCGCGGCCGCGAGCGCGACCAAGGGCCGACGGATGGACCGGTTCCAGCGCTTCGCCATCGAAGCCTCCCCGAGGGGTGAGGGTGCCGTGTGGTCGGGAAGTTACCAGCGGTAAGGCGACGGCGCGCGGCGAGACGATCCGGCCCTCGGCGTCACGAGGCGACCGTCAGCAGCACCCAGGCGGCCGCGACCCCCGTGGTCCGCGGGTTCGGCGCGATCTCCGAGGTCCCCGGCGGGACGGGCGGGAGGTCCACCACGGTCTCGGCGCCGTCGCACGGGATCGTCGCCGACGCGACGGGGTCGCCGAGCATCGGCTCCGACGGGGCACCCTCGGCCGC
>NZ_MLJO01000020.1 GCF_001956915.1 Intrasporangium flavum | reverse complement strand
TCGCGGAATACCTCGAATCGGCTGGTTCAGCGAGGAGCGAAGAGGGCGTCGGGGAGGTCGACGTCGACCTCGTAGAGGTCGACGGTGAACCCGGCCGGCACCCCGACCGGGCCCACGGGCTCGCACGACACGACGACGCCGGTCGCTCGGTCGAGCCCGACCAGCCACTCCGGGTACTCGTCGGCGGCGCGCAGCGGCCCGGCGTCGGCACCGGCGTAGAGCCGCTCCGACTCCGCGCCCCACAGCAGCGGGCAGCACGAGTACCGCGGGTCGTAGCCCTCGACCCCGACCGCGAGCGCCCACCACGTCTCGCGCCCGGCCCGTGCGGTGGCCTGCAGGTCACGCAGCCGGGTCCCGGCGGACAGTTCGACCGGGTCGAGCATGGCGACCCACTCGTAGGAGCCCCAGAGGGGGTCGTCGTAGTCGACCTCGAGGCGACCGGGTCGGCGCCCGACGAGCCCGTCCGCGCGCCACCTCGGGGTGTGGTCCTGGGGCGGCGACGCGACCCACGGCTCCGGCTCGGTGCCGGCGCCGCGCAGGACCGCCTTGCCGTACGGCACGCCCGTGACGACGTGCCGTGCCCCGTCGACCTCTACGGCCAGCCGACCCGGGCGCGACAGCCACGCCTCCACGGGGGAGCGGAGCGGCCGGCGCACGGTGAGGTGCAGCGTCGTGAAGAGCCACGGCGACGAGTGCGCCAGGGCCCGGAACGCGTCCTCCGTCGGTGCCTGCACCCATCGAGTGTCGCCGCTGTCCGGGCGCCGCGTCCCCCGCTTTTCCGCGGAGTCGCGGGAGGGGGCGGAACGGCGGCGGCCGGATGTGACAATGGGTCATGCTCTTCGTGCTCGGGGTCCTCGTCGTCGTGGTGGGCGTGGCCCTGTCCATCGCCCTCCACGAGATCGGCCACCTCGTGCCGGCCAAGAAGTTCGGCGTCAAGGTGACCCAGTACATGGTCGGGTTCGGCCCGACCGTGTGGTCGCGCCGGCGCGGCGAGACCGAGTACGGCATCAAGGCCATCCCGCTCGGCGGCTACGTCCGGATGATCGGCATGCTGCCGCCGCGACCCGGCGACGCTCCCGGCCAGCTGCGCAGCAGCTCCACCGGTCGGTTCAGCCAGATGGTCGACCAGGCCCGCGCCGACTCGATGGAGGAGGTGCAGCCCGGCGACGAGGACCGCGTCTTCTACAAGCTGAGCCCCGGCAAGAAGATCGTCATCATGCTCGGCGGGCCGATGATGAACCTCCTCATCGCCTTCGTCCTCATCACCGGTGTCATCACGCTCTACGGCCTGCCGCAGGTGGCGGCCAAGGTCGGTGCAGTGGCCCAGTGCGTGCCCACCGCGGCCCCGACGGTCCAGAACCCGCAGCCGACCTGCGCCGCGGGCGACCCGAAGGCGCCGTCGGCCGCGGCCGGTCTGCAGCAGGGCGACCGCGTCCTGAGCATCGACGGCAAGGCCGTCAGCTCGTGGGACCAGATCTCGGCCACGATCCGCGACCACGCCGGCACGCCGACGGCATGGGTCGTGCAGCGCGGCGACCAGAAAGTCGCCCTCACGGTGACGCCGGCGCGGCTCCAGAGGGCCACCTACGGCTCCGACGGCAAGCCCGTCGTGCGTGACGGCAAGCTCGTGCTGGCCCCGATGGGCTACGCCGGCATCGTGCCGGGCCAGGACCTCGTGAAGACGCCGCTGCTCGAGGCGCCGGGGTACGTCTGGGACCGCGTCCTCGACACCGCCGGCATCATCGTGCAGATCCCGCAGAAGATGGCCGGCGTCGTGCAGGCGGCCTTCGGCTCGGGCGAGCGCGACCCGAACGGTCCCATCTCCGTGGTCGGCGTCGGCCGGCTCGGCGGCGAGGTCGCGGCCGTCGACATCCCCGACTCCGAGGGTGGCAACTGGGTCAAGCTCGCCCAGCTCGTCCTGCTCATCGCCTCGCTCAACCTCGCGCTCTTCGTCTTCAACCTCATCCCGCTGCTGCCGCTCGACGGCGGGCACGTGGCGGGCGCGCTGTGGGAGGCGGTCAAGAAGGGCGTCGCCCGAGTGCGCAACCGACCCGACCCCGGCTACGTCGACGTCGCCAAGGGCCTGCCGATCGCCTACGGCATGAGCCTCGTGCTCATCACGATGTCGGTGCTGCTCATCTACGCCGACATCGTCAAGCCGATCAGCTTCTTCGGCTGAGCACCCCGCCGAAGGGGAGCGGCCCGCGGAACCGAGCGGAGCCGCGACATAATGGGCCGCATGAGCGTCTCCCTCGGCATGCCGTCCGCGCCCCAGCCGGTCCTCGCGCCCCGGCGCAAGACCCGCCAGATCCAGGTCGGCAAGGTCGGGGTCGGCTCCGACTTCCCGATCTCCGTGCAGTCGATGACGACGACGCCGACCACCGACATCAACGCGACGCTCCAGCAGATCGCCGAGCTGACCGCGGCCGGCTGCGACATCGTCCGGGTCGCGTGCCCGAGCCAGGACGACGCCGACGCGCTGCCCGCGATCGCCCGCAAGAGCCAGATCCCGGTCATCGCCGACATCCACTTCCAGCCGAAGTACGTCTACGCCGCGATCGACGCCGGCTGCGCCGCGGTCCGCGTCAACCCGGGCAACATCCGCCAGTTCGACGACAAGGTCAAGGAGATCGCCAAGGCGGCCAAGGACGCCGGCGTCTCCATCCGCATCGGCGTCAACGCCGGCAGCCTCGACAAGCGGATCATGGACAAGTACGGCAAGGCGACGCCGGAGGCGCTCGTCGAGTCGGCCGTCTGGGAGGCGAGCCTCTTCGAGGAGCACGACTTCCACGACTTCAAGATCTCGGTCAAGCACAACGACCCCGTCATCATGGTCCGCGCCTACGAGCTGCTGGCCGAGCGCGGCGACTGGCCCCTGCACCTCGGGGTCACCGAGGCCGGCCCTGCCTTCCAGGGCACCATCAAGTCGGCCACCGCCTTCGGCGCCCTGCTGTCCCGGGGCATCGGCGACACGATCCGCGTCTCCCTCTCGGCCCCGCCGGTCGAGGAGGTCAAGGTCGGCAACCAGATCCTGCAGAGCCTGGGCCTCAAGCCGCGCAAGCTCGAGATCGTCTCGTGCCCGTCGTGCGGCCGCGCCCAGGTCGACGTCTACACGCTCGCCGACCAGGTCACCGCAGGTCTCGAGGGCATGACCGTGCCGCTGCGGGTGGCCGTCATGGGCTGTGTCGTCAACGGCCCCGGCGAGGCCCGGGAGGCCGACCTCGGCGTCGCGTCCGGCAACGGCAAGGGCCAGATCTTCGTCAAGGGCGAGGTCATCAAGACCGTGCCCGAGGCCCAGATCGTCGAGACGCTCATCGAGGAGGCCATGCGGATCGCCGAGGAGATGGGCGAGCCGATCGACGACGACGCCGCCGGCAGCCCCAGCGTCACCGTCGGCTGACCGTGCGCCCACCCGTCCCGGCGACGGGGCGTTTCGCCGTCGTGAGCGTGCTCGCGGGCGAGCTCGTCGCGCTGCACCCCGGCCGACGCGTCGCAGTCGCCGTGGACGGCGTCGACGGGGCCGGCAAGACGGTCCTGGCCGACCAGCTCGCCGAGGTCGTCGGCGCCGACCGGGACGTCGTGCGGGTGTCGGTGGACGGGTTCCACCGCCCCCGTGCCGAGCGCGTCGCGCGAGGTCGCGGCCCGGAGACGTTCTACGAGGACTCCTACGACTACGCCGCGTTCCGTCGCGTCGTGCTCGAGCCCTTCCGCGCCGGGCTGCCGGTGACCCCGGCCGTCAACGACGTGGAGCGCGACGAACGCGTCGACGCCGACCCGGTGCCGGTCGGCGTCGACACGTTGCTGCTCGTCGACGGGATCTTCCTCCAGCGTCCGGAGCTCGCCGACGCGTGGGACGCCGTCGTGTTCGTCGACGTGCCCTTCGCGGTGTCGGTGCCGCGCGGCAACGCCCGGTTCGGCGAGGGCCACGACCCCGACCCGGAGGCCGAGTCGAACCGCCGCTACGTCGGAGGCCAGCGGCTCTACCTCGAGCGGGCGCACCCCCGGGAGTCGGCGACGTGGGTCCTCGACAACACCGACCTCGACGCGCCGCTGCTGCACCGCAACCCGCGCTGACGCCTGGGGGTTGCCCGCGGTGGTCCCGCGCGGTGGTCCCGCGCGGTGGTCCCGCGGGGAGGTGTGGCGACAGGGTGCCCTCCGGCGGCGGGTGGCGGGCCCTGACGACACGCGGAGGTCACGATGGTGTCGCCGGGGCGAGCCGTAGGTGACAAGTCGCCCTCGTGCCGTCACTCTTGGGAGGTGCTCCGCCAACGCCTCC
Source organism: Intrasporangium flavum (assembly GCF_001956915.1). Lineage (GTDB taxonomy): Bacteria > Actinomycetota > Actinomycetes > Actinomycetales > Dermatophilaceae > Monashia > Monashia flava. The sequence continues at coordinate 58,103 of NZ_MLJO01000020.1, read as the reverse complement.
CCGTGCGGTCGCTGTCGACCGCCGACCGCGACACGGCCCTCGCGCTGTGCGCGCGCGACCGCGTGGCCAACGTCTTCGTCGCCGCCCGCATCCTCGAGGGCAGCATCGCCGCGTCGCCGGGGTCGCTCATCGGGCACGTCGAGGCGGGCGACCTCACCGGGCTCGCGTGGGTCAGCGCCAACGTCGTGCCCGTCGAGCTCGACGACGCCGGCGTCACGGCGGTCGCGGCGCGGATCATGCGGATGCGCCGGCAGTGCGCGTCGATCTTCGGTCCCACCGACCAGGTGATCGGCCTGTGGGACCGGCTCGGCCCGTCGTGGGGGCCCGTCCGAGCCGTCCGCACCCACCAGCCGCTCCTGTCCACGTCGACCCCGCCGTCGAGCCTCGGCGTCGACCTCGACGACCGGGTGCGCCCCGCGACGCTCGACGAGGTCGACCTCGTGCTCCCGGCGGCGGCGCACATGTTCACCGAGGAGATCGGCTACCCGCCCTACCACGGCTCCGACCGCGGCTACCGCGCCAGCATCGCGGCGCTGATCCGGCAGGGCCACACCTACGTGCGGATCCAGGACGGCGAGGTCGTCTTCAAGGCCGACATCGGCTCGCTCGCACTCGGGTGCGCCCAGGTCCAGGGCGTGTGGCTGCACCCCCGGCTGCGGGGACAGGGGCTCGCGGTCCCCGCGATGGCGTCGGTCGTCGAGCAGGTGCTGGCCGGGCCGGCGGACGAGGTCTCCCTCTACGTCAACGACTTCAATGTCGCGGCGCGGGCCACCTACGACCGGTGCGGCTTCCACGAGGTCGGCGCCTTCACCACCGTCCTGCTCTGACCCGCCGGCACCGGACGCCTAGGCTGCGTCCATGACGAAGCGCCCCAACCCTGCGTCCCGGCTCGGCCGCGACGGTGTCGCCCTCGCAGGCCTGTTCCTCACCTCGGGGGTCATGCACTTCGTGCGCCCGGAGCCGTTCGAGCGGATGGTGCCGAAGGCGCTGCCGAACCGTCGCGCCCTGGTGCTCGTGTCCGGTGCGGCCGAGATCGCCTGTGCCGTGGGGCTGTTCGTTCCCTCGACGCGTCGGGTGGCCGGGCTGGCCTCGGCCGCGCTGCTCGTCGGCGTCTTCCCCGCCAACGTCACGATGACCGCCCAGGCCAAGCGTCGCCTGGACCGGGCGCCGGAGGACCGGGCCCGTCAGGGCTACCTCGCCGCCACGGTCGCCCGGCTGCCCCTGCAGTGGCCGATGATCCGGGCCGGCCTGCGCGCCGCCGGTGTCATGCGCTGAGCAGGCCTCAGCCGAAAGCCATCGTCACAGCGTCGCCGACGCGCCGGTAGCCCATCGCCTGGTAGATCGCGTTCGACGTCGGGTTGGCGAGGTCGGTGAAGAGCATGCACGCCTCGCCGTCGTCGAGCCGCTCGTTGGACAGGGCGGCGACGACGGCGCTGGCGTAGCCGTGCCCGCGCAGGTCCGGGGGCGTCCACACCCCGGAGACGCGGGTCAGGCCGCCGCTCGCCGGGGAGGCGTAGGCCATCGAGACCGGCGCGTCGTCGTCGACCCAGAGGCCGACGCGGCCGTCGGCGACGTGGGCGTCGAGCGGGTTCGCGGCGCGCCGCCCGGGGCCCTCGATGGCATCGACGAAGTCCTGGTGCCAGGCATCGACGACCGGGAGGTCCGCGGTCGTGGCGCGACGGAACGCCCCGGGCACCGCGAACGGCACGACCGCCCGCTCGGGCAGCGCGAACCGTCCGACCTCCATCGTCGTGCGCACGGGAGCGCCGGTGCGACGACCCCACTCGTCGGCGAAGGCCTCGGTCGGTTCGCGCAGGCCGCTGACCCCTGGTAGCTCGTCGCCCTGGCCGGCGAGGGTTGCGGCGAGCGCCCGGGCCTCGGCCGGCGTCGCGAACGCGACGAGCAGGGGGTGCGGCGGCGTGTGCATGTAGGCGGCGACGACGTCGGTGCCGTCGTGCCCCGCCCACCAGCGGGCACCGGGGTAGCGCGTCGGGTCGTGCAGGATGCCTGCGGTGACGCTCGCGACGACGCTGAGCGCCTGCGGCTCGCGGTCGACGAGCCCGGCGAACCACGACCGGGCCTCGGCGGGGTCGGAGGTCACGTGGACGGTCAGCGGCGCGGTCATGCCCCAATCTCGCAGACGCCGCCGTGCGCCCGCCCGCGGTTTTCCGTCAGGCGGACCCGGCCGGCCGGCCGGTCGCCGTCAGCCGATCGGGGTGCCGACCGCGTCCACCCGGGCCACCAGCTCCCCGTGCGTCATGGCGAACCACGCGTCGGGGTGGGCCGCCCACGCGAGCCAGGCCGCCCGCATCGCCTCGAGGTCGGCGCGCGTCGCGAGTCCGCGCTCGAGGGCCTGCGCTGCGAAGGTCGAGTCGACGACGCGTCGGGCCCAGACGCCGCCCCACCAGGCGGACTGCTCGGGCGTGGCGTACGTCCACAGCGACGCCGTCGGCGTCACGTCGGCGAGCCCGGCGGCGTGCGCCCAGGCGAGCAGGTGCCGCCCGGCGTCGGGCTCGGCGTGGTTGAGCCGGGCCAGCCGCCGGTAGGTGTCGAGCCAGCGCGTCATCCCCTCGGACGCCGGGTGCCACACCATCGAGGCGTAGTCGACGTCGCGCACCGCGACGACGCCGCCCGGACGCGTCACACGCGCCATCTCCTGCAGGGCGCCGACGGGGTCGGTGAGGTGCTGGAGCACCTGGTGCGCGTGCGTGACGTCGAAGGTGTCGTCGGCGTGGGGGAGCGCGGCGACGTCGGCGAGCTCGAACCGGGTGCGCTCGTCGCCCCGGGCTGCGGCGTGCCGGCGGGCCTCGACGAGCGGCCCCTCGACGTTCTCGAGGCCGACGACGACACCCGGCGCGACGGCCTCGGCGAGGTCGAGGGTGATGGTGCCCGGGCCGCACCCGATGTCGAGCACAGACAGGCCCGGGCGCAGGTGCGGGAGCAGGTAGGCCGCGGAGTCGGCCGCGGTGCGCGCGCCGTGCGAGGCGAGGACGCTCGCGTGGTGCCCGTGCAGGTAGACGTCGCCCATGCCGGGACGCTACGCCGCCGCACCGGGCACGGGCAGCGACGTCTCACGCGGCCCGGGGCGAAACGCGGTCGGAGCGCCCTGCGGTCGACCGATATCCTTCCGGGGTTCACCCGCGCTCACCCGAGCGACGCACCCGAAGGAGTCCCGGTGGCCCTGCACATGTCGTCCCTGTTCCTGCGAACCCTTCGCGAGGACCCGGCGGACGCAGAGGTCCCGAGCCACAAGCTGCTCGTGCGCGCCGGCTACGTCCGCCGCGTCAGCCCGGGCGTCTACACCTGGCTGCCCCTCGGCCTGCGCGTGCTGCGCAACGTCGAGCGCATCGTCCGCGAGGAGATGGACGCCATCGGCGCCCAGGAGCTGCTCTTCCCGGCGCTGCTGCCGCGGGAGCCCTTCGAGGCCACCGGCCGCTGGACCGAGTACGGCGACAACATCTTCCGCCTGCAGGACCGCAAGGGCGCCGACCACCTGCTCGGCCCCACGCACGAGGAGATGTTCACCCTCACGGTCAAGGACCTCTTCAGCTCGTACAAGGACCTGCCCCTGTCGATCTACCAGATCCAGACGAAGTACCGCGACGAGGCACGGCCGCGCGCCGGCGTGCTCCGCGGCCGCGAGTTCGTCATGAAGGACTCCTACTCCTTCGACGTCGACGCGGCCGGGCTCGACAAGAGCTACCAGCTGCACCGCGAGGCCTACGTCCGGATCTTCGACCGGCTCGGCTTCCACTACGTCATCGTCGAGGCGATGGCCGGCGCCATGGGCGGTAGCAAGAGCGAGGAGTTCCTCGCCACCGCCGAGGTCGGCGAGGACACCTACGTCCACTGCACGAGCTGCGGCTACGCCGCCAACGTCGAGGCCGTCCGGGTGCCCGCGCCCGACGCCGTCGGCTGGGAGGGCGTGCCCGCGGCGCACGCCGAGGACACCCCCGACACCCCCACCATCGAGACGCTCGTGGCCCACCTCAACGAGCGCTTCCCCCGCGAGGACCGCGCGTGGGCGGCCGGCGACACGCTGAAGAACGTCGTCGTCATGCTCGTGCACCCCGACGGCACCCGCGAGCCGCTCGCCATCGGCGTGCCCGGCGACCGCGAGGTCGACGAGAAGCGGCTCGGCGCCCAGGTCGAGCCGGCCGAGGTCGAGGCGTTCACCGAGGCCGACTTCGCCGCCAACCCTGCGCTCGTCAAGGGCTACATCGGCCCCGGCGCGCTCGGCACCGAGGGCAGCACCGGCATCAGGTACCTGCTCGACCCGCGCATCGCCGAGGGCACCCGCTGGGTCACCGGCGCCAACGTCGCCGGGCAGCACGTCATCGACCTCGTCGCCGGCCGTGACTTCACCGCCGACGGCACCATCGAGGCCGCTGAGGTGCGCTTCGGCGACCCCTGCCCCACCTGCGACCACGTCCTCGAGGGGGCGCGCGGCATCGAGATGGGCCACGTCTTCCAGCTCGGCACGAAGTACGCCGAGGCCCTCGACCTCAAGGTGCTCGACCAGAACGGCAAGCTCGTCACCGTCGTCATGGGTTCCTACGGCGTCGGGGTCTCGCGAGCCGTGGCCTGCGTCGTCGAGGGCAACCACGACGAGGCCGGCATCATCTGGCCGCGCGAGCTGTCGCCGGTCGACGTCCACGTCGTCGTGGCCGGCAAGGACGACGCGATGTTCGTCAAGGCCGAGGAGATCGCGCGCGAGCTCGAGACGCAGGGCCTGTCGGTCCTCGTCGACGACCGCAAGGGCGTCAGCCCCGGCGTGAAGTTCAAGGACTCCGAGCTCGTCGGCGTGCCGACGATCGTCGTCGTCGGGCGTGGCCTCGCCGACGGCGTCGTCGAGGTCAAGGACCGACGCTCGGGCGAGCGCCGCGAGGTGGCCGTCGACGAGGTCGTGCCGGTCGTCACCGCCGAGGTCACCGCCGAGGTCGAGCGCTCGTGACGGCGGGCGAGCATCCGGACCGCGTTGCCGGGGCGGTCGGTCCCGTCCGGCCCGTCCGGCCCGTCCGGCCCGTCCGGCCTGCCCGGCCCGTGCGCGGCGTCATCTTCGACTGGGGCGGCACCCTCACCCCCTGGCACACGGTCGACATGCGTGCGCAGTGGAACGTCTTCGCCGACGGCATGGGCCACGTGGCGTGCGCTCGCGACGAACTCGCGTCGGCCATCCTCGCCGCCGAGGACGCCGCGTGGCGCCACGGACGCACCCACGGCGGCAGCGCGCGCCTCGCGGACATCCTCGAGTCGGTCGGCCTGACCTCGGGCCACCCGGCCTTCGAGGCGGGCCTGGCGGCCTACCGGGACTTCTGGGAACCGCACACCCTGACGCACCCGGATGTCGAAGCGCTGTGGACGAGCCTGCGCGACAAGGGAATCCGCGTCGGTGTCCTGTCGAACACCATCTGGGAGCGCGAGTACCACCGGTCGATCTTCGAACGCGACGGCGTGCTGCACCTCATCGATGCCGACGTCTACTCGAGTGAGACGCCGTGGGTGAAGCCCCGGACCGAGATCTTCGTGCACGCCGCCGAGGCGCTCGGGGTCGACCCGGGGGAGTGCGCCTACGTCGGGGACCGCTCCTACGAGGACGTGCACGGTCCGCAGCAGGCCGGCATGCGGGCCATCTGGATCCCGCACTCGCAGATCCCCGTCGACCAGCAGGTCTCCCACGAGGCGACGCCCGACGCGGTGGCCCACGAGCTGCTCGACGTCGCCGCCATCGTGGCCGCCTGGAACGAGGCCGCCGACGGCGAGACCGCTCCGTGAGCGACCCGACCCTGACGACGCTGGCCCTGCTCGGCGTCGCCGCCTTCGCCGCGGGCTGGATCGACGCCGTCGTCGGCGGCGGCGGGCTCGTCCAGCTGCCGGCGCTGCTCGTGCTGCTCCCCGGGGCGAGCCCGGCCCAGTTGCTCGCGACGAACAAGTTCGGCTCGATCTTCGGCACGGCCACGAGCTCGGTGACCTACTACCGACGCGTCCGGCCCGACCTGCGCACCGCGCTGCCGATGGCGGCCGTCGCGTACGTCGGCGCGATCCTCGGGGCCGTCATCGGCCTGCACATCCCGAAGTCGGCGTTCAACCCGATCATCCTCGTGCTGCTCGTCGCCGTCGGGGCCTACACGCTCCTCAAGCCGGACCTCGGCCGGGAGTCGCTGCGCCGGTTCCACGGCGCCCGGCACGTCGTGCTCGCGATGCTGACGGGTTTCGTCATCGGCGTCTACGACGGCGCGCTGGGCCCCGGCACGGGGTCCTTCCTCGTCTTCACCCTCGTCGGGCTGCTCGGCTACGCCTTCCTCGAGGCCAGCGCCAAGGCGAAGATCACCAACTTCGCGACGAACCTCGGCGCCCTCACGGTGTTCGCGCCGATGGGGCTCGTGCTGCTCAAGGTCGGCGTCGTCATCGCCGCGGCCAACCTCCTCGGCGGGTACGTCGGCGCCCGCACGGCCGTCGCGCGCGGGAGCGGGTTCGTCCGTGCCGTCTTCGTCCTCATCGTCTCGGCGTTCATCGTCAAGATCGGCGGGAGCCTCCTCGGCCTCTGGCCCTGACGTCCGACCCGGACGGGGCTCTGGCAGGTGACCGGTTCGTGCTCACACTCACGTCCTGCGTGTCCCACAGGTGACTCACAGCGCGGCTCGTGAATGTTCAACCATGAGCGCAGTCGTCACCTCCGAGGGCCGACCGGTGAGTCCCCCCATGCCCGACACCAGGACGCCCGGGCGTCTGCCCGGTCGCCTCGCCACGGGACCCGTCCCGCTGTGGTGGCGCGACGCGTCGGGCGCCGTCGCGTGGGCCCTCGTCCTCTTCGTCGTGGCCCTGTGGGTCGCCGGCGGCGGGCTCACGGCCTTCGGGACGCTCGGCGACGCGCTGACGACGGTCGGACGGCTGTTCGGTCTCGTCGCGTCGGTGCTCATCCTCCTGCAAGTGCTGCTCATGGCGCGCATCCCGATCGTCGAGCAGGCCTGGGGCCAGGACGAGCTCGCGCGGGTGCACCGACTCGTGGGGTTCACCTCGTTCAACCTCATGCTCGCCCACATCGTGCTGACGATCCTCGGCTACGACCAGGGCACCAACCTCGGCGTCATCGGCACGTTCCTCGACGAGGTGCTCCACTCGCCGGGCATGCTGCTCGCCCTCGCCGGGGCCCTCGCGCTCGTCATGGTCGTCGTCACCTCGGTCCGCGCTGCCCGTCGGCGGCTGCGGTACGAGTCGTGGCACCTGCTGCACCTCTACGCCTACCTCGGCGCCGGCCTCGCCCTGCCGCACCAGCTGTGGACCGGGCAGGACTTCAAGGCCAGCACCGTGGCGACGGTCTTCTGGTGGGGCCTCTACGCAGCCTCGCTCGCCGCGGTCCTCGTCTACCGGGTCGGCCTGCCGGTGCTGCGGTCGCGGCGACACCGCCTCGTCGTCACCGACATCGTCACCGAGTCGCCGACCGTCACGTCGGTGACCGTGAGCGGACGCGACCTGCACCGGCTGCCCGTCCGGGCCGGCCAGTTCTTCCAGTGGCGCTTCCTCGACGGTCCCGGCTGGACGCGGGCCAACCCCTACAGCCTCTCGGCGGCACCCGACGGCCGGAGCCTGCGCATCACGGCCGCCGCGGTCGGTGACGGCAGCAGCCGCCTCGCGGCCCTGCGGCCCGGCACCAAGGTGCTCCTCGAGGGCCCGTACGGTCGCCTGCACTCGGGCGTGGCCACCCGCGACAAGGCCGTGCTCATCGGCGCCGGCATCGGCATCACCCCGCTGCGCGCCCTCCTCGAGGACCTGCCGGCCGGTCCGGACGCCACCGTCGTCATCTACCGGGTCAGCCGCGAGTCCGAGATCGTGCTGGCCGACGAGCTGCTCGACCTCGCCCGAGCCAAGGGCGCCCGGATCGTCGCCGTCATCGGTCCCCGGGCCACGAGCCGCGACAGCTGGCTCCCGCAGGACGCGGCCCACCTGACCGACGCCGAGGCGCTGCTGCGCATCGTCCCCGACGTCGCCTACCGAGACGTCTACGTCTGCGGCGCCCCCGCCTGGATGGACCTCGTCATCGAGGCCGCCCGTGCCGCCGGCGTCGCCCCCGACGCCGTCCACCACGAGCGGTTCAGCTACTGACCGACGCGCCCCGGCGCCGCACCTTCGCACCCGACGACCCTGCACGAACCCTTACGAGCCCCCGAAACGAGACCCACCATGCGACGCATCGTCATCTGGGCCATGAGCACCCTGACCGTCCTCGTCCTGCTCTTCAGCTACGGCACCTCGCGCACCTCGACGGCCGTGGCGACCTCCGAGACCCGCCAGGTCACCTCGACCACGAAGCAGCAGACGACGACGTCCGGTGGCGCCTCGGGCGGGTCGGACGGCTCGAGCTCCAGCGACTCGACCGGTTCGTCCTCGAGCGCGTCGGGGTCCACCGACTCGTCCTCGAGCGCGTCGGGGTCCACCGACTCGTCCTCGAGCGCGTCGGGCTCCTCGGGATCGTCCGGATCGGGCTCGTCGAGCTCGTCCGGATCGGGCTCGGCCTCGAGCGCCGCGAAGACCTACGACGGCGACGCCTTCGGCACGCGCTACGGCGACGTGCAGGTCCAGATCACCGTCCAGAGCGGCAAGATCACCGACGTCAACATCCTGCAGGTGCCGTGGAACGACCGCCACGACCAGATGATCAACTCCCAGGCCGTGCCGGTCTACAACAGCGAGGCCGTGCAGGCCCAGTCGGCGAACATCGACGTCGTGTCCGGCGCCACCGTGACGTGGGAGGGCTACACGCAGTCGCTCCAGTCGGCCATCGACAAGGCGAACCTCTGACCGCCGTAGGGCGGCCGGGACACGACACGAGGAGGACGATGTGAACGTGGATGCGAAGCCGCGGACGACGCCGGCCCGCCGTGCCTGGGTCGAGCAGGTCATGGGGATGCCGGTGAGCATCCACCTGCGCGGCCACGACCTCGACGGACCGGCGGCCGAGGCCGCGGTGGCCGGGGCGTTTGCCCTGCTCCGCGAGATGGACGCGACGTTCTCGACCTACCGCGACGACTCCGACCTCATGCGCCTGCGCCGCGAGGAGATCGAGCTGTCCGAGGCGAGCCCGCGCGTCGCGGAGGCGCTCTCGATCGGGGAGGAGGCCGAGCGCGTCACCGGCGGCGCGTTCACGACGCTGCTGCCGACGCCCGACGGCGACCTCGCGTTCGACCCGACCGGCCTCGTCAAGGGCTGGGCCGTCGACCTCGCGGCCGAGCACCTCGCCGGCCTGCCGGGGACGTCCTACTGCGTCAACGCCGGCGGCGACCTGCTCATCGGCGCACACCCCGACCTGCCCCTCGAGGGCCCGGACGCCATCACCTGGCGCGTCGGCATCGAGGACCCCCTCGACCGCACCCGGATCGCGAGCACCGTCAGCCTGGCGCACGGTGCCGTCGCGACCTCCGGCACGGCCGCCCGGGGCGCCCACCTCTACGACCCGGCGACGGGCGAGCACGTCGGGAGGCAGGGGTCGGTGACGGTCGTCGGGCCGCGCCTCGTGTGGGCCGACATCTGGGCCACGGCGCTGTTCGTCGGGGGAGCGGCGGCCCGTGAGCGCTTCGCGTCGAGCGCGCGCGACTACCTGTCCACCGAGCTGTGACACACGGCGGCAGACGCCGCGCCGCCCGTCGGTGGCGGTGTCCGATTCGTGGCATTCGCCCTGCTTCGTAACTGAATAGCCCTGTGCCGCAAGGCCGTTCGTCCGAAATGCCGGGCGGACGGCCTTGCGGCTTTCTTGTGCAAAGCCTGCGTTCAACAGCCCGCCGTCTTGTGGTTGCCCCGACACAGTGGTCACTGCCAGAACGCAACGAGACGAAGCCGGCGGGCCACACGGCCCACTGACCTCGGCGCGCCGGGCCGGGTGGGGACCCCGCCCGGTGCGCCGCGGCCCCGTCGTCGGGGAGGGACGACGGAGCCACCCGGGTGGCCGGGTCGGGTGGGGACCCGACCCGGCCACCCCGCCCCCGGGAGACGGGGAACCCGGGCACCGGCACCATCGCGAACAGACAGGAGGACCGCCGTGAGCAGCACGACCAGCCTGGCCCGCGACGCGTGGCCGCTGCGCGGGGCCGGCACGCGCCGCGCCACCGACGGCACACCCTCGCTGCAGGCGGCGGCCCGGGGCTCGAGACAGACGTGGGTGGCCTGGGGCGTCCTGGGCCTCGCCGTCCTGGCCGACCCTCCGCGCCACTGGACCGACGCCACCACCAGGAAGGAGCAGGCCGATGTGTGAGACGCCGCTGCACGTGGCAGCCGACCTCGAGCCGGTCTTCGAGCCCGGCACCCTCTTCGCCCTCGGCGAGGAGCTGGAGAGCCAGCAGGTTGCCACGTCGGTCGCCCGCACGTACCTGCGCCTGCTCGCCGAGCGCGTCGGACGCGTCGAGGCGGCGATGACGACCGGCGACGTCGAGGGTGCCCTCGAGGTCCTGCTGAGCCTGCGGGTCACGTCGGGGACGGTGGGCGCCCGGCGCCTCGCCGCCCGCACGACCCTCGTCATCGACGCCCTCGAGCGGGGCGACACCGAGCACACGTGGGAGTGCCTCGGAGATCTCGCGCGCGACACCGCGGAGACGGAGTCAGCCCTCCGGCTGCACCTGTCCGGGTCGGAGCGCGGCTAGACCGCGGCGGACCGGGACCGGCTGGGTGGGCCGGGCCGGTCGGGTGAGCGCCGTGGGGTGGGAGCCGGACGTCTACTGGGCGTCCGGCTCCTCCATGCGGTAGCCGACGCCGCGCACCGTGCGGATGAGCGGACGGGTGCCGGCGGGGGCCGCACGGGTCAGCTTGCGGCGCAGGTTTCCGACGTGCACCTCGACGAGGTGCTCCTCGGAGGACCAGCCGGCGCCCCAGAGCGTGTCGAGCAGGACGGCCCGGGACCACACCCGCCGCGGCGCGGCGAGCATCGTCGTGAGCAGGTCGAACTCGGTGCGGGTGAGCTCGACCTCGGTGTCGTGGACCGTGACGGTGCGGCTCTCGGTGTCGACCGCCAGCAGCCCGTGGCGGACCACCGGGTCGGGGTCGCCGGAGCGCGGCCCGCGACCGGTGTGCGTCGCGTGGACGTCGTGGCCGTTGGTGTCGGCGGTCCCCGAGCCCGCCACGACGTGCGTGCCGTTGGCGCCGTTGGGGACGACGACCGGGATCGGGCCGGTGGCGCCCGCGGTGGGGTCCCACGACGTGCGCGGCCGGCGCAGCAGGGCGTTGACCCGCACCTGCAGCTCGCGCGGGCTGAACGGCTTGGTCAGGTAGTCGTCGGCACCGGTCTCGAGGCCCATGAGGCGGTCGATCTCCTCGGTGCGGGCGCTGATCATGATGATGTAGGCCTGGCTCGTCTCACGGACCCGGCGGCACACCTCGATGCCGTCGAGGTCGGGCAGGCCGAGGTCGAGGGTGACGAGGTCGGGGTCGGTCGAGGTGACGAGGTCGATGGCCTCGCGACCGTTGCTCGCGACGGCGACGGCAAAGCCCTGCATGCCGAGGCTGTGCGTGATGAGCTGCCGGATGTCGTCGTCGTCCTCGACGACGACTGCCCTGCGCTCGGTGCCCGTCATGCGTGGATTGTGACAGATGTGGCGGATGGAGCACGTGCGAACCGGCACAAGTGGACGCCCGGATCTTGCGGGTTTCTTGCACCTGGGGCTCCGGCTGCGTTGCGGTCGGGCACCCAGACTGGAGGCCGGGCCGTCCGAGCAGCCCCGGGAAACCCCTGACTCCCGTGGGACTCGGACGGCCCTTCGGCTCGTGGCTCCCGGTGGCCCGGGAGAGGGTGGGCCCCGGAGCGCGCAACCGGCGTTCCGGCGCCCGCCCGCGCAGGCCCGCACAGGCCCGCACAGGCCCTCACAGGGCGGCGAGCCGCTCGGCGAGTCCCTCCGCGTCGGTGACGGGCAGGTCGCAGACCATGCCGCGGCACACGTAGGCCGTCGGCCGGCCCGCCGACAGCGGCCGGTCCGCGAGCAGCGGCACGCCGGGGCTGTCGGGTGGGCCCGCGACGACGACGGCGCCCGGGCGGGCGCTGCGCCGCGCGGCGGAGAGCAGGGCGGACGCGTCCGGCCCGGTGCCGACGACCGCCACCTGCACCGGCCCGTCGAGCAGCGCCTCGGCCACCGCGAGGGTCCACCCGCCGAAGCGCGGCTCGCGCGCGGCCAGCCCGAGGCCGGCGGCCACGGCGGCGCGGCCGACCGCCAGCGCGTCGGTGTCGCCGGTCAGGGCGCCGAGGGACACGAAGGCGCCGGCCAGGGCCGACTGGCCCGACGGCTCGGCGTTGTCGGCGGCGCTGCGCGGGCGCAGGTAGAGCGCCTCGGCGTCGGCCGCGGTGTCGTGGAAGCCGCCGTCGTCGGCGCCGAAGGCCGGTGCGCCGTCGAGGACGGAGCGGGCGTGCGCCAGCCACGACGCGTCGCCGGTGGCCCGGTGCAGGGCGAGCAGACCCTCGGCCAGGTTGCCGAGGTCGTCCGCGACGGCCCGCGCGTCCCCGGGCCGGCCGTCGCGCGAGGCCCGCAGCAGGACGCCGTCGCGCACGTGGACCTCGAGGACGTGCCGGGCGCAGCGGGCCGCCGCGTCGACCCATCCCGGCTCGTCGAGGAGCGCGCCCGCGTCGGCGAGGGCGGCCACGGCGAGCCCGTTCCACGAGGTGACGACCTTGTCGTCCCTGGCCGGCTGCGGCCGCCGGTCGCGAGCGTCGAGCAGGCGCGAGCGCACGCCCTCGAACCACGCCCGGTCGTCGGGGTCCCGCGGCAGCTGGAGGGTGGAGGCGCCGTGCTCGAAGGTGCCGGCCGCCGTGACGACGAACAGCTCCGCGGCGGGGTCGGCGTCATCGCCCAGCACCTCGCGCAGCTGGGCCGGCGTCCACGCGTACGTCAGCCCCTCCACGCCGTCGGCGTCCGCGTCGAGCGACGAGGCGAACCCGCCCTCGGGCGTGAGCAGGTCACGCAGGAGGAACGCCGCCGTCTCCCGGACGACGCGTTCGGCGTGGTCGCCCCCGCCCAGCCGCCACCACGAGGTGTAGGCCCGCAGCAGCAGGGCGTTGTCGTACAGCATCTTCTCGAAGTGCGGCACGACCCAGTCGGCGTCGACGGCATAGCGGGCGAAGCCGCCGCCGAGCTGGTCGTAGAGGCCGCCGCGGGCCATCCGGTCGAGGGTCCGCGAGGCGAGCTCGAGCGCGGTCGGGTCGCCGGTCCGGGCGTGGTGGCGCAGGAGGAACTCGAGCACCATGGACGGCGGGAACTTCGGCGCGCCCCCGAAGCCGGCCGAGCGCGGGTCGAACTGGCGCGCCAGCAGGGCGACGGCGTCCTCGAGCAGGCCGGCGGCCGGCTCGATGGGGTCGGGGGAGCGCAGGCCCTCGCGGAGGGCGCCGGCGATGTGGGTGCCCGACGCGCGCACCTCGTCCTCGCGGGTGCGCCACGCCTCGTCGAGGGCGGCGAGGACGCGTAGGAAGTGGTCGCGCGGGAAGTACGTTCCGGCGAAGAACGGCTGGCCCTCCGGCGTCAGGAACACCGTCATCGGCCAGCCGCCCTGGCCGGTCGTCGCCGTCACCGCGGACATGTAGACCGCGTCGATGTCGGGCCGTTCCTCCCGGTCGACCTTGACCGGCACGAATCGCGCGTTGAGGGCCTCCGCGACGGCGTCGTCCTCGAAGGACTCGTGGGCCATGACGTGGCACCAGTGGCAGGCCGCGTACCCGACCGACAGGAGCACCGGCACGTTGCGCTCCCTGGCCTCCGCGAAGGCCTCCGAGCCCCACTCCTGCCAGTCCACCGGGTTGTCGCGGTGCTGCAGCAGGTAGGGGCTCGTGGCGTCTGCGAGGCGGTTCGGCATCCACCCACTGTCCAACACCCCGGGCATTCGGCACCACGCAGGCCCGCCGGGCCCTATCGTCGAGGCGGGACGTCGTCGAGGGGGCGGCGTCCGTCGGTCCGGCGGAGGACGGGGGTCCGCGCCGGGGTCGGGTGGCGGCGGGGGCGCCGTCTCGGGGCCGTCCGGGAGGGTATGTCCATCGGGGCACCGGTATCGGTGAGGGGACTCTTGGGGGAAGCCATGACGAGCAATGTCGAGCCATGACGAGGGGCGCGGGCACGAGGATCACGTCGACCTCATGACGCCCGCGGAGGTCGCGCGCCTGTTCCGTGTGTCGGTGACGACCGTGACGAAGTGGGCCCGCTCGGGCCTGCTGCCGAGCGTCCGCACGCTCGGGGGACACCGGCGCTTCGAGCGGCGCGACGTGCTCGAGCACCTCGAGCGCACGCACGGGCCGGGTGCGGCCGGTGAGGAGCCCGAGACACCCTGACGCCCTGACGCGCGTCAGGCGGGCAGCGGCTCCCGCGCCACGACGAGGCGCTCCCAGCGGATGCGCCGGGCGCGCCACGTGAACACCGAGAGCTTGACGAGCTCCTCGACGATGCGCGCCGCGAAGATCCCGACGTAGCCGAGCGGGGTGTGCAGCCCGAGCAGGACCGCGAGGGGCAGGCCCACCGCGAAGGCGCCGACGACGTCGCCGATGATGACGCCGCGCACGTCGTTGGCACTCGGCAGGACGCCGGCGCCGACGATCATGTTGCGCACCTTGACCACCTGGAAGGCCGCGTTCATGAGGATGCCGACCCCGGCCATGACGCGGACGTCGCGCCCGGCCTGTCCGAAGAGCGCGTCGAGCAGGAGCACCGAGGTGGCGAAGAGGACGCCGAAGACGGCTGCCGTGCCGACGCCGGCGCGGGTGAGCCGCCGGACCCAGGCCATCGCGTCGCCGACGTCGCCGCGCCCGACCGACCGGCCGACGAGCGTCGTCGTCGCGCTCATGAGGCCGATGCTGCCGACGATGAAGACGCCCTCGAGCGTCGTGACGATCTGTGCGGCGGCGAGGGCCTCGTCGCCGAGCCGGCCGAAGACGACGTTGTAGAGGAAGGTGCCGACGGTCCAGAACAGCTCGGTGACGCCGAGCGGCAGCGCGAGGACGAAGAGCGGAACGACGACGGCGCGCCACTGCACCCTGCTGACGGGCAGGCGCCAGCGGACCGCGCCGCGGCGGAAGGCCATCCACAGCAGGATGAGCGCCTTGGCGACGGCCGTGACGAGCGTGGCCCAGCCGGCCCCGGCGACGCCGAGCGCGGGGAACGGGCCGACGCCGGTGACGAGCGCCAGGGCGATGCCCGAGTTGGCGACGACGGTGACCATCGTGGCGATCATCGGGCTCGTCGGGCGGCCGACCGAGCGCAGCACGCCGGACAGGATCGCGCTGAGCATGACCGGCAGCGTGGCCAGGACGGTGAGGCGGAAGTAGGCGGTGCCCGCGGCCGCGACCGACGGCGAGGCGCCGACGAGAGCCATGAGGTGGTCGGAGAAGAACCACGGCACGACCGACACGACGGAGCCGAGGCCGAGGGCCACGACGAGCGCGGCCGTCACGGTGTGGTCGAGGTCGCCGGTGCGGCCGGCGCCGTGCGCTCGCGCCACGAGGATGCTCACCGAGGTGCCGAGGCAGCCGAGGGTCACGGCGAGGATGAAGGTGAGGCTGTTGGAGAAGCCCACCGCCGCGATGGCCGTCGCCCCGAGCCCGCCCACGACGATCTGGTTGACGAAGTTGAGCACGAGCATCAGGACGAACTCCATGCTCACCGGCACGGCGATGCGCGCGATCTCGCGCGCGGGCGACGGGGCGCCGGGGAGGGCGTTCGTGCGCGGCGCGCGTCGGGTGAGCAGGGCGGGGCGGGGCATGCGAATGCCTTTCGACATCGAAGAGGGGGGAGGGGCGCGACGCTGCGCGGGCACGATCGTACGACCTTCAACCACCCGAGTCGAAACGTTTTGATCGCTCGTCCCGACGGGTGGTCGCGACGGGCGTCGCAGAGGCGTCGACGGGCGTCGACGGGGGTCGACGCGTCTGCTGCCCGGCCGCCGGGACGCGCCGAGGCGTCAGTCGTTCATCGCCTTGATGATCGTCACGGCGAGGCTGATGCGGTCGTGGGCCCACTCGCGCGACGCGTCGTCGCCGGCCGACTGGGCCGACTCGGCCGCGTCGACGGCGTTGTCGGCCTCGCGCACGATCGTCCAGGCCCGCGCCCGGCCCTCGTCGACCCCGGCGCGCTCGCAGATGATCTCGAGGCGGCGACGCAGCGACCACCGCACCTGCGAGCCGCTGCCGAGCTCGTCGGCGCGGTTCCACAGCGCCGGGGCCACCTCGAAGGCGGGGTCGCCGGCCATCGGCTTGGGGTCGATGGCCAGCCACGGGGAGCGGTAGGCGCCGAGCACGTTCTCGTAGTGCAGGTCGGTGTGCAGCAGCCGGTCCTCGGCCGGCGGTCGCGCCACGAGCTCGCGGGCCAGGGCCGAGGCCTGGTCGAGGTAGCGGCGGGGCAGCACCGGCGGCGCGTCGTGCAGCTCGCGGGCCTGGCGCTCGGCGTAGTCGACGAGCCGCGGCACGCGCGGGTGCGGCGGGCGGCGGAGCACGCCCAGCAGGTCGCCGATGACCCCGCACGCCTCGTCGACGTCGACGCCCATGAGGTCGCGGGCGTGCAGCCGCTCGAGGAGCATCGCGAAGCGGGACGGGTCGGCCCGCAGCAGGCGCACGGCGCCGTGGCCGTTCCACGTCTGCAGCGCCAGCGACTCGGTGGCGGCCTCGGGGTGCGGCCAGCTGATCTTGAGCACGCCCTCGCCGCTGACGCCCGCGGCGTCGCGCCCGGCCCCGAGGAGGCGCACGGGCAGTGCCACCGAGCAGGCGCCCGTCATCGTCGGGCCGATCGGCTCCAGCTCCCACTCGCGCAGCAGGTCACCGAGCAGCGTCGGCAGCTCGGCGAGCCAGTCCTCACCCGACGCGTACCCGTCGGCAGGGTAGCCGCTGATCCGGTGGGCGAACCGTGCGGGGATGAGCTCGATGCTCACGGCGTCGCCCCGGGGAAGGCGGTGAGGGGCACGTCCCAGTCGACGGCGAGCGCCTGGATGCGTGCCGCCCACCGGGCGGCGTCCTCGACCGACGCGGCGTTCGGCGCCGTGCCGGCGACCTCGACCGTGGCGTCGACGCTGTCGGCGAGCACCTCGTGGGCCAGGCGCGAGGCGTCGGCCGGGGTGGTGACGGGGAAGGGCAGGGCCCACCCGCTCGGCATCGTCGGGGACGTGCCCGACGTGGCGATCTCGAGGCGGGTCAGGCCCGCCAGTGTGTCCGCGGCGCGGCCCCGGTCCTCGGCACCAGCCTGCGCGGCGACGACCTCGAAGGCGTAGACGAGGGGCTGCGTGCGCGCCACGATCGTCGGCCGGGACGGGCTGGCGGGGTCGGGCACCGCGACGTCGGCGCCGAGCAGCGCGCTGCCGGCGATCTGCGCCGACAGCGCGGCGAGGAGCAGCGAACGGGTGTCGGCGGTGGCCTCCGCCACCTGCGCCCACCGGGTGCGTGGCACGTCGGCGAGCCGGGCCGCGAGGTCGGCCCGCGTCCGCACGGGGGGTGCTGCCGCGGCAGCCTTCTTCTCCGCCGCGGCGATGACGGACGAGGGCACGCCGGCGTTGGTGAGGCGCCCGGTGAGGACGCGACGCTGCTCGCGCAGGACCGTGCGCACCCGCCTGACCGTGCCCCCGGCACCGGCGGACACGAGGTCGTCCGCGGCGGTGACGAGGACCGAGAGGTCGGCGACGACCGACAGGAGCAGGTCCTCGTCGGGGGCCTTGCGACGGGTCGGGACCGGCGGCGGGGGCTGGGGCAGGTCGAGGCGCAGCCCCCGGTCGACGAGGACGGCGAGGACGGCGGCGCCCCCGCCGAGCAGGAGCAGGCGGCGCGGGGGACGGCCGAGCCGTTCGGACAGGCGGGGTCCCCGTTCCCCGATGTCGCCGTCCATGCCCCGGATCCTCCCACGACCTGCGCCGGAGGTGGTCTGCGCCCACCCCTCGGCGCCGATAGAGTGGGGCCACGCCGCGACCCGGGACCACCGGTTCGTGCGGCCGGCCCCGCGCACGGGCCGGGTGTGACAGCGGTCCGCGCGCCCCGACCGGGTGCGGGACCGACATTCGAGAAGAGCAGGAGGCGTCGACGCATGAGCACGGCCCAGGACATCCGAGCGGCGCTCGAACCGGTGCTCGCGCCCCTCGGGCTCGTCGTCGAGGACGTCTCCGTGTCCCCGGCGGGCAAGCGCCGCGTCGTGCGGGTCCTCGTCGACTCCGACATCACCGGCCTCGACGACGCCGACACCACGAGCGCCGTCGCGCCCCTCTCGCTCGACACCGTCGCCGACGCGACCCGTGCCGTGAGCGACGAGCTCGACGCCGGTGACCTCCTCGGCCAGGCGCCCTACGTCCTCGAGGTGTCCTCGCCGGGCGTCGGCCGCGCGCTGTCCTCCCGCGACCAGCTGCGCCGCCAGGTCGGCCGGCTCGTCGAGGTCACGCACCGCGACGGCAGCGACACCGGCCGGCTCGTCGAGGTCGGCACCGACCGCCTCGTGCTCGACGTGCCGCCCACGAAGAAGACGCCCGCCCGACGCGTCACCCTCGACCTCGACGCCGTGCAGCGCGGCGTCGTGCAGGTGGAGTTCACCCGGCCGGGCGCAGACGGCCACACCGACCCGAACGACGACACGAACGACGACATGAACGACGAGCGGGCCGACGACGCGCCCGCCACGGAAGGGGACTCCTGATGGACATCGACCTGGCCGCGCTGCGCGCCCTCGAGCGGGAGCGCGACATCAGCCTCGACGTGCTCATCCCCGCCATCGAGCAGGCCCTCCTGGTCGCCTACCACCGCACCGAGGGCAGCTACCGCATCGCGCGCGTCGAGCTCGACCGCAAGACCGGTCACGTCATCGTGTGGGCCCGTGAGGAGGGCGAGCTGCTGCCTCCCGAGGAGGAGGGCGAGCGCCCCCAGCGCGGTGAGCCTGGGCCCGAGTTCGACGACACCCCAGAGGGATTCGGCCGCATCGCCGCGTCCACGGCGCGTCAGGTCATCGTCCAGCGCCTGCGCGACCTCGAGGACGAGGCGATCCTCGGCGACTTCAAGGGCCGTGAGGGCGACGTCATCTCCGGCGTCATCCAGCAGAGCCAGGACCCCCGCAACGTCCTCGTCGACTTCGGCTCGGTCGAGGGCATCCTGCCGCTCGCCGAGCAGGTCCCGGGCGAGCGCTACGTGCACGGCGAGCGGCTGCGCTGCTTCGTGGTCAGCGTCAAGCGCGGTCCGAAGGGCCCGCAGGTCAGCCTGTCGCGCACCCACCCCAACCTCGTGCGCACCCTCTTCAAGTTCGAGGTGCCCGAGATCGCCGACGGCACGGTCGAGATCGCGGCGCTGGCGCGCGAGGCCGGCCACCGCACCAAGATCGCGGTGCACAGCAAGGTCGCCGGCGTCAACGCCAAGGGCGCGTGCATCGGGCCGATGGGCTCCCGCGTGCGGGCGGTCATGACCGAGCTGCGCGGCGAGAAGATCGACATCGTCGACTTCTCAGAGGACCCCGCCGTCTTCGTCGCCGCGGCGTTGTCGCCGGCGCGGGTCCAGTCGGTCGAGATCGTCGACGCGGCCGCGCGCAAGGCCCGCGTCGTCGTGCCCGACTACCAGCTGAGCCTCGCCATCGGCAAGGAGGGCCAGAACGCCCGCCTCGCGGCCAAGCTGACCGGCTGGCGCATCGACATCCGCGCCGACACGGAGGCCGCCGGCGGCGTCGAGGTCGCGCCCGAGTGAGGCACCCCGCGTCGCACTGACGTCGTGGCGCCCGGCGGCTCGTGCCGCCGGGCGCTCGCACGTCAGCGGTGCCCCGACCCGTAGCCCTCGGTGAGGACGGGCTGGCTGCCCCGGCACATGACGTGCAGCGGGTACTCCTGACCGTTCTGCGTGAACGTCACGTCGAGCTCGCCCGTCTCGGTCTCGGTCTCGAACGACCAGCCGTAGCGCGGCGTCACGGCCCGCGCGTAGGGCTGGCTGCCGCGGCAGCCGACGACGGCCGCGCCGCCCGGCGTCGAGAAGGTTCGGGTGGCGGTGGTGCCGGACGGCGACGTCGCCGCGTCGGCCGTCGAGCCGGACCCCGTGCCGGCGCCGCCCTCGGAGTCTCCGGTCCCGCCCCGTGAGCCGGCGCGCTCGCCGGCCTCGCCCGACGCGTCGGTCGCGGTCTCGGTGCCCCCGTCGGGCTCGCCCGTCTGCGCCGCCTCCGGGTTGGCGCCACCGCCGGTGGGACCGACGGGGAGCCCCGACGCGGAGCCGCCCGCCGTGGTGGAGGGCCGGCCCTCGCCCGGCTCGGGCTCGGCCGTCGCCGGCGGGGTGGCCGTCGCGGCGCCGACGAGCCCCGGCGGGAGCGCGACCGAGCCACCCGCGACCGGATCGGTGACGTCGCGCCGCACGCCGGTGACGATGACGGTCGTGACGACCGCCGTGACGACGACGACGGCGAGCCACCCCAGCACATGGCGCAGCCGGACCACCATCGCCCGGCTCATCCGGCCGCCCCGATCGGCGGGCGCGGCCGCGGCTGCCGTTCCGCTCGAGGACGGTCCGCCCGGACACCCCCGGGCGTACCGTTCTGACTGTGACACACGTGCTCGTCATCGAGGACGACGCGGCGATCCGCACCTCCCTCGTCCGGGCCCTCGGGGACCGCGGCCACACGGTGTCGAGCGCCCACCGCGGCCTCGACGGCCTGCAGCACGCCGTCGACGACCGGCCCGAGCTCGTGCTGCTCGACCTCGGCCTGCCCGACCTCGACGGCCACACCGTGCTGTCGATGCTCCGGGCCGTGCGCGACACCCCGGTCATCGTCGTCACGGCCCGCGACGACGACGCGTCGGTCGTCCGCGCGCTCGACTCCGGCGCCGACGACTACGTGTTCAAGCCCTTCACCGTCGACCAGCTCGAGGCGCGGATGCGGGCCGTGCTGCGCCGCACGTCCGCGCCCCACGGCGAGGACCGGTTCGTCGTCGGCGGGCTGGTCGTGCACCCGACCTCGCGCGAGGTGACGCTCGACGGCGTCCCGGTCGAGCTGTCGCGCCGCGAGTTCGACCTGCTCCTGCTGCTCGCGAGCCGCGTCGGGGAGGTCGTGACCAAGCGCGAGATCCTCGCCCAGGTGTGGCAGCAGGTCTACGGCGGCGGCGAGCGCACCGTCGACGTCCACCTGTCGTGGCTGCGGCGCAAGCTCGGCGAGTCGGCGGCTCACCCCCGGTACCTCCACAGCGTGCGCGGCGTCGGCGTCCGGCTCAGCGCCCCCGAGGCGCCCGACGCGCCCGACGCCCCCGAGGCGCCCAGGGTCCCGGGCGCCGCTGGGGCGACGGACCCGACGGACCCGACGGACGCCTGATGCGGCGCCAGATCACCTGGCTCGTCGCGGCGACGACCTCGGCGGTCGTCGTCGCCTTCATCGTGCCCCTGTGCGTCCTCGTGGCCGGCATCGCCGAGGACCGCGCGACGAACCGGGCGCGCGAGCAGGCCCAGAGCGTGGCCACGGTCGTCGCGAGCGTGGACACCGAGGCCGAGGTGCGCCAGGCCGTCGCCCTCTTCACGGCCCAGGGCATGCGCGTGGTCGTGCACACCCCCTCGGGGGGCACCATCGGCACCGAGATCTCCGCGGGCGACGAGCAGGAGGACGTGCAGCGGGCCCGCGTCCAGCGCACGTCGTTCACGCAGCGCACCGAGTCCGGCGTCGACGTCGTCGTGCCGGTGCAGACCGAGGCCGGCATCACCGTCGTCGAGTCGAGCGTCACCGACGCGGAGCTGCGCGAAGGGGTCACCCGGGCCTGGCTGACGATCTGCGCGCTCGGGCTCCTGCTCGTCCTCGCCGCGATCCTCATCGCGTGGCGCCTCGGGCGGCGCACCAGCGTGCCCGTCGTGCACCTCGCGGAGGTGGCCCACCGCATCCGGCTCGGTGACCACGACGCGCGTGCGCCCGTCGAGGGTCCGCCCGAGACCGTCGAGCTCGCCCACGCCCTCAACCAGCTCGCCGACCGCATCGACAGCCTCGTCGCCGCCGAGCGGGAGTCGGTCGCCGACCTCGGCCACCGGTTGCGCACGCCCGTCACGGCCCTGCGGATCGACACCGACCTCGTCGGCGACGCCGAACTGGCCGGGCGCCTGCGCGGCCACGTCGACGAGCTGCAGCGCAGCGTCGACGCCGTCGTGCGCGAGGCCCGCCGGCCGTTGCGCACCGCGCTGCCGGTGGCCTGCGACGCCACCGAGGTGGTCCGTGCGCGCAGCGACTTCTGGGAGCCGCTCGCCCAGGACCAGGAGCGCGCCTTCGACGTCGTCGTGCCGGGCCACGCCTGCCTCGTGCCGCTGGCCCCGGAGGACCTCGGCGACGTCGTCGACGTGCTCCTCGACAACGTCTTCGCGCACACGCCGGAGGGGGCATCGGTCCTCGTGTCGCTCACCGACGGCCGCGCCGAGCGGGTGCTGACCGTCTCCGACGGCGGCCCGGGCGCGGTCGCGGCCGACGCGGTGCGACGCGGGACGAGCGGCAGCGGGTCGACGGGGCTCGGCCTCGACATCGTGCACCGGGTGGCCGAGTCGGCGGGGGGCTCGGTCCGGCTGGGGTCCTCGGTGCTCGGGGGCCTCGAGGTGACGGTGCGGCTGCCCGCGGCCGGTACCTGACGCGTCGACGGGCGGCGCGGGCACCGGCTCAGCCGGCCGGGGGCGCCGGCGCCGTCGGCGTCGCGGCGGGGGAGGACGGCGGCGCTGTGGCGCCTGCGGCCGGAGGCTGGGGCGCGAGCCCCTCCTCGGGCTCGTCGGCGCCGTCCTCGCCGGGGTCGTCGTGCTCGTCGCCGGGCTCGTCCTCGCCGGAGGCGTGCTCGCGCACCGGGGCCGCGGGGCCCGACCCGGGGGCCGGGGTGTCGAGGGGGAGGGACGACCCGGCCGCATCCGGACCGTGGTCGGGCCCCGCGGGGGCTGGCAGGGTCGTCGGGCGCCCGGGGACGTGCGTGACGCACGTGCCGGCGACGAGGACGGCCGGGGCGCTGCACGGCGCCGGCGCCGTCGTGGTGAAGGACGGGACGCTCGGCGCCACCCGGGCCACGGCGGGGGCCACCGCGCCGCTGCCCGCTCCCGACGCGGTGGTCATCGCCACGTAGATCGCGACGGCGGCCACCGAGCCGATGCCGGTGCCGACCGCGACGGTCCTGCCGATGGCCACGTCGTCCTCCTTCGCACGGTCCGGGCCCCGGGCGGGCGGGTGCCGACCGGAGGATCCGACGATGACGCGAACCGGGTCAACGGCGCGTCGCCGGGGGCTCAAGAACGCGTTAAGGATCCGGGAGTCCGGTCCGGTGACCGGAGGATGACGGTTCCTTAACGGTCACCTGACGCGGATTTTGCGACGCGGCGCGCACCGTGGGCTCGACCACGACACCGCCCGTGTCGGGGCCAGACGACCCCCCAGCAGGTGCGCCATGACCGGACTGCTCACCCCCGCCGAGCGCGACCGCGCCCGCGCCCTGACCACCCTGCTGACCGGCGCCGTCGCCGCCGGCTCGGTGGCCGCCGTCGGCGCCGTCTCGGCCCTGGCCGCCGAGCAGACGCGGCAGGACCGCGAGGCACGCGACGCCCTGGCCCGCGAACGCACGGCCGCGGTCCTCGACGCCGCGCTGCAGGTCCGGTACGGCGAGCTGCTCGCGGACGCGGCCGCCCACCCGCAGGTCGTGCTCGTGCCGCGACCCACGCGCACCGTCGTCGACCCGGGGGTCGTCGTCCGCGCGTCGTCGCCGGGCAGCGCGAGGCCGGGCCCGGCCGCCGCGTCGTCCGGCTCGACCCGCTCGTCGGGCTCGACCCGCTCGTCGGGCTCGTCGGGCTCGACCGGCTCGTCGGCGCCCCGACCCGCGCCCGCGCCCGTCGTCGTGGCCCCGGTCGTGCCCAGCACCGGGTCGTGACGTGAGGCCCGGTCGGCCGGAGGAGCTCCGGTGACGAGCGCCCCGACGATGTCGCCGGCCCGTGCGTCCGGCGTCCGCCTCGACCACGCGACCGGGACGGCACGCTGGCGCGCGCTCGGCACGTACGTGCACCTCGGCGTCGCCGACCCCGCCGTGCTCGCGGCCGCCACCGACCTCGCTGCCGCGGTGCTCGGCGAGGTCGACGTCGCGTGCAGCCGGTTCCGGGCCGACAGCGAGCTGACCCGTGCCAACCTGGCCGCCGGACCCGTGCCGGCCTCACCCCTGCTCGTCGGTGCCGTCCGGGTGGCGCTCGAGGCTGCTGAACAGACCGACGGCGTCGTCGACCCGACCCTCGGCGACGTCCTCGTCGCCGCAGGCTACTCGCGCACCTTCGAGGAGGTCCCGGCGAGCGACCCCTCGCCCGTCGCCCTGCCTCGACGCCGGCCCGG
This sequence comes from Intrasporangium flavum, assembly GCF_001956915.1. Lineage (GTDB taxonomy): Bacteria > Actinomycetota > Actinomycetes > Actinomycetales > Dermatophilaceae > Monashia > Monashia flava. The sequence goes on along the minus strand of NZ_MLJO01000020.1, from coordinate 33,852 downwards.
GTGGCGCGACGTCGTCGTCACCGACGACGCCCTCGAGGTGCCTCGCGGGGTCGCCCTCGACCTCGGGGCGACCGGCAAGGCGTACGCCGCCGACCTCGTCGCCCTGTCGGTCCTCGAGGCCCTCGGCACCGCGGTCGTCGTCAGCGTCGGCGGAGACGTCAGGGCGGTCCGTCCGCCCGACGCTGCCCATACGAGGTGGACGGTCGGCGTCGCGCACACCCCGGACGCCGAGCCCGTCGCGCACGTGCTCCTCACCGACGGCGGGCTCGCGACGTCCTCGGTGGCGGCCCGCCGCTGGACCCGGGCCGGACGCCGCTGGACCCACCTCGTCGACCCCCGCACGCTCGGACCCGTCGCGGGGCCGTGGCGCACCGTCTGCGCCACCGGCACCACGTGCGTCGCGGCCAACGTCGCGACGACCGCCGCGATGGTCCTCGGCGTCGACGCGCCGGCCTGGCTCGAGGCCCGCGGCGCCGCCGCGCTGCTGCTCGCCCACGACGGCGTCGCGCACGCCACCGCGACCTGGCGCGGAGACACGGTGGGGCGTGCGACGGACGCCGAGGGAGGAGGTGCCCGGTGACCGACCCGATCCTCTGGTTCCTGGGCCGCGGCACGGGCGTCGTGCTCCTCGCCCTCCTCACGGCCACGACGGTGCTCGGCGTGCTCTCGACGCGGCGCGGCTTCCACCCGCTGTGGCCGCGCTTCGTCACCCAGGAGCTGCACCGGGCGGTGTCGGGCGTGGCGGTGCTGGTGCTCGCCGGGCACGTCGCCTCGGCGGTCGTCGACGAGTACGGCGACATCCGCTGGTGGCAGGCCCTCGTGCCGTTCGGCGCCACGTACGAGCCGCTCTACCTCTCGCTCGGGACGCTCGCGCTCGACCTGCTCGCCGTCGTCGTGGTCACCTCGCTCCTGCGCGGCCGGTTGTCCGGGCGCACGTGGCGGGTCGTGCACCGTGCGGCCTACGCATCCTGGGCCGTGTCGGTGGTGCACGGGGTCGGCATGGGCACCGACGTCGCGTCGCCGTGGTTCGTGTGGCTGACGGTGACGTGCGTCGCGCTCGTCGCCGTCGCGACGCTCGCGCGCGTCGTCGCCGCTGTCCTCGACCGACGCCAGGCGATGGTGGCGCGATGACCGTCGCGGCCCGCACGTCCGGCACCCTGGGGTCCGAGGCCCGGCCCACGGGCTGGGCGCCGGGGCCCGTCACCGACCTCTTCGTCCACGAGGGCCCGCTCCTGCTGCGCCACCTCGGCGCGCCGGCCGACCTCGCGAGCCACCGGGCCCGCTCCGGCCCGCTGCCCACCCCCGACCTGCCCGCGCTCGTCACGCTCCTGTCCGACGCCGCGGTGCGGGGCCGCGGAGGCGCGGGCTTCCCGCTGGTGCGGAAGCTGACGACCGCGGCCCGCGGACGGCGCCGCGCCGTCGTCGTCGTCAACGCGGCCGAGGGGGAGCCGGACAGCGGCAAGGACTCGGCGCTGCTGCGCACGACGCCGCACCTCGTCCTCGACGGCGCGGCCGTCCTCGCCCGGGCGCTGGGCGCGCGGGAGGTCCACGTCGTCACCGGCATCGACCGTGCCGACACGACGCGGTCCGCGCGGGCCGCCCTCGCCGAGCGCGACGACCGCCGGTTGCGCTGGTCGCACCGCGCCGCCGCGGCGCGGTTCGTGTCCGGCCAGGCCCGGGCCGTCGTCGAGCTGCTCGAAGGGCGCGACGGGCTGCCGGTCACGGCCTGGGAGCCGGCGGCGGTGCGCGGTCTGCACGGCCGCCCGACGCTGCTGTCCAACGCCGAGACCTTCGCCCACGTCGCCGTGCTCGTGCGCGAGGGTCCCGGCGCCTACGCGTCGCTCGGCACCGCGGACGAGCCGGGGACGACGCTGCTCACGGTGTCGGGCCGGCTGCCCACCGCCGGCACGCCGACGGACGACCGGGTGCGGGTCGACTCGGACCCCGGCCCCCAGGCGCGGGTCATCGAGGTCGCGCACGGCACCCCGTTCTCGCACCTCCTGCACCCCGCCGAGCTCGCCGGCCCCGTCCTGCTCGGCGGCTTCCACGGCACGTGGGTCGAGGGCCACGTCCTCGCCGACCTGCCCGTCTCGGCGGCCGGCCTGCGCCGGCGGGGGCTCACCCTCGGGGCGGGCGTGGTGCTGCCGCTCGGTGCCAGGGCCTGCCCGGTGCGTGCCACGGCGGCGGTCACCGCCTACCTCGCAGGGGAGTCGGCAGGGCGGTGCGGGCCGTGCGTCAACGGGCTGCCGGCGCTCGCCGACGCCATCCGGTGCCTGGCCGACGGCGAGGACACCCGTCCCCGTCTCCACGAGCTGTGCGGGGTGCTGCCGGGGCGAGGGGCCTGCGCCCACCCCGACGGCACGACGCGTGTGGTGCGCACCCTGCTTGCGCACCTGGGGCGCCACGTCCACGCCCACCTCTCCGGCAGGTGCTCCTGCGCCTCCGCTTGCGGGGGAGCGGGGTGAGCCCGGCGGGGCGCCGGGACGGCGTCGACCCGGCCGTCGAGCTGGCCGTCGATTGGCCCGCCTGTCGCGCCCGGGGGCTGTGCGCCGAGCTGCTTCCCGAGCAGATCTCCCTCGACGAGTGGGGCTACCCGGTCGTGCACGGACCGGTCCCGCGGTCGTTGCGCGACCTCGCCGTCGACGCCGTCCGTGCGTGCCCGCACCGGGCCCTGCGCGTCGTGGCCCCACCCGCCTGACCGACGCCCACGTGTCACGCGTCACGCGTCACTCCTGCCCGACGCGTCACGTCGGGCCGACGCGTCGCGAGCTCCCGACGCGTCACACCAGTGCGTCCCCGGCCCGGATGAGGGCGTCCGAACGGGCATGAACCGCGCCCGCGCGGTGTTCAACCCATGTCCGGCCTGCCGTGGACCGGGCACCTGAGCACCCGCGCGACCCCGTCGAGCGAGCCGGGCGCGCGACGCGGTAGACTGGCGTGTGGCCGACCGGACTGGACTCCGTGCCGAGCCGTCCCGCACCTGTGTGGGATGTCGAGGAACGGATAGCTGGTCGGCCCTGCTGCGAGTGGTCGCGGTGACGGATGCAGAAGCCGGGGCGTACGCCCGGGTCGTCCTGCGCCCCGACCCGCGTCATCGGATGCCGGGTCGCGGTGCGTGGCTGCACCCGACGCCCGAGTGCTTCGGGACGGCAGTGCGCCGCAAGGCGTTCGGACGGGCCCTGCGACTGCAGGCCCCGGTCGACGTCAGCGCGGTCGCGCGGCACCTCGGTGTCCCGCACGCGTAGCAGCGACCAGGCGCAGGCGGCTCCCGCCGCCCGCGCGTCAGAACCACCAGAAACGAACCAAGGCGGGTTGAAAACGCTATGAGCACCCGATGAGTACTCAGCGATGAGCAAGCCCCAGCAATAACCACGGTTCGGCCACTTCCTGTTCAGGCCGGACCGAGACAGGAGAGATGTGGCTAAGGTCCGGGTCTACGAGCTCGCGAAGGAGCTCGGAGTCGAGAGCAAGACCCTGCTCGCACACTTGAAGAGCCAGGGAGAGTTCGTCCGGTCGGCGTCGTCGACCATCGAGCCCCCCGTCGTCCGCAAGATCAAGGACACCTTCCCGCGGGAAGGTGCCGGTGACAGCACCAAGGGCGACACCAAGCCGGCGGCCAAGCCCGCCGCCAAGCAGGCGGCGCCCGCGCCGTCCCAGAAGCCTGCCGCGATGCCGTCGTCCCCGACGCCGGCCGCTCCGGCTCCTGCCGCTCCCGCTCCGGCCGCCCCGGCCGCGCGCGAGTCGGCTCCCGCTGCCCCCGCCCGTCCGGCCGCGGCGGCTCCGGCTGCCCCGACGCCCAAGGCTCCGGCTCCCGCGGCCCCGGCGGCTCCCGCCGCCAAGGCCCCGGCGCCCGTGCAGTCCTCGCGCGACGGCGGCAAGCAGACCAGCGGTGTCCCCGCGTCGCCGCGCCCCGCACCGCGTCCGGGCCAGCCGCGTCCGGGCAACAACCCGTTCGCACCGAGCCAGGGCATGGGCCAGACCCGCGCCCCGCGCCCGGGTGAGGGCGGTCCGCGTCCGGGCAACAACCCGTTCAGCTCGAGCCAGGGCATGCCCCGGCCCCAGCAGCGTCCCGGCGGTCCGCGTCCGGGCGGTGCCGGTGGTCCCGGTGGCGCCCCGCGTCCCGGTGCCCCGCGCCCCGGCGGCCCGGGTGGTCCCGGCGGCGCCCCGCGTCCCGGTGGCGCCCGCCCGACGCCGGGCATGATGCCCGAGCGCAGCACCGTCGGCCGTCCCGGCCAGCGCCCGGCCGGTGGCCCCGGCCGCGGTGGCCCCGGTGGCGCCGGCGGCGGTCGTGGCGGCTTCGGCGGCGGCCCCGGTGGCGGCGGTCGTGGCGGCTTCGGCGGCGGCCCGCGTGGCGGCGGCGGTGGCCGCGGCTCGACGGCCGGTGCCTTCGGCCGCGGTGGCGGTCGTCCGGTCCGTGGCCGCAAGTCCAAGCGCGCCAAGCGCCAGGAGTTCGAGCAGATGCAGGCGCCCTCGATCGGTGGCGTCACCGTTCCCCGTGGCGACGGCTCGACCGTCGTGCGGGTGCGTCGTGGCTCGTCGCTGACCGACTTCGCCGACAAGATCAACGCCAACCCGGCATCGCTCGTCACCGTGCTGTTCCACCTCGGTGAGATGGCCACGGCGACGCAGTCGCTCGACGAGGACACCTTCAAGGTGCTCGGTGCCGAGCTCGGCTACGACATCCAGGTCGTCTCGCCGGAGGAGGAGGAGAAGGAGCTCTTCGACTCCTTCAACATCGACCTCGAGACCGGTATCGAGGGTGAGGACGACGAGGACCTCGAGGCCCGTCCGCCGGTCGTCACCGTCGTCGGCCACGTCGACCACGGCAAGACCCGCCTCCTCGACGCCATCCGCAACGAGGACGTCGTCGCCGGCGAGGCCGGTGGCATCACCCAGCACATCGGTGCCTACCAGGTGCACCGTGAGCACGAGGGCGTCGAGCGCGCGATCACCTTCATCGACACCCCGGGTCACGAGGCCTTCACGGCCATGCGTGCCCGTGGTGCGAAGGTGACCGACATCGCCATCCTCGTCGTGGCCGCGGACGACGGCGTCATGCCGCAGACCATCGAGGCGCTCAACCACATGCAGGCGGCCGACGTGCCGATCGTCGTGGCGGTCAACAAGATCGACGTCGAGGGTGCCAACCCGGCCAAGGTGCGCCAGCAGCTGACCGAGTACAACCTCATCGCCGAGGAGTACGGCGGCGACACGATGTTCGTCGACGTCTCGGCTCGCCAGGGTCAGAACATCGACGGTCTCCTCGAGGCGGTCCTCCTCACGGCGGACGCGGCCCTCGACCTCCGGGCCAACCCGGAGAAGGAGGCCCGCGGCGTCGCGATCGAGGCCAACCTCGACCGTGGTCGTGGTGCCACGGCGACCGTCCTCGTGCAGACCGGCACGCTGCACGTCGGTGACTCCATCGTCACCGGCTCGGCGTACGGCCGCGTCCGCGCCATGCTCGACGAGCACGGCAACAACGTCGACGAGGCCGGCCCGTCCCGTCCGGTCCAGGTGCTCGGTCTCAGCTCGGTGCCGCGCGCCGGCGACACGTTCGTCGTGGCGCCGGACGACCGCACGGCACGCCAGATCGCCGAGCGGCGTGAGGCGGCCGACCGCCAGGCCGTGCTCGCCAAGGCCCGCAAGCGCATCTCGCTCGAGGACCTCAACGAGGCCCTCGCGGCGGGCAAGGTCGAGACCCTCAACCTCATCCTCAAGGGTGACGTGTCGGGCTCGGTCGAGGCGCTCGAGGACGCGCTGCTCAAGATCGACGTCGGCGACGAGGTCGACCTGCGCATCATCGACCGCGGCGTCGGTGCCATCACGATGAACAACATCAACCTCGCGATGGCCTCGAACGCGATCATCATCGGCTACAACGTCCGGGCCGAGGGCCAGAACGCCGACTACGCCGAGCGCGAGGGCGTCGAGATCCGCTACTACTCGGTGATCTACCAGGCCATCGAAGAGGTCGAGGCGGCGCTCAAGGGCATGCTCAAGCCGGAGTACGAGGAGGTCGAGCTCGGCACGGCGGAGATCCGCGAGATCTTCCGTTCGAGCAAGTTCGGCAACATCGCCGGCTCGATCGTGCGCAGCGGCGAGATCAAGCGTGGCTCCAAGTCGCGCATCACCCGCGACGGTGTCGTCATCTCCGAGAACGTCGAGATCTCCGGTCTGCGGCGCTTCAAGGACGACGTCACCGAGGTCCGCGACGGGTACGAGTGCGGCATCAACCTCGGGTCGTTCAACGACCTGCAGATCGGTGACCTCATCGCGACGTACGAGATGCGCGAGAAGCCGCGCGTCTGAGCGTCCCACCGCGTCGGCCGTCGGCCCACGCAGCCGGCGCCGGCTCCCTCCACGGGGGCCGGCGTCGGCGCGTGGGGCGCGTCCGCCGGTCGCGGCGCGTCGGCGCCGGCCCGTTAGGGTGGATCGTCGTCGTCAGCGGCGCCACCCCCAGCGGGTACGGCACCACCGCGAGCACCAGCACCAACCAGCACCACCAGCAGCACCAGAGCAGCACCACAGCAGCACCTGAGCACCACCTCGAGGAGAAGGAGTCCACCATGGCCGACCCCGCACGCGCTCGGAAGATCGCCGACCGGATCAAGGTCATCGTCGCGGAGTACCTCGAGTTCCGGCTCAAGGACGAGCGGCTCGGGTTCGTGACGATCACCGACTGCCGCGTCACCGGCGACCTGCAGCACGCCAGCGTCTTCTACACGGTCTTCGGCTCCGACGAGGAGCGCCAGGCCACCGCCGACGTCCTCGCCGCCAACACCGGACGCATCCGCTCGGCCGTCGGCAAGGGCATCGGCATCCGCCTGACGCCCTCGCTCGAGTTCATCGCCGACGCCATCCCCGAGGGTGCCGCCCACCTCGAGGACGTCCTGGCCCAGACCCGCGCCCGCGACGCCGAGCTGGCGCGCGCCGCGGCCGGTGCCACGTACGCCGGCGAGGCCGACCCGTACCGCAAGCCGGTCGACCGCGACGCCGAGGACGCGTTCGAGGACGACCTCGACGCCGGGGCGGACGCGGACGTCGACGCGCGATGAGCGAGCGTCCCGGCGGCCTGCTCGTCGTCGACAAGCCGGCCGGCTGGACGAGCCATGACGTCGTCGCGCGGGTGCGCCGCCTCGCGGGCACCCGACGCGTCGGGCACGCCGGCACCCTCGACCCGATGGCCACCGGCGTCCTCGTGCTCGGCATCGACCGCGGCACGAAGCTGCTGACCTTCCTCGTCGGCTGCGACAAGACGTACACGGCGACCATCCGCCTCGGCCTCGCGACGCTGACCGACGACGCCGAGGGCGAGACCACGGCAGCGTTCGGCGTCGACGACGTCGCCGCCCTCGAGCATGCCCTGCCCGACGCCGTGGCGGCCCTGACCGGCGACATCGAGCAGGTGCCGAGCGCCGTCAGCGCGATCAAGGTCGACGGCGTCCGCAGCTACGCCCGGGTGCGCCAGGGCGACGCCGTCGAGCTGCCCGCGCGCCCCGTCACCGTGAGCCGGTTCAACGTCGACTCGGTGCGCCCGCGCCAGGCGGCCCTCGAGGTCGGCCCGGCCATCGACGTCGTCGACGTCGAGGTCGAGGTCGACGTGTCCTCGGGCACCTACGTGCGCGCCCTGGCGCGCGACCTCGGCGCGGCCCTCGGCGTCGGCGGGCACCTGACGGCGCTGCGCCGCACCCGCGTCGGTGGTTTCGACCTCGACGAGGCCCACACGCTCGTGGAGCTCACCGCGCTCGCCGAGGCCGGCGGCCGCGACGCGCTGCCGCTGCTGCCCGTGGCCGACGCGGCCCGGGCGGCCCTGCCGGTGCACGAGATCAGCGAGCGCGAGGCCACGAGCATCGGCTACGGCCAGCGCATCCCCAGCGGCGCCGGACGGGCCGAGGCCGTCGCCGCCATCGACCCCGACGGCACCCTCGTGGCGGTCCTCGACGAGAGCCGCGCCACGGCCCGCTCGCGCGTGGTCTTCGTCACGGCGGCCGACCGGCAGCCGGCCACGGGCCGCCCGGACCGTGCTGCGGCAGCCGCCGCCGGCTCGGCGCACGCCGGGGCCTGAGCCGGCGTGCCCGACCACGACGCAGCGCCGCCGAACCCGGCCACTACAGTGGTCGCCGTGCATCGCTGGTTCGGACTCGACGACATCCCGGCCGACCTCGGGCCCACGGTCGTCACGCTCGGCAACTTCGACGGGGTGCACCGCGGGCACCGCGAGGTGCTGACGCGTGTCGTGCGCGAGGCGGCCGACCGCGGCGCCACGCCCGTGGCCGTGACGTTCGACCCGCACCCGGTCGCCGTGCTCTACCCGGACCGGGCGCCGGCCGCCGTCATGTCGCTCGGACAGCGCCTCGACGCGCTCGAGTCCGTCGGCGTCGGCGCCACCCTCGTGCTCGAGTTCACGGCCGAGTTCGCCCAGCAGACACCCGAGGAGTTCGTCCGCGGCACGTTCGTCGACGCCCTCGGCGCCGTCGCGGTCGTTGTCGGCAAGGACACCCGCTTCGGGGTGCGCAACTCCGGCGACGTCGACACGCTGCGCACGCTCGGGGCCGAGCACGGCTTCGAGGTCATCGCCCTCGAGGACATCGGCGACACCGCCGCCGCGCACCAGACGGGCCCGGACGACGCGTCGTCCCCGGGCGCCCGCTGGAGCTCCACCCAGCTGCGTGCCGAGCTGCTCGCCGGCAACGTCGAGCACGCCGCCCAGATCCTCGGCCGGCCGCACCGGGTCACCGGCTCGGTCGTCCACGGCGACCACCGGGGCCGCGAGCTCGGCTACCCGACCGCGAACCTGTCCCAGGACCACGAGGGCCTCGTGCCGGCCGACGGCGTCTACGCCGGCTGGCTGCTGCGCCTCGACCTCGATCCGGGCGACCCCGACCGGACCCTGCCGGCGGCGGTGTCGATCGGCACCAACCCGACCTTCGACGGTCACCAGCGCCGCGTCGAGGCCTACGTCCTCGACCGCACCGACCTCGACCTCTACGGTGAGCGCGTGGCCGTCGAGCTCGTGTCGCACCTGCGACCCACCCTGAAGTTCGACTCCATCGACGCGCTCGTCGAGCAGATGAGCGACGACGTGCAGCGGTGCCGCACCATCCTGTCGGCCATCGTGCCGCCGCAGCCGTCCCAGCTGCAGTCCCAGCAGCAGTCCCCGCAGCAGACGAGCCAGGGACGCGCCTGACCTCCCCGGTCCGCCTCCCCGCCACCGCCGGTCCGCCACGGTCCGGCGGCCGGGGCCGGGCGGGCTGGCTCCGGGTCGACCTCGGGCTGTTCATCGGCGCCGCCGGGCTCTCGCTCGTCGGCGTCGTCCTCGTGTGGTCGGCCACCCGGGCCGACCACGGCTCCGCCCTCGCGCTCAAGCAGCTCGTGGCCGTGCTCGTCGGGGCGGCGGCCGCCGTGGGCGTGACGCGCCTCGACGTCCGGGTGCTGCGCGCGCTCGCTCCGCTCGTCTACGCCGCCGGGGTGCTCGGCCTCGCCGCGGTCCTGTCGCCGCTCGGGTCGACGGTCAACGGGTCGCGCTCGTGGATCCGGCTGCCCGGCGGCTTCACGCTGCAGCCCTCCGAGCTGGCCAAGGTGGCCCTCGCCGTCGCCCTGGCGATGCTGCTGGCCGACCGGGCCGACCGAGGGCTGCGCCAGCGGCACCGCGACGTCGCGCTCGCCTGGGTCGTGGCCGGCGTGTCGGTCGGCCTCGTCCTGGCCCAGCCCGACCTCGGGTCCGCGCTCGTGCTCGTGGCCATGGCCGTCGTCGTCATCGCCGCCGCCGGGGCGCCCCGCGTCTGGACGACCGGCGTCGTGCTGGCGGGCACGGCCGCCGTCGTCGCCGCGTTCACGACGCCGGTGCTCAGCGGATACCAGCGCAACCGCCTCGCCGCCTTCCTCGACCCCTCGCTCGACCCGCAGGGCATCGGCTACCAGACGCGTCAGGTGCGCATCGCCATCGGCTCGGGCGGCCTGACCGGGCAGGGGCTCTTCGAGGGCCGGCAGACCCAGGGCGGGTTCGTGCCCTTCCAGGAGACCGACTTCGTCTTCTCGGTGGCGGGGGAGGAGCTCGGCTTCCTCGGCGCGGTCGGGCTCGTGCTGCTCATCGGCTTCATCGTCGTCCGGTGCTGCCTCGTGGCCCGCCGGGCCGACACGTTCGGACGCCTCGTCGTGCTCGGCATCGCCGTGTGGTTCGGGGTGCAGGCCTTCGAGAACATCGGGATGAACCTCGGCCTGACGCCGGTCACCGGCCTGCCGCTGCCGTTCGTGTCCTACGGCGGCTCCTCGATGATCGCCGGCTGGGTCGCGGTCGGCATCGTCGGCAACGTCGCCTCGGCCAGCGCGCGCCGCTGACGCGTCGTGCCCCCAACCCCGGCGGCCCGGCGCGCCCGGCCCCGGTTACCCACGGGTCACGGTGCGATGTCGTTCGATCGGCGATGCGTGACTGCGCCACGGTTTGTTGACATCATCCGGGCAAGGACGGCGGCCCGCTGACGCCGATGACGGGCCGCCGTGGCGACGAAGGAGTCCACATGCCGCTCATGTCCCGTGCCGACCAGCCCGTGCGCCAGGAGGTGCTCGACGGGCGGGCCGCGAGCGTCGGCGAGCTCTTCCGCCGCCGGGTCGCCGACTCCCCGGACGCGCCCGCCTACCTCTACTTCCCCGAGGGCAGCAGCACGCTGGCCACGCTCACGTGGCGCGAGACCGACGAGGTCGTGCGCCGCTGGGCCGCCGGGCTCATCAGCCTCGGCGTGCAGCTCGAGGACCGGGTCGCGATCGCGTCGACGACCCGGGTCGAGTGGGTGCTGGCCGACCTCGCGGTCATCTGCGCCGGCGGCGCGACGACCACCGTGTACCCCACGACGATCGCCGAGGACGTCGCCTACATCCTGTCCGACTCCGGCAGCGAGATCGTCTTCGCCGAGGACGAGGCGCAGGTCGCCAAGCTGCAGCAGGTGCGCAGCGAGATCCCCGGCGTGCGCCAGGTCATCGCCCTGACCGGCCCCGGCAGCGACGACGGCTGGGTCATCACGACCGACGAGCTCGCCGAGCGCGGCGCCAAGTGGCTCGAGGCCACGCCCGACCTCGTCGACTCGCGCATCGACCAGCTCGGCCCGGACAGTCTCGCCGTCGTCATCTACACCTCCGGCACCACCGGCCGCCCCAAGGGCGTGCGGCTCGTGCAGGACAGCGTCGTCTACGAGGGCGCCGTCATCGACGCCATCGGCACCCTGACCAAGGAGGACCTCCAGTTCCTCTGGCTGCCGCTGTCGCACGTCTTCGGCAAGATGCTCGTGGCCACCGGGCTGCAGATCGGCTTCCCGACCGCCGTCGACGGGCGCGTCGACAAGATCGTCGACCACATGGCGATCATCCGGCCGACGTTCATGGCCGGGCCGCCCCGCATCTTCGAGAAGGCCCGCGGCCGCGTCATGCTCATGCTCGGGCAGGAGACCGGCATCAAGAAGGCGCTCGTCGACTGGGCCCTCGGCGTCGGCGCGAAGGTGCGCGACCTGCACGAGCAGGGCGAGCAGCCCTCGGCTGTCGTCGCGGCACAGCACAAGGTCGCCACGAAGCTCGTGCTGTCCAAGGTGCAGGAGCGCTTCGGCGGCCGGGTGCGGTTCATGATCAGCGGCTCCGCGCCCCTCGACCCGGACGTCGCGCGCTGGTTCGGCGCCGTCGGCCTGCTCGTGGGGGAGGGCTACGGCCTGACCGAGACCTCGTCGGGCACCGCGGTCAACCCGCCCGACCCGGGCCAGTACCGCTACGGCTCCGTGGGCTGGCCGCTGCCGGGCACCGAGGTGCGGATCGCCGAGGAGGACGGCGAGATCCTCGTCAAGGGTCCCGGCGTCATGCGCGGGTACCACAACAACCCCGAGGCCACGGCCGAGGTGCTGAGCGAGGACGGCTGGTTCCGCACCGGCGACATCGGTCGCATCGACGAGCGCGGGTTCGTCTACGTCACCGACCGCAAGAAGGACGTCTTCAAGACCTCCGGTGGCAAGTACATCGCCCCGGCCGAGATCGAGGCGAAGTTCAAGGGCGAGTGCCCGTTCGTCAGCCAGTTCCTCGTGCACGGCGCCGGCCACAACTACGCGACCGCCCTCGTGACCCTCGACCCCGACGCCATCACGGCCTGGGCCGCCACGAACGGCCTCGCCGGGCGCTCCTACGCCGAGATCGCGGGGTCCGACGAGGCCCGGGCGCTCGTGCAGGGCTACGTCGACCGCCTCAACGCCGGCCTCAACCGCTGGGAGACGATCAAGAAGTTCACGATCCTCGACCACGACCTCACGGTCGAGGAGGGCGACCTCACCCCGAGCATGAAGCTGCGGCGCAAGATCGTCACTGAGAAGCACCAGACCGAGCTCGATGCGATGTATGAGGACTGAGCCGAGCCATTTGGCTCGCTCCGCGTTCTCTGGGCTCGCTCCGCTCGCCCGTGTTCGCGGGCCTTGACGTCACGCCTTCCCTCCTCGGCTCACTCGCTTCGCTCGTTTCGCTCGTCAGTCCAGGCGTGACGGCCCGCCGAACCTCACTTCTCAGGGACGGGTCGGGAGGTCGATGACGGTGCCGGCGTCCGGGCGTGCCGGGTCGGGGAAGACGACGCGGTACCCGTGCTGCTCGAGGAGTCGCGGGTCGGCCCAGCGCTCCGTGCGCGGCGTCCGGTAGTTGAACCACAGGGTCGACCCGGACGGCGCGTCGAGCACGACGCGGGCCATCGCGGCGTCGTCGGGGTGGTGGAACACGTCGCCGTTCGTCGAGACGAGGTAGTGCCTGGCCGGAGCGGCCGCGAGCAGGGCGGCGATGACGTTGGCCTGGCTGCCGTGGTGGGGCAGCTTGAGCGCGTCGACGACGAGTGCCTCGGTGCCGCGGGCGCGGGCCAGCCCGTGGAGGGCGGACGCGAGGACGGCGCCGTACGCGTCCGCCCCGAGCAGGACGCTGGCACCGCGGTGCTCGACGAGCAGGGCGATGCTGCTGCCGTTCGGCACCGACGCGTCGCGGACCGTGCGCCGGTCCGCGAGGTGCTCCAGGTCGTCGAGCGGGGGAAGCGTGTCGAGCTCGATCTCCCGCTCGGCGCCGTGCAGTGCATCCCGGACGGCAGCCGCCCACGTGTCGGCCAGGCGCGCCAGGCGCTCGGTCGTCGGGGACAGCACGGTGATCGTGGGCCCGTCCGGGACGGTCACCACGACGTGACCACCCGCCGCGCCTGCGTCGACGGACCCACGCCCGAAGGCCTCGTTCCACGGCCGCGCGCCGTCGTGGGCCTGCTTGGCCGCGTCACCGTCGACCTCCGTGCCGGGAGTCGCAGGCGTCAGGCCGAGCAGTGCGGCGACGGCGTCCTCACCCTGGTCGATGCTCCGGGAGCTCCCCTTCGGCGCGGGCAGGTGGGTGCGCCCGTTGAACCAGACGTCCCCGACGCGCGTGGCGAGGTCGCTGCCGAGGAACGGCAGCATGCCGCCGATGTGGTCGTTGTCGACGTGGGTGATGACGGCGACGTCGATGCGGTCGTCGGCAGGGTCCAACCGGCGCAGCCGCGCCTCGAGCAGCGGCCAGGTGTCCGGAGGGCCGCCGTCGACGAGCATCCGCCACGTCGGGCCCCCAGCCCGCGGGCACTCGACGAGCAGGCAGTCGCCGAGCCGTGCGGGCAGCACCTCCACGTGGATCGCCGTCGACACGGTCGCCGCCCTTTCCCCCCTCGCCCCACCCAGACTAGGGCGGGCGCTCGGGCGTGGGTGGACCGTTCTCGATTTTGAGGGGGGTGCCGCGCCGCACGTACCATGTCCCAATGCCCGGTGAGTCACTGTTCAACGCCCTCGAGCCCCTGCTGGAGCGGGTCAACAAGCCCATCCAGTACGTCGGTGGCGAGCTCAACTCCACGGTCAAGGACTGGAACGTCGGCGGCCACGGCCCGTCCGGCGAGGAGCTGACGACGCGGTGGGCGCTCATGTACCCCGACGCCTACGAGGTCGGCGTGCCCAACCAGGGCGTCATGATCCTCTACGAGGTCCTCAACGAGCGCCCCGACGCCCTCGCCGAGCGCACGTACGCCGTGTGGCCCGATATGGAGGCGCAGCTGCGCGAGGCGGGCCTGCCGCAGTTCACCGTCGACGGTCACCGTTCGGTGCGCGACTTCGACCTCTTCGGGCTCAGCTTCTCCACCGAGCTCGGCTACACGAACATGCTGACGGCTCTCGACCTCGCCGGCATCCCGCTGCACGCCGCCGACCGCGGTGACGACGACCCGATCGTCGTCGCCGGCGGCCACGCCGCGTTCAACCCCGAGCCCATCGCGTCCTTCGTCGACGCCGCGGTCATCGGTGACGGCGAGGAGGCGGTGCTCACCGTCACCGACATCGTCGGGCAGTGGAAGGCCCAGGGCCGCCCCGGCGGCCGCCGCGAGGTGCTGCTGCGCCTGGCCCGCACCGGCGGCGTCTACGTGCCCGCCTTCTACGACGTCTCCTACCTGCCCGACGGGCGCATCCAGCGCGTCGCGCCCTCGCCCGACGCGCCCGGCGTGCCGTGGCGCGTCTCCAAGCACACCGTCATGGACCTCGACGCGTGGCCGTACCCGAAGCAGCCGCTCGTGCCGCTCGCCGAGTCGGTCCACGAGCGCATGTCGGTCGAGATCTTCCGCGGCTGCACGCGCGGCTGCCGCTTCTGCCAGGCGGGCATGATCACCCGTCCGGTGCGCGAGCGGTCCATCACCGGCGTCGGCGAGATGGTCGAGCGCGGCCTGGCCGCAACGGGATTCGAGGAGGTCGGCCTGCTCTCGCTCAGCTCGGCGGACCACACCGAGATCGCCGAGATGACCAAGGGCCTCGCCGACCGCTACGAGGGCACGCAGACCGGCCTGTCGCTGCCCTCGACCCGCGTCGACGCCTTCAACATCGACCTCGCCAACGAGCTGACGCGCAACGGCCGTCGCTCGGGGCTCACCTTCGCCCCCGAGGGCGGCTCGGAGCGCATCCGCAAGGTCATCAACAAGATGGTGTCCGAGGAGGACCTCATCAAAACGGTCGCCGCCGCGTACGGCGCCGGCTGGCGGCAGGTCAAGCTGTACTTCATGTGCGGACTACCCACCGAGACCGACGACGACGTGCTCCAGATCGCCGAGCTGGCCAAGAAGGTCATCGAGACGGGCCGTCAGGTGTCCGGCCGCCGCGACATCCGCTGCACCGTGTCCATCGGCGGGTTCGTGCCCAAGCCGCACACGCCGTTCCAGTGGGCCGCCCAGCTCGGCGCCGAGGACACCGACGCGCGGCTGCAGAAGCTGCGCGAGGCGATCCGCGCCGACCGCCGTTACGGCTCCTCGATCGGGTTCCGCTACCACGACGGCCAGCCCGGCATCGTCGAGGGACTGCTCTCGCGCGGTGACCGCCGCGTCGGCCGGGTCATCGAGCAGGTGTGGCGCGACGGTGGGCGCTTCGACGGCTGGAGCGAGCACTTCTCCTACGAGCGCTGGATGGCCGCCGCCGCGGCCGCGCTCGCCCACGAGCCCGTCGACGTCGCCTGGTACACCACGCGCGAGCGCGGCGAGTCCGAGGTGCTCCCGTGGGACCACCTCGACTCCGGCCTCGACAAGGACTGGCTCTGGGAGGACTGGCAGGACGCGCTCGACGAGACCGAGGTCGACGACTGCCGCTGGACCCCGTGCTTCGACTGCGGCGTGTGTCCCCAGATGGGCACCGAGATCGAGATCGGCCCGACGGGCAAGACCCTCCTGCCGCTCACCGTCCTCGGCAGCAAGCGCGACGAGCTGCTCGAGCACCAGCACTGACGGCGTGGACCCGGCCGACGGCGGTGTCGGTCGGGTCCAGCCGTGGCCCCTGGTGGGGCCCGAGCGTGCCGGTCAGTTGGTGATCGTCAGGCTCGTCTTCTCACAGTGCGTGCTGCTGCCCACGAGGGGGTCGCTGCTCGTGAAGCTCACGAGCCACGACACGGTGCTCGTCGCGGACACCTTGGTGAGCGAGTTCGTCGTCACCCGGGTGGCCGGCGACGCGGCGTCGGTGAGCGTGAACGTCTCGGCGTCACGCAGGACCGACCCGCTCGTCGCGCCGCAGTTGTCGCCGGAGTACAGCGTGAACGACAGCGTGCCGTTGAGGTTGGTCCCACCGGTCGACGTGATGGTCGCCGAGTCGTTCGGCAGCCAGTTCTGGGCCGACGTGGCGCCGGTCGTGTCCTTCACCTGGAAGCACTCGCCCGTGCTGGCGTCGCTCGAACCCGTGTAGTTCGCCGTGTTCGAGGTGTAGACCGCGCGGTAGCACCACGTGCCGACGGCGTTCGCGACCACCGCGTTCGAGTCGGCCGTGGCGGTGTTGCCGGCTCCGGCCGTCAACGGCGAGACGGAACCCGCCGCCGTGCCGCCGGTGCTGCACGTGCCGCCGTTCGCCGCCACCTGGGTCGGGTTGCAGACGAAGAAGTCGACCGTCCCGGTCGGGCTGCCGCCCGCCGCAGTGCCCGTCACGACCGCGTGGTCGGTGACGCTCGTGCCGACGGCGACCGGAGCCGTGATCGGCGTGGAGCCGACGCGCGGCGTGGTGACCGTGGTCGTCCCGGCCGGGCCGACCGTCACGTCCTCGGCACCCACCGAGCAGTCGCCGTTGTGCGACTGGCCGACGGTGTTCGGCGAGTCCCCGCTGTACACGGCCTTCCAGTGGTACGTCCCGGCGAGCGTCGGTGTGTAGCTCGTGCTGTAGACGTTCGTGGCGGAGCTGTCGCCACTGACCGTGACCGACGCGTTGGCCGCGGTGACCTGGCTACCGCACCCGGAGGTGCTCGGGCCCCACAGCGTGAAGGCGATGGTGCCGCCTGCCGGCGTGCGGTTGGCCGCCACCGGCGCGGACGTCTCGATGACGTTCGTGGTCGGCCGCGGCGCGGTCCCGGTCAGTGACGCGGTGTCGGTGATCGGGCTGCCGAGCGTGACCGCGGACCCGGCCGTCGTCGACAGGGTCGGGGTGACGGGGTTGACGACGAAGCACTCACCGGTGCTGACGTCGCTCGACCCGCCGATGCCCGAGGCGGACACGCCGCTGTACACGGCCTTCCAGCAGAAGCGTCCTGCTGACGTCACCCAGGCACTGGGGGAGGTCACCGTGACCGGGAAGGAGGCGCCGGTCACGGCGACCGGCGAGCCGATCGTCGTCGCCGTCGAGTCGCACGTCGCGTTGGCGGTGTTGCTCGCCTTGCACAGGCTGAACTGGACCGAGCCGCCGGGGGTGCCGGAGCCGCCGCTCACCGCGACGACGGCCGAGTCCTTGACCTGCACGACGCCTGCGGTGGTGATGCTGACTCCGCCCGCCGGGACGTTGGTCGAGCCATCGGCCAGCTTGGGCGTCGTCGTCGTCGTGGACGTGCAGCCGCCGACGGGCACGGTGGGCTGCAGGATGGTGTCCTTGTAGTCCGCCGTGTCGGAGTTTCCGGTGACGGTGCTCGGGATGACGTTGGCGAACGAGCGGCAGGCCTGGACACCACCGAAGACGGCGTCGGTGAGGTTGAGGGCGGCCTCGCCGCGGAAGCCGTCGGCGCTGTAGGCGGCCGCGCTGACCGACGCGTCGAGCGGCGATCCGGGAGGGCTGAGAACGAGGTTCGGTGCGGTACCGGTCCACTTGCGCAGGTAGAGGTCCCGGCTGCCGCCCTGCTGGTCCCACAGGATCATGAAGTCGCCGGCCTTGCGGTTGGCCCACGGGTTGCAGGTGTCGATGAGCTGCTGGTCGGTTGCGGTGGTGTACGCGCACGCGGCCGGCGGCGGGTCCTGCATGAACTCGTAGGCGATGAAGCCGCTGCCGCTGTTGCTGTCGCGCTCCCACGCGAAGTAGAGCCAGTCGTCGCCGTCGCTGTCCTTGGCCGAGTTCGTCCAGCCCTGTCGCAGGTCGACCTGCGCGTTGGGGTTGGTGAGGCCCAGCGTCGGGACGGCGTCGGCGTGGATGACGCCGATCTTCGTCGTGTTCGAGTTGAGCGGGCCGAGCTCCTTGACGTTGCCGAAGAGGTCGGGCAGGTTGTTCGCCCCGTCGGCGCCCGGCACGACCGCCGAGCCGTTGGGGCCGATCGTGAAGGGCGGCGTCGAGCCGGCGAAGGCCAGCGGCGCCGTCATGATGCCGACGGGGAGTGCGACGGCTGCGACGGCGGTGAGCCAGCGGCGTCTGCGTGCGGGCGTGCTCGTTGTGGTCCTCGACGGGTTCTTTCCCGGCGAGGCAGGCCATGAGAGCTTCATGCGTGTCTCCATGTGTGTGCCGGATTCCGGCCCCCGATCCGGGTGGATGGGGCGCAGCGGTCGCAGCGGTGCACGGCGATGGAGAAGAGCTGCCCCCGTCGGCTCCGGCGCACCCTCCCGATGCGTTCCGACCAACGTCCCATCTCGAAAGGTAGGACCGGCGCCAACCGGGCACCGGGGAACCGGCAAGTCGGTGGCATATGTCCGGCAAGTCCGCGACCAAGTCGTGGAACGTCTCGCCATGTCGTGACACGTCGGTCGAATCGCCTTGCACCACAGCGGGTTCGGTCATTCGTGCCGCGCGACCACAGGACCGAGGTCCGGCCGCGATCGCGGCCGGACCTCGGTCGTGGTGATCAGGGAAGGGTGTTGTTGATCGTCAGCGCCGTCGCCTCCTTGCAGGTGGCGGCGAAGCCGGTCTGGTTCGCGTTGGTGCTCGAGTAGGCCAGCTTCCACGAGTAGCTGCCGGACGCCGTCACGACCACCGTGGTGTTGGACGTGCTGACCGTCTGCGGCGAGGCGCCCGCGACGGGCACGCTCTCGGAGTAGACGCTCGTGCCGGTGCAGTCACCGCTGGGGTGCAGGGTGAAGGTCGCCGACCCGGCGAGGTCGCCGCCGGCCGACGCGGAGATCGTCCCGGAGTCGTTCGGGAGCCACTTCTGGGCCGTGGTGCCTGACGCTGCGACAGGGTTCACGACGAAGCACTCGGTCGCCCGGGAGTCGGACGAGGACGGGATGCCCTTCGCCGTGTCGCCCGAGTAGACGGCGCGCCAGCAGTAGCGGCCGACGTCGCTGACCGTGTAGCCGGGCGACACGACCGTGACCGGGTTCGACGCGTTGTTCGACGGGATGTTCGTCGTGCCGACCGACGTGCCGACGTTCGTCGTCCCGTCGCACAGGCTCGTCGTGCCCACGGCGAACTTGCAGATCGAGAACGCGACGCTCCCGGTCGGGATGACGCTGGCCGGGCTCGCGGTGACGACCGCCGAGTCCTTGACCGTGCTGCCGACGGCCACGCCCGTGCTCGGAACGGTCGTGGTGCCGTCCGCCAGCTTCGGAGTCGTCACCGTGGAGGACGAGCAGTTGGCGAGGTCGATGCCCTGCGGCGAGATGAAGTCCTTGAGCTCGGCGGTGAACGACGAGGAGGACCGGCTCTTGACGAAGATGCTGCCGAAGGCCTTGCACGTGCCGGCCTCGAACACGCCGGCGGCCGTCAGGTCGATGGCGGCCTCGCCGAACAGGCCGACGCTCAGGTTCCCGCGGGCGATGGGCTCGGCGACGGTGCCGGTGTTGACGGCTCCTTCGGAGTTCGTGCCGTTGAGGTCCTTGTGCTTGCCCCAGCACGGCAGGCTGTTGGCCGAGAAGCAGTCGGCCGTCGTGCCGGTGGCCGAGGTGACCCACGTGTTGAGACCGAGGGTCGGCGTGCCGCTACCACCGAAGTCGTAGGTGACGAGCAGGTCTCCCGCGGTGCGGTTGATGGTGACGGGGCCCACCGTCGACGGCGTCCACCCGGTCGTCTTCGCCTGGTTGACCTCGAAGTCGAGGTTGGCGTTGCCGATGTTGACGAGGCGCTCCCACGCCAGATAGAGCATGATGTCGCCGGTGTTGCCCGAGGCGCCGATCGTGGCCAGCGTCTCGTTGGCCGTGTAGAAGCGCGTCAGATCGTTCTTGTTCGGCGGGATCGACCCGTCGACGACCGTGACGGCGGCGTTGTCCTCCTTGGTGCCCTGGCCGAACGCGTCGTCGGTCTTGTCCGCGAACTTGTCGATCCCGGTGACGCGGCTGGGCGCGTTGGTCCAGTCGGTGTTGCCCGTGGTGTTGACGACGAGGTTGCCGTCCCCGCCTTCGAACGTGCTGCCGGTGAGGTTCGCCTGGGCCGAGGCCGCCGCCGACAGGGCCAGGACGAGGGAGCCGACGCCGACGAGTGCGACCGCGCGTCTACGGCTCCGGATGAAGAAGTGGTGTCCCCGAGGCGTGCTCGATGAGCTGGTCATTGAAGACCTCCCCTTGCGAGATGTGCCCGACGCCGACCGACGTCGGCTGCGGGCGTGCGCGGTGTCACCAGCGCAATCCTGAAGGGGTTGCACGGCCCCACCCCTCCCCTCGAGAGGTGCGCGCCGTGCATCGCTGACACGTCCTGACAGTCGACCGTAGGCTGGTCGACGGTGCGATGTCGCAGAACGTGGGAAGCGGTCCGTTATGGTCTGAAGGTCAGCGGACTTGTCGCCCGATGTCCTTGCGTTTCAAGCGATTTCGCGATGAATGGCGTTTCAGACCGGGTGGCCGACGTGCGCGAGGGCCTGCCGGACGAGCACGCCGTGCGAGCCGCTCATGTCGGTGGACACCGAGATCGTCATGGCCTCCTCGGGTGTCACCCACGACAGGTCGAGGGCGTCCTTCTGGGGCCGGCAGTCGCCCATCACGGCGACGACGAACGCGAGGGACACCGCGTGCTGGCGCGGGTCGTGGAACGGGGTGACCCCCGGCGTCGGGAAGAACTCGGCCACGGTGAACGGCTGGGGCGAGAGCGGGATCCTGGGCAGGGCCATCGGGCCGAGGTCGTTCTCGACGTGGCGCAGGAGGGCGTCGCGGATCTTCTCGTGGTAGAGCACGCGGCCGCCGACGACCTCCTGGCCGATGCCGCCGTCGCTGTCGGCGCGCAGGAGCAGGCCGATGTGCGTGACCTGGCCCTTGTCGTCGACGCGGACCGGCACGGCGTGGACGTAGAGCATGGGCAGGCGCTCGCGGGCGTTGTCGAGGTCCTCGCGGCTGAGCCACGCACCGGTCGTCTCCACTTCCGTCATGGCTCACATAGTGCCAAACGGCAGCCCGCCGGCCCGGGACGGTCCGTCCCCGCCTGTCGCGGTCGGGGCTGATCGGCCCGTCCGCCCGACCGGGTGGGGTGCCTCGACAGGCTAGACTGGCGCGCACAGGCGTTCGAGCCGTCATCAGCGGCGAGCCTCCGGAAGAACCGACACCGCAAGCCGGCGGTGCTCCCAGTAGAACCGGACGGGTGGGCCCGTCACAGCCACGAACGAGCGGTCGCACGCGCCCCCGGGCCGTGCGGCAAGCGGGGTGGTACCGCGGCGGAGACGTCGTCCCCGGCACAGCAGCCGAGACCGCCGAGACCAGGAGCCCGCAGCATGACCTACCCCAAGGTCACCACGTCCGAGCCGACCTCCGAGCCGACGCCCGACGCCTCCCGCGCCACCGGCGTGCCGTCGAACCCGCGCTTCCCCGAGATCGAGGAGCGCGTGCTGAGGTACTGGGACGAGGACGGCACCTTCATCGCGTCGGTCGAGAACCGCGACGCCGGCACCGACGGCGACAACGAGTTCGTCTTCTACGACGGCCCGCCCTTCGCCAACGGCCTGCCGCACTACGGCCACCTGCTCACCGGCTACGTCAAGGACATCGTCCCGCGCTACCAGACGATGCGCGGCAAGCGCGTCGAGCGTCGCTTCGGCTGGGACACCCACGGCCTGCCCGCCGAGCTCGAGGCCCAGCGCCAGCTCGGCCTCAAGACCAAGCAGGACATCGTCGAGCTCGGCATCGACACCTTCAACGACGCCTGCCGCGCGTCGGTGCTCAAGTACACGGGGGAGTGGCGCGACTACGTCACCCGCCAGGCGCGCTGGGTCGACTTCGACCACGACTACAAGACGCTCGAGCCCGGCTACATGGAGTCGGTCATCTGGGCCTTCAAGCAGCTGCACGACAAGGGCCTGGTCTACGAGGGCTTCCGCGTGCTGCCCTACTGCTGGAACGACCAGACGCCGCTGTCCAACCACGAGCTGCGCATGGACGACGACGTCTACAAGATGCGCCAGGACCCGGCCGTCACGGTCGGCCTGCGCCTCGAGACCGGTGAGCTCGCGCTCGTCTGGACGACGACGCCGTGGACCCTGCCGGCCAACCTCGCGATCATGGTCCACCCCGACATCGACTACGTCGTCGTCGAGTCCGACGTCACCGGCAGCACCGAGCGCTACGTCATCGCCGAGGCGCGTCTCGGCGCCTACAAGCGCGAGCTGGGGGAGGACGCCGAGGAGCGGATCGTCCAGCGGCTCAAGGGTTCCGAGCTCTTCGGGCGCAGCTACACCCCGCCGTTCACGTACTACCAGGGCCATGAGCGGGCGCACCGCGTCGTCGAGGCCGACTTCGTCACGACCACCGACGGCACGGGCCTCGTGCACAGCGCCGGCGCCTTCGGTGAGGAGGACAAGCTCGTCACCGACCGCGAGGGCATCGCCCCCGTGGTGCCGGTCAGCGCCGAGGCCCGGTTCACCTACCCGGTCGTCGACTACGAGGGCATGCACGTCTTCGACGCCAACCTCCACATCATCGACCACCTCAAGGCCGCCACCCGGGGTGAGGGCGAATCCGGCTCCGTCACGCCCGGCACCGTGCTGCTGCGCCGCGAGACCTACGACCACAGCTACCCGCACTGCTGGCGCTGCCGTCAGCCGCTCATCTACATGGCGGTGTCGTCGTGGTTCGTCGAGGTCACCAAGATCAAGGAGCGGATGCTCGAGCTCAACCAGCAGATCGAGTGGACGCCCTCGCACATCAAGGACGGCCAGTTCGGCAAGTGGCTCGCCAACGCACGCGACTGGTCGATCTCGCGTAACCGCTTCTGGGGCAGCCCGATCCCGGTGTGGAAGTCCGACAACCCGGAGTACCCGCGCCTCGACGTCTACGGCTCCTTCGCCGAGCTCGAGCGCGACTTCGGCGTCGAGGTCAAGGACCTCCACCGGCCCTTCATCGACAGCCTGACGCGTCCGAACCCCGACGACCCGACGGGCCAGTCGACGATGCGACGCGTCGAGGACGTCCTCGACGTCTGGTTCGACTCCGGTTCGATGAGCTTCGCCCAGGTGCACTACCCCTTCGAGAACGCCGAGTGGTTCGAGCACCACTTCCCGGGCGACTTCATCGTCGAGTACATCGGGCAGACGCGCGGCTGGTTCTACACGCTGCACATCCTCGCCACGGCGCTCTTCGACCGGCCGGCCTTCAAGTCGTGCGTGAGCCACGGCATCGTGCTGGGCTCCGACGGCCAGAAGATGAGCAAGTCGCTGCGCAACTACCCGGACGTCTCGGAGGTCTTCGACCGCGACGGCGCCGACGCGATGCGCTGGTTCCTCATGTCCTCGCCGATCCTGCGCGGCGGCAACCTCGTCGTCACCGAGCAGGGCATCCGCGACGGCGTCCGGCAGGTCATGCTCCCGCTGTGGAACGCCTGGTCGTTCTTCGCGCTCTACGCCAACACCGCCCGCGGCGGCGAGGGCTACGAGGCGAAGTGGTCGACGGCCTCGACCGACGTGCTCGACCGCTACCTGCTCGCCAAGCTGCGCGAGTTCGTCGGCGACATGACCGAGCAGCTCGACGCGTACGAGGTCGCGGCGGCCTGCGACACGATGCGCGGCTTCCTCGACGTCCTGTCCAACTGGTACATCCGCCGGTCCCGCGACCGGTTCTGGGGCGGCGAGACCGACGAGTCCCTGGCAGCCTTCGACACGCTGTACACGGCCCTCGAGACCGTCACGCGGGCCATCGCGCCCCTGCTGCCCCTCGTCACCGAGGAGATCTGGCGTGGCCTCACGGGCGGCCGGTCGGTGCACCTGACCGACTACCCGCTCGTCGACGACCTGCCGGCCGACCACGCCCTCGTCGTGGCGATGGACCGGGCGCGCGAGGTCTGCTCGGTGGGCTCGAGCCTGCGCAAGGCGCGCCAGCTGCGCGCCCGCCTGCCGCTGGCCACGCTGACCGTCGTCGTGCCCGAGCCCGAGGCGCTCGAGCCGTTCCGCTCGATCGTCCAGGACGAGCTCAACGTCAAGGATCTCGTGCTCGTCGACGTCGACACGGCGGGCGAGGCCGACTTCGGCGTGACGCAGCGGCTGAGCGTCAACGCCCGCGCGGCCGGCCCGCGTCTGGGCAAGGACGTCCAGGTGGCGATCCGGGGCAGCAAGTCCGGCGACTGGTCGGTCTCGCCCGACGGTGTCGTCACCTCCGGCGGCCTCGAGCTCGTCGAGGGGGAGTACACCCTCGAGACGGTCGTGTCCGGCGACGGCGCCGACACCGCGGCCACCGCGATGCTGCCCGGCGGCGGCTTCGTCGTCCTCGACACCGCCGTGACGCCCGCGCTCGCCACCGAGGGGGTGGCCCGCGACCTCGTGCGCGCGGTCCAGCAGGCCCGCCGCGACGCCGGCCTGCACGTCAGCGACCGGATCCGCCTGACGATCCAGGGCTCGCCCGAGGTGTTCGAGGCGACGGTCGACCACCGCGACCTCATCGTCGGCGAGACGCTCGCCGCACAGTTCGCGTCGGCCGGGCCGGAGCACGCCCTGCCCGACGGCGTCGGGACCCAGGTGGTCGTCGGCGACGACCACACCGCGACGATCGTGGTGGAGAAGCGATGAGCGTGGCGAGCACCGGCACCCGCGGACACGGCGTCGACGGCGTGGAGGTGCGCCCCGCGGTCGGCGACGACCTCTCGGGCGTCCTGTCGGTCGGCCACCGCACCTGGCTCGCGACGTACGAGCCGCTCGTCGGCCCCGAGTACGTCGCCATGGGCCTGGCCAAGTGGTGGACGAGCGACGTCGTCGCCGCCTCGATCCGCAAGGGCCGCACCATCGTGGCCGTCGACGGCGACGACGTCGTCGGGGTGGCCACCTTCGGGCCGCAGGACGACGACTTCGTCCTGTGGAAGCTCTACGTCCTGCCCGACAACCACGGCAACGGCGTCGGCTCGCGCCTGCTCGACGCCGTCGTCGAGCGGGCCGTCGAGGGCGGCCACTCGCGGATCGTCCTGTCGCACATCGAGGGCAACGCCGGCGCCGCGCGCTTCTACGCGCGGCACGGCTTCACCGAGACCCACCGCGAGTCCGGCGGCTCCGACATGCCCGTCAGCGTCTGGATGGAGCGTCCGCTGCCCTCGGCCGAGGCCACCGGGACGGAGGACGCATCGTGAGCGGCGGTCGTCCCGACGCCGCAGCCCAGGAGGCGGCGCGCAACCTCGAGGAGATGAAGCGGGTCCGCGAGATCGAGGAGGAGATCCTCGCGCGCGCCCCCGAGAACGACATCGGTCCGTCGCTCGAGCGCATCCGGGCCGTCATGGAGCTCGCCGGCGACCCGCAGCGGGCCTACCCGACGATCCACCTGACCGGCACCAACGGCAAGACGTCGACGAGCCGCATGATCGACGCGATCCTGCGCGAGAGCGGCCTGTCCACCGGGCGCTTCACCTCGCCCCACCTTCACGACATCCGTGAGCGGATCACGCTGTCGGGCAAGCCGATCCCGCGCGAGAAGTTCATCGCCGCCTACGAGGACGTCGCGCCGCTCATCGAGATCGTCGACGCGCGCTCCCTCGAGGAGGGCGGACGCCGGATGAACTTCTTCGAGGTGCTCGTCGCCGTCGCCTACGCGGCGTTCGCCGACGCACCGGTCGACGTCGCGGTCATCGAGGTCGGCCTCGGCGGGTCCTGGGACGCGACGAACGTCATCGACGCGCAGGTCGCGGTCGTCACGCCCGTCGACCTCGACCACACCCACCTGCTCGGTGACGACGTCGTGGCCATCGCCGAGGAGAAGAGCGGCATCATCAAGGCCGACTCGTTCACGGTCTCCGGCGTGCAGGACGAGGACGTCGCACGCGTGCTGCTCGACCGGGTCGAGGAGGTCGGCGGCTCGCGGATCGTCTTCGAGGGCAACGACTTCGGCGTCCTCGAGCGCGAGGTCGCGGTCGGCGGCCAGCAGGTCTCGCTGCGGGGCCTGGTCGGCGACCACCCCGACCTCTTCCTCCCGCTGCACGGCGCCCACCAGGCGAGCAACCTCGCCACCGCCGTCGCTGCCGTCGAGGCCTTCCTCGGCGGGGGAGAGCAGGCCCTCGACACCGAGGTGCTGCGGGCCGCGTGCGCGTCGATGACCTCGCCGGGCCGCCTCGAGGTGGTGCGCCGATCGCCGACGGTGCTCGTCGACGCCGCCCACAACCCGCACGGCGCGCGCTCGCTCGTCGCGGCGCTGGGGGAGTCCTTCACCTTCACCCGGCTCGTCGGGCTGGTCGGGATCGTCGCCGACAAGGACGCCGTCGGCATGCTCGAGGTGCTCGAGCCGGCCCTCGACCACGTCGTCGTGTCGCGCAGCACCTCCCCGCGCGCCCTCGACCCGGAGAAGCTCGGCGACCTGGCCCGCGAGGTGTTCGGCGAGTCGCGCGTCACCGTCGTCGACGCGCTGCCCGACGCGCTCGAGCAGGCCGTGACCCTCGCGGAGCAGGACGGCATGGGTGGCGGCGTCGTGGCCACCGGGTCGGTCATCACGGCGGGCGAGGTGCGGATGCTCCTCGGCCACACCGAGGTGTGAGGCGGGGGACGCGCGCCGCCTAGGCTGGGCCCCATGCACCCCTTCGTCAAGCTCGTCATCGTCGTCGCGATCGTCGTCGCCGTCGTCGTGCTGTGGGGGCGCGTCGTCGGCCGCCGCGACCCCGACC
Source organism: Intrasporangium flavum (assembly GCF_001956915.1). Classification (GTDB taxonomy): domain Bacteria; phylum Actinomycetota; class Actinomycetes; order Actinomycetales; family Dermatophilaceae; genus Monashia; species Monashia flava. Next base: position 7,162 of record NZ_MLJO01000020.1, on the reverse strand, counting down.
GGCAGCCCGTGGGCCTCACCGACCAGGTGCGCGCCACCGTGAGCCGCGAGATCAGCGCGGGGCACAAGATCAACGCGATCAAGGTCTACCGGGAGGCCACGGGGGCGCCGCTGGCCGACGCCAAACGGGCCGTCGACCAGTGGTTCGTGCCCGGACAGGGGCCGGGCGTGCGCGACGCCGCGGCCTCGTTCGCCGAGGGGCGGCTCACCGACGAGGCCCGGTCGCGCATCAGCCAGCTCATCGTCGCGGGCCGGCGCGAGGACGCCATGAGCCTCTACGCCGAGGCCACCGGCGCCAGCGAGTCCGAGGCGCGGGCCATCATCCGCACCTGGGACACCGCCCAGGACTACTGACGCACCCCCGACCGAGACAACGACCAGGACCCTCACGCATGAACGCCCTCCGCCTCCACGGCACCACCGGAAAGTTCACGTGGCGCATGCTCGCCACCGTCCTCGGCGGCCAGTCGCTGTGCATCCTGCTCGGGGCGCTCGTGGCCCGCGGCGTCACGTCGGCGGCCGACGAGCCGGGGCGGGGCACCGCCTACCTCGTCGTCGGCATCGGCCTCTTCGTGCTGTCCGTCCTCGCTGCCGGCTCGATGCGCAAGCCGTACGGGCTGACGCTCGGGTGGGCCGTGCAGGCGCTGACGATCGTCAGCGCCCTCGTCGTGCCGATGATGCTCGTCGTCGGGCTCTTCTTCCTCGCGCTGTGGGTCACGTGCCTCGTCAAGGGCGCCTCGATCGACGCCGAGATGGCGCGTCGCGAGCGGGAGGCGAGCGGGCAGTCCGGCGGTGAGGCGGAGGCAGGCGAGGGCGCCGCGGGCGCCGGTGACCCGGCCGATAGGGTGGATGGGTGACCACGGAACGTTCTCTCGTCCTCGTCAAGCCCGACGGCTTCCGCCGCGGCCTCACCGGTGAGGTGCTGCGCCGCATCGAGGCCAAGGGGTACGTCCTCGCCGGCCTCGACGTGCTGACCCCGACCCGCGAACAGCTCGCCGCGCACTACGCCGAGCACGAGGGCAAGCCGTTCTACGAGCCCCTCGTCGAGTTCATGAGCTCGGGCCCGGTCGCCGCCGTCGTCATCGAGGGCCAGGACTGCATCAAGGGCTTCCGCGCCCTCGCCGGCGCCACCAACCCCACCGAGGCCCTGCCGGGCACCATCCGTGGCGACCTCGGTCGCGACTGGGGCACCAAGGTGCAGCAGAACATCGTGCACGGCTCCGACTCGCCCGAGTCCGCCACCCGCGAGATCGCGATCTGGTTCCCGGCGCTCTGATCGGAACAGGGGTCACTCCGGCCCCGTAGGCCCCCGTCGTCCCCTGCTGTCACGGCGGTCACGCATCCGGCGACACTCGCCGGATGCGCTCGGTCCTGCCGCCGGGTCGCGACACAATCCCGGCCATGAGCACCTGGCCGGGCCTCGGACGCGACCTCGCGGTCGACCTCGGGACGGCGAACACGCTCATCCACGTCCGTGGCCGCGGGGTCGTGCTCGAGGAGCCGTCGGTCGTCGCCGTCGAGGCCGGCACGGGGCGCCTCGTCGCCGCGGGCAGCCGGGCCAAGGAGATGCTCGGGCGGGCGCCCGGCACGATCCGGGCCGTGCGACCGCTGCGCGACGGCGTCGTGTCCGACGCCGACGAGACCGAGCGGATGCTGCGCTGGTTCATCGACCGCGTCCGCACCTCGCGCCTCGTGCGCCCGCGGATGGTGCTGTGCGTGCCGAGCGAGGTGACCGGCGTCGAGCGGCGAGCCCTCGAGGACGCGGCGACGCGCTGCGGCGCGCGCCGCGTCTACATGGTCGAGGAGCCGATGGCCGCCGCCATCGGGGCCGGGCTGCCGGTCTACGAGACGGCGGCCAGCATGGTCGTCGACATCGGCGGCGGCACCACCGACGTCGCCGTCATCAGCCTCGGCGGCATCGTCACCTCGACCTCGCTGCGGGTCGCCGGCGACGAGATCGACGAGGCGCTCGTCAGCCACGTCAAGAGCGAGTACTCGCTCCTGCTCGGGGAGCGCAGCGCCGAGGACCTCAAGGTCGCCGTCGGCTCGGTGTTCCCGCTGCGCGAGGAGCTGTCCACCCGGCTGCGCGGGCGCGACCTCACGACCGGCCTGCCCAAGACCGTCCAGGTGGGCTCGGCCGAGGTGCGCCGGGCCATCGAGGGGCCGGTGCTGCAGGTCATCGAGGTGGTCCGGGCCACCCTCGACGTCTGCCCTCCCGAGCTTGCCGGCGACATCCTCGACCGCGGCATCACGCTGACCGGCGGGGGAGCGCTGCTGCGCGGCCTGGACGAGCGGATGCGCCACGAGCTCGGCGTGCCCGTGCACGTCGCCGACGACCCGCTCCGCGCGGTGGCCCGCGGTGCCGGGCGCTGCGTCGACGACTTCGCCGGCCTCGAGCGGGTCCTCGTCGGCGACCCGCGCGGCTGACCGGGCCCACCGTGGACGACCGCACGCGCCGCCGCCTCCTCGGCCTCCTCGTCGCGGTGACCCTCGGGCTGCTCGTGGCCGACCTCGCCGGCTCGGGCGCGACCGACGCCGTGCGCCGCGCCGCGGCGGTCGTCGTCGGTCCCGTGCAGCGGGTCCTCGCCGGCGCCTCACCGGGCGACCTCGCGCGGCTCGAGGCCGAGAACACCCGCCTGCGCGCGGTCGTCGCCGACCAGAAGCGCGCGCTCGACGACACGACGCGCCTCCGGTCGGTGCTCGGCTCCGGCACCCTCGCCGGCCACACCTTCGTCCCCGGACGCGTCGTCGGCACGGCGCTCGGGCCGCTGGGTGGCCGCAGCGTCACGCTCGACGTCGGGTCGCGCGACGGGGTCGTGCCCGACTCCACGGTCGTGGCAGCCGAGGGCCTCGTCGGGCGCGTCGTGTCGGTGTCGCCGTGGACGAGCGACGTGCAGGTGCTCGGCTCGACCGGCTCGGTCGTCGGGGTGCGCGTCGGCCCCGCGGGCACGTTCGCGACCCTCGCGCCGCCCGGCACCGCCGACCACGAGGTGCGCCCCGGTGGCTCACTCACCCTGACCTTCGTCCAGCCGGGCACGCCGGTCGTCGGCGACGTCGTGCGCACGCTCGGCAGCATCGACGAGCGCCCTTATGCCGCAGGAGTCGTCGTCGGGACCGTCACCGACGTCGACCCCGAGGGCGGGCGGATGACCCGCACCGCCACGGTCCGCCCCACGGTCGACGTCGACGCGGTCGACGTCGTCGCCGTGCTCGTGCCGCAGGCACGGACCACGCCGCGCCAGGTGCAGACGGCCGCCGGTGCCACGACGGGAGCAGGGCGATGAGGCCGACGCTGCTCGGCCTGCTGCGCGCCCTGTACGTCGTGCTGGCGGCGCTGGCCACCGCGACGCTGCTGCCCCGCCTCGGCGTCCCCGACGCGTGGGTCCCCGACCTCGTGCTGCTCGGCGTCGTGACCACCTCGGTCCTGCGCGGCCCGCTGCACGGCGCGCTCACCGGACTGCTCGCCGGCTGGGTCGTGGAGCTCGTGCCGCCGGTCGGCTCGCCGCTCGGGCTGACGGCGCTCGTGACCGCGGTCGGCGGCCTCGTCGCCGGCCTGTTCCACAGCCCGGCCTCGCGCTCGGGCCTGCGCCCGATCGCCGCCCTCGCGGCCGCCGGCGCGGTCGTCGGCCTGGCCCGCGCCGTCACGACGCTGCTCGCCGAGGGGAGCGTCGACGTCCTGGCCGGCCTCGCTCGCCTCGCCTCGACGGCGGCCGTCGGGCTCCTCGCCGTGCCCGTGGCGGTCGCCGTCGACCGGGCGCTCGTGCGGCGGAGGCTGGGATGAGGCCGCGTCCGCGTCGCGGACGGCTTCGCGGACGGCTTCGCGGACGGCTGCGCGCGCGACTGCGGGGACGGCGCCGGCTCTCCGCTCCGTCACGCCCCCGACGCGCCCGACGCGTCCGGCGCGCACCCCGCACCGGCGTCGTGGGCGTCGTCGTCGTGCTCGTCGTCGTCCTCTTCGGCCTGCTCGTGGGGCGCCTCGGCGAGCTCCAGCTCGTCCGGGGCCCGCAGCTGGCGCAGGCCGCGGCCACCGCCAACACGCGCACCGTCACCGACCACGCCCTGCGCGGCCGGATCCTCGACCGCACGGGTGCACCCCTCGCGGCGAACACCTTCACGACGACCGTCACCATCGAGCGGGCCACGCTCGTCGACGCGCCCGACGGCGGCCGGGCGCTCGTCGCGTCGGTGGCCAACGCCCTCGGGCTGCCGTTCGACCGTCTGTGGGGCAAGACGATGCTCTGCGGCACCGCCGGCGCCCCGCGGTCGCCGGCGTGCTTCAACGGCTCGCCCTACGTGCCGATCCCCGTCGCCACGCGCGTCGACGAGCGCCGGGCACTGACCCTCCTCGAACAGCCGGAGAAGTACCCCGGCGTAGGCGTCGCCGCCGAGCCGGCCCGCGGCTACCCGCGCCCGGACGGTGCCCTCGCACCGCACCTGCTCGGTTGGGTGGCCCGGGCCGATGCGTCGGAGGTCGCGGGCAGCGCGGGGCGCCTCGACGCCGAGGACGTCGTCGGCCGATCCGGTCTCGAGCAGCAGTACGACGCCGTGCTGCGCGGCACCAACGGCTCGACCGTCGTGGCCGTCGACCCGCGGGGGATCGTCACTGGCACGGTGTCGACCACCGCCGCCGTGCCGGGGCGCGACGTCGTGACCCACGTCGACGCCCGGCTCCAGGCGCGCGTCGAGGCAGCCCTCGCCGGCGCGGTGGCCCGCGCCCGGGCGCAGAAGCTGCCCGCCGACACCGGCGCGGCCGTGGTCCTCGACGCGACGAACGGGGCCGTCGTCGCCGCGGCCAGCTACCCGACCTACGACCCGGGGCTCTTCACCGGCGGCATCACCCCGGACCGGCTGGCCCGGCTGACGAGCGAGGCGGCCGGGGTGCCGCTGTCCTCGCGCCTCACCGCCCAGACCTTCCCGCCGGCCTCCACCTTCAAGGTCATCTCCGTGCCCGCCGCGGTCAACGCGGGCGCCCGGCTCGACGGCCGCTACGACTGCTCGCCGAACGTCGACGTCGGCGGCCGGGTCTTCAACAACTACGAGTCCCGGGGCTACGGCCTCATCGACCTGCACCGCACCCTCGTCGTCTCGTGCGACACCGTCTTCTACCGCCTCGCCTACGCGGCCTGGATCGCCCAGGGCGGCCTGTCCGCCCCCACCTCGGCACCTGACCCGTTCGTGGCCATGGCCCGGGCGTTCGGGCTCGGCCGCCCCACCGGCGTCGACCTGCCGGGGGAGGCCGCCGGACGCGTCGCCGACCGGCAGTGGAAGGAGGCGACCTGGGCGGCCACCCGCGACACGACGTGCCGACGCGCCCGCACCGGTTACCCCGAGGTGGCTCGCACCGACCGCACCCGCGCCGGCTACCTGACCCAGCTGGCCCGCGAGAACTGCACGAGCGGGTACCAGTACCGCGCCGGCGACGCCGTGAACTTCTCGATCGGACAGGGCGACACCGCCGTCACGCCCCTGCAGATGGCCTCGGTCTACGCCGCCCTCGCCAACGGCGGCACGCTGTGGCAGCCGCAGGTGGCCGCCGGCTACCGCTCGGCCGACGGGGCCCTGACACCCATCGCGCCCCGACGCGTCGGCACGGTGCCGCTGCGCCGCGACGTCGGCGCCTACGTGCGGGCGGCGCTCGCCGACGTGACGCGTCCGGGCGGCTCGGCCGGCTCGGCCTTCGCCGGCTTCCCGCAGGACCGGTACCCGGTGGCCGGCAAGACCGGCACCGGCGAGGTCTTCGGCAAGGCCGCCACGGCCTGGTTCGTCGGCTACGGACCGACGACCCGGCCGAAGTACGTCGTGGCCGTCGTCGTCAGCCAGGGCGGCTCGGGGTCGAAGGTGGCGGCGCCCGCCGTGCGTGGGATCTTCGATGCCATCCTTGCCCTGAGGATGTGACCTCACGTGACCCTCACCTGACCGCACGTGACCCGCAGAACCGAGAGGCCGACGTGGACGACTACCTGAGGACCGACGCCCCCGTCGTCGAGGCCCTCGACCGGGCGTGGCGCCGCAGCCGGCTCACGGTGCGAACCCGCCTGTCCCGCTTGAGGTCTCGCGCGTTCCTGCTGCTGCAGAGCGCCGTGGCAGCGGGGGTGGCCTGGCTCGTCGCGCACGACCTCGTCGGGCACGCCACCCCGTTCTTCGCCCCGATCGTGGCGATCGTCTGCCTCGGCATGTCCTACGGCCAGCGCGTGCGGCGCGTCCTCGAGGTCGCGGTCGGTGTCGCCGTCGGGGTGTTCACGGCCGACGTCTTCGTGCACTTCGCCGGCAGCGGCCCGTGGCAGATCACCGTCGTCGTGTTCTTCTCGATGGTCTTCGCCCTGCTCCTCGACGGCGGACCGCTGCTCGTGACACAGGCGGCCGTGCAGAGCGTCGTCATCGTCGCCCTGGCCGCGAGCCCCGGGCAGGCGCTGTCGCGATGGACCGACGCCCTCATCGGCGGCGCCGTCGCCCTCGTCGCGGCCGTCGTCGTGCCCCAGGCGCCGCTGCGCCGGCCGCGTGTCGCCGCGGCCGAGGCCGTCGCGAAGATCAGCGAGCTGCTGCGCCAGGCCGTGCGGCTGGCCGACGACGGCGACGTCGACGGCGTGGCGCAGGTGCTCGCGTCGGCCCGGGGCACCGAGTCGCTGCTGCGCGAGCTGCGCCAGGCCGCCGACGAGGGCCTCGCCGTCATCACCAGCTCGCCGCTGTCCCGACGCCGGCACGCCCCACGCGTCCGGTCGATGGCCGAGCTCGTCGAGCCGCTCGACATCGCGATGCGCAGCACCCGCGTGCTCGTGCGGCGGGTCACCATCGCCGTCGGCCGTGGCGAGGAGCTGCCCGACAGCTACCGGACGCTGCTCGGCCGGCTCGCCGACGCCACCGACGTCATGGCCCGCGCCCTCGCCGAGAACGCGTCGGCGTCCGCGGGGCGCCACGCCCTGCTGCGGGTGGCCACCGAGATCGGCGACCTCCCGCGCACCTCGAGCCTCGCCACCGAGACCGTCCTGGCCCAGCTCCGCTCGCTCGTCGTCGACCTGCTCCAGGTGGCCGGGCTCGGCGTCGAGGAGGCGCACGCCGCCCTCCCGCCGGAGCGCGAGCGCGGCTGACGCGTCAGGCGCCCCACCGTCGATCCGGTGGCTGACTTCGCCGGGGGAGCGGGGGCGTGGCACGACGCAGGGCCGGGT
>NZ_MLJO01000002.1 GCF_001956915.1 Intrasporangium flavum | reverse complement strand
GTCGGCCCCTTCGTCAGGTCTGCGGCAGGTGGTTCAGCCGGCGAGGACGCGCCGGACGACGGCGGCCACGCGACCGCCCTCCGCACGCCCGGCGACGGCGGTGTTCGCGGCCTTCATGGCCAGCCCCATCTGGGGCATCCCCGTCGCGCCGGACGCAGCGACGGCCTCGCGGACGATGGACTCGAGCTCGTCGTCGCCGAGCTGCTTCGGCAGGTAGGTCTCCAGCACCGCGAGCTCGGCCTCCTCCTTCGCGGCCAGCTCGGCACGGCCGGCGCCGGTGTAGGCCTCGGCCGCCTCGCGACGCTTCTTGGCCTCCTTGGCCAGCACCTTGAGCACGTCGTCGTCGGACAGCTCGCGGTGCTCCTTGCCGGCGACCTCCTCGTTCGTCACGGCGGTCAGGGCCATGCGGATGGAGCCGGACCGCACCTGGTCTCGCTCGCGCATCGCGGCGGTGAGGTCGGACTTCAGCTGATCCTTGAGGGTGCTCATGGCGTCAGTCTCTCAGGTCGCGCCGCACGCCCTCGCCGGGTTTCTCGCCGGTCCGGTCAGGGGTGCGAGGATGAGGCCCATGCATGCCGTGACGAAGACCGTGCTCGGCCTCGGGGCCGCCGGGGCCGCAGTGATCGGGTGGTCCTCGCTCGTCGAGCGGAACGCCTTCGTGCTCAGGCGGTTCGAGGTTCCCGTCCTGCCGGAGGGCAGCCGGCCGCTGCGGGTGCTGCACGTGTCCGACATCCACCTCGTCCCGCGCCAGCGCGCCCGGGCCGCGTGGGTGCACAGCCTCGCCTCGCTCGACCCCGACCTCGTCGTCAACACCGGTGACAACCTCGCCTCGCACGACGCCGTGCCGGCCCTGCTCGACGCGTTCGACCTGCTCCTCGACGTGCCGGGCGCCTACGTCTTCGGGTCGAACGACTACTTCGCGCCGAAGGTGAAGAACCCGCTGCGGTACCTGACGCGCCACCACGCCAAGGGCGTCGGCTCGACGCCGCGCCTACCCACCGACGACCTGCGCCGTGGCCTCGACCGCGGCTGGACCGACCTGACGAACCGTCGCCGGGTGCTCGAGGTGCGCGGCCTACGCCTCGAGCTCGTCGGCGTCGACGACCCGCACCTGGGCTACGACCGGCTCGACCTCGTCCGCAGCCCCGCCGACCCGTCGACAGACCTGACGATCGGCGTGACGCACGCGCCCTACCAGCGAGTGCTCGACGCGTTCACGGCCGACGGCGCGCAGCTGGTCCTGGCCGGCCACACCCACGGCGGACAGGTCTGCGTGCCCGGCTACGGGGCCCTCGTCACCAACTGCGACCTCGACACCTCGCGCGTCAAGGGTGTGTCGCGGTGGTGGCCCGGCGCCGGATCGACGCCGTCGTCGCAGGCGCCCGCCGACGCCGCGTGGCTCGAGGTGTCGGCCGGCCTCGGCACTGCGCCGACCGCGCCGGTGCGCCTCGCCTGCCGCCCCGAGGCGACCCTGCTGACCCTCGTGCCGCGTTCTCAGGCCTGACGGCACCACACCCGCACCGGCTCCTGCGTCACTGCTCAGCCAGAGTGAGCACTGACGTAGCGACGCAGCAGGGGCCACCGGCCGGAGAGCTCGCTCCCCGGTTCCTGCGTCAATGCTCAGCGAGAGTGAGCACTGACGTAGGAGAGTCGGCTTGCACAGTGCTGCACGGGGCTGCACGGGCGCAGCAGTGACGTGGGAACGGCGCCTCCGACCCTGCTGCACCGGACGCGACAGTGACCCACCGGAGGCGAGGGACCGCGCCCGGGGGCCCGATTCGGAGATGGGCGGGGGCCTGCGCTAGAGTCTCTGCTTGCTGCCCCGGGTACGCCCGAACGGCAGCGAACCGGGGTGTGGCGCAGCTTGGTAGCGCGCTTCGTTCGGGACGAAGAGGTCGCAGGTTCAAATCCTGTCACCCCGACCAAACGCCGCAGGGCCCGCTGGAATGACGAAGTCATCCAGCGGGCCCTGCGGCGTTGTGGGGCGACAGGATGGGTGCATGGAGCAGCCGCAGCTGGAGGCGATCGCGCATGCCCTCGTCGAGGTGGACGGCATCGTCGGGGTCGTGCTCGGTGGGAGCCGGGCCCGCGGCCGGCACGCTCCCGACTCGGACGTCGACCTCGGCCTGTACTACGAGGCCCCGCTCGACGTCGCCGCTCTCCAGATCCTGGCCCGGCGGCTCGGCGACGCGGAGGCCGAGGTGACCGCCCCGGGCGGCTGGGGCCCGTGGGTCGACGGCGGCGCCTGGCTGCACCTCGACGGCACGGCCGTCGACTGGATCTACCGCGACGTGGCCCGCGTGCGCCGCTCCTGGGCCGACGCGCAGGAGGGCCGGTTCGAGTTCCACCCGCAGGCCGGCCACCCGCTGGGCGTGCCCGACTTCGCCTACGCCGGTGAGCTGGCGCTCGGCGTCGTGCTCGCCGACCCGTCGGGCGCGCTCACGACCCTCCAGCAGCAGGTTCAGGACTACCCACCGGCCCTGACCGCGGCCGTGGTCGGTGGGCTATGGGAGGCCGAGCTCCTGCTCGCCGGTGCACGCAAGGCGGTCGGCCGGGCCGATGCCACCTACGTCGCCGGGTGCGTCTTCCGCGCCGTGACGCTGTGCGCCCACGGCCTGCACGCGCGGGCGGGACGGTGGGTGGTCAACGAGAAGGGGGCCGTCGCCGAGGCCGGTGACCTCGCCATCGCGCCAACCGACTTCACGGCCCGGGCCCACCGCCTCCTCGGCGCCCTTGGCACGACACCGGGGGCCCTCGCCGCGACGCTGCGCGACGCAGAGACGCTCGTGGCCGAGACGCGTCGGGCGTGCGCCGCCGCGACCTGACTCAGCGCTCGACGTCGAGGTGCTGGTGCCAGGACTGGGTGCGGTAGTCGGTCACCCACCCCATCGCCGTGTACAGCCCGTCGGCGCCGGTCGGTGAGTCGGCGTCCACCTCGAGCCCGACGCGGTTGCGCCCCTGCGCCGCCGCCTCGGCGATGACGCGGCGCAGCAGCGCCTTCGCGACGCCGCGGCCGCGCGCCCTGCGGTGCACGCCGATGTAGTCGATGTAGCTCCCCTCGACCCCGTCGGCGTCGGGCGGCAGCACGGTGGAGACGACGGCGCCGGCCGGCAGCTCGCCGTCGTCGGTCTGCACCGTGGCGAGCCACCAGTGGTCCCACCGGTGGCCGGGGTCCTCGCGCAGCCGCATGACGAACTCGGGGAAGCTCTCGCGGTAGCTGCTGAAGTGGTCCTGGAACGACTCCTCGAGCACCCGGTGCACCGCCTGCAGGTCGGCGGCCACCGGCAGGCCGTCGTCGTGCTGCTCGACGGGCCGTACCGTGACGCCCACGCGCGGCCCGGGCAGGCTCGTGGCCTCCTCGGGGGCGACGCGTCGGGTCATCTGCAGCCACGTGCGCGTGCACTCGTACCCGGCGGCCGAGAGCCAGCCCTGCTGCCGCGGGTCGTCGGCGTACGCGCCCGAGTCGAGAAGCGTCGAGCGCAGGCCACGCATCGCGGCGATGTCGAGCGCGTGCCGCCGACCCGACGCGAAGAGCGCGCCGGCGAGCGCCCCGGCGTCGGCCTCGGGCAGCGCGGGCGCCACCGTGACCTCGACGACGGTGCGCCCCGCCGCCCGGTCGTGCACCGACAGCCACGCGACGAGCGCACCCTCGGGGTCGTGGACGAGGGCCTGCCGACGCGTCCACGACCCGATGCCGGCCAGCTGGCCGAGCACGGCGTCGGGGTCGACGCCCGAGGACCCCTTGGCCGCGCGCTGGTGGTCGGCGAGCAGCGCAGCCACCGCGGGCGCGTCGTCGGCGTCGGGGACCCGCGCGGTCCACGGACGGGGCAGGTCGAGGGTCACCGGCAGCTCACGCATGGCCCCACTCTCCCATTCCCTCGGCCCCGAACCCGCAGCGTCGGGTGCTCGCGCGCCGCACACTGGAGGCCAACCACCGTGCGCGCGAAGGAGCGGCGACATGACCGACGGCACCCACCCGCTCCCCGGTGCCGACCCCTCCGCCGGGCAGCCCTCGGCGGGGTCCGGAGCCTCGGCGTCCGGAGCCTCGGGGTCGGCAGCCTCCCCGCTGCCGGTCTTCCTCTCGACGGAGCACTGGAGCCTGCTCGGCACGCGGTCGATGACGTGGTCGGAGATCATGAGCCGCATCCAGATCCATCTCACGGTGCTGTCGGCCTTCCTCGTCGTGCTCGCCCTGACGGCGCAGGCCACGGGCTTCGGCACGCCGTTCCGGGTGCTCGCGATCGGCTTCGCGTCGGCTGCCCTCGTCATGGGCACCCTGACGGCGGTCCGCATCAACACGGCGAGCCTCGAGGACGCCGACCTCGTGCGCGCGATGAACCGCATCCGGCACGCCTACGTCGACCTCGTCCCGGAGCTGGCGCCCTACCTCACGGCGGGCATCCACGACGACGACGCAGGCCTCATGCACACGTACGCGCTGGGGCGCCGTCGCAACACGGTGCTGCACGTCGTCGGCAGCACCGGCGTCTTCCTCATGGCCGTCAACACGCTCGTCGCCGGCACCCTGGGCGCCCTGGTCGCCGACGCCTCGGGGGCAGGAACAGCCCTGACGGTGGTCGTCGGCGTCGTCACGGCCCTGCTCTACGCGCTCAGCCAGCTGGAGATGGGCCGGCGCACCTTCACGACGGCGCGGGACGTCCGTTTCCCCACCGACGCGTGAGCCGGTTCAGGCGTCGACGTGGCAGGCCGTGACGCGCACGGCCTCGGCCACGACGTCGGTGAGCCGGCCCGTCCGGGCGAACACGTCCCGCTGGCGCACGGCACCGTTGCCCTCCTCGCGCAGCCGGTCCAGTCCCTCGGTCACGGTGACGAGGTCGCCCGCGGCCTCGAGGGCCGGGCCCACGTGCTCGAGCAGTGAACCGAGCACGAACCAGCACGGCCGCGGCAGCCCGCTGCGCCAGTCGATGAGCTGCCCCTCGATGCCGTCGCGCCCCGCCTGCCACGAGGCGAAGCGCAGCAGCTGGGTCGGCACGTCCGGTGGCGGCTGCCCGCGTCGCCACTCCCCGGCAGCCGTCTCGACGAGCGCGCGGCACAGGGCCGCCAGGACGACGGCCTCCTCGTCGGTGAAGCACACGTCGGCGGCCCGCACCTCGACGGTCGGGTAGTGCTCGGACAGCCGGGCGTCGAGGTAGACCATGCCCTCGTCGAGGATGACCGAGCTGAGCACCATCTCGCGCACGCGTCGGTGGTAGGCCTCGGCCGAGCCGTAGACGTCCGGCGGACCCCACGACGGCCAGCGGGCCAGCATCTGCGAGCGGAAGCTGGCGTACCCGGTGCTCTCGCCCCGCCAGAACGGGGAGTTGGCGGTGATGGCGAGCAGGGTCGGCAGCCAGACGCGGATCCGGTCGATGACGGCCACGCCCTCCTCGTCGCCGTCGACCGACACGTGCACGTGGCAGCCGCAGATGAGGTGCTCGCGCGCGATGAGGCCGTAGCGGTCCTCCATCCACGAGTACCGCGTCGACTGCGCGACGACGGGGTGCACCGGCAGCGGCGAGGTCGCGAGTGCGGCCACCCCCGAGCCGGTGCCGCGGGCGGCCCGGATCGCCTCGGCCCGCCACCGCTGCACCTCCCGGCGCAGCACCGACAGCTCGGCGGCCGGTGCGGTGTGCGTCTCGATCTGCTGCTGCTGGAACTCTCCCTCGACCGCGCCGTGCACGCCGACGCCGGCCACCTCGGGCGGTGCGTGCGCGGCCCGGATGAGCAGCAGGCTGGACAGCGGTCGTGGGCGGCCGTTGCGGACGTCGACGAGGAGCATCTCCTCCTCGATGCCGAGAGTTCGGACCATCGGGTTCCTTCCGCGCCATCGGGACGGGACCGGACCAGCGACTGCTGAGGGCCCCGTACCCCCTCGGGCGACGACCGATCGCGCCGCCCGGGAATGCAGGGCACGCCGAGCCACTTGTCCCTCCAGTGTCGCCACCAGACCCGAGGAGCGCCATGAATCAGCAAACACCCACCGACGCCGCGGCCCGGCGACGCAGCGGCGTGGGGTTCCGGTCCGAGCGGGGGCCCATCCTCATCGCCCTCATGCTCTCGACGGCGCTCATCGCCCTCGACTCCACGATCATCGCCACGGCCGTGCCCTCGATCGTCGACGACCTCGGCGGCCTCGCCCAGTTCCCGTGGCTCTTCTCCGTGTACCTGCTCGCCCAGGCGGTGTCGGTGCCCGTGTACGCCAAGCTCGCCGACACCCTGGGCCGCAAGCCGGTCATCCTCTTCGGCATCGCGCTGTTCCTGCTCGGCTCGGTCATGTGCGGCCTGGCCTGGGACATGGGCTCGCTCATCGTCATGCGCGCGGTCCAGGGCCTCGGCGCGGGCGCGGTGCTGCCGCTGACGATCACCATCGCCGGCGACATCTACACCGTCGCCGAGCGCGCCAAGGCCCAGGGCTACATCGCGTCCGTGTGGGCGATGTCCTCGGTGGTCGGCCCGACGCTCGGCGGCGTCTTCTCCCAGTTCGTCTCGTGGCGCTGGATCTTCCTCGTCAACATCCCCTTCTGCCTCCTCGCCGCGTGGATGCTCTGGCGCAGCTACCACGAGTCCGTCGAGCGCAGCCGGCACCGCATCGACTACGCGGGCGCGAGCGTCCTCACCGTCTCGATGACGCTGCTCATCCTCGCCGTGCTCGAGGGCGGCCAGGCGTGGGCGTGGTCCTCGTGGCAGAGCATCGGTGCGTTCGTCGTCGGCGGCGTGCTCCTCGCGGCGTTCGTCGTCATCGAGCGGCGGGCGGCCGAGCCGGTGCTGCCGCTGCAGATCTTCGGCCGCCGGCTCATCGTGGCCACCTCGCTCATCTCCATCGGCGTGGGCAGCGTCCTCATCGGGCTCACCTCCTACGTCCCCACGTTCCTCGAGCGGACGACCGGCGCGACGCCGCTCGTGGCCGGGCTCGCCGTGGCGGCGCTGACGCTCGGCTGGCCGGTCTCGGCCTCCCAGTCGGGCCGCCTGTACCTGCGGATCGGGTTCCGGCCCACGGCCCTCATCGGGCTGGTCGTCGCGGGTGTCGGCTCGCTCGTGCTCTGGCTCGTCAGCGCCCACCCGAACGTGTGGACCACCGCGCTGTCGTGCTTCGTCGTCGGCCTCGGCCTCGGGCTCGTGGCCACCCCGACGCTCATCGCGGCCCAGGCGTCGGTGCCGTGGCACGAGCGGGGCGTCGTGACCGGCTCGAACATGTTCATGCGCTCGGTCGGCAGCGCCGTCGGCGTCGCCGTCTTCGGTGCCATCGCCAACGCCGTCATCGCGCGGTCGGGCGGCGACGCGTCGCCCGACGCCGTCGGTGCCGGCTCGAGCGCGGTGTTCCTCGCGGTCCTCGTGGCCGCGGCGGTCAGCATCGTGGCCGGGCTGCTCATGCCGGCCACCCGGGCCGACGACCTGCGGCAGGACGCCACCGACGACGCGGTGGCCGACGAGGTCGAGGTCGGCGCCGTGGAGGGCTCGGGCGCCTGAGGCGCACCGGCCGCACGACGCGGCGACCCCTGCCGGAGGACCGGCAGGGGTCGGGCGTCGATCGCCCCGGAGGCCGGGGCAGGGCGCTCAGCTGTAGAAGCTGACGACCGTCTTCTCGTACGTGGAGCCGTCGACACGGTCGAAGTGCGTCAGGCTCTTGACGACGGCCTTGTAGTACGTGTCCTCGTAGGCCGTGGCGAGGCTGCGGCACGTCGCCCCGGGGCTGTCGGTGTCACCGAAGGAGATCGACGGGCCCCGCGAGCTGTCGTACGGCGTGAGGGTCACCTCGAGGACGGCCCGGTCGTTGATGTTGGTCTCGTCGGCGCGGGCGCAGAACTGGTCCGCCCCGTCGTCGTACCAGAACTTGCCCTGGTAGACGTACTTGGTGAACGAGTTCGCCTGGGCCGGAGCGGCGGTGAGCGGCACGACGAGCGCCGCGGTCAGCGCGGCGACGGCGGTCATGACGGTCCGTACCGTGAAGCGTGCAGACATGAGTGTCCTTTCCCCTGTTGTGGTGCCCGCACCCTAGCGACGCCGGCGCCCCGCGTCGCGTCGGAACGGATGCGGGAGCGGGCACTCCGGAGGGACACCCAGCTCGTCGACCTCGGAAGGGCACGGTCACCGGCGACCGGGCAGGCTCAGTGGTGGCGGAGGGCGGAGACCAGCTGGGACTTCGTCATCGACGACCGGCCCTCGATGCCGATCTCCCGGGCCCGCTTCAGCAGCTCGTCCTTGGTCATGTCCTCGTAGCTGCCGGCCTCGCCGCCCTTCCGGCCGACCGATGAGCGGGAGGTGTTGGCGGCGGCGTTGGCAATGCGGGCCGCCTTCTCCTTGCTGGCGCCCTCGTCACGCAGCGCCTCGTAGGTCTTCGCGTCCTTCACCGAGGGCCCGGGGCTCTTGCGATTCGGCATTGGGTTCTCCTCTCGTCGTGACGCCGGAGGTCCGTCGTCCTCGCCGGGCCCGTACCCCGTGCGGGTGCCGCTACGCGGCGCCCTTGACGAGTCGGATCACGGCGCGCTCGAGGGCGTCGCGGTCGCGGACCCGCACCAGCTCGCCGTTCTCCAGACGCGTCCGGTCGGCCTTGGTCAGCCGGCTCAGGCCGCGGGCGACCGTCCGCCCCACGGCGTACTCGTCGAGGACCCGCGGGTCGACGTACGAGCGCCGCGCCACGGCCGGGGTGTTGCCGAGGTGCTCCGAGACGACCTTCATCGCGTCCTTCTCGGCGCGCTTCTGCTCGCGCTCGGTCTCGGCCGGACCGGTCTGCGCCAGGGCCACGGCGGCCGTCACCGTGGCCGCCCACGTGCGCAGGTCCTTGACGGTGAACTCGTCGCCGACGAGCTCCTTGAAGGCGACGTTGAGGTCAGCCGAGTGCAGCTCGTGCCAGCCGGTCTTGTCGCGGTGGGCGAGCAGCCGCTCCCCCGGGTAGCTGCTCCGCTTGAGCGACAGGACGAGCCGGGCGAGCAGCTGGTCGGTCATGACCGCCTCGCGCAGCACCCCGGACTTGGCGGGGAACTCGAAGGTGATGTCCTCCCCGCTCACGGTGACGTGCTGGCGCAGCAGGGTCGCGACGCCGTACGAGCCGTTCTGCGACTCGTACTCCTCGCCGCCGGTGCGGAACAGGCCGGCATCGAGCATGTGCAGCGCGGCCGCGGTGATGCGACGCCGGCCCAGACCGCGGTCGCGCAGGTCGTTCGCCAGCTGCTTGCGGGCGGCCGGCAGGCACGTGGCCAGGGCGAGCACGCGGTCGTGCTTCTCGCGGCCCCGGGCCTCGTGCCACTTCTCGTGGTAGAGGTACTGGCGGCGTCCGGCATCGTCGGTGCCGACGGCCTGGATGTGCCCGTTGGGGTGCGGGCTGATCCAGACGTCCTGCCAGGCCGGCGGGATGACGAGCGACTTGACGCGCTCGCGGGTGTCGGCGTCGATCACCTTCCCGTCGGCGTCGACGTAGCCGAACCCCTTGCCACGACGGACGCGGCGCACGCCGGGGCCGTCGATGGTGCTGCGCCGCAGTCTCATGGGCCACACGTACCCCGCGGGGCACGCGTCAGCACACGGGTGGCAGCCGGCCGGTGCAGCGGCGGGCGTCGCTCAGGCGGAGGCGGTGTCGCTCTCGGGGGTGGGCGCGGCGCGAGAGGCGTCCCGCGTGTCGACGGCCCGGTCGGGGCCGTCGGGCGCGCGGACCGGGACGATGTCGGGCACCGGGATGTCCTCCATCCCCGGCGGCAGGGGCGGGTCGGGCGTGACCGGCGGGAAGACCGTTCCGTCGCTGTTGAGGTGGGATTCGTGAGGGGTCACGGTTATCGCCTTCATCCCCCGAGGATGCGGACAGGTGGTTACCTCTTCGACCATACCCGTGTGGCCGGATCGAAAACATCGGCCGGGAACGGCCCCGCGGGCCGCCGGCCGACGCCACACATCAGGCGAGAAGCGCTGCGCCGAGGGCATTTCGGAGGAAGGCCTCATAGCGGGCCACCGACCACCGACGCTCGACGACGAGGCGGTTGTAGAGCATCGGGTCCATGTAGAGCCAGCACACGTCGGCGGCCGTGGCGCGGGTGACCCCGGGACGCAGGCCCCCCACGGCCGCGAGGTGCCGGACGAACTGCTGCGCCCCGAAGAGGCGGTTGGTGTCGGCGGTGCGCTTGAGTGCCGCGGCCTCGGCGTCGGTGTCGGACGCGAGGACGAGGACCGTGCCGATGGGCGCGACGCGGCGCGCCACGTCGCGCACGATGCGGACCCAGCGGTCCAGGGCCTCCGCGGGGTCGGTCGTGGCCTGGAGGGTGCGAATGGCAGGGCGGTCGGAGAACGCGACCGGCTCGTCGTCGCCGACGATCGCCCAGTCGTACGCCTCCTTGAGGAGGGCGACCTTCCCGCCGACCGCGTCGAAAACCGTCTTGCGGCTGACACCTGCGCGGGAGGCCACCGCGTCGATCGTCGTCGCCGCGTAGCCCTGCTCGACGAAGAGCTCGCTCGCCGCCTCGACGACGGCACGGCGGGTCCGGCGGGCTTGTGCCTCACGCAAACCGGACACGTACGCCCGTTTCGGGCCCGCACTCACCGCAGTTCCCGGAAACCGCTTGACGTCATCGCCCTGTGCTTTCACTCTGGGTTAAGTCAATACACCGACAGTAACACCAACTGGGGGTGATGATCGTGAAGGTCGCGATCATCGGAGCAGGACCGACCGGGCTCGTCGCCGGCATCGGCCTCGCCCGCCGCGGGCACGAGGTCGTCGCCGTCGACCGCGACGCCGGGCCACCGGCCGGCGGACGCTGGGACCGCCGCGGCGTCATGCAGTTCCACCACGCACACGCCTTCCGCGCCCAGGTCGGCCAGACGCTGCGCGACGTGGCGCCAGGGGCGTGGGACGCCTGGCTCGCGGCCGGAGCCGAACCGGTGACCATGACCCTGCCCGACGGCACCGAGGTGCTCGGCGGCATGCGGTCACGCCGCGAGACCTTCGAGCGCGCCGTCCGGTCCACCGCCGCCCACCAGCCCGGGCTCACCCTCGCGACCGGGCACGTCGACGGCGTCACGACCCGGTGCGGACGCGTCGGGGGCCTCAGCGTCGACGGGCACGACGTCCCCGCCGACCTCGTCATCGACGCCTCGGGCCGGTCCGGCCGGGTCAACCGCCACCTCCGCGCTCCCGGCATCGGCGGCGAGTGCGGCATCGCCTACGTCGACCGCCAGTACCGGCTCCGGCCCGGGCAGCAGCCGCCGCTCACCAACCCCGTCGCCTGGCAGGGCAGCTACGACGGCTTCGGCGTGCTCGTCTTCCTCCACGAGCAGGGCATCTTCTCCGCCCTCATCATCCGCAACACCTCCGACCGCAGCCTGCTCGACCTGCGCCACGGCGCGGCGTTCGAGGCCGCCGCGGCCGCCGTGCCCGGACTCGCCGCGTGGACCGACCCGTCCGTGGCCGTGCCCCTGACCGACGTGCTCCCCGGCGGCCCGCTGCTCAACGTCTACCGCGGGCAGCGCGGGCCCGACGGCAGGCCGGCACTGCCCGGGCTCGTCTTCGTCGGCGACTCGGTCTGCACGACGACGCCGAACTTCGGACGCGGCATCACCACGTCGCTGCTCCAGGTGGCCGAGCTGCTCCGGCTCGTCGACGAGCACGGCACCGACCTCGAGGCCGTGGCCTGCGGGCTCGACGCGTTCGGTGAGGAGCGGATGCGCCCGTGGGTCGAGGACCACGTGCAGATGGACTCCGCTCAGGCCCGGCGGTGGGCCGGCGACGACGTCGACCTGTCCGGGCCGCTGCCCTCCGACGTCATCATGATGGCCGCCGACCGCGACCCCTCGATCGGCGAGGCCATCGGGCCGTACGCCGCGATGGCCGCCCTGCCGGCGAGCCTGCGCGTGGCCGAGGACCGCGCCCGCGCCGTCTACGCGACCGGCTGGCGACACCCCTTCGACCCGGGCCCGACCCGAGGCGAGCTCGCCGAGGTCGTGGCCCGCGCCGTCCCGGCGGTCGCCCGCTGACGCCTCGGGACCGACGCGTCGAGACCAAGCGCCCACTCGACGGGAATTCCCGGGTCGAGTGGGCACTTTGTCACGGGCGCCAGCGAGACCAAGCGCCCACTCGACGGGAATTCCCGGGTCGAGTGGGCACTTTGTCACGGGCGCCAGCGAGACCAAGTGCCCACTCGACGGGGTGGAGGCTCGTTCGCCGGCGGTGGGGCTCAGGCGGACGCGTCAGCGGTGCAGGACGCCGACGCGACCCTGCTCGCCCGAGGCCCAGCAGGCGCCGTCGGACGTGCACTCGACCGAGTCGAAGCTGCCGGTGTCGAACGTCGACCACGAGCGGCCGCCGTCGGTCGACACGTCCGAGCCGCTCGGACCCACGGCGAGCACCGTCCGCGACGTGTGCGACACCCAGGCCGAGCCGGACCGGTAGCCCGACGGGTTCGAGGTCGAGGCGTGCCACGTGCGGCCGCCGTCGTCGGTCCACGCCGCGTTCTTCTCGGCACCGGTGGGGGCCGCGAAGTCGCCGCCGAGCAGGACGCCGCGACGCGCGTCGCGGAAGGTCACCGAGAAGATGCCGGCCGACGCGCCACCTGCGACCGGGGTGTCGGCGACGGTCCACGTGTGGCCGTGGTCGGTCGAGGTGAACAGTCGCGCCGGGTCGACGCCGCCGCTCGCGAGGTAGGTGCGGCCGCCGGCGCCGGTGCTCAGGCAGGTGCCGGACGCCGCGAAGCCGAACTCGCCGGCCTCGGCGCCCGGCATCCCGGCCGGGTCGACGGGCGACCACGAGCGTCCGCCGTCACGGGTCTCGACGAGGCGGAACTTCCCGTCGACGGGGTCGCTCATGGCCAGGCCGCGGCGCGGCGAGCTGAAGGCCAGGCAGTCGTAGAAGGCGGCCGGGTCGGTGTTGCGGAAGGTCTCGGTCCAGCTCGCGCCGCCGTCGTCGGTCGTCAGGATGCGCGAGTCGGTCCCCTCGCCGATCGAGAGCACGACGGCATGACGCGCGTCGAAGGCCTCGATGTCGCGGAACTGCAGCGCGTCGGTGCCGAGGCCCGCCGGGCTGACGTCGCGCCACGACGTGCCACCGTCGGTCGTGCGCAGCACCGTGCCGTTGGTGCCGCTGACCCAGGCGACGTCGCGCGAGACCGGCGCGAGGCCGCGGAAGCGCTCCGTCGTGCCGGTCGGCGTCGGCGTCCACGACCAGTCGGACGCGTCGGGGCCGTGGTGCCGGGCGGTGTCCGCGGCGGGACGGGCGGCGTCGGGCATCGGCGCGGGGCCGGCGGAGGAGGTCATGGCGGTCCCCGTGAGGAGGGCGGACGCGGCGAGGGCCGCGAGGACGAGTCGCGCAGGTCTGGTCATACCCGCCGAACGTAGTCCGGTCGAGGTGGTTCGGCGCGCCGGAGCGCGACCGGTCACCTCGACCCGAGTGGCCGACCTCTCAGCCGTCGAGCCTCAGCGGCCGGTGCCGCCGTAGACGATGGCCTCGTCGGCGGAGTCGAGGCCGAAGGCCGTGTGCACGGCGCGGACGGCGTCGTCGAGCTGCTCGGCGCGGGTCACGGCCGAGACGCGGATCTCGGAGGTCGAGATCATCTCGATGTTGATGCCGGCCTCGGCGAGCGCGCCGAAGAACTTCGCCGAGACGCCCGGGTGGCTCTTCATGCCGGCGCCGACGAGGGCGATCTTGCCGATCTTGTCGTCGAGGCGGAGGTCCTGGTACTCGACCTCGTGCCTGATCGCCTGGAGCACCTGCATGCCCCGGGCGCCGTCGGCCTGCGGCAGCGTGAAGGAGATGTCGGTCTTGGCCGTCTCGGCCGCCGACACGTTCTGCACGATCATGTCGATGTTGATGCCGGCCTCGGCGATCGCGCCGAAGATCTTGGCGGCGACGCCGACCCGGTCGGGCACCCCGACGATGGTGATCTTGGCCTCGCTGCGGTCGTGGGCGATGCCGGCGATGATCGGAGCTTCCACAGCGCCTTCTCCTTCGTAGGGGTTGTCCTTGACCCACGTGCCCGCCTTCTGCGACCACGAGGAACGGACGTGGATCGGGATGCCGTAGCGGCGGGCGTACTCGACGCAGCGCAGGTGCAGGATCTTGCTGCCGTTGGCGGCGAGGTCGAGCATCTCCTCCATCGACAGCACGTCGAGCTTGCGGGCGCTCGGCAGGATGCGGGGGTCGGCGGTGAAGACGCCGTCGACGTCGGTGTAGATCTCGCAGACGTCGGCGCCGAGGGCCGCGGCGAGCGCGACGGCCGTGGTGTCGGAGCCGCCGCGGCCGAGCGTCGTGATGTCCTTCGTCGTCTGGCTGACGCCCTGGAAGCCGGCGACGATGGCGATGTGACCCGCCTCGAGGGCGCTCTGGATGCGCCCCGGCGTCACGTCGATGATGCGGGCGGCGCCGTGCGCGTCGTCGGTGATGACGCCGGCCTGGCTGCCGGTGAAGGACCGCGCCTCCGCGCCGAGCTGCGCGATGGCCATCGCGACGAGGGCCATCGAGATGCGCTCGCCCGAGGTGAGCAGCATGTCGAGCTCGCGGGCCGGCGGCGTCGGCGTGACCTGCTCGGCGAGGTCCATGAGCTCGTCCGTCGTGTCGCCCATGGCCGAGACGACGACACAGACCGAGTGGCCGGCCTTCTGCGTCTCGACGATGCGCCGGGCCACGCGCTTGATGGCCTCGGCGTCGGACACGGACGACCCCCCGTACTTCTGGACGACGATGCTCACCTGGGGCTCCGGTTCTGCTCGCTGACAGGGCACCCCGAGTGTAGGCGGGAGGGGCCGTCCGGCCGCCGGCCGGTCGTCATCGTGAGACGTCCGCCGCAGGCCCCCGACGACCGGAGGATCTGCGGTTCCGGAAGGGTGCGACCGCGGCCCGTCCGAGGGCCACGCGAGCCGTCAGCGGAGGGCGCGACGCGTCACGGGTGCAGCGCGTCGAACTCGGCCTCGCCGACGGTCTCGTCGTCGACGTCGAGACGCAGGTGCGACAGGATCGACTGGAGCGCGCGCAGGGCCGTCATGGCGCGGTCGCCCCACTCGGACAGGTAGCTGAACTGCCACCACCACAGCGCCTCGACGCGTCGGCCCGTCGCGTAGTGCTTGAGGCCGTGGCTCAGGGCCACCGCGACGTCGACGAGGTCGTTGGTGATCGAGCCGTCGGCCCGGTCGGACGAGGTGATGGGGTCGATGACGTAGACGTAGTCGTCGATGCCGGCGAAGACGTTGGCCAGGCCGGTGCGCAGCGGGTCGGCGTCGTCGTCGGTGGCGTCCGGCTCGAACCGCTCCTCGGGCACGACGTCCTGGATCGCGCCGAGCCGCGCACCCGCGACGAGCACCTGCGACAGGGCCAGCGTCAGGATCGGCAGGGCGGTGTCGGGCGAGCTGCCCGAGGCCACCTCGGTGACCGACGTGAGGAAGGCGCTGGCCTCGGCCGCCGTGAGGTCGGCGAGGCCGGCGAGGTCGTCGATCTCGTGGTCTGCCTCGTGGTCTGCGGTGGCGGCGGTCCCCGGCTCCGTGCTCATGGGCACCAGCATGCCGCATGGGTCGACGCCGTCGGGACCGGGGCACCGACGCTTCGGACCCTCACGCGTCGATGCCCGGGACGCTCACGCGAGGACACTCCGGAGACTCACGCGTCGGCGCGGCGGGGGCTCACGCGTCGACGCGTCGGCGACCTTCGAAGGCGCGCCCTAGGGTGACCTCGTCGGCGTACTCGAGGTCGCCACCGACGGGCAGCCCGGAGGCGAGGCGGGTGACCGTGACGCCGACGTCGCGCAGCAGGCGGCTCAGGTAGGTGGCCGTGGCCTCGCCCTCGAGGTTGGGGTCGGTGGCGATGATGACCTCCTCGACCTCCCCGGAGGCGAGGCGGGTCATGAGCTCGCGGACGCGCAGGTCGTCGGGCCCGATGCCGTCGATCGGGCTGATGGCGCCGCCGAGCACGTGGTAGGTGCCGCGGAACTCGCGGGTGCGCTCGATGGCCACGACGTCCTTGGGCTCCTCGACGACGCAGATGGAGGTCTGGTCGCGACGCGGGTCGGCGCAGATGCGGCAGCGCTCGGCCTGCGCGACGTTGCCGCACACCTCGCAGAAGCGGACGCGCGCCTTGACCTCGGTGAGCGCCGTGACGAGACGCGTGACGTCCTCGGAGTCGGCCTGCAGCAGGTGGAAGGCGATGCGCTGGGCGCTCTTGGGCCCCACGCCGGGGAGCCGTCCGAGCTCGTCGATGAGGTCCTGCACCGCGCCTTCGTACACACCGCAACCCTAAGCCCGACCGGTGACGCCCGCGGTCACCGAACCGCGGACGCGCGTGGCAGCCCGCGCGTACCGTGGACGGGTCGATCCGCACGTCCGAGGGAGGACGATGGGCGAGCAGCCAGCAGGCCCCGGCTCGGGCCGGGACGGTCACGGGCTCACAGCGACGTCGACGCGCGCCGCGCGGGTGCAGGCCGCGGTCCCCTTCCGCAAGATGTTCGACTTCCGGATGCGGTCGGGCTACGCCGAGCGACGCCTCGAGCCCGGTGTCCTCGACCTCACCTTCGGCGACCCGCACGAGGTCCAGACGGCGGAGTACGTCGAGGCCCTGCGCGAGGCGGCCGTGCCCCGCGACGAGCTGTGGTTCGCCTACAAGCAGAGCGAGGTGGGCGCCCAGGAGGCGGCCGCGGCCTCGCTCGAGCGGGTCGTGCCGCTCGGCTGGACCGCGGGCGATCTGCGGATGACGACCGGCGGGTTCGGCGCCATCACCGTGGCCATGAAGGTGCTCGCCGACCCGGGCGAGGAGGTCGTCTACACGCTGCCGCCGTGGTTCCTCTACGAGCCGCTCGCCCTCGAGGCCGGGCTCGTGCCGGTCAAGGTCAAGGCCCGCGAACCGAGCTTCGACCTCGACCTCGACGCCATCGCGTCGGCCATCACCGAGCGCACCCGCATCGTCATCGTCAACTCGCCGAACAACCCCACCGGACGCATCTACTCCCCCGACACGCTGCGTGCCCTGGCGCGGCTGCTCGACGACGCGTCGGCACGGCACGGCCGGCGGATCTGGATCGTGTCGGACGAGCCGTACAACCGGATCGTGTTCTCCGGCAACGAGTTCCACAGCCCGGCGGAGTTCTACGAACAGACCGCGATCTGCTACTCGTACGGCAAGACGCTGCTCGCACCCGGCCAACGCCTGGGCTACCTCGCCGTGCCGCCGGGCATCGCGGGCCGGGAGGAGCTGCTCGAGGCCGTCGACATGATGCAGATCGCTGCCGGCTGGCTCTTCCCGAACGCCGTCATGCAGCACGCGACGCCGCGGCTCGAGCAGCTCTCGCACGACATCGCCGGCCTCGAGGCCAAGCGCGACCGCACCGTGGCCGGGCTCCGGGACGCCGGGTACGAGGTCGCGACGCCGGAGGGCACCTTCTACCTCTGGGTGCGCTCGCCCGCGCCCGACGACGAGTCGTTCGTCGGGGACCTCGCCGACCGCGGTGTCCTCGTCATGCCGGGGGCGATCTTCGAGACGCCGGGCTGGTTCCGCATCTGCCTCACCGCGACCGCGGACTCGCTCGAGGCAGCCCTCCCCCACCTGCGAGCCGCCCGCGCGGCCGCGACCGGCATCGGTCCCGCCTGACCCCGAGCCCCGCTGGAACTGCGCCATGGCGCACTTCCGGTGGCGTGACGCGTCGAAACGCGACTGGAACGGCGCCATGGCGGACTTCGGGTCGGAGGTCGGGCGGCGGGACGCGTCGGGCGGACGCGTCAGTCGGCGAGCGAGGCCTCCCAGCGCTGCTCGATGCGCCCGTACCGCCAGATCGCGACCGCGACGAGCCAGGTGACGACGAAGAGCCCGACGATCCAGAAGCCGATGTCGCCGAGGTCGATCGAGGCGATCCAGGCGAGCGGGCCTTCAGTGATGCCGAGCTTGTCGGCGAGCAGCCCGACGAGCTCGATGACGCCGATGACGAGGGCCACCGCGACCGACAGGGCGGTGACGGTGATGTTGTAGTAGATCTTGCGGACCGGTCGGCTGAAGGCCCACCCGTACGCGACGTTCATGAAGGTGCCGTCGATCGAGTCGAGCAGCGACATGCCGGCGGCGAAGAGCACCGGCAGGACGAGCACGGCGTACCAGGGCAGGGCGGCCGCGGCGGCACCTCCGGCGATGACGAGCAGCCCCACCTCGGTGACGGTGTCGAAGCCCAGGCCGAAGAGCAGCCCGACCGGGTACATGTGCCACGGCTTGGTGACCGTGCGCGTCACGCGGCCGAGGATCCGGTTGAGGAAGCCGCGCTTGTCCAGCTGCCGCTCGAGCTCCGCCTCGTCGAAGTGCCCAGCGCGCATCCGGCGGAACACCTTGAGGATGCCGACGAGGGCGGCGAGGTTGACCAGGCCGATGAGCAGGAGGAAGACGCCGGACACCGTGGTGCCCCAGACGCCGGTGACCTGCTGGAGCGTCGAACCGTCGTCGGTGAGGGCGCCGGCGAGGGCGCGGATGCCGGCCGCGAGCAGCATGACCATGACGAAGACGACCGAGCTGTGGCCGAGGCTGAACCAGAAGCCGACGCTCATCGGGCGCTGGCCCTCGGCCATGAGCTTGCGCGTCGTGTTGTCGATGGCGGCGATGTGGTCGGCGTCGAAGGCGTGCCGCATGCCGAGCGTGTAGGCGGTGACCCCGAGCCCGACGCCGAACAGCTGCCCGGCGACGCGGTACTCGGCCGGTGCGACGAGGAACACGAGCAGGCCCCAGCCGACGACGTGCAGCAGGGCGACGAACACCGCCATCCCGGCGATGCTCCGACGCTCCTGCGGCCCGACGCGTGCGGCGAGGCGGGCGCGCACGGGGCGGCGGGTCGTGGTCGCTGCGGTCACGAGGGCCACGCTAGATGCGACACGGTCGCATCTGCAACGTGCAGATGCCGTAGACGGGCTACAGCACCTGCATGAGGACGAGCCCCGGTCGGGGCGGCCCCGCCCCGCGTCAGACCGTCGGCTCGCCGCCCGGGACCTCGTTATAGGTGTCGGCGCGCTCCTGGCCGGACAGGGCGGCGATCGCCTCCATGACGCGGTCGGTGAGCAGGCGCCGGGCCTTGCCGGCCGGCATGCCCTGGTACTCCTCGACCGGGATCGGCTCGCCGAAGCGCACCGTGACCTTGGCCAGACGGGGGAAGCTCGCGCCCACCGGCTGGATGTCCTCGGTGCCGATCAACCCGACCGGCACGACCGGCACGCGGGCGGTCAGCGCGAGCCAGGCGACGCCGGTGCGGCCGCGGTACAGGCGACCGTCGCGCGAGCGCGTGCCCTCGGGGTAGATGCCGAACGCGTCGCCGTTCTTGAGCACCTCGAGCGCGGCGTCGAGGCTCTCCTGCGCGGCCGTCGGCGAGTGGCGGTTGACGGGCACCATCCCGACGGCGCTGAAGAAGCCCTTGCGCAGGAAGCCGCCGACACCGGGGCCGGTCCAGTACTCCTCCTTGGCGAGGAAGCGCACCTGCCGGGGCGAGGCGAGCGGGATGGCGAAGGAGTCGATGAACGACAGGTGGTTGCTCGCGACGATGACCCCGCCCTCACGCGGGATGTTCTCCTTGCCCTCGATGGTGGGCCGGTACAGCGCGTGGGACAGCGGGTACAGCAGGTTGCGCCCGAGGCTGTAGAACATGCGCCAACTGTAGGGCTACCCGCCGGTCACGACCGCTCGCGACCCCCTGGGCGACCAGCCCGTGGACGCCTCAGGCGCGGGCCCGTACGGCCCACGCGGTCGCGAGCACGTGGAAGGGCGCCTCGGGCGCGAGCTCGCGGCACCGCCCGCGCAGGGCGTCGCGTCGCTCGGGCGTCAGCGAGCGGACGTAGTCGCCGGCCGGGCCGACGCCGAGCGTGTACGGCTCCCACCACTCCTCGAACGTCGCGTGCCGCACCGGGACCGTGAGCGCGGTGTCCTCGATGCCGGTGAGCCCGGCCTCGTCGAAGAGGAGGGCGAGGCTGCCCTCCGACGCGCCGGGCAGGTCACCCTCGCCCCTGGCCTCGGGGTCGAGGTCGGCGACGGCCCGCCAGAAGAGCGCCAGGGGTCCACCCCCGCCGGCGTGGTCCCAGACGCACGCGGCCACCGTGCCGCCCGGTCGCGCCACCCGGGCCATCTCGCGCAGCCCCCCGACGGGGTCGGCCATGAAGTGCACGACGAGCTGGGCGAGGACGACGTCGAAGAGGTCGTCCGGGTAGGGCAGCTGCTCGGCCCCGCCGACCTGCACGTCGAGGGTCGGGTACTCGTGGCGCAGCGCGGCGAGGAACGGCTGCGACGGGTCGACCGCGGACACGGCGTCGACGCCGAGACGGTCGACGAGCACCCGGGTCAGGGCTCCCGGCCCGCAGCCGACGTCGAGCGCGCGGACCGGCTCGGTGCCGACCCCGGCCCAGTCCGCGAAGCGGACGGCGAGCGGCCCCGAGTAGCGCCCCATGAAGCGGTTGTAGGCGTCGGCCGCAACCTCGAAGGTCACGCTCCGAACCTACCGCCGGTCAGGTCATCGCGATGTCCGAATCCCGACTCTTCCCGTATGCGAAGGAGTACCCGGCGTCGGCGCCCGGAACGAGCCCGCCGCGAGGGCGACGAGCGCCGTGACGACACCTGATCCCACGAGCGTCGGCCCCACCCCGACGTGGTCGATGACGACACCGCCGACGAGAAGCCCGAGGGCGGAGGTCGCGTTGACGACGACGGCCTGGCCGGCGAGTGCCGACCGCCGGGCCGGGCCCTGGGTCTGCGTGAGGATCACCTGGGTGATGGCCCGGATGCCCACGACCGTCACGAGGCCGGCGGCCGCCGCGGTGGCCGCCACGCCGAGGGGCGACTGGAGCAGACCCATGGCCGCGAAGGCCGCGCCCTGCCCGACCCAGGCCAGGGTGGCCAGTCGCAGCGGGCGGCCCGCGAGCGGGCGGTGCGCGACGACGACGGTCGTGACGAGCGAGCCGATCCCGTACGCCGACAGGCCCCACGCGTAGAGGACGCCCGGCTCGCCCGAGCGCTCGCCGGCGACGGCCAGCCCGAGGACGAAGGCGAACCACAGCAGGCAGCTCGTGCCGCGCATGACCCAGCCGCGGACGACGTGCGGGTGGGCGCGCACCGACTCGAGGATGCCGGGCGCGTCGGGCGTGCCGCGCGTGCCGACGGGGGCGTCAGCGGTGTCCACGGGTCGGGACGCCGGTTCCGAGGAGTGGTCGAGCACGACGCGGCGCACGACGACGGCCGAGAGCACGAGCCCGGCCGCCTCGACCCACAGCATCGCGTCGACGAGCCCGGCGTGGACGCCGAGGCCGGCCAGCGCGGGACCGGCGACCATGGTGGCCCGGCGCGACGCGTCGTCCCACGTCACGGCGCGCGTCGCAGTGGCCTCGCCGAGCCGGTCGCCGAGGTCTCCGAGCAGCGCGGTGCGGCCCGGCGCGGCGAGGGCGTCCCCGGCACCGACGACGAGTCCGACCGCGAGCAGGAGCACGGGGTGCAGCAGGCCGACCGCGACGGCGAGCGGCACGAGCGCGAGCGCCCCCGCCTGGCAGAGCGCCACGACGGCGAGGCCGCGGCCGTCGACCACGCGGGACCGGAGGCGTCGGGCCCACCACGGCGACAGGAGCACCGGCACGCCCGAGGCGCCGGCGACGAGCCCCGCCGTCGATGCCGACCCGAGCTGCTGGACGACGACGACGGGCAGGGCGACCTGGGTGAACCGGAAGGCGAGGTACTCGACCGCGTTGGAGGCGAGGACCACGGCGATGGCACGTCTGGGACCCATGCGTCGAGCCTCCCGGGGACGCCACGGCGCCGGTAGACGCCCACCCTTGGGCGCAGGTCATAAGGTAGGTCTATGGCCTCATTGGCTGCGGTGCCCGACATCGACGACCTGCGTCTCGTCGTGACGCTGCACCGCACCCGGTCGCTCGGATCCGCGGCCCGCGAGCTGCTCGTGAGCCAGCCGGCCCTGTCGCAACGGCTCGCCCGGCTCGAGCGCCGCTGTGGCACAGCCCTGTTCGTCCGGGACACCACCGGATCCACGGCCACCCCTGCCGGGGCGGAGCTGGTGCGCCAGGCCGAGCACATCCTCGGCCACCTCGAGCAGGTCTTCCCCAACGTCCGCTCCGCCGCGCGGGCCCGAACCCTGCGCATCGGCACGTTCGCGGGGCTGTCGGCCTACCTCTTCCCCGTGCTCGACACCTTGATCGGCGACGAGGTGCAGGTGCGCCAGATCGTCTACCACGGCCGCGAGATGGTCGCCTACGTCGACGAGGGCAGCCTCGACGCGGCGGTCGTGGGGGTGGCCGAGCAGATGCAGCTGCCGAGGCACGTCGTGGCCACGCGGCTCGGCACCGATCGCCTCGTGACGTTCGTGCCGAGCGGCGTCGACGGGCCTCGACGCGGCGCGCGGCCGTTCCGCGACCTCGACGTCGTGTACACGGCGTGGGACAACTCCGGGCCCCTCATCGCCGAGCGGGTCGCCGCGCTCGGGGGCACCACCCGCTACGCCGCGACGGCGCCGGTGGCCGTCGACATGGCGCGACAGCGCGGCACCGTCGCCGTGCTGCCCTCGAGCGCGGCCCGACGCTCGGCCGGCCCTGACGACCGGGTGCTCGCGTGCCGGGTCGACCTGCCGGTGCGGCTGTCGGTCATCTCGCGCGGCGCGCTCGACCCGACGCTCGCCGCCGTGGTCCCGCGACTGACCCGGGAGCTCGGCCTGTCGCGCTGACCGCCGGGCCGGGCGCGTCCGGCTCGGCCGCCGACGCGCGTCGGGCTCGCCGTGCTCGCCGTGCTCGTCGCCAGGCTAGTCCTCGATCTCCTGGACGACCCGGCCGCCGAGCACCTTCTCGATGACCGACCGGCCGATGTCGCCGGACACGACGATGTCCTCGTCGTCGTCGCTCACCGCGGAGTCGTCGGTGAGGGGTGCGGGGGCGGGCTCGTCGTCGGCACCCGTGGTCGCGCGACGGGCACTCGCCGACCTCGCCTCGGCGAACGCGGCGCGGGCGGCGCTGGCCCCCCGCAGCGCAGTGGCCGTCGGCGCCGCCGGGGCGGAGTCGGCGGACGGGCTGGCTGCGGCCTGCGGCTGGCTCGGCGAGCTCGGCGCACCCACCGGAGGCGCGGCCACGGCGGTGGCCGTGGCGCCCGCGGCCGGGGACGCTGCGGACGGCGCGCCGGTCGACGGGTCGCCGGCAGGACCGGTGGCCCAGTCGGGCGGCGGGCCCGAGACGCTCCCCCAGCCGGCGTTGTCCTCGAGCGAGCGGCCGGACACCGGGCTGAGGCCGGCGTCGGCGAGGCGGGCGCTCGGCGCGGCACCGCCCGAGCCGCCCTGACCGCCCTGGCCGCCACCGGAGGCACCGCCCGCGGCACCCCCCGCGGCCCCGGCGTCGTGCCCGGCGCCGGCGTCACCCCAGGACGGGCGCGCGGCGGAGGCACCGGGGCCGTCGTTGCCCGGAACGCCCTGTGCCGCAGCGGGGTTAGCGCCGGCGGAGCCACCGGCCCCGTCCGGAGCGTCGCCGCCCCCTGCGGGAGCCTCGTCGGGCGGGGGCGGAACCGAACCCGCGGGCGGGGCCACGGGAGCCTGCTGCGACACCTCGGCCACGTGGACGCCGTCGACGAGGGCGTCGACGCCGAGCTCGTCGATGAGCGCCTGGCGGACGATCTCGGCGTGGTTGCCCGAGCGGAAGGTGGTCGTGAGGCCGGCGGTCGCGATGCCGAGGGTCAGGGTGCGCCCGTCGAAGGCAGTGACCTGGGCGTTCTGCGAGACGAAGGTCCACGTGATGCGGCGCATCGTGAAGATGCGGCCGAGGACGTTGGGCCACGCCCGGCGGATGGCGTCGGTGTCCATGCCGCCGCTCGGGGCCGCGTCGGCTGCGGAGACCTCCGACGACGAAGCCGCAGGGCTCTCGCCGTGCGCGTGCGCGACACCGCGGGACGGGTCGTGGACGACCTCGGGCGCCGACGCGCCGGGCGTGGAGTGCCCGGGGCCGCGCTGCGCCTCCTCGACGGCCGACGGACCCCCGACGGACTCGGCCGGCGCGACCACCGGGGGCGCGCCCACCTCGGCGCGGGCGGCGTCGACGCGTCCGGCGTCACCCGGCCCCGCCATCGACGGCCCGGAGGCGGGCGCGGAGGCGGACGCGGAGGCGGGAGCGGATGCGGGAGCCCCGGCGGAGGCGCCGAGGTCGACGCCGCTGCTGCGGCCACCCCCGCCCATGCCGCCGGCGGGCAGGGACGGACCAGAGGTCGCGCCGCTCGACGGGGGTGTGTAGTCGGAGACGGTGCGCGGCGGGGCCGCGAGGGCCGGGGGTGCCGGCGCATCGGCGCGGGCGGCGGTCGGCACGCCGCCGACCTCGAGGCGACGCTCGAGGCGGTCGAGGCGTGCGGCGTAGCCCTGCTCGCCCGACGAGGCCGGCAGCAGGATGCGCGCGCAGATGAGCTCGAGCTGCATGCGGGGCGCGGTGGCGCCGGTCATCTCGGTGAGGCCGGTGTTGACGATGTCGGCCGCGCGGGACAAGGCCCCGGGGCCGAAGGCGGACTGCTGCACGCGCATCCGCTCGAGCTGGTCCTCCGGGACGCCACGCAGCACCTGCGCCGCACCCTCCTGCACCGCGGCGACGACGATGAGGTCGCGCAGTCGCTCGAGGAGGTCCTCGATGAACCGGCGGGGGTCGTGGCCCGACTCGATGACCTTGTCGACCTGGCGGAAGGTGGCCGCGCCGTCGCCGGCCGCGAGCGCGTCGATGGTGCTGTCGAGCAGCTCGCCGTCGGTGAACCCGAGCAGCGACACCGCGCCGTCGTAGGTCAGCCCCTCGGGACCCGAGCCGGCGATGAGCTGGTCGAGCACCGACAGGGAGTCGCGGACCGAGCCGCCGCCCGCGCGCGTGACGAAGCTGAGCACCCCCGGCTGGGTCGCGACGTGCTCGGACTCGAGCAGGCGCTCCATGTAGGCGGTGAGCTTGGCCGGCGGGACGAGCCGGAACGGGTAGTGGTGCGTGCGCGAGCGGATCGTGCCGATGACCTTCTCGGGCTCGGTCGTGGCGAACACGAACTTCACGTGCTCGGGCGGCTCCTCGACGATCTTGAGCAGCGCGTTGAAGCCCTGCGGCGTCACCATGTGCGCCTCGTCGATGATGTAGATCTTGAACCGGCTCTGCGCGGGGCCGTACGACGCGCGTTCGCGCAGGTCGCGGGCGTCGTCGACGCCACCGTGGCTGGCCGCGTCGATCTCGATGACGTCGACGCTGCCGGTGCCGCCGCGCGCGAGCGCCACGCACGACTGGCAGGTGCCGCACGGGGTCGGCGTCGGGCCCTCCTCGCAGTTGAGGCAGCGGGCCAGGATGCGGGCGCTCGTGGTCTTGCCGCAGCCGCGCGGGCCGCTGAAGAGGTAGGCGTGGTTGACCCGGCCCGTGCGCAGCGCCTGCATGAGCGGCTCGGTGACGTGCTCCTGGCCGATGACGTCGGCGAAGCTCTCGGGCCGGTAGCGGCGGTACAGGGCGGTGGCCATGCACGGAACCCTAACCGTCCGGACCGACGCCGGTCTGCCCGGTGAACAGGTCCTTACGGTTGGCCGCGCGTCCCGCAACGGGGTGGTGGCTGTCGGCGGGCCGACCTAGGGTCGAAGGCGTTCAGGTCCGGGTGCAACCAGCGCCGTCAGCGACCGCCAGGAAGAGGTCACACGATGTCCGATCCGACACCCGACCCGACAGCCGTGCACGAGTGGGACGCCGACACGATCGTGGCCCGCTACGACGAGGTCCGCGCCCACACCGAGGCGCTGGCCGCTCCGCTGTCCCCCGAGGACCAGACCGTCCAGTCGATGCCCGACGTCTCGCCGACGAAGTGGCACCGGGCGCACGTCACGTGGTTCTTCGAGACCTTCGTACTCGCCGACCACGAGCCGTCGTTCACGCCCTACCAGGACCGCTACTGGTTCCTCTTCAACAGCTATTACGAGGGTGTCGGCCCCCGCTACGCGCGCCCGAACCGCGGCCTCATCAGCCGCCCCGGCGCCCACGACGTCGGCCTCTACCGCGACAACGTCGACGCACGCATGCGCGACCTCGTGCAGACCCTCGACGGCGGCGCCCTCGAGAAGCTCACCTCCACCATCGAGCTCGGCTTCCACCACGAGCAGCAGCACCAGGAGCTGCTCCTCATGGACATCAAGCACGTGCTGTCGCTCAACCCGCTCCAGCCGGCCTACGCCGGCACCCCCAGCCCCGACTCCGAGCCCGACGCGCTCGGCTGGGTCGACGTCGAGGGCGGCCTCGTCGAGATCGGCCACCGCGGCGGAGGGTTCTCCTTCGACAACGAGCTGCCGCTGCACCAGGCCTGGCTCGAGCCGTACCGGCTCGCCGACCGGCTCGTCACCAACGGCGAGTGGCTGCGGTTCATGGCCGACGGTGGCTACGACCGGCACGAGCTCTGGCTCTCCGACGGCTGGGGCCGGGTGCGGGCCGAGGGCTGGCGGGCGCCGTTCTACTGGACCGAGGTCGACGGCATCTGGTTCGAGCACACCCTGAGCGGCACGTGGCCGGTCAACCCGGGCCTGCCGGTCAGCCACGTCAGCCACTACGAGGCCGACGCGTACGCCACGTGGGCCGGCAAGCGCCTGCCCACCGAGGTCGAGTGGGAGCACGCCGTGGTCGCCGACGGCCAGGCCGACGCGTCCGGCACCGACGCGTCCGGCACCGACGCGTCACGCGCCGACGCGGCCGCCAACCTCGCCGACACCGTGACCTTCCACCCGCGCGCGGCCGGCCCGTCCACCGGGCACCTGCGCCAGGTGTACGGCGACTGCTGGGAGTGGACGTCCTCGGCCTACCTGGCCTACCCCGGCTACCACCCGCCGGCCGGCGCCATCGGCGAGTACAACGGCAAGTTCATGTCGGGGCAGATGGTGCTGCGCGGCGGCTGCGCGCTGACCCCGCCGGGACACGCCCGCGCCACCTACCGCAACTTCTTCCCGCCCGGTTCGCGCTGGGCGCTGTCCGGCGTCCGCCTCGCCGACGGGGGCGTGCGGTGAGCGCCGCCGACGCTCGGGGCGGGCAGGAGCCCGTCGTCACCGTGGCCCTCGACCCCGACTGGGCCTCCGGCTCCCTCGTCGCCGACGTCCGGCGCGGGCTCGGCTCGCAGCCGCGGACCCTGCCGCCCAAGTGGCTCTACGACGACGCCGGCTCGGGCCTCTTCGACGAGATCACCCGGCTGCCGGAGTACTACCCCACCGAGCGCGAGCGCGAGATCCTGCGCGACCACGCCGCCGACATCGTCCGGGCCTGCGACGCCACCACCGTCGTCGAGCTCGGCAGCGGCACGAGCGACAAGACCCGCACGCTCCTCGACGCGTTCACCTCGGTCGGGCACCTCGAGCGGTTCGTGCCGGTCGACGTGTCCGAGCAGACGCTGCGCGACGCCGCGGCGATGCTCTGCGAGCGCTATCCGGGCCTGCGCGTCGAGGCCCTCGTCGGCGACTTCACCCTGCACCTGGGCCACCTGCCGCGCGGGGGCCGGCGCCTCGTCGCGTTCCTCGGTGGCACCATCGGCAACTTCTACGTCGAGGAGCGCGCGGCGTTCCTCGGGGCCCTCGCCGACAGCCTCGAGCCCGGCGACTGGTTCCTCCTCGGCACCGACCTCGTCAAGAGCACCGACCGGCTCATCGCCGCCTACGACGACAGCCAGGGCGTCACGGCGGCCTTCGTCACCAACTGTCTCCACGTGCTCAACCGCGAGCTCGGCGCCGACTTCGACGTCGACGCGTTCTCCTACGTCCCGTTCTGGGACCCGCGCCAGGAGCGGATGGACCTGCGGCTGCGGGCCGACATGCCGCAGCGGGTCACGGTGCCGGGGGCCGACCTCGTCTTCGACCTCGCGCACGGCGAGGAGATCCGCGTCGAGATCTCGACGAAGTTCCGGCCCGAACGGCTCGCCGCCGAGCTCGGGGCCGCGGGCTTCGACGTCGAGCGCACGTGGACCGACGCCGCGGGCGACTTCGCGCTGACGCTGGCCCGGCGCACCGGCTGAGGACACCCTCGAGCACGACGTCCGCCGTCAGCGCCCCATCCAGCCAGTGAGCCATTCAGCGGGGCAGTGACGTAGAGGGCACCGAGCAGCACCGTCGGGACACGCCACCTGCGTCAGTGCCCCACCCAGCGGGGCAGTGACACAGGTGCGGGCGATCGCGCTACCTACGGGTTTGGCACACTGGGCGCTCCAGTACGACACGACGTAGGAGACGCCGCATGACCCCTCGCACCCTCTACCGACGCCTCGCCGCCGCGGAGGTGGTCACGTGGGCCCTGCTGCTGCTCGGCATGGTCCTCAAGTACGTGACCCGCACGACCGACCTCGGCGTCCGCGTCTTCGGCCTGGCACACGGGGTCGTCTTCATCGCCTTCTGCCTCGTGACGCTCCTGCTCTGGGTCAACCAGCGGTGGACCCTGCGCGAGGCCGCGCTCGGCCTGCTCAGCGCCGTGCCGCCGTTCCTGACCATCTGGTGGGAGCGGCGCCTCGAGCGGCGCGGACGCCTCGAGGGCGGCTGGCGCCTCGGCCGTGACGGCGAGCAGCCCGTGACGCCGGCCGAACGCGTCGTCGCCACGCTCCTCGCGCGACCGGGCGTCGCGGTCGGGGTCGGCGTCGCCGCCGTGCTCGCGCTGACCGCCGTGGCGCTCGTGGCGGGCCCGCCGGTGCCGCAGCAGGGCTGAGCGGCGCCCGCGCCGGAGCCGCCCGGGCGGCGTCGGCGCCGGGCCGCGGCATACGGTGGCCTCGACAGGGTTCTGGCGAAGGGACGGGTGCAGATGGCTGCGGTCGCGGTGCTGACCGGCGAGGTCCGTGCGGAGGGCGTCAGCAAGACGATCGACGACACGACGCTCCTGCTCGCGACGGACGTGCACGCCGACCCCGGCGAGTGCATCGTGCTGCGCGGGCCCAACGGGTCGGGCAAGACGACCCTGCTGCGGATCATCGGCGGCCTGCTCGTGCCCACCACGGGCACGGCGACGATTGGCGGCCGCGAGGCCGACGAACGCGACCGGGCGGTGCGCGCCGCCGTCGCGGCCCTGCTCGGGGCTCCGACGACCTACCGCGACCTGACGCTCGTCGACCACCTCGTGCTCATCGACTCGACGTGGGGCGGCGAGCCCGTGACGTCCGACGATCGCAGCCTGACCCTGCTCGAGCGCTTCGGCATCGCCCACCTCGACGACCGGTTCCCGCACGAGCTGTCGTCCGGTCAGGAACAGCTCTTCCGCCTCGCCCTGACCTTCTCGCGCCCGGCGAGCGTCGTGCTCCTCGACGAGCCCGAGCAGCGGCTCGACACGGCCAAGCGCCAGGTCGTCGCCGACCTCATCCGCGACCGGATCGAGGCAGGCACCACCGTCGTCATGGCCTGCCACGACCCCGAGCTGACTCAGTCGCTCGCGACCCGCGTCGTCGACATCGTCCCGGCACGCTGACCGGACCCGCGATGAGCACCCCCGACGACATCGACGACACGGCCGGCCACCTCGAGCACGACACCGTCGACTACGACGACCACGACCTCCTCGGCCAAGCCGACTGGGTCATCGGCGGCGAGGCCGCCCGCAAGGCGCGCCAGCAGGGCCTCTACGCCGGCTACGTCCTGTTCCTCGGCGCGCTTGTCTACGGCCTGCCGATCGTGCAGACCGTCTTCCGCACCTCCGACGCGAGCTCGCTCGGCCGGCAGCTGCGCTCGCCGGAGGCCATCGCCCTGCTCGTGGCGTCGGTCGCCGCGCTGCTCGGTGCCGTCGTGTTCGCCGGCCGGTTCCGCGGCCCGGTGGTGCCGCCGATGCCGTGGATCGACCTCGTGCTCCAGGCCCCGCTCGACCGGTCGCTCGCCCTGCGTCGCTGGTGGCGCTACGCCGCGATCGGCGGCCTCTTCGTCGGGGCGCTGAGCGGCCTGACGATCGGTGCCGGCCTCGCGTTCGCGCACCTCGGCGGGATCGTGACGATGGTCGTGACGACGCTCTCGGGCACCGTGCTCGGGGTGCTCGCCTCGCGGCTGTGGCTCTGGTCGCAGGTGCGCTCGTGGCCCGGCCCCGACCGCGGCCTCAGCCTGCTGTGGCGGGTCCCCGACGCGCTGCGCGAGCTGCACGCCGAGTCGCTGCGCACCCACTCGGCCAACACCTCGACGATGGCCGGGTCGGCGCTCACCGGCAACCTGCGCACCGCGCGCCTGGCCCTGACGCGTCCGGTGCGGCACGGCCGCAGCGCCCGGCTCAGGCCCGGCCGCCCGTTCGGGGTGCTCGTGCGCCGCGACGTCATCGGCCTGCGCCGCACGCCGGGCGCGTTCCTCTCGGGCCTGGGGCTGACCCTCCTGGGCGGCGCGATCGTCACGTGGGCGTTCACGCAGCCGGCGGCCCCGAGCATCGCGGCGACGATCGGCCTGCTCCCGCTCTACCTCGGTTTCGGCGCCTGGGCAGAGGGCCTGCGCCTGCAGGCCGACAACGTCGGCACGCCGTCGCTGCTCGGCACCGGCGAGGTCACCGAGGCGGTGGCGCACGCGACGGTCCCGACCGTCCTGACGGCCCTCGTGCTCGGCTGCTGGTCGGCCGTCGCCGCCGCGATCGGCTCGCTGCCGGCCAGCGCGGTGCTCTCGCTGTGGCTCGTGCTCGTCCTCGTGGCCGCGGGCAACGTGCTGGCGGCGTTCCGCGGGTCGCCGACGTTCGTGCTGCGCCCGCAGATGGTCATCGCCTGGTACGCCGTGCCGGCGCTCACCGTCGTCGTGCTCGGCTCGCTCATCGCCGTGCTGACCAAGGCCGGCCGGTACACGTGGCTGTCGGTCATCGGCTGGCTCGTCTACGGGGTCCTGGCCTGGGCGGTCTCGAAGGTGCGGCGGCTCACCTACCTGCACCGCGCCTGACAA
The DNA here is from genome assembly GCF_001956915.1 of Intrasporangium flavum. GTDB lineage: Bacteria > Actinomycetota > Actinomycetes > Actinomycetales > Dermatophilaceae > Monashia > Monashia flava. The sequence goes on along the minus strand of NZ_MLJO01000002.1, from coordinate 137,131 downwards.
CCCGGTCGCCCGTGCCCGCCGGCAGTCGTTAGGTTCGGGCGCATGACCGACCTGCGCACCCGCGACGCCACCCGCGACGACCTGGCGGCCGTCCTCCGCATCCGCAACCGCTCCTTCGGGCCGCTCGGCATCGGCGGCACCGACTGGTGGGACCGCGTCGCGGCCGAGACGCTCGGCGGGCGGATGGTCGTCGTCACCGACGGTGACGGCGCCGTGGTCGGCGCGGGGCGCATCCGGCCGTTCGAGCAGGCGTGGGGCGGGCGGCACCTGTCGATGGGTGGCGTCGCCGGGGTCTACGTCGAGCCGAGCGCGCGCGGCCGCGGCGTCGCGACCACGTTGACGCGGGCCCTCGTCGCCCGGATGGGCGAGCTCGGCGACGTCGTGTCCTGCCTCTTCCCCACCGCCCCCGCCCTCTACCGGCGCTCGGGCTACGAGGTCGGTGGCGTGCAGTCGCGGACCACCTTCCCGTCGCACCTCGTCCGCGCACTCGGCTCAGCGGCCGACGGTCGGCGCGTCCGCCCCGCGACGCCCGAGGACGCCGACACCCTCACCGTCCTGACGCGGACGGCCCAGGCGCGCCACGGGCAGAGCGGGCCGATGGTGCCGCGCGCCGAGGTGTTCCGCCGGATGCTCGAGGAGCAGACGCTCATCACCTACGTCGCCGGCCACGACGCCGGGTCCGGCGAGCCGACCGGTTTCGTCGTCTACGACCTGTCGGGAGAGGCCGCCACCGTGGAGCACCTCGTCGCCGCCGACGCGGCCACGGCCGCGGCTCTCTGGGGCGTCGTCGGCTCGGGCTCCTCGGCCGTCCCGACCGTGCACACCTACCTCGACCCGCGCGACCCGGTCATGCTGGCGCTCGCCGGCCTGCCCGAGGCCTCGGTCACGCAGGTGCCGTGGATGGCTCGCGTCATCGACCTCGCCCCCGCGTTCGCCGGACGCGGCTTCGCGACCCACACGTCGGCCGCGGTCGAGCTCGACGTCGCCGACCCCGACGCGCCGGCCAACGCCGGTCGGTGGCGTCTCGCCGTCGACGGCGGGTCCGGGACGGCCACCCGCGTCGCCGAGGCCGCACCCGACGCGTCGGGTGGCGCCATGGGGTCAGGCGGCGCCGACGCGTCGGTGTCCTGCGTCGACGCGCGCGGCCTCGCGGCGCTGTGGTGCGGGTGGTCGGCCTCGCGGCTGCGCCTCGCCGGCCTGCTCGACGGCGGGTCCCCCGACACCGACGCCGCCCTCGACGCGATCTTCGCCGCGACCCCGTACATCACCGAGTACTTCTGACCGGCGGCCCCGCCAGAACCCCGCGCCAACTCCGCCAGGGCGCACTTCCGGCGCGATCCGACCCCAGAACCCCGCGCCAACTCCGCCACGGCGCACTTCCCGTGCAGGTCGTGGCCACGCGTTTGGCTCAGCTGCGGGCGTCGACCCGCTGCTGCTCGGGCTCACGGACGGCGGGCAGCGCGAGGAGCGCCACCCCGCACAGCACCCCGACGACGAGCAGCGAGTGCAGCACGCCCACGTGGTCGCCGAGGAAGCCGAGCAGCGGGGGCCCGGCCAGGAACGCGGTGTAGCCGATCGTCGACACGACGCTCATGCGGGCGGCGGCGCGGCGGGGGTCGTCGGCGGCAGCGCTCATGCCGACGGGGAAGCCGAGGCTCGCCCCGACGCCCCAGATCGCGGCGCCGACGAAGGCGAGCACGGGGCCGCCGAAGACGACGAGGGCGCAGCCGACGACCGCCGACACGAACAGGACGCGGAGCACGGGCAGTCGGCCCTTCGCGTCGAGGAAGCGGGTGCCGAGGATCCGCCCGGCGGTCATGGCGCTGAGGAAGACGGCGAAGCCGATGACCCCGACCCAGCGCTCGAGGCCGTAGCCCTCCGACAGCGCGACGCCGACCCAGTCGTTGGCGGTGCCCTCGGTGAAGGCGGCGGCGAGCACGACGACGCCGATGAGCAGGGTGCGCGGCTCGCGCCAGGCCGCGGCGATGCCGGCCTTTTCCTTGACCTCCTCGCCGTGCTCGTCCACCTCGACGGAGCGGGGCAGGAAGGCCCGCAGGAACCACGGGGTGATGACGAGCAGCAGCACGACGACGCCGAGCAGGTGGGCGAGTATCGAGACGTGCAGGGCCGACAGGCCGGCCCCGACGAGGGCGCTGACGACCGTGCCACCACTGAAGGCCGCGTGGAAGTGCGGCATGATCGCGCGGCCGAGCAGCCGCTCCACCGAGGCGCCCTCGAGGTTCATGCCGACGTCGAAGACGCCGGCACCCATGCCGACGAGGAAGAGCCCGGCCATGACGACCGCGCGCTCCTGCAGGACGGTGACGCCGAGGCCGACGCCGACGAAGCCGACGGCCTGCACGGTGGCCGCGCCGAGCAGGGTGCGCGCCGCTCCGAGGTGGTGGACGATCCAGCCGGACAGCGGCAGGCCGATGACCGAGCCGAGCGAGGCGGCGAGCAGCGTCAGGCCGAGCTGGCCTGCGGAGAGCGCGAGCTCGTGCTTCAGGTCGGGCACGCGGGAGGCGAACGCCGCGAAAGCCGCGCCGTTGATCGCGAAGGCCGTGAACACCGCCGTGCGCGCGGTGCGCACGACGCTCAGCTCGGGGGTGGCGACGCCGGCCATCGGCCCAGCCTCTCATTTCTCTCGCGTTGATGGTCGAAACGATTCGAGTCGAATCGTTTCGATAGCATGCCTCCCATGACGCCCCCCGGTCAAGCCCGCCCGACGCTCCGCGACGTCGCCGAGCGCGCCGGCGTCTCAGTCTCGACCGCGTCGCTCGTCTTCAGCGGCAAGGGCCCGGTCGCCGAGGCCACCGCCATCCGGGTGCGCGAGGCCGCAGCCGCTCTCGGCTTCACCGGGCCGAACCCCCTCGCGTCGTCGCTGCGCCAGGGGCGGGCCGGCGCGGTGGGCGTGCTCGTCGAGGGCCGGCTGCGCACGGCGTTCCGCGACCCCTTCGGCATCGCCGTCCTCGACGGCCTCGCCGAGGTGCTCGAGTCGGTCCCCACCGGGATGCTCCTGCTCGGCCAGCCGACCGACGACCTCGACACCGTCGTCCAGCAGCTGTCGGGCCTGGCCCTCGACGCCGTCGTCTTCTCGCTGTGCGGCCCGGGCGAGCACCCGGCGGTCGGGCACCTGGCCTCGCGCGGCATCCCGATGTTCAGCACCGGCGTGCCCGGCGACCGGCGCGTCACCCAGGTGCGCGTCGACGAGCGCGCGGCCGGAGCCGAGGTGGCCCGCCACGTGCGCGAGCTCGGCCACCGACGCGTCGCCCACGTCGCGATGCCACTGACCTACCGCAGCGTCGCCGGTGCCGTGCCGGACACCGAGGTGTCGGCCAAGGACGTCACGATCCCCTCGACCGGGCGTCTCATCGGGTTCCGCGACGTGTTCGGTCCCGGCGCCGAAGCGGTGCAGACGGGCGACGGCTCCTCGGTCGAGGGCGGGATCGCCATGGGGCGCCTGCTGCTCGACCGCCCGGCCGGGAGGCGTCCGACCGCGGTCGTGTGCCAGTCCGACGTCATCGCCGCCGGCGTCGTCATCGCCGCCGAGGAGCTGGGCCTGCGCGTGCCGGCCGACCTGTCGGTCACCGGGTTCGACGGCGTCGACCTGCCGTGGCTCCCGCACCGGCTCACGACGATGGACCAGCGGGGGCGCGAGAAGGGGCGGGTGCTCGGCGACCTCGTCCGTCGGCGCCTCGAGGGCCGACGCGTCCGCAGCGTGACCCAGCCCGTGACGCTCCGCGTCGGCAGCACCACCGCTCCCCCACCCTGACCCACCCCTTCATCGAGTGAGCGCCCCGTCACTCCAGCCCCATGCGGGTGTGACCAGTCCCATGCGGGTGTGACGCGCGGGACGCCTTGCCAACTCGATGGGGCGCGCCACCGGGGGAAAAGGGACACCCCGCGTACCTGGAAGAGCTCTCCTACCCTTGCTGCATTCCTGCCCTGGGGGAGTTCGGAGAGGTACCACCACGCGGGGTGCCGGGCGCCAGTGTATGCCGGGGCGTCGGTCAGCCGGAAATCCGGTCGGGCGGGGTGCCCGTCGACGTGGTCGCGGCCACGAGCGGGTCGGGCTCGCGGACCCCGTTGACGTGCGGCGGGATGCGTCGTTCGACGCGCAGGGCCATGGCGGCGAGCAGCACGCAGCCGCCGACGAGGAAGCCGATGTAGACCCAGCCGAGGCCGCGGCCGACCAGGAACGAGGCCACGACCGGACCACCGGCGAAGGCGAGGGAGAACATCAGCGAGCTGAGCGCGTTGTAACGGCCCCGGAGGTGGTCGGGTGCGAGGTCGTTGACCATGGCGGCGCTCGTGGGCTGCAGCATCGTCTCGCCGAGCCCGAAGACGCCGGCGGTGGCGCAGAGCAGGACGGTGGCCGCGACCGTGCCGGGCACGAGCGAGGTGGCCCCGAGCAGCGCCCACGCGACGGCCCACGTGGCGGCCATGACGACGGTGACGCGGGTGCGGCGTCGGCCCTCGATGCGCTGGAGGACGAACAGCTGGAGCAGCACGATGACGACGGTGTTGGCGGCGAACGCGTAGCCCAGCGCCTCGGTGGACACGTGCCCCTCGGCGCGCGCGTACGCGGGCATGCCGACGTTGAGCTGCGGGTAGCTGACGATCGCGGCGACGGCGCCGAGGCCGAGCAGGGCGCGCAGCCGTGGGTCGCGCAGCAGTCTGCGGTAGGAGACGCGCTCGCCAGCATCGTGGTCGGGCGAGGCGGGCGCGCGGCCGCCGGCGCGGCGCAGCGGGCCGAGGAGGATCGCGAGCGGCAGCAGGTAGCTGGCGGCGTCGAGCAGGTAGATCGTGACGAAGGTGCCGGGCCGCGCGACGTCGACGAAGCGGCCCCCGACGATGCCGCCGATGCCGATGCCGAGGTTGAGCAGGGTGAAGTTGATGCCGAAGTACCGCTGGCGCTGCTCGCTCGGCACGACCGAGCCGATGAGCGAGCTGGACGCCGGCCACACGACCCCGAACCCGTAGCCGAAGAACAGCAGCGCGAGGACCGCCTGCGGCAGCGTCGTGGCGAGGGCCAGGACGACGTCGCCGACGAGGAGGGCGAGCAGGGCGCTGGCGTAGACGAGACGGGCGCCGATGCGGTCGATGAGCGCGCCGGCGGGCGTGACGACGACGATGCCGACGACGGCCTGGAAGGCGAGGAGGAGACCGACGGTCTCGAGCGGGAAGCCGCGGACCTCGTGGAGGTAGACGACGAGGAACGGCAGGACGAGCCCGGTGCCGATCGACTGGACGAGGACGGTGGAGATGAGCCAGCGGCCCTCGCGCGGCAGGTCGTGCCAGAACGAGGACAGGCGCGGGCGGCCGGTCGAGGCGTGGGTGGTCACCGCGCAAGTCTGCCGCCCGGCACCGACAGCGAGAACGGCCCGCATCGCTGCGTGCGATGCGGGCCGTTCTCGTTGGCGGAGGATGGGGGATTTGAACCCCCGAGGGTTTTATCCCAACACGATTTCCAATCGTGCGCACTAGGCCACTATGCGAATCCTCCGTGGGGGAGGTTACCGGAGGAGACCGGCGGGGATGAAATCGGCCGTCGCGGCCCGTCCACGCGACCGAGACCGGGGCGACCGCCGGTCTCCCCGTCCCCCGCACCGCGTCGTGTCCTCAGCCCGAATAGAGATGCCCCCAACCCGCACCACCCACCAGAATCAGCCGCATGCCCGAACCCCTCCCCCTCGACACGAGCCACCGCTGGATCCACGGCTCGCGCTCCCGCCGCCACCGCACCGACCCCGACCACCAGGTCGAGCAGCTCGCTGCCGGAACGGTTCTCGTGCGCCAGAGCAAGGACCTCACCTACGAGGCGCCGTTCGTCCTGCTGCTCCTCGGCCGCGAGCGCGCCCTCCTCGTCGACACCGGCGCGGTCCCTGGCGCGGGCCTGCGCGCGGTCGTCGACGAGCAGGTCGACGCGTGGACGCGCTCCGAAGAGCTCGGCGGCATCGACCTCGTCGTCGCGCACAGCCACTCCCACGGCGACCACGTCGCGGGCGACGCCGCCTTCGCCGACCGCCCGCGCACGACGGTCGTCGCCCACGACGCCGCGTCGGTCCACGCGTTCTTCGGCCTCACCGCGCCGGACGCGTCCGCCGCACCCGCCGCACCCGACGCACCCGACGCACCCGACGCATCCCTGACCGACGCGTCCCCCACGCCCGACGCGTCGGCACCCTTCGACCTCGGCGGGCGCGTCGTCGACGTGCTGGCGATCCCCGGCCACCACGCGGCGTCGGTCGCCTTCCACGACCGCGCGACCGGGCTGCTGCACACCGGCGACACCGTCTACCCGGGCCGGCTCTACGTCGAGGACCCGGATGCCATGGCGGCCTCGCTCGACCGGCTCGTCGCCTTCGCCGAGGAGCACGGCGTGCGGCACGTGCTCGGCTGCCACGTCGAGATGACCAGCCGTCCCGGCCGCGACTACCCGCTCGGCGCGCGCTACCAGCCTGACGAGCCGTCGCCGTTCCTCGGCGTCGAGCAGCTGCGTCGGGTCCGCGACGGGTGGGCCGCCCACGCCGGCCGCCCGGGCACGCACCGGCTCGACGACGTCGTGCTCTGCGTCGGCAACGGCGTGAACGTCGCCGCACCCCTCCTCGCGCGGGCCGCGGTCGAGCGCGTCCGCGATGCGTGGCGCCAGCTGACCTGAGACCGCTTTGCCGCACCCGGCCCCGGGCTGGAAACATCGGTCCATGACGCTCGACGCCCTCTACGGACGCTCCCTGCTCAAGGAGACCGACCTGACGCCCGCCGAGTTCCGGGCGCTGCTCGACCTCGCGGCGAACCTCAAGGCCGCCAAGCGCGAGCGCCGCGAGCCGCGCCACCTCACCGGGCTCAACATCGCGCTCGTCTTCGAGAAGACGTCGACGCGCACCCGCTGCGCGTTCGAGGTCGCGGCCGCCGACCAGGGCGCGAGCACGACCTACCTCGACCCGAGCGGCTCGCAGATCGGCCACAAGGAGTCGGCCAAGGACACCGCGCGCGTCCTCGGCCGGTTCTACGACGGCATCGAGTACCGCGGGGCCGGCCACGACGTCGTCGAGACCCTCGGGGCCTACGCCGGCGTGCCGGTGTGGAACGGCCTCACCGACGACTGGCACCCGACGCAGTCGCTGTGCGACGCCCTGACGATGCGCGAGCACGGCGGCGGCAAGCCGGACGGCGAGATCGCCTTCGCGTTCGTCGGCGACGCCCGCTTCAACATGGGCAACTCGCTGCTCGTCACCGGCGCGATGCTCGGCATGGACGTGCGCATCGTGGCCCCGCGCGCGCTGTGGCCCTCGGACGCCGTCGTTGCCATCGCCCGCCGCTACGCCGACGAGACCGGCGCCCGGGTCACCCTGACCGAGGACGTCGCCGAGGGCGTGCGCGGCGTCGACTTCGTGCACACCGACGTCTGGGTCTCGATGGGCGAGCCCAAGGAGGTGTGGGCCGAGCGCATCGAGCAGCTGAGCCCCTACCAGGTGAACGCGGATCTGCTTGCGGCGACGGGCAACCCGCAGGTCAGGTTCATGCACTGCCTGCCCGCCTTCCACGACCTCGACACGAAGGTCGGCCAGGACGTCCACCAGCAGTTCGGGCTCAAGGAGCTCGAGGTGACCGACGACGTCTTCGAGTCCGCCGCGTCGGTCGTGTTCGACCAGGCCGAGAACCGGATGCACACGATCAAGGCGCTCATGGTGGCGACGCTGGCCCGACTCGACGTCTGACGTTCACGCGGCGTTGGTGGCGGCCCGGGCCGCCTTGCGGGAGAACAACAGTCATGCACATCTCCCGCACCCCCGTCGTCGCGGCCGTCGCCGCCGCCCTCCTCGCGATCCCGGCCGTGGCGGCGGCCGCCGCACCCACCTCCGACGTCCCGCCGGGCCAGGGCAAGGACGGCCACTTCTCCTTCGCCGTCATCGGCGACGTGCCGTACGGCGACGCCCAGGTCGCGGCCTTCCCCCGCTGGGTCGACCAGATCGACGCCACGCCGGGGCTGGCCTTCACCATCCACGTCGGCGACATCAAGAACGGCTCCTCGCAGTGCACCGACGAGTACTTCGACATGGTCCGCACGCAGTTCGACCGGTTCACGATGCCGCTGCTCTACACCCCGGGCGACAACGAGTGGACCGACTGTCACCGCACCAACAACGGCACGTACAACCCGCTCGAGCGCCTGGCCGCGGTCCGCCGGACGTTCTTCCCCACGCCGGGACAGACCCTCAGCGCCGACCCGATGACCGTGGACTCCCAAGCAGCACAGGGCTTCCCGGAGAACGTCTCCCTGCGCCGCCAAGGCGTCGAGCTGGCGACGCTGCACGTCGTCGGCAGCAACAACGGGCTGCTCCCCTGGCCCGAGCTCGGCTTCTCGAGCCCGACCCCGGAGCAGGCCGCCGAGGAGCGCGCCCGCATGGACGCCGCAGTCGCACAGGTGCGCAAGGCGTTCGCCTCGGCCCGCCAGCGCCACGACCGCGCGGTGGCCCTCTTCACCCAGGCCGACATGTTCGACCCGACCTACGAGGTCACCTGGGCCGACGACTCGGCCTTCCAGCCACTCGTGCGCGAGCTCGTCGCGCAGTCGCGCGACTTCGACGGTGAGGTCTACCTCTTCAACGGCGACAGCCACGTCTACAACGCCGACCACCCGCTCGCGGCCGGGTCGAAGTGGCTCGACTTCTACGGCGTCGAGGGCTCGGCCCCGAACCTGACCCGGGTCACCGTCGACGGGTCGAGCAACAACAAGGACTTCCTCAAGGTCTCGGTCACCCGGCCGGGCGCCGAGCACGTCCTGTCGTGGGAGCGCATCCCCTACGCGTCCTGAGGGTCCGACGCACGGGGCGGGACGCGTCGGAGAAGTGCCCGACGCGTCCCGACGCGTCCCGACGCGTCCCGACGCGTCCCAGCGCGTCCCGACGCGTCCCGGCGCGTCCTGACGCGGCTGCCTCAGCCGTCGGTCACGGTGACGGTGGGGCAGGGCCGCAACGTCGAGGTGGGGGTCGGCGCGGCGGGCGTCGCCCCGAACATCTGCCACGCGTCGCCGACGACGAGGTCGATGGTGTCGCCCTTGCGCTTGTCGTTGACGTAGGACGCCTTGGGCACGTACTGCTTGAGCAGTCGCGCCGACTCCGCCCCCTCGGGGCCGAAGCGGATCACGGCGACGCCCTTGACCGATGCGTTCTTCGGGTCGTTGGCCACGGCCTTGACCGAGAAGCCGCGCGTGACGGCCCCCTTGGCGACGGCCGCGGCGAGCCCGCGCCGGCCCGTGGCGTTGTAGACGTTGAGGGCGACGTCGCGCGGCTCGAGCGGCACGACGACCGGCTCCGTGCTGCACGGCCCGGGCTTGGGCTGCGAGGCGTTCCAGTAGCTCGACGCGTAGTAGAAGGCGCCGGCGAGCGCCAGGAGCACGACGGCGATGACGATGGTCGACCGACGCTGGCGCCGCACGCGGTAGGTGCCGCCGCCGTCGTCGTTCGCGACCTCCGACATCGGGTCTCCTTCGTCTCGGCGCACCACCCCCTGTGGTGCGCGTGTGTCAGGAGAGTACGAGGACTCGGGCGTGAAGGACAGGACGTTGCTGCAGCGCGGCGCGAAGAGCCCGGTGCAGGCCGTCCTCGAGGTAGAGCTCGCCCTTCCACTCGACGCAGTGCGGGAAGAGGTCGCCGTAGAACGTCGAGTCGTCGGCGAGCAGACCCCGGAGGTCGAGCGTGCTCTTGGTCGTGATGAGCTCGCCGAGCTGCACGACGCGTGGCGGCACGTTCGACCAGTCCTTCGTCGTCTCGAGTCCGTGGTCCGGGTACGGGCGGGAGTCGCCGACGGCCTTGAAAATCACCGGGTCAGCATAGACAGCGAACCCGTGTACGCGCGGGCTAGAGTTCGACGCGTGAGCGGTTCAGCCAGCGAGGCACCGGACGAAGCCACCACCGACACCGCCCAGATCGACGAGATCCGGGCGGGCTACGCGTTCGACGGGGGCGTGCTCAAGCTCGGCGCCGCGGTCGTCGACGGCACGGCCCACGCCGATGCGCCCGTCCAGATCCCGCTCAGCGTGCTCAACCGGCACGGCCTCGTTGCGGGCGCCACCGGCACGGGCAAGACCAAGACGCTCCAGCTGATGGCCGAGCAGCTCTCCGACGCCGGGGTGCCGGTGTTCCTCGCCGACATGAAGGGCGACCTGTCCGGCATCGCGACGCCCGGCGAGGGCGGCGACAAGATCACCGCGCGGGCCGCCGACGTCGGCATGGAGTGGCAGCCGAAGGCCTACCCGAGCGAGTTCTACACGCTCGGCGGCAAGGGCACCGGCATCCCGATCCGCGCCACGATCACCGGGTTCGGCCCGACCCTGCTCAGCAAGGTCCTCGGCCTCAACGACACCCAGGAGAGCAGCCTCGGGCTGATCTTCCACTACGCGGACAAGAACGGCCTGGCGCTGCTCGACCTCAAGGACCTGCGCGCCGTCATCACGCACCTGACCTCCGACGAGGGCAAGGCCGACCTCAAGGACCTCGGCGGCCTCTCGAGCGCCACGGCCGGCGTCATCCTGCGCAACCTCATCACCTTCGAGGACCAGGGCGCGGGCGACTTCTTCGGCGAGCCGGAGTTCGACACCGCCGACCTGCTGCGGGTCGGAGCCGACGGCCGCGGCATCGTCTCCTGCCTCGAGCTGCCGCAGGTGCAGGACCGGCCGCAGCTGTTCTCGACGTTCCTCATGTGGCTGCTCGCCGACCTCTTCCACGACCTGCCGGAGGAGGGCGACGTCGACAAGCCGAAGCTCGTCTTCTTCTTCGACGAGGCGCACCTGCTCTTCCAGGACGCGAGCAAGGCGTTCCTGCAGGCCATCGAGCAGACCGTCCGGCTCATCCGCTCCAAGGGCGTCGGCGTCTTCTTCGTGACCCAGTCGCCCAAGGACGTCCCGTCCGGCGTCCTGGCCCAGCTCGGCAACCGCGTCCAGCACGCGCTGCGCGCTTTCACCCCCGACGACGCCAAGGCCCTGAAGCAGGCGATCGCCACCTACCCGCACACGGCCTACGACATGGAGAAGCTCCTGACGAGCCTCGGCATCGGCGAGGCCGTCGTCACGGTGCTGTCGGACAAGGGCGTGCCGACGCCGGTGGCCTGGACGCGCATGAAGGCGCCCAACTCGCTCATGGACCCCTCGCCCCAGGCGACGCTCGACGGCATCGTCGCCACGTCGCCGCTCAAGGCGAAGTACGCCGACGTGCTCGACCGCGAGTCCGCCTACGAGAAGCTCGCTGCCCGGCTCCAGGCGGCCCCGGCCCCGGCCGCACCGGCACCTGCCCCCGCGGCTCCCTCGGCCCCTGCGCCGGGGCCCGCGACGCGTGCCGCCAAGCCCGAGCCCGGCATCGTCGAGCAGGTGGTGCAGTCCTCGGCGTTCCGTTCGATGATCCGGTCCGCCGGCACGGTCATCGGCCGCGAGATCACCCGCAGCATCTTCGGCACCCGCAAGCGCTAGCAGCCACCGCTGCCGCCGACCGGGGCGCCTCGACCGTTCGTGGGTCGGGGCGCCCTCCCTGTCGGTCAGCTGTCGAGGTCGGCGGCGTCGAGGTCGTCGTCGGTGTCGGCGAAGTAGCTGATGACGCGGATGTCGGGCTCGTCGAGCACCTGGAGCACGAGCTGGCGCAGCCGCACCACCCGGCCGTCGTCGAGGCGGATGCGCTTGGTGCGCCCGCGCCTCGGGTCGCTGTCGTGGCGCTCCCACCAGTCGACGGTGTCGGGGTTGCCGCGGAACACCTCGTCGAGGACCCGCTGGTAGCCGGGGTCGTCGGGGTGACGGGCGTAGGCCTCGCGGAAGAGGGCGAGCTGGTCGGCGGCCTCCTGCTGCCAGTCGACGAACAGGGAGCGCGCGGCCGGGTCGCAGCAGTAGAACCACAGCAGGTTGCGCTCGCGCTTGGCCCGCCGGCCCTCCCAGTCGGTGAAGAGGCGGCAGGCGGCCCGGTTGGCCCCGATGACGTCCCACCGCGCGCCGACGACGTAGGCGGGGTTCGGGTGCACGGCGTCGAGCAGGTCGGCGAGCTCGTCGGTCAGCTCCTCCGGCTCGACGCGGCGGCGTCGGGGCCCGCCGGCGGCGAGGCCGTGCAGGTGGCTGCGGCCGTCGGCGTCGAGGCGCAGGGCCCGGGCCAGGCCGTCGAGGACCGACGCGCTGGGCCGCAGGTCGCGGCCGCGCTCGATGAGGTCGTAGTAGGCGACCGAGATGTTGGCGAGCTCGGCCACCTCGGTGCGGCTCAGGCCGACGCGCCGGCGCCCCTTGGCACGCTTGATGCCGACGTCCTCCGGCGCGAGGGCCTTGCGGCGGGCACGGAGGAACTCCCCGAGCGGGGACGGGGTGCGCACGCTGAGGGGGACGTCCGAGCTCATGGCGTCATCCTGCCAGCGGACGCCGGTGTTCTCGGCCCGCGGGCGGCGCCCACCCGCGTCGCGCGCGGATGGGCGACCCGGTCACGGCACCGGCAGCGACACGGGCAGGGACACCGAGACCGACGCGGAGATCGACAGCGGGATCGACAGCGTCGAGGACGACGAGGTCGCCAGCGGCGCGGACGAGGGCGCCGGAGAGGCGCTCTTCGTCTTCGTCGGGCGGTTCGTGGCACCCGGCACGGTCTTGGTCTGGCCCGGCGGCGACGCCGAGGTGGACGTGGTCCCGGACGGCTGCGTCGCGGACGGCGAGGTCGGCGGGGTCGTCGTGCGGGATCCGCCGCGGGAGACCGTCGACGGGCTCACGCGCGTCGCGGCCCCGGTGCTCGCCGCGCCCGCGGCGCCCGTGGCGCCGGACGCGCTCGTCGGGCCGACGGAGGTGGAACCGGGGACCGGGGTCCCCGTGGCGGCCGCACCGGCGACACCGGCTCCACCCGTCGACGGGGCCCACGTGCTGCCTCCGTCGCCGAGCGCCGGGTCGGGCTGGACCCGGACGCTCGTGCGGGGGACGCCCGGCAGCGCGCTGTCGCGCGGTGTCTGCTGGGAGGCCGGGGAGACGACGAGCACGACGACGCCGAGCACGACCGCCACCCCGGCGGCCGTCGCCAGGGAGCCGCGGGAGGCGCGGGAGCCGCGGGCGCCGCCAGCGCCGCCGGAGCGTCCCCACCGGGCCCGCGCGCGCTCCGAGTCGCGCCGTGCGCGCAGGCCGGGAGGCAGGTCGGCGCGCGCCGCCGCGAGCGTGCTGGCGGGTGCGGCCAGCCACCCGACGATCGGCACGACGAGCAGGGCGGCGAGACCGAGCGTCACCGCGCCGGGACGCACGAGCACCGCCGTCAGCACCGCGACGCCGGCGACGACCGCCGACGCCAGCTCGACCCGGTTGGACCGGACGGCGCCGGACACGCTCGTGTCGGCCGTGGCCCGCGGCGTCCGGTCGAAGACGCCCTCGGGGGCGGTGAGCCCACGGACCACGGCGGCCGAGACGACCCAGCCGAGCGAGAGCCACGTGACGAAGGCACCGAGCGCGTCGCGCCAGGTGGCCCGTTGCGCCACGACCTTGACGACGGCGACCGCGCGCAGCAGGCCGAAGAGGATGAGGGCCGGGACCGCGACGAGCACGAGACCGCCCAGACGCTGCAGGACGAGCCCGTCACCGAGGGCGACGTCGAGCAGGCTGACGACGACGACCGCGGCGAACACGAGCGAGAGCAGGTCGCCGACCCACTGGAGGCCGCCGACGAGGTGGGCGAGGCGCTGGCTGCGGTCCAGCGGGGTGCGACTCCACGGCAGGAGCGTGCGCCAGTGCCGGCGCAGGATCTGCATGCCGCCGAAACACGCCCGGAACCGCTGCTGCTTGAGCGCCTCGAAGGTCAGCGGCAGGACGCCACGGCCGAAGGAGCGGTCGAGGTGGTGGCCGCTGTAGCCGGCCGCGAGCAGCCGCAGCGACAGCTCGGCGTCCTCGGTGACGCACCCCTCGTCCCAGCCGCCCACGTCGCGCAGCGCCTTGAGCCGGACGAGGCCCATGGTGCCGCCGAAGACCGCGGCGTCGCGCTCGTCGCGGGAGGGCTGGGAGACCGAGAAGAAGTAGTCGTAGCTGAAGTACAGGCGGCGCAGGTAGCCCGAGCCCTCCCAGTCCCGGTAGTCACGCGGGCTCTGGACGAAGGCGACCTGCGGGTCCTCGAAGGCACCGACGGTCTGGAGGAGCCAGTCGGCGTCGACCTGGTGGTCGGCGTCGACGACGCCGACGACGAGCGCCTGCGGGTCGGTGACGGTCAGGGCGTAGTTGAGTGCGCCGGCCTTGTGGCCGGGCCAGTCGAGGAGGCGGTGGAACCGGAACACGTCGGGGTGCTCGGCGCAGAAGTCCGCGACCGGGGCCACGAGCGCGTCGCGCTCGGTGTTGCTGTCGACGACGAGCACCTCGTACGCCGGGTAGTCGAGGGCGGCGAGCGAGCGGAGGGTGTCGAGCACCAGGTCCGGCGGCTCGTTGTGGACCGGCACGTGGATCGAGACGAACGGCAGGTCGGTGCGCGTCGCGGCGACGGCGGTCGTGCCGGGCGCGAGCCGGCGGTGCCAGCGCCGGCTGCCGAGGACGTCGACGACCTCCCAGCCGTAGGCGAGCAGGAGCAGGAAAGCGGCCGCCTCGAGCCCGAGCAGCAGCCAGGCGCCGACGAGGGTCAGGCCGCTCAGGCCGGAGTCGAGCGTCCACCAGAGCATCGCGCCGACGTAGGACAGGCCCGCGGCGACCGCGAGCGCCCACGCGGAGTGGGCCCAGACCCCCCAGCGTGACGTCTTGCCGAGCCAGGGCAGCGTGGCCACCCAGAGCACGCCGACGGCCACGACCACCTCGGACGCGTCGGCGACGGCCAGCGTCCCCGCGCCGACGAGGGCGAGCGGCACGAGCGGGAACAGCGCTCGGGCCGGCCACGAGGCGGGGGTGGCGCGACGCACGCGGCCCGAGGAGCGGCGTGGTGCGGAGAGGAGGCATCCCAGCGTGGCGAGCACGCTCGAGAGGACGGCTTCGAGGACGAGGGAACCCACGACGGCCTTCCGGTCTTCGTCCGGTCCCCTGAGCCCGGATCCGTGCAGATGGACCCAGAGAGTCTAGGAAACGAGCGTGCCGGAGTCGAACCGAGCGGGTACGGCCACCTCCGGAGGAGCGCGCCCGACCGAGAACCCGACCCCGAGGAGGCGGCCATGGAGCCGACCACGGACCCGATGGACGACGCCGAGCGCGAGAACATCGCCCGCGCGCGAGACGAGCGACTGCAGACGATCATCAACGACATGGCCCGCGAGGGTGGCCGCAGCCACCCGGAGGTGGTCCGGGCGCTCGTCGAGGCCGTCGACGCGGCGGGTCTGGGACCGATGCCCGACCCGTGGGTCGAGGCCGTCGCGGACGAGGTCGCCCAGGGCAACCCGTACGTTGTGTCGGCGCACGCCGCCCGCGTCACCGACGTCCCGGCCCCGACCACCGAGGTGCGGAGCGAGTCGATCGACTGACGCGTCGGCGCAGGCCGGGCGCGGCTCAGAGCTGGGTGGCCAGGTAGCGCTGGAGCTGGGCGACGGTGCGGGCGTTCCAGGAGGTGGCGCCGTCGCGTGAGATGCCGAGGTAGGACTGCATCGCCGCCATCGAGTTGGGGCCCCACACCCCGACGACCGTCATCCCGATGCGCGCCTGCAGGGCCCGGATCGTCGCCGTGTCGAACACACCGGTGCGGGTGGTCCCCAGCCAGCGCTGGAGCGCGACGACGGTCGAGGTGCCGAGCACGCCGTCGACCGGTGGGCGCGGGGCGAGCAGGCCGTCCTGGGCCTTGACGGTGAGCACCCGGAGGGCGGCGGCGTCGACCTTCGCGCGGAACGCGCTGTCGGTGGCGGCCTTCGACGTGACGGCCGAGACCATCGCCGGGACCACCGTCGGGTCCACGGTGAGCACGACGTCGCCGCCGGCCTCGAGGAAGTGGACCGCGCGGGCGGCCGGCGTCCACCCGGTCACCTGCCGCGCGTTGCCGAGGTCGTCGCTGATGACGATGCCGGTGAAGCCGAGGTCGTGGCGGATCATCCCGCCGATGACCGTCGGTGAGAACACCGCCGGGTGCGTGGCGTCGATGAGCCGGTAGTACGCCGAGGACACCATGAGGACGCGGGCGTGGGCGTCGAGCGCCGCCTTGAAGGGGACGAGGTCGGCGGAGGTTCGGGTCGTGACGGTGTCGGTGACGCCGGCCGACGTGTCGGTGTTGCCCGTGACGCGGCCGAGGCCCGGGAAGTGCTTCGGGGTCGTCGCCAGGCCGGAGACCTGCAGGCCGCGCTGGAAGGACGTGCCCTTGTCGGCGACGACCGAGGGCGTGTAGCCGTACTCGCGCTGGTAGTAGCCGATCGGCAGGTTGGAGGAGGCGAAGCTCTTGGCGACGGTGTCCATGACCGGGGCGAGGTCGAGGTCGACGCCGGAGCGCAGCACCTGCCAGCCCCACGTCGTCGCGTTCGCGGTCAGGGTGGCGTCGGACCAGCTGCCCTGGGTGAGCGCCGTGGGCATCCGGGAGTACCCGGGTCCCTGGAGCACCTGGACGTAGCCACCCTCCTGGTCGGCGGCGATGAACAACGGGACGCCGGCCGTGGCCGCCGACGTGGTGAGCGCGTCGGCGTGGGCAGTGAGGGCCCGGACCGGGGCGGTGCCGCTCGTCGTGCGACCGGTGAGCACGAGGTTGCCGACGTGGTAGCGGGTGATGGCCGACTCGGTCGCGCTGCCGAGCCCGGTGGCCGGACCCCCGACCATGAACAGCTGGCCGACGCGCTGGGCCGTGGTCATCCGGGCGAGCGTCGCCTTGGCGAGGTCAACGGGGGTGAGTGCCGCGGTGGCGGCGCTGACCAGGGTCACCCGCGCGGGCGCGGCGAGCGTCGCGGCGCGGGCCGTCAGGCCGGGGACGGCAGCCCCCGCGAGCGCGGCCGCGGCACAGGCCGCGACGATGGTCGAGCGTCGAGCCGACATGAGCGTCCACCCCTCGTGATCCCCTGCAGCGACGCGTCTCCAGTGTAGGTCTGTGCGGCCCCGACCCCGGCCGGGTCGGCCGCGACGCGCGCAAAACCACCGGCGGCCGGGCGCCCTTGCCTGCCATGCTCGCCCGATGACCTCCGATGCCCACCGCGAGCTGCGCGAGCGCCTCATGGGGCGCGTCGAGGCTGACCTCCCACGGTGACCCGACACGGCGACCACCTCCGTGCACGTGCGCACCCGGTTGTCCGCGATCGAGGACCTCCCGACCCGTCGTGTCCCTGACCCCGATCTTCCGGATGAGCGGACGCGTGGTTCGGTGCGCGAGGCCGCCGGCGCGCTCGGGTGCCTCGTCGGCGTGCTGGCCCTCGGCGCGGTGCTCGTCGTCGGTGCCGTCACGGTCGTCCGCTGGCTCTTCTCCTGAGTCGAACGAACCCCGTCTCAGGACGGGTCGGGCCGACCCTGCACCACCGGCTCGGTCCGGACGGCCACGAGGGCGACGTCGTCGGAGCGGTCGGCGTCACCGAGCAGGTCGTGCAGGAGTGCGTCGCACAGCGCCCCGAGGTCGGTGCCGTCCTCCCCCACCAGGCGGACCGCGCTGGCCGCGAGCCGTTCGAGGCCGTCCGTGATCGCGACGCCGCGGCGTTCGACGAGGCCGTCGGTGTAGAGCAGCAGGGTCGCCCCGGGCGGTAGCGCGTGGACGACCTCGGTGTAGGACGGCTCGGGAGTCACCCCGAGCGGCGGGGACAGCGCGCCGTCGAGGTGCCGCGAGGCCCCGGCGTGGACGAGCAGGGGCGGCGGGTGGCCGGCGCTCGAGAGGCGCACCGTGCCGCTCGAGGGGTCGGCGACGAGGTAGACGAGCGTGACCATCTCGTCGGCGGCGAGCCGTGACAGCAGCCGGTGCACGCGGCACAGGACGCTCACCGGTGACGGGTCCTCGACGGCGTACGCACGCACGGCCATCCGCACCTGCGCCATCGTCGCCGCGGCCTGCACGCCGTGGCCGGCGACGTCGCCGATGACGAGACCGACCCGCCCGCGCTGGAGCGGGATGACGTCGTACCAGTCGCCGCCGACCTGGACGTCGGTCGTCGCGGGCACGTACCGGGCGGCCACGCCGATGCCGGGCAGGTCGGGCAGCCGGCCGGGCAGCATGCTGCGCTGGAGCACCCCGGCGATCTCGTGCTCGCGCTCGGCCCGGGCCTCCTCGTGGCTCAGCTGCCGCTGCGCCCGGGACCGCGAGCGGATCTCGCGCCGCAGCCGCGCGTTCGCCTCGGACAGGTCGGCGGTGCGCTGCGCCACGCGCACCTCGAGGTCGGCCGCCCACCGGGAGAGGGCTGCCGCGGCGTCGAGGCGCTCGCTGACGAGCGAGGCGAGGAAGAACGACGTCAGCGCCACGCACGCGTTGAACGACTGGAGGCTCAGCATCTGCCCGAGGAGGCTGAGCCCCGCGAACGGTCCGCTCTGGTGCGCCGCCGCCGAGGTCGCGACGACCGACGCGACGAGCGCGGCGGGTGCGGCACCGCGCAGCTGCAGACGCCACGCCGCCCAGCCCAGGACGGGCAGGACGAGGACGAGGACCGCCAGCTGCGAGAAGGCCGCCCACGCCGACACCAGGCCGGTCGCGACGAGCACGGCAGCGCCCTCCAGCCACTGCCACCGGCCCCACGTGCCGTCGGTGATGAGCGGCACCGCGAGGAGGAACGGCGTCACGACGAGGACGCCCATCGCGTCGCCCGTCCACCACACGGCCCACGCGGAGGGCAGCTCGCTCATCGGGATCGACCCCGACGCCGCGAGCGTGCCGGCCCCGACGGTGGCGCTGACGAGCATGCTCGCCAGCGCGCCGAGCAGCACGATGGCCAGGGCGTCGCGCCGGCGGTCCAGCTGTCGACGGAAGCCGACCCGGCGCAGCAGCAGCGCGGCCACGAGCGGGGCCGCGGCGTTGCCCAGGGCCGTCACGGCCGCCGGTACCGGCCCCGTGCTGATCGGCAGGTTGACGGCGAACGCGGCCAGGAGCACCGCCACCGTCACGGCCGTCCAGCGCCTGCGGTCCTGCAGCAGGAAGGCGGCCACCGCGATCCCCGTCGGAGGCCACAGCGGCGTCACGTTGTGCTCGACGAGCGACAGGCCGAGCCCGAGGCGCGCCCCGAGGTAGTAGGCGGCAGCGACGACGACGAGCACGCCGAGGTCGCCCGGCGCCGGACGGTGACGGGCCGGGCGCCGCCCGCCGTCCCCGGACACCGCGTCGCGCATGAGCACATGGTGCTCCGGAGGTGGCTGCGGCGTCCTGCAAACGGTGCGGCCCGATGACGCGACCCGGGAGCCCGGTGGCGAGGCGCGTCGGTCGCCCCGCCACCGAGCGGTCACTTGCCGATGAGCACGCTCACCGAGGTGTTGCCCGTGCAGTCCGGGATCTGCCGGATCGCCCAGCGGCCACGCAGCCCGTTGCCGTCGAAGTTGGACTCGGCGTCGCGCTCCTCGACCTCGCCCTCGGACGCGGTCCAGCCGCGCGTGGAGTACGCGCCCTGCATGTCGGCCAGGGTCTGCTCGAACGCCTTCGGCGACACGGCCGTCACCACCGTGCGGCCACCGCTGCGGGCCTCGACGGCGGAGACGACGTAGCCGGCGGGCAGCGTTGCCTGCGAGGGGAACCCGTCCGGCAGGGCGACGGGCTTGGCGTCCTTCGCGCAGACGAGCGGGGCCGGCGTCGACCCCGAGGCGGTCTCGGCCATGGCGTCCTCCATCTCGTCGCCGCACCCGGCGAGCAGGAGCACACCGGCGAGCGCTCCGAGCGCGAGGCCGACCCGCGCCCTCACCGGGTCACCTGGGTCTGGCGCCGGTTGTCGCCCTCGTCCGACTCGCGGATGCGGCCGTCGGGGTCGACCACGACGGCGACCGCGTGGGTGCCCTTGGCCAGCCGCACGCCCGGGAAGGCCACGGTCGTGGACCGGCCCGCTGCGAGGTCGGTCGGCGCCGAGGTGGCCACGTTGACGCCGTCGACGAAGAGGCGCGCCGTGACGCCCGAGGCCGGCGCCTTGCCGGTGTTGGCGACGGTGGCGCTGGTGGCGTAGAGCCCACCCGCCTTGGCCACCGTCATCGCGGTCGGCGTCAGGTTGGGCAGCGCGTCGTAGGCGGCGTAGAGCGTGTTGCCGGTCTGCTGGCGCGCGATGGTGGCGTAGGCGTCGAAGTTCTGGGCGCCGCCGGGCTGGGCGCACGCGCCGGTGCACCCGTCGGCGTAGCCCACCTCGACGCGTCCGGTGCGGTCGACCGTGGCGTCCATGAAGTCGAGCAGGTTGCGGTCGTTGCCGCACGTCGTGCCGCCGGTGCAGATCGAGCCGCGCTGGACCGGGTCGGTCGGCGTCGTGTCGACGGTGACCCAGCTCTTGCCGCCGTCGTAGGTGGTCGAGACGTAGAGGTGCCAGTCGCCCTTGAAGTTCGTCGCGTCCTGGTAGTTGCCGGAGGTGGTGCTGCCGATGAAGGCGAACGAGGCGCGGTCGTCGTCACCGGCGACGACGGCGGGGAACACAGTGTTGTGCACACCGAGGCTCGCGCCGACGTTCTGGTCGTCGGTCCACGTCTTGCCCTTGTCGCGGCTGACGGCGACGCGGGGCGTGCCGTCGGCCGCCTGGTAGCCCATGTAGACCGTGCCCTTGGCGCCGATGCCGACGCTCGGGTCGGAGTCGCCCGCGGTGCTCGCGGGGTCCTTGCGCACCGACCACGTCGTGCCGCCGTCCTCGCTGACGGCGACGGCCTGGTTGCCGCCGCACGACTTGTTCGGCACGTACACGGTGCCGTCGTTCGGGGCGACCTTGACGTGACCGTGCAGGCCACCGCAGTCGAGGAGCGAGTACATCGGGATCGCCGGCCCGAACGTCACGCCACCGTCGTGGCTCGAGGCGCAGTTGGCGTCGGCGATGTCCTGGCTGCAGTAGTAGACGGCGTTCGGGTACGTCGAGGTGGGCAGCGCACCGATCCCGCCCGGCGAGTAGGGCCCTCCGCCGACCGTCTGGTGGTCGACGCCGGAGTTGAGGCCGCCTCCCTGGCTCGGCGACCACGTCTTGCCCTCGTCGTCGGAGTAGCACATGAGGGAGGTCTTGCCGGCGAGCTGGCTCTCGAAGACGCGACCGGTCCTGGCGTCGGTGAAGCCGATCGGGTCGAGCGAGGTGGAGCCACCCGTGGCGCAGCCCTTGGCCGGCGTGGCCGAGACGTCGGTCCACGTGACCTTCGACGGCGAGACGGTGTCGTCCCACGTGGCCTTGTACGTGTCGTAGAGCGCCTGGTAGAAGGTCGAGCCCGTCGCGTGGCTGCTGCCGATGGACGGCTCGCCGGCGTCGTGCGCCCGGGCGAACGACGCCGGGGCGCCGTACTGGCTGAAGGTCGGCGGCGTGGCCGTGCCGGGGGCCGGGTTGGCCGGCACGTCGGTCAGGCTCGCGGTGCCGGTGACCGACTCCCCGAGCGGGGCGAAGGGCACGACCCGCACGGTGTAGTCACCGCTCGTCGGCGGCACGACGACGACCTCGGGGTCCGAGCTCGACGCCGACGAGGCGACGACGGCGCCGCTGTGGTCGAGCAGGTAGACGTCGAAGTCGGCGGCGGCGTTGCCCCAGCCCACCTTGACCGTCAGCTGGTGGGTGTCGCCGTAGCCGGCCGGTGTCGTCACGTGCAGGGCGAAGTCGTCGCACAGGCCCGGCCCGCACGTGACGTCACCGGTGGTGCCGGTGACGTTGGGCGCCGCGAACGGTCCGGCGGACCACTGGACGCTCGTGCTCGTGTCGGAGACCGAGCCGTTGTCGGGCGTCGCGGCCAGGGCGGGCGCCGCGGCGACTAGCCCCCCGACGAGGGAGGCGGCCGCGAGCAGGGGCACGGCGCGGGAGCGCGGCGCGCGGAAGCGCGGCACGCGGGACGTGGGTGACAGCATGCGTTCTCCTGGATCGCGAAGAGACGACGCCCCCGAGGCGTGTGGTGACCACCATCGGGCGAGAACGACGGCGTTCTCGCTCGACCGGGTCAACGATCCGACACCACCCGGGGCTACGGCCGGGCTCGGTCAGGAGATGGTCAGGAAAGGCTGGGAGAAGGCTGGACGCCCGGTCGGGGTCCCGGGTCACTCCCCCGGCTCACTCCCCCGGGTCACTCCCCCGGGTCACTCCCCCGGCGGCGGGGACTGGTTGGTCTGCGTCGCTGCGCGGTCCCCGGCCACGGTCAGGCGGTCCACGAGGGGCGAGGCCAGCCGACGGGCTGCCTCCAGACCTGCGACGGTGCGACGGCTGCCCCTCTCGGGCCGCTCCGGCAGCAACCGCCCGAGCAGCCCGAGCACCCGCGTGGTCGTCGCCGGCGCGAGGCCGCGCACGCGGATGCCGACCCAGGCGAGCGGCGTCAGCACCACCATCGGCTTGCCCGCCAGCACGCCGTCGACGATGCGCCGGGCCGCGCGCTCGGCGTCGACCGACAGCAGGGGAAGCGATGCGGCCGGCGCGAACCACGCGTACTCCGCGGGAGCGTCGCCGGCGAAGGTGGCGCGCTGGTGCGAGCCGGTGCGCATCAGCCCGGGGACCACGGTGGTGGCGGTGACGCCGGACCCGCTGAGGGCCGCGGCCAGGCCGTCGGAGAACCCTACGGCCCCGAACTTCGCCGTGGCGTAGGGCAGCAGGTGCGGCGGTGACACCATCCCGCCGATCGACGTGACGGTGCCGATGCGTCCGTGGCCACGACGCTGCATGTGCGGCAGCACCGACAGAGCGGCGTGGATCGGGCCCCATGTCATCGTCGCGATGGCGTCCTCGAAGTCGCCGAGGGCCATGGCTCGCGCCGGCCCGACCTGGATGGTGCCGGCCACGGTGAGGAGCACCTCGACGGGGCCGATCTCCCGCTCGACGTCGCCGACGAGGGCTCCGACGGCATCGGCGTCCCCGACGTCGCAGGCCCGCGCGTGCACCTCCCCCTCGGCCGCGAGCTGCTCCACGGCGGTGGCCAGCTCGCGCTCGTCGCGGGCCGCGACGACGACGCGGTGGCCGCGTCCCAGCAGCTCGCGCGCGAGGAGCAGGCCGAGCCCGCGGGACGCCCCGAGCACCAGTGCCACCGGTGCTCCGTCGCCGGACGCGCCCACCGGCGTGGGCGCAGGCCTCGGCGTGGGCGACCGGGTCGTCGTGGCAGTGCCTTCGGTGGTGTCCATGGGATCTCCTCTCGCGGCATCCGGTCGCCGTGCCCCGCTCCGGCCGACCGTTTCGTGCGCGACACGCCGGGTAGGTCCCGGGCATGAAGGCTGTCTGCTGGTGGGGCATGGAAGACGTCCGCGTCGCCGAGGTACCCGAACCGACCATCGAACACACGACGGACGCGATCGTGCGGGTCACCTCGACGGCGATCTGCGGCTCCGACCTGCACCTCTACGGGGTGCTCGCGCCGTACCTGCGCCAGGGCGACGTGCTCGGCCACGAGTTCATGGGCATCGTCGAGGAGGTCGGCTCCGGCGTTGGGACCCTCGAGCCCGGCGACCGCGTCGTCGTCCCGTTCAACATCTCCTGCGGCCGCTGCTGGATGTGCGCGCGGGGGCTCTTCGCGCAGTGCGAGACGACGCAGAACACCGAGCAGGGCAAGGGCGCGAGCCTCTTCGGCTACACGAGCCTCTACGGGTCGGTGCCGGGCGGCCAGGCCGAGTACGTGCGGGTGCCGCACGCCGACTTCGGGCCGGTCGAGGTGCGCCACGGCCTGCCCGACGAGCGCTACGTGTTCCTCTCCGACATCCTGCCCACGGCGTGGCAGGCCGTCGACCACGCCGGCGTCAACGGCAACGACACCCTCGCCGTGCTCGGCCTCGGGCCCGTGGGGCAGCTCGCCGTGCGCAGCGCCGTGCACCGGGGCGTCGGGCGCGTCATCGGCGTCGACCTCGTGGGCGACCGGCTCGACCTCGCCCGCTCCAGCGGCGCTGAGGTCGTCGACCTCTCCGGCGTCGACGACGTCGCGGACGCCCTGCGCGAGCTCACCGACGGGCGTGGGCCGGACGCCGTCATCGACGCGGTCGGCATGGAGGCCCACGGCAACCCGATCTCGGAGCAGGCGATCAAGGCGGCGGCACGGATGCCCAAGGCGATCGCGCGGGCCGCCATCGAGCACGGGGGCATCGACCGGCTCGCGGCCCTGCACACCGCCGTCGACGCCGTGCGCCGCGGCGGGACGCTGTCGGTCAGCGGCGTCTACGGCGGCTCGGCCGACCCGATGCCGATGATGGACCTCTTCGACAAGGGCCTGACGATCCGGATGGGCCAGTGCCACGTGCGGCGGTGGACCGACGAGCTGCTCGACATCGTTGACGCCGACGACGACGTGCTCGGGCTCGAGTCGTTCGCCACCCACCACGGCGCCCTCGAGGACGCTCCCGACCTCTACCGCACCTTCCGCGACAAGCACGACGGCTGCCTCAAGGTGGTGCTGCAGCCGTGAACCCTCCCGCGAGCCCCGAACCGCAGGCCGCCGCAACGTCGGCGACCGGCAACCCCAGCACCTCTGACCCCTCCGGCCCCTCGACCCGTGACCAGCTCGTCGTCTACCTCCGCGACCACGACGCCGCCCTCGCAGCCGGGGCCGCCCGGCTCGGCCTGACGGCCCGCAGCCACCTTCAGGCGTCAGCGCGGCAGGTCCTCGGCGGGATGGTGCACGAGGTGCGGGCCGACCGCGAGGCCCTGGGCCGGCTCATGTGCGCCCTCGGTGTCGAACCGAGCCGGGCCCGACGCGCGTCGACGCTCGTCGCGGAACGCCTGGGTCGGCTCAAGCCCAACGGCTCGTGGACGCAGCGGACGCCGCTCACCGACGTCGTCGAGGTCGAGGCCCTCGGCCTCGCAGCCCTCGGCTCGCAGCGCCTGTGGCAGATGCTGCTCGCCTGGCAGCAGCTGGAGGGACTGGGGCCGCTCACCGCCCGGCTCGAAGACCTCGACCTGAGGTCGCTCGTGGCCACCGCGAGCCGACGCGTCGACGCGCTCGAGCGGCTCCACGACGAGAGCGTCCGCGCACTCGTGCACGGGCGCGTGGACCTTGCCGGTCAGGACGGCGGGTAGGGAGCGTCGGCGAGCGCCCTCGCGAGGTGGGCCGCGTTGGCCGCCAGCGTCGTCGTCGTGCCCGCCACGGTCTCGGGCGTCGACCCGAGGTCCTTGTAGTCCGTGCCGTGCATGGCCTCGCCGTTCCAGTACGTCACGCCGCCGGCCGGGATCGTGAAGCCGACGTCGTTGAGCGACTGGAAGAGCACCGCGCTGATGTGGTGGGCGCCGTCCTCGTTGCCGACGACGACCCCGACGGCAACCTTGCCGTACGTGCGCAGGCGGCCCTGCTCGTCCTTCTCGGACAGCTCGGCGTCGAGCCGCTCGAGGACGCGCTGGCAGACGCTGCTGGGCTGGCCGAGCCAGGTCGGGGTGGCGAGCACGAGGATGTCGCTGGCCATGATCGTCTCGCGGATGCCCGGCCACTCGTCGCCGTCGCCCATGTCGAGCTCGACGCCGGGGCGCACGTCGTGGTCGACGACGCGCACGACCGACCCGGTGACGTCGTGGCGGGCCAGCTCGTCGAGGACCTGCTGGGCCAGCAGCTCGGTGCTCGACTCGGCCGGCGAGGCGCTGAGGGTGCAGTTGAGGGCGGTCGCGCGCAGCGGCATGGGGGCTCCTTCTCGTGACGGGTGGTCCCCGGCCCCCTACCCGTGGGCCGGTCCGTCAGTCCTCGGACAGGTCATCGAGCAGCTGCCGCGCCATGACGAGGTCGGCCACGAGGACGGACAGGTCCTCGTCGCGCCTGCGGGACCGGAGCACGGAGGAGGGGTGGGCGGTCGCCACCACGGCGGTCGGCGCCCACGCCGACGGGTGCTCGGCGGGCCACTCGAGCCGACGACCGCGCATGGCACCGACCCGGAAGGAGGTGCCGAACACCGCCTGGCCCGCCGTGGCGCCCAGGAGGACCACCACGGACGGGCGGACGGCGCCGAGCTCGGCCAGCAACCACGGCTCACAGGCGGCCACGTGCCAGCGCGACGGGCCCTCGTGGATGCGCCGCTTCCCCCGCTGCGTGTGGCGGAAGTGCTTGACGACGTTGGTGCGGAAGACGGCGCCCGGGTCGAACCCGGCGTCGGCCAGCGCCCAGTCGAGCAGCCGGCCGGCCGGGCCCACGAACGGTCGGCCGGCCAGGTCCTCCTGGTCACCGGGCTGCTCCCCGACCACCATGACGTGCGCGTCGGGCGGGCCCTCGCCCATGACCGCCTGGCACGACGCGAGGAACAGGTCGCACCCGCGGCAGTCGTTGACGGCGGCCCGCAGCTCGGCGACGGACGCCCTCGGCGGCACCCACTGCGCCGCGCCGGGAAAGTCCTCGGGCCGTGGGCGGTGGGGAGGGGCGGTGGCCGCTCCACGGCCCGAGGAGCTCATGGGCCCGCGGTGGCGGGCATCAGAACACCGCCCCGCCACCGGTGACGCCGAGCACGGTGCCCGACACGTAGCTCGCGTCGCTCGGGGAGGCGAGGAAGACGTACGCCGGCGCCACCTCCGCCGGCTGGCCGGCCCGGCCGAGTGGCGTCTGCGCGCCGAAGGTCTCGATCTTGTCCGCCTCGCGCGTGGCAGGCTGCAGCGGTGTCCAGATCGGGCCCGGTGCCACGGCGTTGACGCGGATTCCCTTGGGCCCCAATGACGCCGCGAGGTTTACGGTCAGGTTGTTCAGAGCGGCCTTCGTGGCGGCGTAGTCGAGCAGGCTCGGGGACGGGTCGTAGGCCTGGATCGAGGTGGTGTTGATGATGCACGACCCCGGACCGAGGTGCGGCAGCGCCGCCTGGCAGAGCCAGAGCACCGCCTCGAGGTTGGTGCCGAGGACCCGGTGGACGTTGTCGGGCTGGAGGCCCTCGAGGCCCTTGGCCCCCTTGTCCCAGTGGAACCCGGCGTTGTTGACGAGGATGTCGAGGCCGCCGAGCTCGCGCACCGTGTCGGCGACGACCTGCAGACAGGTCTGCCGCTGGGTCAGGTCGCCGGGCAGCAGGGCGCCGGTGCGACCTTCGCGGCGGATCCACTCCAGGGTGTCCTCGGCGTCGGACTGCTCGGGCTCGAGGTAGCTGATGGCCACGTCGGCGCCCTCGCGGGCGAAGGCGATCGCGACGGCTCGGCCGATCCCGGAGTCCCCTCCGGTGACGAGCGCCTTCATCCCGGTGAGGCGGCCGTGTCCCACGTAGGTGGTCTCACCGTGGTCCGGCACCGGCTGCATCCGGCTCGTCAGCCCTGGCGGCTCCTGCTGGGGCGGGAAACCCCCGCGCTCGTCGTCTCGCACCATGGCCGCTGCGCGCTCGCCGATCTCGGACGACGCCATGACTTCCTCCTGACCGCTCGCGGGCCCGGCGCCTCGCGCCGACGTGCTCCCGACCGGCAACTACCCGAGGCGGCGCCGCGCAAACGCCATCCGGGGCCCGAGGCTTCGCATTTCGGCTTTTCCCTCGGTCACCGCGGTGCGAGGGTCGAAGGAGATTCGAGCGGTCCAATCACGTGCCGACTCTTGTCGTACCAAACGACGGAGGACCGGCATGACCGTTTCCACCCGTACGTCCACCCCTGTCCGCACACCCGCCCGCACGGTCGAGACGCCCCGTGAAACACCCGGAGGGACCTCCGGAGGCGCCCTCGCGGACACCAACCGGCGGGACCGCACCGAGCTGCGGGCCGAGTCCGCACGCGTCCACGCGCAGCGCGACGCCCGTACCGATGCCCTCTTCGCCGAGCTGGCCGAGGCCGGTGGCGCCGACACCCCGGAGGGCCATCGCGTCGTCGACCAGATCTTCGCGCTGCACGCCGACCTCTGCGACGGCCTCGCCCGCCGCTACTGCAACCGCGGCATCGAGCGCGACGACCTGCTCCAGGTCGCCCGCCTGGCCCTGCTCAAGGCGATCCGCCGCTACCGCCCGCGGGTCGGTGCCTCCTTCGCCGGCTACGCCGTGCCCACGGTCTCTGGCGAGCTCAAGCGCCACTTCCGCGACCACGGCTGGGTCGTGCGCCCGTCCCGCCGGGTGCAGGAGCTGCGCCTCGCCCTGCGCCAGAAACGTGAGGTGGTCACCCACGAGCTGGGCCGCACCCCGACCCGAGACGAGCTCGCGGACGCGCTCGGCGTCGACACGGTCTCCATGGGCGAGGCCGAGGGTTCGGACTCGAGCTTCCGGCCGCTGTCCATCGACCTGCCGACCACGACGGGCGAGCAGAACCACGTGGCCGACGCCGTGTGCGAGGACGACCCCGACCTCGAGCGGCTCTGCGACCACGTCGACCTCGGCCGCGCCCTGGCGTCCCTGTCCCCGCGGACCCGCCGGGTGCTGCACCTGCGCTTCGTCGAGGACCGGACCCAGCGCGAGATCGCCGCCGAGCTCGGCGCCACCCAGATGCAGGTGTCCCGGCTGCTCGGGCGCACCTTCCAGCAGCTGCGCGACGAGCTCGGGGAGCCCGAACCGCTCGCCGGCTGAGCGCCGAGCCCCCTGCACGTGTCCCCGGGGCCGGGGGACTTCCGGGCCCCGGGGACACCCTCGGGGCCCGGCCCGGCCGATCGCCCGGCGGGTCGCTCAGCAGATCGCTCAGCGGCCGCCGGGCGGCCCGGAACGGCGTCGGACGGGCACCCCGCGCTCGAAAGACGCGTCGGAGCCGGACCCGTCGCCGGACGCGCCGTCAGCCCCGTCGGCGGACGCGAGCACCGCGTTCGCGACCTCACCGATGCGTCGACGACTGCTGCGTGCCGTGGACCGCAGCAGTTCGAACGCGTCGGGCTGCGTCAGGCCGCCGCGCGCCATGAGGAAGCCGACGGCGCGCTCGATGGGGGCGCGGTACTCGAGGGCGTAGGTCAGCTGGGCGGCCAGGGCCCCGGCCCGCTCGGCCGCGACGGCGGCTCCCATCAGCTGCTCGGCGACCTCGGCGAACCGAACCAGGGCCGCGGCGACGTCCTCGCCCCACACCGTCTCCTCGGTCCGATACACGTTGAGGGTGCCGACCGGAGCGCCGCCGAGGTTGATCGGCACTCCGAGAACCGCACGGATCTCGCTGTCGGACAAGGCTCGCGCCAACCGCACCCACCGTCGGTCGACGGCGAGGTCCGGGACGGTCACGGGTCCACCCCGCACGAACGCGTCGATGCACGGGCCCTCGGAGGTCTGCAGCTGCGCCTGCTCGAGGCGACGACCGACGTCGTCGGTGGCCACGACGTAGCGCAGCTCGCCCGACTCGTCGGCGAGCATGATGCCCGTCCCGTCCACGCGGAAGAGGTCGTCGCACGCCACCGCGATGCTGCGCAGGGAGGGCTCGAGCAGGGCCTGGCCGTCGCTGTCGGCCACCGCGGCCAGACGGGTCGCGAGCGCCGAAGGGTCGACGGTCGGGCTGGGACGGCCGGACTCGGCCTGGGACGTCATCGGAGCCTCGCTCACGGATCGGGTACGTGTCGACGCTACCCGCGCCCTCGGCTTGTCAGACAGCCTCGAACGCCCTCACTCCGGCTCCTCCGAGGCGGGGAGCACGCCGGTCCGGATGACGTCCTCGGCGATGTCCCGCAGCTTGCGGTTGCGGTTCTGGCTCGCGCGCACGAGCAGGTCGAAGGCGTCGTCCTGGGTCACGTGGTGCAGGCCCATGAGCACCCCGACTGCGGCGCTGATCGAGCGGTTCGTCTCGAGCGCGACGCGCAGGTTGTCCCGCTCGAGGCGGAGGGCCACCGCCCGGTGCGCGAGGAGCAGCACCTCCGGCACCGGGCCGCCCTCGCCGCCGAGGAGCCGCACGACGTCGTCGAGCTCGGCCGTGGGGACACGGTCCGCGGGGGCCTCGTCCTCGCTGCCGCCGGGCTCGTCGACGAGGGCGTCGACGAGGCGCTGGAGGGCATCGAGTGCCTCCGGCCGCAGCACCGGCCCGGCGACACGGGGCGCGGGAGGGCCGGGGTGACCGTCGAGCAGGCCGCCGGCCGCTGTCGCCGGGGCGGCCGACCGGGGCTGCAGCAGGACCTCGGGGTCCTCGGGGTTCTCGGGGCTCACGTGCGCTCCTCTCCCGGCAACAGGCCTGTGCCGAGCAGGTGCTCGGCGACGTCCGCGACCTTGCGCCGGCTGTTGCGCGCGGTCGAGCGAAGCAGGTTGAACGCGTCGGGCTGCGACATCCCGTCGCGGCCCATGAGGAAGCCGACGCTGCGCTCGATCGGGGCGCGGTAGTCGAGGGCGTAGGACAGCTGGCTCGCCACCTCGCCCGCGCGGTCGGCCGCAATCGCCGCCGACATCATCGTCTCGGCGACCTCGGCGAACTTCTCGAGCGCGGGCTGCTGGGCGTCGGCCCACGCCCCGGCACGCGCGCGGTAGAGGTTGAGGCTGCCCACGCAGACCCCCGCGAGGTGCACGGGGACGCCGAGCACCGCGGCGACCCCGAGCCCCTCGAGCCGGCGTCCGAGGTCGGGCCAGCGGGAGTCCGTCACGACGTCAGGTGTCTCCACCGCGAGGTCGTGGGTGAAGGTGTCGATGCAGGGGCCCTGGCCGGTCTCGACCTGTGCCTGCTCGAGGAGGGTGCCGGGGCCGTCGGAGGCCGCCGTGTAGTGCAGGTCGCCGTGCTCGTCGGTCAGCATCAGGCCGCTGCCGTCGACGTCGAAGAGCTGGTCGCAGGCCTCGATGACCCGCTGGAGCGAGGGGCGCAGGGCGCTCGGGTCGCCGCGCTCGTCGAGGCGGCGCAGGCTGGCGGCCAGGGCCGCGGGGTTGAGCCCGTCGGTCACCGCGAACCCACCCGTCGCACGCGGGCGCTCGGCCGGGGGTCCACCCCACGGCGGGGCTGCGACGGGCACCGACGGCACGCAGGCATGTGACTCTCCGATCCTGGGCACCACGGGGCACGTGGTGCAGGACCGCGGACACAAGGCGGTCGGGCAACTCGAATGGGGCGCAGGGAGGTGCGCCCGGCTCGAACCTAAACGATGCCCGACGAACGAGGCAAACGGGTGCCCCGCCCTGTCGCCCCCAGCGAGTCCCGAGCGGACGCCCGAACGGATGCCCGAGCAGATCCGCGAGGCACGAAAGGCGCCCGAAGGCTCGGGAGGGGGTACTTTCGAGGTGACGGCGTGGGGTCAGACCGCGGCTCGCCCGTCCCCTCGACCTCGAGGGACACCGACGGCCGTCAGGCCGCACGCGAACGGACGTGCCATGGACTCCGTGGTCTTCGACAGCACCGATCTCGGTCGGATCGAGGCGTTCCTCAGCGACGCCTACGCACCGATGCGGATCGGGAGCACGACGCCCGACCCGCACGCCCACGTCGACCGGGTCGAGGGGCCGGACGCCCTCAGCATCGACCACCTCGACGTCGGTTTCACCATGCGCTACGACGTGCTCCCGCTCGGTCGGATCAGCCTGTGCAGCGTCCACGAGGGCGCCATCGCCGGCCATCGGGTGGGGGGCGGCCGCCGGAGTCGGTCCTTCGGGGCGGGCGAGGTGTTCACCCTGGCCCCGCCGGACCGGCCGTACGCCGGGACCGTGGACCGCGCCCGCTACAGCGTCACGATGTTCGACCCCCAGCTGCTCACCGAGCTGGCCCCGGGCCGGGACGATGACCTGTCGCCCGTCCGGCTGCTCGACCACCGTCCGCTGACGGCCCGACGCGGCCGCGCGCTGAGCGAGGCGATCGAGGACGCCGCACGTGCCCTGGCCCACCCGGCGACCGCCGAGCACGCCCTGTCACGCCAGGCGGTGTCGCACGCCGTCGCCACCGCCGTGCTCCACGCCTTCCCCACGACGGCGGACATCAGCCCGACCGTCGCCGACCGCGAGGACGCGGCGTCCTCGACAGCCCTGTCGCGGGCCCTCGACCACATCGAGGCCCACGCGGCCGACCCCCTCACGCTCGCCGAGCTGGCCGACGCGGCCGGGGTGACGCCGCGGGCGCTGCAGCAGGCGTTCCGGCGCCACCTCGAGACGACCCCGTCGGAGTACCTGCGCCGGGTCCGCCTCGACCGTGCTCGTCGCGACCTCTCCCTCGGGCAGCGCGACGACGGGACGACCGTGACCGACGTCGCGATGAGGTGGGGCTTCTACCACCAGGGTCGGTTCGCCGCCGCGTACCGGCGCCGGTTCGGCGAGGCCCCTCACGAGACCCTCCAGGACGACCGCCGCCGGGTGCGAGGCTAACCTCTCGGACCCGCCACCCACAGCCGAACCCGACCGTGCGACAACGACCCTGAATCGGACGGGCCCGCGCGGGGTAAGCGCACCACGGCGGCGTCGTCCTGGTTCAGAAGCGCAGTCGGGGCGGCGTCGTCCTGGCGCGCGCTCTCGGACCACCTGCCTGTGCGGTGCGTCAGCGCGCCGCCCGCGGGGTACGGGGTGCTCGACCGCAGGGGGCCGGCCCCTCGCACCGACGATGGAGGACGCCCGTGGCCCCGAGCGCGCCGGCGACGTACGCCCCGGGAGGGCACCGCGTGACGCGACCGGGCACCCCACGCCCCGAAGGGTCCTCGGGCCCGGCCGTGTTCACGCCCGCGGTCCACGGATCGTCACTCGGCGGCCGGGCATCGCACCTGCGGCAGCAGGCCCTCGAGCGAGCCGGTGACCCCGCAGCGGGTCTCGAGCTGGGATCCCTTGCACCCGAATCGTTCCCGCTGCCGGGCGCAGGCGCGACCGCGACCCTCTGGGCGGCCCTCGCGAACGTCGCGGCCGGTGACCTCACCGTGGCACGCGCCCTCGAACCCCACCTCGACGCCCGCGCGATCCTGGCGGAGGCGATTGCCGCCGGGTACGACGTGCCGGTCGTGGCGGACGGCCAGACGTGGGGCGTCTTCGCGGCCGAGGGACCGGGCACGCGGCTGACGGCCCACCCGATCGGCGGGATCACGCACCTCGTCGGCACCAAGCCGTGGTGCTCGCTCGCCGGCACCCTGAGCCACGCGCTGGTCACGGCCTGGTGCGACGACGAGCGCCGACGCCTCTACGCGGTCGACCTGCGCACCGGCGCCACGCGCGTCGAGCCCGTGCCGTGGGTCGCCCGCGGACTCGCGGCCGTGCCGAGCGGGCCGGTCGCCTTCGACGACGCCGAGGCCGTGCCCGTGGGCGAACCCGGCTGGTACCTCGAGCGGCCCGGCTTCGCCTGGGGCGGCATCGGCGTGGCCGCCGTGTGGTTCGGCGGCGCGTGCGCCGTGGCGGGGAGGCTGCTCGACCAGTGCCGGCGGCGGGCGCCCGACCAGGTCGCCCTCATGCACCTCGGCGCCGTCGACGCGGCGCTGCACGTCGCGTCGACCACCTTGGCCGACGCGGCCCGGGCCGTCGACGCCGGCGACGCGCTCGGTGCGGACGGGGCCCGGCTGGCCCTGCGGGTGCGACGCGTCGTCGCCGGCGCCGTCGAGGAGGTCCTCGAGCGCGTCGACCACGCACTCGGTCCCGGCCCGCTCGCGCTGGAGGAGGAGCACGCGGCCCGGGTCGCCGACCTGCGTCTGTACGTCCGGCAGGAACATGCCGAGCGCGACGCCGCCGCCCTCGGGCGCAGCGTGCTCGATGCGGCAGAGGGGGCCCCGTGAGTGCCGAGGCAGTGCCGTTCCGGCACGACGAGACCGGTACCGACGAGGAGCACTGGCTGGCCTGCCCGGAGTGGGAGGGCCTGCCCGGCCTCGACGTGCCGGCCCACGACGCGCTCGTCGTCGTCGCCGCGCACCCCGACGACGAGACCCTCGGCGCGGGCGGCCTCCTCCGCCTGGCGGCGGCAGCGGGCCTGCCGGTGACCGTGGTCCTGCTGTCGAACGGCGAGGCGTCCCACCCCGACTCGCCGACGTGGACGCCCGAGGCGCTGGCCGCGCAACGCGAGGCCGAGACCCGCGCCGCGGTCGGGATGCTCGCCGCCCGCGCGCGGCTCGTGGTGTGCGGCCTGCCCGACGGGCGTCTCGGGGAGCACGTGGACACGATCGTCGCCGCCGTCGTCGACGCGATCGGGGCGACCGGGTCGCGCACGCTCGTCGTCGCGCCGTGGCGCGGGGACGGCCATCCCGGCCACGAGGCCGCCGGGCGCGCGGCGAGCATCGCGGCCCGCCGGACCGATGCCCGAGCGGTCGAGTACCCGGTCTGGCTGTGGCACTGGGGAACCCGGGCCTCGGTGCCGTGGCGCGAGGCCATGGTGCTGCCGCTCGACGCCGTGACCCACCGCTCGAAGTCGCAGGCCCTCGCCCTCCACCGCACCCAGATGGCTCCGCTGTCGGACGAGCCGGGCGACGAGCAGCTGCTGTCGCCGGAGTTCGTCGGGCACTTCCTGCGCCGCCACGAGACGTTCCTCGCCGAGCCGGCCGAGCCCGATGTCGCGCTCGACGAGCTGCACCGCTCCGACGCCGACCCGTGGCGCACCGACACCGACTGGTACGAGCAGCGCAAGCGTGCGACGACGCTCGCAGCGCTGCCGCGTCGACGGTTCGTCCGGGCGCTCGAGGTCGGCTGCTCGGCGGGAGCCCTCGCCGCCGACCTGGCCACGCGGTGCGACGCCGTCCTCGCCGTCGACTCGAGCGCGGCGGCCGTCGAGCACGCCCGCGCACGGCTGCACCACCTCGACCACGTCGAGGTGCGCCGTGCCGACGCCGTCGACGACCACCCCGAGGGCCCGTTCGACCTCGTCGTCGTGTCGGAGGTCGGCTACTTCCTGAGCCCCGAGCGACTGCGCGAGCTGCGCCGACGCGTCGAGGAGGGCCTGACCGACGACGGCGTCGTGCTGCTGTGCCACTGGCGCCACGAGGTCGTCGGCTGGCCACTCGACGGCCCGTCCGTGCACGACCTCTGGCGGGCCGCCACCGGGCTCGACGTGCTCGTCGAGCACGTCGAGCCGGACTTCCTCCTCACCGTCCTCGGGCCGAGGAGCACCCACCCCACCGGGGCCGCGCACGGCACCCACGACCCCGAAGGGGGCCGCTCATGACGCGGACCACCGACCCTGCCGTGCGCCCCGGGGCGCTGACCCACGTCGCCGTCGTCGTTCCGGCGCGTGACGAGGAGCGCCTGCTCGGTGCCTGCCTGTCCGCGGTCGAGCGCGCGAGCCGCGTGCTCGCGGACCTGCGACCTGACGTCGGGGTCGTGGCCGTCGTGGCACTCGACGCGTGCACCGACCGGTCGGCGAGGGTGGCTGCGGCCCACCCGACCGTCCACGTGGTCGAGACGAGCGGGGGTGTGGGCCGCGCCCGCGCCGCCGGCGTCGAGGCCGCCGTGCGCCTCATCGGCTGCCGCGACGCCGCCGCCGGCGACCGCGTCTGGGTCGCGGGCACCGACGCCGACAGCCGGGTCCCCGAGGAGTGGCTGGCGGTGCACGTGGCGATGGCCGAGGCCGGGGCCGACGCCGTGGTCGGCCTCGTCGAGCCCGACGACGACCTCGAACCGGCCGCGCTCGCCCGGTGGGTGCGCGCCCACGACCGCGCCGACGGCCACCGCCACGTGCACGGGGCCAACCTCGGGGTGCGGCTCTCGACGTACCGCGCCGCGGGCGGGTTCCGCTCGCTGCTCGCCCACGAGGACGTCGCGCTCGTCGACGCCGTGCGGCGCGTGGGCGGACGCGTCGAGGCGACCGCGTCCGGACGCGTCGTCACGTCGTCGCGCCTGACCGGCCGTGCCCCGGAAGGCTTCTCGCACTACCTGCGCGACCTCGCACGAGCCGTGCAGCCGCAGCCGGCTGTCGACATCGGCTGATCTCCGGGACCCGCTCGCCCCGGCCGGTGCCGCCGGGTGCGGGTCGGCGCCACGGTGGAGGTGCCGCCTCGGGCCTGCACGTCGTGGGGCCTCAGACCTCGACGAAGGACTCGCCGGCCAGCACGCGCGCGACGACGGCCGCGGAGCCACTCCCCTCGCCACGCCCCTCGCCGCTCTCCTCGTGTCGCCCGCGGCCGCGCGCGCCCGCGCCCCCGAGGGTCGCGGCCACGAAACCTGCTGCGAGGCCGTCGAAGACGGCGTGCCGTCGCAGCATGGAGTGCCGGCCCCCGCGGACCGCGACGTAGCCGACGAGCGCCCGCGCGGACAGGGCACGGGCCATCCGGAAGGCCTGCTCCGGGCTCGCGACCCGGTCCTCGTCACCGTGCACCACGAGCACCGACGCGCCACCGAGGTCACGTCCCGGCGCCGGCACGTCCGTGGCCCGGACCCACGGCGCCAGCGCCACCGCACCGTGCACGTCGGGGTGCCCGAGCGACAGGATCGCTGCGCGACCGCCGAGCGAGTGCCCGACGAGGCACACCGGGACCCGGCCGTGCCGCGCGCGCAGCATGTCGAGCGCCCAGGCGACGTCCTGGACCGGCGTGTGCCGGGTGTCCCAGCCGCGGTAGCTGTTGAGGAGCCGGTGCACCGCGACGTCGGGAGCCGCGTGGGCGATGCGCGCGGCGGTCGGCACGAGGCGCAGCACCGACAGCTGCGCCGGGCTGACCCGCAGGGCGCCGGGCCGGCTGCCGCCGCCGTGCAGGAGCAGGGCCACGCCGCGGGGGTCGGGCGGGACCCGGGTGTCGACGAGCCGCGACCCGTGGCCGTCCCGGACCTCGGGCGTCCCGGTCGTCACCCCGGGCCCTCCCGGTACCGGACGGCGCGCTCGGCCTCGGCCCGCTCGTCGTCGTCCATGGCGCGGGTGTCGCGGGGCTCGGCGAAGGGCTCGACGTGCTCGGGCAGCCCTCCGGCGATGGCACGGCTGCGGTCCAGCTCGGCGTTGACCTCGGCCCCGAGCAGGAGGGCGATGTTCGTCAGCCACAGCCACACGAGGAACACGACGACCCCGGCGAGCGAGCCGTACGTCTTGTCGTACGACGCGAACCAGGTGACGTAGAGCGCGAACAAGGCCGAGACGACGAGCCAGGCGACCACGGCGATGACGCCCCCGGGGCTCACCCAGCGCACGCCGCCCTGGCGGGCGTTGGGGCTGGCCCAGAAGAGCACGGCGAGCAGCACCGACAGCAGGACGAGCAGCACCGGCCACTTGGCGATGCTCCACACGAGCACCGCGGTGTCACCCGCTCCGACGAGGTCACCGATCTGCTTGGCCACCGGTCCGGAGACGACGACGATGACGGCCGCCAGGACGAGCACGACGACGGCCAGCACGGTCACGCCGATGCGGATCGGCGCGGTCTTCCAGATCGGCCGGCCCTCCGGGACGTCGTACACGACGTTCGAGGCGCGCATGAACGCGGAGACGTAGCCGGACGCCGACCAGAGGGCCACGAGGATGCCGACCACGGCGCCGATGCCGGCGCCGGTCCGGTTCGACTGCGCCTGGTGCACGAGCTGCGCGACGAGCTGGGCGCTCGATCCCGGGGCGAGCGACTGGGTCTGCTGCACGACGCGGTCGGCGACGTCGGGACCGGCCAGGCCCATGGCGGCGACGAGCACGACGAGCGCCGGGGCCAGCGCGAGGAGCCCGTAGTAGGTCAGGGCGGCGGCCAGGTCGGTGAGCCGGTCGCGACGGAACTCGCGACGGGCGCGCGCGACGACGGCCCGGAACGACTCCTTGGGCAGGTCGCTCGGCGCCTCGGGCTCCGGGCGCCCTGCGACGGGTGCGGTGTCGGTGTCGTTGGTTGCCATGCCCGACGCGTACCCGACGCCGGCCCGTCCCAGCGCCTGCCGGGCACCACGTTTCGCCGGGGACCGTGCCGACGGCGACCCGTCCGTCACGCGCCCGCCGGACCCGCCGCCCCGGCGCACCAGGGGCCGGGTCAGGCGGTGCGACGACCCGATCGCCTGCCAGCCGAAGAGGTCCTTCGGACCGAGACGGTCGTGGTCGGCACGGTCCTCCCAGCGTCCCCGCACGCCGACGACGCTCCCGTCGCGGACGGCGAGGTCGAACGCGTCGCCGTTGGAGTGCAGCGTCGACGCCGTGCGCACCCACCGCTCGACGTGCGCTCGCCCCACACGTCCTCGATGCGGTCGTGGGTTGGCATGGCCGTCCTCCTCGCAGGCGGGGCCGTCGGCGCGCGGCAGGGTGGAGGGTCGGTGACCCGTCGTCGCCCCGCCCCCACCCACGCCGGACCGCCCGGATCGGTCGAGGGCCGCGACGGGCGTCACCCTGCGCCCGGGTCGGGGGAAGGCCCCGCTAGCCGACGAGCGGTTCTAGCCCGGGCACGGTGCCGGTCTCGAGGAGCTCGGCCGCGACGTCGGCGACCTTGCGGTTGTTGTTCTGGCTCAGGCGCGCCAGCACCGCGAACGCCCCGTCGGCGGTGAGCCGGTAGCGCTCGACGAGGATGCCCACGGCCGCCCCGATCGTGCGGCTGCGGGCCAGGGCCGCCTCGAGGTTGTCGGCGCGGTCGTCGGCGAGGGAGGCCTCGATGGCGATGACCGCGTGCTGCGCCAGCAGGTGGGCCCGCTCGACGGCGGCCTCGTCGAACTGCTTCGGGCACCGGGCGTAGCACGTCATGACGCCGACGGTGGCGCCGGCGAGCCGGAGTCCGTGCGAGACCACCGAGCGCACCCCGGTGCGCGCGACCATCTGGGCGGCGTACTCCGGGAAGCGTCCGTCCTCGGCGAGGTCGTGCACGACGACCACGTCTCCGGAGTCGAAGGCCGCGATTCCGGGGCTCGCGCCGCACCCTCCCGCGATCTGCGCGATGACGTCTGCCAGCCCGGGGTCGTTGGACGCCGACAGCCGCGCCGGGCGCCACGTCAGGTGGTCGGTGACGGCGACCGCGGCCCAGTCGCAGGGCACGACCTCGACGGCCCGGTGCACCACCGCCTCCACCGTCGGGAGCACCCCATGGGTCTCCGCGAGGTCACGCGCCACCCGCGCGAACTCGCTGGCCGACGCGTCAGCAGAGGTGCTCACGTGCACATCGTCCCGCACCGCAGGGCACCACGTCACCGGACGCATCCCTCGATTTTCCGGGGCCGGTCGACCCTGCCGGCGGGCCGTCCCGCGGCCCGACGACCGTTGCCCGCGCACGGGCCCCTGACGCGGCGTGTCCTGAGGCGAGTCGGGCGTTCCCGTCGACCAGCGGTCGTTCGTCGTGGCCGCTCGGCCCCCTGCTCTCTTCGCCGGTTTCCGCGGTCGGGAGGGGCGCAAGAGGGTGCGGGAGGCGCCGGCGCTCGGGGGTCGACGACGCCTCCCTACCCCCTGAATCCGCCGAAGGGCCCTCCGCGTTACAGCCCCCTTCGAACGAGGTCGTCGAACCACCCCTGCCGTTCACCTCGGGGCTCTAGCGTCGGAGGTGACGCAACCCCGACAGGAGGTTGGCTGGTGACCGACCGGCTGCGCGCGGCCTCACGCGCCCCCGAACCGCGCACGCTCGTCGACGTGCTGGCGGCCACGACGGCAGCCCACCCCGACGCGCCCGCGGTCGACGACACGGTCACCGTGCTGACCTACGCCGAGCTCACCGAGGCGTCCCTGGCGCTGGCCGCCGACCTGGGCCGCGCCGGCGTGCGCCCGGGCGACCGCGTCGGCGTGCGCGCGCCGTCGGGCACGGTCGACCTCTACGTGGCGGTGCTCGGCATCCTTCACGCCGGGGCCGCGTACGTCCCCGTCGACGCGGACGACCCGCAGGAGCGTGCCGACCTCGTGTTCGGCGAGGCCGCCGTGACGGCGGTCGTCGGGCCGCGACGCCGGATCCGCCCCGTGGGCCGGGCGGCCCCGGCCGCCAAGGGCCCCAGGCAGCCCAGGCACACCGGGCCGGCCCCGACGCGCCCCGCACGCGTCACGGTCACGACCGAGCACGACGCGTGGGTCATCTTCACCTCCGGCTCCACGGGGGTGCCCAAGGGCGTGGCCGTGTCGCACCGGTCGGCTGCGGCCTTCGTCGACGCCGAGGCGCGGATCTTCCTGCAGGACAATCCCATCGGGCCGGGGGACCGGGTGCTGGCCGGCCTGTCGGTCGCCTTCGACGCGTCGTGCGAGGAGATGTGGCTCGCCTGGCGGTACGGGGCCTGCCTCGTGCCCGCGCCGCGCTCGCTGGTGCGCACCGGGCAGGACCTCGGGCCGTGGCTCGTCGCGCAGGACATCACCATCGTCTCGACCGTGCCGACGCTCGCGGCGCTGTGGCCCGCGGAGGCGCTCGAGCCGGTGCGTCTGCTCATCTTCGGCGGCGAGGCGTGCCCGGCCGAGCTCGCGGCGCGGCTCGCGACACCCGACCGTGAGGTGTGGAACACCTACGGCCCCACCGAGGCGACCGTCGTGGCCTGCGCGGCCCGCCTAGACGGCGTCGGGCCGGTGCGCATCGGGCTGCCGCTCGAGGGTTGGGACCTCGCCGTCGTCGGGCCCGACGACCAGCCGGTCGTCGAGGGCGGGACCGGCCAGCTCATCATCGGCGGGGTCGGGCTGGCCCGCTACCTCGACCCGGCCAAGGACGCCGAGAAGTACGCGCCGATGCCGACCCTCGGCTGGGAGCGCGCCTACCGCTCGGGCGACCTCGTCGTCAACGACGCCGAGGGCCTCGTGTTCGTCGGCCGTGCCGACGAGCAGGTCAAGCTCGGCGGCCGGCGCATCGAGCTCGGCGAGGTCGATGCCGCCCTCCAGGGGCTGCCCCACGTGACCGCCGCGGCCGCCGCCGTGAAGACCACACCGGTCGGCAGCCAGGTGCTCGTCGGCTACCTCGTGCCGGCGTCGGAGCACCTCGACCTCGACGCCGCCCGCGAGCGCCTGCGCGAGGAGCTGCCCGCCGCGCTCGTGCCCGTCCTCGCCACCGTGGAGTCGATCCCGACGCGCACGTCGGGCAAGGTCGACCGGGCCGCGCTGCCGTGGCCGCTGGCCGGTGCCGGGTCGGACGCCGACGCGTCGGGCCTCGAGGGAACCGCGGCGTGGGTCGCCGGGCACTGGTCCGACGTGCTCGGCACGTCGGTCGGCTCGCCGCAGGCCGACTTCTTCGCCCTCGGCGGGGGCAGCCTGTCCTCGGCGCGCCTCGTGTCGCTGCTCCGCGAGCGCTACCCCACCGTCACGGTCGCCGACGTCCACGCCCACCCGCGGCTCGGCGCCCAGGTCGAGCTGCTCGAGTCGTTCGCGCCGGTCGCGGCCGAGGTCGGCGCGCCCGAGCGCGTCGTGCGCCGCATCCCCCGGCGCACCCAGCTGCTCCAGACGCTCGTCTCGGTCGTGCTGCTGACGATCAAGGGCCTGCAGTGGCTCGTCGGCCTCGGCATCGCCACCGAGCTGCTGCGCGCGGCGGGGATCGCCACGTGGCCGCGGGCGGTGTCGTGGTGGGTGCTCGGTGTCGGTCTCGTCGCCTTCGTGACGCCCGTCGGGCGGATGGGGATCACCGCCCTCGCGTGCCGGCTGCTGCTGCGCGGGCTGAAGCCGGGCTCCTACACGCGCGGCGGGTCGGTGCAGATGCGCCTCTGGGCGGCGGAGCGGTTCGCCGACGCCATGGGTGCGGTGACGATGGCCGGCGCGCCGTGGATCGTGCACTACGCCCGGCTGCTCGGCGCGACGGTCGGCCCCGGCGTCGACCTGCACACGGTGCCGCCGGTGACGGGGCTGCTCACCATCGGCGCCGGCGCGAGCATCGAGCCCGAGGTCGACCTGTCGGGCTACTGGATGGACGGCGACGTCGTGCACGTCGGCACCGTCCACGTCGGGCGCGAGGCCGTCGTCGGGGCCCGCAGCACCATCGGCCCGGACGTCCACATCGGCCGCGGCGCGATCGTCGAGCCCGGCTCGACGGTGCTCACGTCGGTCCCCGCCGGACGCGTCGTCGCCGGCTCGCCCGCCCGACGCGTCCACGACCCCGCGGCCCTCGGCCACCCGGCCGAGCGACCGCCCCGGCGCCCGGCGTGGGTGGCGGTCTACGGCGCCTCGGGCGCGCTGCTGTCGCTGCTGCCGTTCGTCGCCCTCATTCCTGCCCTGCTCGTGCTCGCCCGCGCCCTGCGGGGCTCGACCGGTGTCGGCGACGCCGCGCTCACCGTCCTCGCGTGGACGCCGGTCGTCACCGTCATCGGCCTGGTCGGGCTGGCGACGCTGACCGTCGTGCTCGTGCGGCTGCTCGCGCTCGGGCTCAGCGAGGGCTTCCACCCGGTGCGCAGCCGGGTCGGCTGGCAGGTGTGGCTCACCGAGCGCCTGCTCGACCAGGCCCGCACCCTGCTCTTCCCGCTCTACGCCAGCCTCTTCACCCCGGTGTGGCTGCGGCTGCTCGGGGCCCGCGTCGGCAGCGACGTCGAGGCCTCCACCGTGCTGCTGCTGCCGTCGATGACGACGGTCGCGAGCGGTGCCTTCCTCGCCGACGACACGATGGTCGGCAGCTACGAGCTGGCGCACGGCTGGGTGCACATCGCACCCGTCAAGATCGGCAAGCGGGCCTTCCTCGGCAACAGCGGCATGACCGCCCCCGGCCGGCGCGTGCCGAAGTTCGGGCTCGTCGCGGTCCTGTCCGCGGCGCCGCCGAAGTCCAAGGCCGGCTCGAGCTGGCTCGGCAGCCCGCCGGTCCGGCTGCGGCGGCCCCCGCAGGGCAGCGACGACGAGCGGACGTTCCGGCCACCGCTGCGGCTCAAGGTGTTCCGCGGCCTCGTCGAGCTGTGCCGCGTGGTGCCGGTCATCGTGACCGTCGCCCTCGCGTTCGGCGTCCTGCTCGCCGTCGAGGCCGTCGCGCTGCGCTGGGGCTGGGTCGTGGCGGCCCTGCTCGGCGGGGTCGTCCTCGCGGCCACCGGCGCCGTGGCCGCCGCCGTCACGACGCTGGCCAAGTGGGTCGTCGTCGGGCGCATCCGGGCCGTCGAGCACCCCCTGTGGAGCTCGTTCGTGTGGCGCAACGAGGTGGTCGACGCGTTCGTCGAGATGGTCGCCGGGCCGTGGTTCGCCTGGACCGCCACCGGCACGCCCGCGATCAACGTCTGGCTGCGCACGCTCGGCGCCCGGATCGGGCACGGCGTGTGGTGCGAAACGTACTGGCTGCCCGAGGCCGACCTCGTCAGCCTCGGCGACGGCGCCACGGTCAACCGGGGCTGCGTGCTGCAGACCCACCTGTTCCATGATCGGATCATGAGCATGGACAGCGTCACCCTCGACGAGGGCGCCACCCTCGGACCGCACGGGGTCATCCTGCCGGCGGCCTCGATCGCCCGCACCGCCACCGTCGGGCCCGGCTCGCTCGTGCTCCGCGGTGAGAGCGTGCCCGCCGGCAGCCGGTGGACGGGCAACCCGATCGCCCCCTGGCGCGAGAAGCCGGGCGCCTGAACGGTGAGCGTCCCCGGTCCCCCTCGCCGCACCGACCGCACCGTCATCGACGCGTACACGCCCGAGCGCGGCGACCCCCGCTACCGGGTCGAGCACTACGACCTCGACCTCGAC
This sequence comes from Intrasporangium flavum, assembly GCF_001956915.1. GTDB lineage: Bacteria > Actinomycetota > Actinomycetes > Actinomycetales > Dermatophilaceae > Monashia > Monashia flava. The sequence goes on along the minus strand of NZ_MLJO01000002.1, from coordinate 94,021 downwards.
TACCGGGTCACGAGCAACCGTCTCTCCGGTCGGGCCACGCTGTCGGTCCGGGCGCTCGACAGCGTCGAGACCCTGCGGGTCGACCTCGTCGGGCTGCGGGTCGGCAAGGTCACCGTGACGGGTTCGCCCGCGAAGTGGACCCACCGCGGCGACGCCGTCACCGTGCGGCTGCCTCGTCCGCTCGAGGCCGGCGCGCGCGCCGAGGTCACCATCGCCTACGCCGGCACCCCCGGTCCGACGCGCACGCGCTGGGGCACGCTCGGCTGGGAGGAGCTGGCCGAGGGGGCGCTCGTCGCCTCGCAGCCGACGGGCGCGCCGACGTGGTTCCCCTGCAACGACCACCCGGGCGACAAGGCCACCTACCGCATCGCCGTCGAGTGCGACTCGCCGTTCACCGTCGCGGCCACGGGCGTGCTCACCGAGGCCCGGGCGCGGGGCAGCCGCACCCGGCACGTCTTCGAGCAGGCGCACCCGATGGCGACCTACCTCGCCGCCGTCCACGTCGGCCGCTACACCGAGCACCTCCTCGCCGACGTGCCCCTGCGCGTGCGCCTCCTCGTGCCCGTCGGCAACGGGTCCACGGCCCGCCACGACCTCGACCGGCTCCCGCAGATGGTGGCGGTGCTGTCCGAGCGGTTCGGGCCCTACCCCTTCCCCGAGTACACGGTCGTCGTCACCCGCGACGACCTCGACATCCCGCTCGAGGCCCAGGGCATGGCGACCTTCGGGGTCAACTGGCTGCGCGGCGACCGGCGGCACGAGCGGCTCGTCGCCCACGAGCTGGCCCACCAGTGGTTCGGCAACAGCCTGACTCTCGGCACGTGGCGCGACATCTGGCTGCACGAGGGTTTCGCCTGCTACGCCGAGTGGCTCTGGGCCGAGGCCGCCGACGGCGTCCCCGCGTCGGTCAACGCCCGCGAGCACCACGCGCGGCTCGCCGCCCTCCCCCAGGACCTCGTCCTGTCCGACCCGGGCCCGCGCGACCTCTTCGACGACCGGGTCTACAAGCGTGGCGCCCTGGCCCTGCACGCGCTGCGCACCCACGTCGGCGACGCGACGTTCTTCGGCCTGCTCCGCGACTGGACCGCGACCCACGCCGACGGCACCGTCAGCACCGAGGCGTTCGTCGGCCTCGCGGTCGAGCACGCCGCGCGCGGCGGCGCGCTCGATGCCGGATCGTCATCGGTGCGTGGGCTGCTCGCGGCCTGGCTCGACGAGCGCCCCCTGCCCGAGCTGTCCGAGCTGTCCGAGCTCCCCGAGCAGCCCTGACCCCGACGCCCGGGCTGCGAGCCCGGCGCTGCCCTCGAGCACGACCACCGGCACCGACGCGTCGGCCCGGGCCAGCGCGACCGCACCGACGAGCCCGACCTCATCGAGCAGCCGTGTGGGCCCGCGAGCATCGTCGAGGTCGGCGACGGCCACCGGCAGGCGATCCGGGCCCAGGGGCGCAGGCACGCCCGGCCGCGGTGCGGCGAAGGACGCCGGGTCGGTGTCGAGCCCGGCGCCGACGGCCTTGAGCGCCGCCTCCTTGCGGGCCCACACGCGCGCCCGCGCCACGGCGTCGGGTGCCGGGCCGTCGCCGGGGTGCAGGGCCACGCCCTCGAAGCCGGGGAAGTCGGTGTCCCCGACCCGCACGAGGTCGACGCCGACCGGCGCGAGCCGCGTCAGGGCGACGGCGACGACGTCGGGGGCCGGCGGGTGCGCGGCGGACGAGGCGCCGCGCCCGGCGTGGGTGACCGACACGTGCAGGCCGGCGTCCGTGGTCACGCGGACCCGGCCGTGCGGCTCGCCGCAGCGCGCGCAGGACCGGTCGAGCGCCACCTCGCCCGGCGGCACGCCGAGCACCTCGCCGAGCGCGTGTCGCACGAGCACGTACCCGACCGCACGGCTCGCGGCCACCGATGCCACAACCGCGTCGGACACGCGTCGACGCTCGGCCGTGTCGAGTACTCCGCGCCCGGGATCCGTTGCCCTGGAGGTGATCTCGGCCAGCCGAGCCTCGTGCGCGGGGAGCACGACCCACCACACACCGACGGCCGCCCGGACGACCTCGGCCGCGGCGTCGGCGCTCACGCGTCGGCGGGGCCCGACAGGCCGTCCGCGCCGTCCTTGCCGCCTGCCGGGGCGGGGTCGGGTGCCTCGGGGTCGGCGAAGGCGAGGCGGTCGCGGGCCGCGTGCTCGACGAGCACGGGCACGAAGTCGCGCACCGGTCCGTCGAGGCTCTGGTGCGCGACGGTGACGGCTGCCGCGACGACGTCCGGGTGCAGGTGCGGGAACCGCTGCTCGAGGCGTGCCTGCACCTCGGCCAGGGCCCGGCGTTCCGCGTCGCGCTCCATGCAGCAATGCTCCGGGAGGCGTGCGCCGAAGACAAGCCCTCGGCCTCGGCCGGGCCGTCGGCCGGAGCCGACTGATCCCGTCTCGTCCGGCGTTGTCCTGCATCGTTGTCCGCTCCGGACAGCCCTGCGGCGGACCGTTGACAGCCTGCCGGACACGACCGAAGGATCGCGCCATGACAACGGTCGTCACCTCTCGTCGCCGGTTCCTCGGGCTCCTCGGAGCGGGAGGTGTCGCGGTCTGCCTGCCCCTCGCCGAGGCCTCCCCCGCGTCGGCTTTCGGCGCACCCACGCCCCTCGCCGCGCCCGCCGGCTGGCTCGACTCCGACGCCGTGGCGCAGACCTACCATCGCGCCCTGCTGCGCCACACCCGTTGGTCCGAGACACAATGGGACGCGACGGCCGGCCACTACCGCACCACCGACTTCGGGTTCGCCGTCGTGCTCGGGCACGCGGTCCTGCTGACGCGGGGCGGCTTCGACGCCGACGAGGCCGGCATCGACGAGGCCACCCTCCGCTCCCGCACGATCGCCAGCCTCAAGTACTTCGCCGGCGCCAACCGCGTCGTCGGCGGGACCGCATGGGGCAAGACGCTGTTCTTCGACACGACCTTCCAGCTCTACGTCCAGCTGGCCGCACGCCTGCTCTGGGACGAGCTCGACGAGCAGACCCGTGACGCGTACCAGGCCATCGCGGTCGGGCAGGCTGCGTACACGACCTCGCTCGGCACCGGCAACGACCCGGCCTCGGGCTCGTGGACCCCCAATGGCCTCAAGGGTGGCTGGGTCGGCGACACGAAGCTCGAGGAGATGGGCGTGTACGCCCAGTCGATCGCGCCCGGTCTCGCGTGGGCGTCCGACGACGCCCGCTGGAACGACTGGTTCGCGGCGTACGGTCGCTGGAGCCGCAACGAGGGCAGCCTGCCGCAGGCCGACGCCGCCAACCCCGCGGTCGTCGACGGCGTCCCGGTGCTCATGAACACCGCCCACAACGTCTACGACGCGTTCGTCGTCGAGAACCACGGCTCCTTCGGCCCGCACTACCAGTCGGAGATGTGGCGTACGTCGGGCCGCAACTCGGTCCACTTCCTCGTGGCCGGCCGCCCGCTGCCCGAGGTGCTCACCGCGCAGCCGAACGGCGACGCCCTGTGGAGCCGGCTCGTCGGCTTCATGAGCGACTCGGGCGAGCCGCTCATGCCGCTCGTCGACGACCGCGAGCACCTCTACGGCCGTGACGTCATCCCGCTCGCCTTCCTCGCCCAGGTCCTCGGCGACCGCGCAGCGGCCCGGTCCGAGGCCGACCTCGCCGACCGGCTGCTGCCCTACCTCGACTACGCGCCACAGCACCGGCTGACGAAGTTCTCCGGTGAGCCGAAGTACGAGCCCGAGGCTCGGGCCGAGGTCGCGATCAGCTTCCTGCTGCACGAGTGGCGCGCCGCCCGCGGCGGGGCTCCCGAGCCGCTGACGTCCGCCGAGCTGTACGCCGCCGGCACCGGCGCGGTCGACCTCGGCGAGGGGCCGGGCATCGTGTCGCACCAGAGCCCGAAGGCGTGGGCCGGCGCCGTCAGCAAGCCCGGCTTCGTCAAGCTCGCGTGGCAGCCCGACCACGACGACTGGTTCTTCAACCTCGGCGGCACCTCGCCGATGTACCTCCCGCGCACCAACCTCGGCGTCACCGCCCGCAGCGCCCGCACGTACGTCGCCGCGCGCGACGGCTACGACGCGTCGGTCACCGTGCTGACGCTCGGCTCCGCCGGTCGCGTCGCGCTGGCGACGCTCCCCGGCGGCGAGGTCGTCATGACGAGCTCGGGCGTCGCCGACCGCGAGGGCACCTTCGGCCTGCACAACCTGACGATGCCGGGCGTGCGCGGGCTCGACGGCAGCCGCACCTTCGTCACCGCCGACGGAACGCTCGAGGCGAAGGCCGCCGACGCCCAGGGCGGCCTGCCGACCGGGGTCGCGCGTCGTGACGTCGTCGACGTCCCCGGCTCGGTCACCGCGCGGTACGTCCGGATGCTCGGCGTCACGCCCGACCCGACGTACGGCTACTCGGTCATCTCCTTCGAGGTGCGCACAGTCGCGGGTGGCGCCGACCTCGCGGCCCGGCACGCCACCACGGCGTCGTCGGCCGACACCGGCCGCGGCGCGGCGTTCGCCACCGACGCGGACTCCTCGACGCGCTGGGCCGTGTCGCGTACCGACCGGTCCCGCGCCGACAGCTGGCTCGCGGTCGACCTCGGCGCTCCGACGGCCGTCGGCCAGGTGACGATCGACTGGGAAGCCGCGGCGGGCCGGGCCTACGTCGTGCAGACCTCCGACGACGGGTCGTCGTGGACGACGCGCGCCTCCTACCCGCGGATGCTGCGCAGCACGCGCTGGGTCGGGATCGACGACCGCGTCGGCTTCCTCGTACGCGGTGGCTCGAACCCGATCGAGGTCGGCGACAGCATCCTCACCCTGTCGGCCGGCCCCGCCGCCGGGAGCACCGGCATCGTCGTCGAGGGGCTTCCCGAGGTGCGCTCGGCCGACCTCGCGCGCCTCGCGGACGCCGCCGACGCGTCAGCTCCGCGACCGAGCGCACCGGGGGTCACCGCGTCGCTCGCCGGAGGCCTGCTCAGCGTCGTCAACCTCACCGGTGACGCCGTCGACACCGACGTCGCGATGGCGGCCGACGGTCCGGTTCCTTGCTTCGAGGGGACGCAGGAGGTCTCGGGCGACGGCACGGTGCTGCGCGCGTCGGTCGCCGCCGCGTCGGGCGTCGTGCTGGCGCCGCGCGCATCCGTGTCGGCCGTCGGTGGCGGTCGCCCACCGTCGGGGCTCATCGTGACCGTCGATGACGCGGTCACGCTGCGGCTCAAGGGAATCGACGCGCAGGTGGACGTCGTGTTCGCCGACGGTCAGCGCCGTCGGGCGACCGTGTCGCGCGCCCGGACCGTGACAGTCCGCGTCGGCGGACGGGCCTACCCGCTGGACGACCTCGCTCTCGCCCGGCAGACCTTCCCGACCTCGCCGCTCCCCCCGACGATGACCTCCCCCGCGGCCGCCGTCGACGGGTCGGACTCGACGGCCTGGGCCGTCACCGGGTCGGGCCGCATGGTCGTCGACCTCGGCGAGGCCCGTGCCCTCGGCAAGGCCGTGGTCGACTGGGGCACCGCACCCGGCTTCGGCACGGTCGAGGTGTCCGACGACGGGCTCGGCTTCCGACGCGTCGGTCGCATCGGACCGGGGACGCAGCTCGGCTCACTCGCCCTCGGCACGACGGCGCGCTACGTGGGGCTGTCGGTGGAGTCACCGGGCGGCTCCGGGCGACGCGTCACCGTCGTGTCGCTCACCGTCACGGCCGGGTGAGACGCGGCTCGAGGGTCAGGCGCGCGGCCAAGGCCGGCCGTCGAGGTTCTCGAGGTCGGTGTTGAAGCGCCGCAGGAGGGCGACGAGGTCGGCCACGTCGTCGTCGCTCCAGTCGGCGACCACCGTCCCGAGTCCCTCGGCGTTGGCGCGCCGGTCGGCCTCGAGGTCGGCCGTGCCCGAGGGCGTCGCTCGGAACTTGCGCGCCATCCCGCCGTCGGGGTCGGCTACGCGCTCGAGGTGACCTGCCCTGGTCAGCGCGGCGGTCTGGCGGTTGAGCGTCGAGACGTCGAGGCCGAGCGCCTCGCTCAGCTCGTTCAGCGACATCGGCCCCTGCGCGACGATGCGGCTGAGCAGCGTGTACCAGCTGCGCTCCAGACGCCTCGAGTGCTGGCCGGAGAACCGTCGGTTCGGGATGAGGTAGCGCGACAGCAGCATCGTCTCGAGCTCGAGCGCCTCGGTGCGTCGTCGTGCCCTGGCCATGTCGTCCTCTGTCGTGTCGTTGGTGTCGTGCGGTGTCGTGCGATGTCGTCGGGGTCGCCGCCCCACGGTATCGGGGCAGCTGCCCACGTGCAGGCTACACAAATTGTGCATCGTGCATGTCACATGTACAGTACACATTCGTGATCGAGACATCCCTTCCCACCCGACGGCCTGCCGTCCGCACCGAGGCAGTCGTGGCCGTGCTCGCCTTCGCGGGCATCGTCGCCGCGGTGATGCAGACGCTCGTCGTCCCCCTCATCGGCGAGCTGCCGCGGCTGCTCGACACCACCTCGTCGAACGCGACGTGGGTCATCACGGCGACACTGCTCGCGGCCGCCGTCGCGACGCCGATCAGCGGCCGCCTCGGCGACCTCTACGGCAAGCGTCGCGTCATGCTCGCGTGCTCGGTGCTGCTCGTGGCCGGGTCCCTCGTGTGCGCCCTCGCCACCTCGGTCGTCCCGATGATCGCCGGCCGAGCCCTGCAGGGCGCCGCGATGGGCCTCGTCCCGCTCGGCATCAGCGCGATGCGCGACCTGCTCCCGCCAGAGCGCCTCGGCACCTCGATCGCCCTCATGAGCGCCTCGATGGGCATCGGCGGCGCGCTCGGCCTGCCCGTCGCCGCCGCCGTGGCCGAGTACGCCGACTGGCGGATGCTGTTCTGGGGCGCCACCGTCCTGGCCGTCGCCATCGCCGTGCTCATCTTCCTCGTCATCCCGGCCACCCCGGTCACCGCCCGCGGCCGCTTCGACCCCGTGGGTGCCGTCGGCCTCGGCGTCGGACTCGTCTGCCTGCTGCTCGGCGTGTCCAAGGGCGCCGACTGGGGCTGGACGAGCGCCGGCACCCTGGGCCTGCTCGGGGGCGCCGTCGTCGTGCTCCTCGCCTGGGGCTGGTTCGAGCTGCGGACCTCCGACCCGCTCGTCGACCTCCGCGTCACGGCCCGCCCCGTCGTGCTGCTGACCAACCTCGCATCCGTCGTCATCGGGTTCGCCATGTACGCGCAGTCGCTCATCGTGCCGCAGCTGCTGCAGCTGCCGACCACCACCGGGTACGGCCTCGGTCAGGACATGCTCCAGATGGGCCTGTGGATGGCCCCCGGCGGACTCATGATGATGCTCGTCTCGCCGCTCGGCGCCCGCCTGTCGCACGCCCGCGGGCCGAGGACCACCCTTGCCGTCGGCGCCGCTGTCGTCGCTCTCGGCTACCTCTCGGCCGTGGCGCTCATGGGCTCGACGTGGGGGCTGCTCGTCGCGGTCTGCGTCACCAACACCGGTGTCGGGTTCGCCTACGGCGCCATGCCGGCGCTCATCATGGGCTCGGTGCCGCTGTCCGAGACCGGCTCCGCCAACAGCTTCAACACCCTGATGCGCTCGATCGGCACGTCGGTGTCGGCCGCCGTCGTCGGCGTCGTCCTCGCGAACCTGTCCACCGACGTCGGTGGCGGCATCGCGCTCCCGAGCGAGGCGGGCTTCCGCGTCGGCCTGCTCATCGGCGCGGGGGTGGCCGCTCTCGCAGCCGTCATCGCCCTGTCGATCCCGCGCGGCGCGTCCCGGGCCGCCGAAGAGCGCATCGAGCACTCTGCCGTGACCGCGGAGGACGACGCGCTCGTGCCGTCCGGGGCCTGAGCCCGGCGGCTCGTCGCTAGAGGACGGGGAGGTCGTCCACCGCCCCGGTCAGCACGACGTCCTCGGCGACGAGCCGCAGCTTGCGGTTGCGGAGGTTGCTGGCCGTGCGGAGCACGTCGAAGGCGCACCGCTCGTCGACGCGCCGGTTCGCCATGACGATGCCGATGGCCGCGCCGATCGTGCGCGAGGTCCGCAGCGCCTCCTCGAGCTGCTCGACCTGCCCGCGGTTGAGCAGTCCGTCGGCCTGCAGCTCGGTGATCAGCTTGCGGTCGACGTCGGCCCGCGCCTCGAGGTCGCCGATCCTGGCGCGGTCCTCGTCGGCCCGCTGCCGGCTCGCACCGGCCGCTGCCTCGCTGGCGTCCGCTCGCGCCTCGCTGGCGTCCGCCCGCGCCTCGCTGGCGTCCGCCCGCACGTCGGCGCCGTCGCTCCTGGCGATGAGCGCATCGATGTCCGCGCGGTTGGCGTCGACCCGGGCCTCGAGCTGCTCGAGGCGTCGGAGCGACTCCTGTCCCGGTTCCGATTCCTGCGTCCCCATGCCGCCAGTATCGGCAGAAACGGGCACCGTCGACAACGGAAGAACCTGACGTGTGCGCAGGCCCTCCGCGAGGCACGGCTCAGGCCGAGGGTGTGTGCGGGGGGCGGCGACTCGGGGCGTCGGGGTCGAGGAGCTGGGCGAGGTGCACGGCGGGGCGGTCACGCAGGTCGGCCACCTGGGTGCGGCACGAGAACCCGTCGGCGAGCACGACGGCGTCCGGGGACGCGTCGAGCGCGGGGAGCAGGTTCTGGGCGGCGACGGCGAGCGAGACGTCGTGGTGGCCGATCTCGACGCCGAAGTTGCCGGCGAGCCCGCAGCAGCCGGCGAGGGTCTGCACCGTGGCCCCGGTGTCGACGAGCAGGTCGGCGTCGGTCTTCCACCCGAGCACCGCGTGGTGGTGGCAGTGCGGCTGGGCGACGACCTGCGTCCCGGTGAGGTCGGGCGGCGTCCAGCCCGGCGTCTCGGCGAGCAGCTCGGCGAGCGTGCGGACCCGGGAGGAGACGAGCGCGGCGTCGTCGTCGCCGGGCAGCAGCTCGTGCACGTCGGAGCGCAGCACGGCGGTGCACGAGGGCTCGATCCCGACGATGGGCAGGCCCGCGCGGGCGTCGTCGGCCAGCGCCGCGACGGTGCGGCGCAGGATGCTCTTCGCCGAGTCCAGCTGTCCGGTCGTGATCCACGTGAGGCCGCAGCAGACCGAGCCGCTCGGCAGGCGCGGCTCGTACCCGGCGTCGCGCAGCACCCGGACCGTGGCCTCGGCGACCTCGGGAGAGAACGAGTCGGAGAACGAGTCGGCAAACAGGACAACAGGTTTCAGGTCCGAGGACCGCGCGGAGAAGCTGCGGCGGAACGGACGCCTGGCGAACGCCGGGATCGAACGACGCCGGTCGACACCGGCGAGCCACAGCGCCACCGGCGCGACGAGGGGCAGCGTCAGCGACCGGTTGGCGAGAGCCGGGACGCGCCCGGCCAGCCGGGCCCACATCGGCAGCCGCCCGAGCGTGTAGTGCGAGCGGGGGCGCAGTCGGCGACGGTAGGTCTGGTGCAGCACCTCCGACTTGTAGGTGGCCATGTCGATGCCCGTGGGGCAGTCCGACGCGCAGCCCTTGCACGACAGGCACAGGTCCATCGCGTCGTGGACGGACGGGTGCGACCACGGCAGCTCGCCGCGGACGACGTCCTGCAGGACGCGGGCGCGGCCTCGCGTCGAGTCCTTCTCCTCGCGGGTGGCGAGGTAGGACGGGCACATGACTCCGCCGGCGCCCGAGTTGTCGGCCCGGCACTTTCCGACGCCGGTGCAGCGGTGCACCGCCTGGGCGAGGTCGCCCCCGTCGTGGGGGTAGGCCATCGCGAGGTTGCGCACCGGGAAGTGGCCGGCGGGCCGCACGTCCGCGTCGACCGGATCGGGGTCGACGAGAACCCCGGGGTTGAGCAGGTTGCCCGGGTCGAACGCGTGCTTGATGCCGCCGAAGAGGGCGATGGCGTCGGGCGAGTACATGTGCGGCAGCAGCTCGGAGCGGGCCCGGCCGTCGCCGTGCTCGCCGGACAGCGACCCGCCGAACCCACCGACCAGGCGGGCGGACTCGGTGAGGAACTCGCGCATGACCTTCGTGCCGTCGGGCTGGTCGAGGGGCAGGTCGAGGCGCACGTGCATGCAGCCGTCGCCGAAGTGGCCGAAGGGCGCCGACGTCATGCCGTAGGAGCCGACGAGCTCGTCGAAGGCCGCCAGGTACTCACCGAGACGGTCGGGCGGCACGGCCGCGTCCTCCCACCCGGGCCACGCCGGCTTGCCCGAGGGCGCGCGACCGGCGAGCCCGGCGCCGTCCTCGCGGATCCGCCACAGCCGGGCCTGCACGGCGGGGTCCTCGACGACCACCGCGTCGTCGGCGATGTTCTCGGCCACGAGCCGCCGAGCGCGCGCGACCACCTCACCGGCGTCGTCGCCGGCGAACTCGACGAAGAGCCAAGCACGCCCGCGCGGCAGGGGCGGGATGGCACCGGGGCCGCGCCGGGCCCGGAGCACGTCGATGAGGCGGGAGTCGAGGCCTTCGCAGGACGTCGGCCCGTGGGCCACGACCGCGGGCGCGGCCTCGCCGGCTGCGACGATGTCGGCGAAGCCGAGGGCCACGACGACCCGGACGGGCGCGTCGACGACGAGCCGGACGGTCGCCTGCGTGATGACGCCGAGCGTCCCCTCGGAGCCGACGAGGGCCTGGGTGAGGTCGAAGCGCTCGGGCAGCAGGTGGTGCGCGGCGTAGCCCGAGACCTGCCGGCCGAAGCGGTCGAACTCGGTGCGTGCCGTCGACAGGTGGCGGGCCATCACGGCGCAGGCGCCGGAGACGACGTCCTCGGCGCCCCGCGTGAACGGCACCCCGGCGTCGTCGTAGCCGGTGGCGAGGCGCTCGCCGGCGGCGGTCAGCAGCTCGAGGCCGGCGACGTTGTCGGAGGTGCGGCCGTAGGCGAGCGACCGGGAGCCGCAGGCGTTGTTGCCGATCATCCCGCCGATGGTGCATCGCGGGTGGGTCGACGGGTCGGGCCCGAACCGGACGCCGTGCGGCGCGGCGGCCTTCTGGAGCACCGCGTGGACGGTGCCGGGCTCGACGACCGCCGTGCGGGTGTCCGGGTCCACCGACAGGACGCGGTTGAGGTGCCGCGAGAAGTCGAGCACGACGCCGCGCCCCACCGCGTTGCCGGCCACCGACGTGCCGGCGCCGCGCGAGGTGACCGGGATGCCGGTCTCCCGCGCCACGGCCAGAGTCGCGCCGACGTCGTCGACGCTGCGCGGGCGCACCACCGCGAGCGGCGGGATCCGGTACAGCGACGCGTCGGAGGCGTACATGCTGCGAGTACCGGCATCGGCGTGCACGTCGAGGCCGGCACGGGAAAGCGCCTGCACCACGTTCGCGTCGGGCTCGTCCATGAGTAACATGTTACGCATGCCCCGGCTGAGCCTGCCCCACGGCGCCCCCTCCCTCGCGGACGCGGTCGTCGACGCCGTGCGCGCGGGGATCATCGGCGGCGAGCTCGTCCCGGACGCCACGTACTCCGTCTACCAGCTCGCCGACCTGCTCGGCGTCTCGCGCAGCCCGGTCCGCGAGGGGCTGCTGCGCCTCGCGGAGGCGGGGCTCGTGCGGATCGACCGCAACCGTGGCTTCCGCGTCCTCACGCCGCAGGCGCGCGACATCGAGGAGATCATCGACATCCGCCTCGCGCTCGAGCCGCCGGCCGCGCGCCGCGCCGCCGAGCAGGGCACCGAGGCCGAGCACGCCGAGATCCGCGCGGCGCTGGACGCCATGGGTGCGGCGCTGGGCCAGCACGGCGGGGCCGCCGACGAGCAGCAGTTCTGGGTCGCCGACCACGCCGTGCACGACACCCTGATGCGCGCCGGCGGCAACCAGCGCGCCGCCGCGATCATCGACCGGCTCCGGGCCACCACCGCACTGCTCGGACCCCCGACGACGACCGCGGGGCGGACCCTCGCGGAGATCCGCGACGAGCACGAGCCGATCGTCACGGCCGTCCTGGACCGCCGCGGCGCCGACGCCGAGGCGGCCATGCGCCACCACCTCGAGCACACCGGCGAGCTGCTCGCCCGGACCCTCGCCCGGACGCTCGAGCGAGCCACCACGGGCGCCGAGCCGTGACACCACCGAGGCGGCGCGTCTCAGCCCGCGCACGAGATCGCGCCCCGGCCGCCGGCTGGGGCACCCTGATACCGAGACCCACCAAGAGTTCGGGCGCCCCGCACCGTGCGGGAAGCCCCCGAGGGAGACACGCGTGAAGGTACTGCTGCTGGAGAACGTCCACCCCGTCGCGCCCGAGGCGTTCCGCCGCAACGGCTTCGAGGTCGAGACCCGCTCCGGATCGCTGAGCGAGCACGAGCTCATCGAGGCCCTCGAGGGCGTCACGGTGCTGGGCATCCGGTCGAACACGAAGGTCACCGCGGCCGTGCTCGACGCCGCCCCCGACCTGCGCGCCATCGGCTGCTTCTGCATCGGCACCAACCAGGTCGACCTCGGCCGCGCCACCGAGCTCGGAGTCGGCGTCTTCAACGCCCCGTTCTCCAACACCCGCAGCGTCGTCGAGCTCGTCCTCGGCGAGGTCATCGCACTGGCCCGGCGCCTGCCGGAGAAGACCCAGAAGATGCACGACGGGATCTGGGACAAGTCGGCCAAGGGCGCCTACGAGACCCGCGGCCGCACCCTCGGCATCGTCGGCTACGGCAACATCGGCACGCAGCTGTCGAACGTCGCCGAGGCCATCGGCCTGCGCGTCGTCTTCTTCGACACCGCCGACCGTCCGGCGCACGGCAACGCCCGCCGCATGGGCTCGCTCGACGAGCTGCTCGAGGCGTCCGACGTCGTCAGCCTCCACGTCGACGGCCGGCCGGGCAACGCCGGCCTCTTCGGCGCCGAGCAGTTCGCGATGATGAAGCCCGGCTCCGTGTTCATCAACGCCTCGCGCGGCATGGTCGTCGACGACCAGGCACTGCGCGACCACATCCTCTCGGGCCACCTCTCCGGTGCGGCCATCGACGTGTTCCCCACCGAGCCGAAGGCGCAGGGCGATCCGTTCGAGTCGCCGCTGCGCGGCCTCGAGAACGTCATCCTCACCCCGCACGTCGGCGGGTCGACCGCCGAGGCCCAGGAGGAGATCGGCTCCTTCGTCGCGGGAAAGCTGAGCGGCTACATCGCCGAGGGCGCGACGTCGCTGTCGGTCAACCTGCCCGAGGTGCTCCCGACGCCGCGCGACGGCTCCTTCCGGATGGCGCTGCTGCACCACAACATCCCCGGCGTGCTCGCCTCGATCAACAACACGCTGGCCGCGACCGGGGTCAACGTCGTCGGCCAATCGCTCGCGACGCGTGGCCAGCTCGGCTACGTCGTCACCGACACCGACGTGCCCCTGACCGACGAGACGCTCACCGCCCTGCGCGACGGGCACGAGGCGCTCCACCTCGAGTCCTGGCCGAGCGAGTCGGCCTGACCGACGCTCAGGAGGCCGACGGCCCCGGTCCCCGTGGGGCCGGGGCCGTCGCCGTCCCGCGGGTCGCTCAGCGCGCAGGGGCGAAGCGTGGTGCGAGGGCGGCGACCCGGCCGGCCAGCCGGTCGAGCGCCCGGTCGAAGGCCCTCGAGCCACCCGCCACGACCGGGTCGGGGACCGACCAGTGGGCCCAGTCGGCGCCGCGCAGCTCCTCGTGGGCGCGGTCGCACACCGTGATGACGAGGTCGCCGGCGCGCGCGGTGTCCTCGAGCAGCGCCGGCCGGACGTCGGGCAGCTCGAGGCCGTGGCGTGCGGCAGCTGCCACGGCCCGCTCGTTGACCCGGTCGCCGGGCTGCGTGCCGGCCGAGGCGACCCGGATCGGGCTGGCCCGGCGCCACAGCGCGGCGGCGAGGTGCGAGCGGGCGGTGTTGGCGGTGCAGACGAACAGGACGCGTCGGGGGCGTCGCAGGTCGCCGGCCGATGCGTTCGTCGCGAGAACGGCGTCCCGCGTCAGGGTGACGTAGGTGCGGCGGCCGTCACCCTCGGACCTCTGGCGCGCCACGAGGCCGGCGTCCTGGAGCACGTTGAGGTGGTGCGCGAGCAGGTTGGACGGGACGTCGAGGAGGGCTCCGAGCTCGGAGGCCGCCGCGTCGCTGACCGAGAGCCGGTCCATGATCCGGAGGCGGGTGACGTCCGCGAGCGCCGCATGGGCGCGGGCCCGGCGCGCAAGCTCGTCAGTTCGCTCAACATTCATTGACTCAAGTTTGACTGACTGGTTCGGACGCGTCAACATCGTCGGGTGACGACCTCCACAGCTCTCCCCCGCCGACTCCTGGCCGAGTTCCTCGGCAGCGCAATGCTCGTCACGGTCGTCGTCGGCTCGGGGATCGCGGCGCAGAGCCTGTCGCCGCAGGACGTCGGCCTGCAGCTGCTGGAGAACAGCATCGCCACGGCGCTCGGCCTGGCCGTGCTGATCCTGCTGTTCGGACCGGTGTCCGGCGCGCACTTCAACCCGCTCGTCTCGGCCGCGGACTGGTTCCTCGGCCGCCGCAGCGGTCACGGGCTGCGCCCCGCCGAGCTCGGCGCCTACACGGTGACCCAGGTGCTCGGCGCCGTCTGCGGCGCGCTGCTCGCGAACGCGATGTTCGGCGTCGGCACGGCGATCTCGTCGACCGACCGCATGACTGTCGGGCACGGCATCGGCGAGGTCGTCGCGAGTGCCGGCCTCGTGGCGCTGGTGTTCGCGTTGGCCCGCACCGGGCGCGCCGCCCTCGCCGCGCCCGCGGTCGGGGCCTACATCGGTGCGGCGTACTGGTTCACCAGCTCCACGTCGTTCGCCAACCCGGCAGTCACGCTCGGCCGGGTCTTCACCGACACCTTCGCCGGCATCGCCCCGGGTTCGGTGCCCGGCTTCGTCGTCGCGCAGCTCCTCGGGCTCGCCGTCGGTGTCGGGGTGACGCTCGCCCTCTACCCCGACGCGGGCGATAGCGCCGACGACGTCGTGGTCCCCCACGGCCAGCACGCCGACCCGCGGACCGACCGGGCCGCCGCCCACGACCCGGGCCACTGAGCCACCTCCCACCCCATCGCACCCCAGGAGCCAGCGTCGTGACCGACAAGCCCTCCGTCCTCTTCGTCTGCATCCACAACGCCGGCCGCTCCCAGATGGCCGCCGCCTACCTGGCCCACCTGTCCGGTGGCGCCGTCGAGGTGAGGTCCGCCGGCTCCGCCCCGGCCGACCAGGTCAATCCCTCCGCCGTCGCGGCCATGGCCGAGGAGGGCATCGACATCACGGCCGAGACCCCCAAGGTCCTCACCACCGAGGCGGTCAAGGAGTCCGACGTCGTCATCACGATGGGCTGCGGCGACACCTGCCCGATCTTCCCCGGCAAGCGCTACGAGGACTGGGAGCTCGACGACCCGGCCGGCAAGGGCGTCGAGTCGGTGCGCCCCATCCGCGACGAGATCCGGCGCCGGGTCCTCGACCTGCTGGCCTCGCTCGACGTGACGCCCGCGGGGCACTGACGCGTCCGTCCCACGAGCGGCGCGGCGCGCCTCAGCAGCACTCGACCCGGGGTGCCATGGCGTCGCAACACTCGCGCGGTCCGAGCTCGGTGAGGGCCATGCCGGCGAGGACCAGGAGGCCCCCCGCCCAGCCGACCCGACCGAGGCCGGTCTCGCCCACGACGGCAGCGAGGCCGGCGGCGAACACGGGTTCCATGGTCATGACGACCGCTGCGGCCGTCGCCGTCAGCGCCGACTGCGCCCAGGCCTGGACGAGGAAGCCGACGCACGTGGCGAGGACGCCGAGGTAGAGCACCGACTGCCAGGCGGTGGCCGTGGCGGGGATCGTGACGCCCCGCCCGGTCGCGAGCGCGAAGGCGGCGCAGAGCAGCGCTGCGACGGTGACGCTGAGGGCGGTCAGGCCGAAGGCGTTCTCGCGCGTGGCCCACTGGCTCAGGCCGGTGATGTGCACGGCGAAGCAGGCGGCGCCTCCCAGGGTGAGCGCCGTGCCGAGCGAGGAGGGCACCGCGACGCCGCCGGCGAGGGCGATGATCCCGACGGTGGACAGGGCCACGGCCGCCCACCCGGCCCGACCGACCGGTTCGTGGAAGACGAGGGCGTCCACGACGGGCGTCAGGATGACGGCGGCACCGGTGAGGAAGCCCGACACCCCGGCCAGGGTGTGCTGCAGGCCGCTGGTCTGGAGGAGGAACCCGCCGGCCAGGGCCACCCCGAGCAGGGCGGAGCGCCGCAGCTCGGGCCGCGTCAGCCGGACGACGGTGGCCCCGCGGACGAGCAGGAGCGCGGCGGCGCCGATGCCGAAGCGCCAGGTCAGGAACGAGGCGGGGTCCAGCTCGTCGAGGGAGTCCTTGGTGACGATGAAGGTGGAGCCCCACACGGCCGTCGCCGCCAGCAGGGCCGCCGTTGCCGGGAGCGTCCTGCGCAGGGCGGCTCCGTCGGCTGGTGCGTGCCGCATCGCCGGCTCAGGGCGCTTGGGCGCCGGGCAGGGTGAGCTGCCGTCGGTGGTGCCGGTAGTGGACCGTCGCGTAGTGCAGGACGTCCTCCACGGTCATGACGTCGTGGAAGTAGGGGTCCCAGCCCAGGGGGAAGTGCATGCTGCGGCGAAGGGCCCGGTCATCGGCACGATCCAGGAGGTCGACCAGGCTGCCGGTGACGCGGTCCATGGCGCGTTCCATCCCGGACCTGCCCAGCAGGCGGGGACCGCCCAGGGACCCCAGGTAGTTGACGACGTGGAAGGGACGCGTCGCCGCATCGAGCGCCGCTGCGAAACCGCGCGACGCCGCGTCGGGCAGGTGGCTGAACCCGCGCACGAGCCACAGGAGGTTCCGCACGAGCAGGTAGCCGAAGAGCATGTGGAACAGCAGCTGCTCGTTCGTCCACCGGGTCCCGTTGCTGCGCCGGCGCAGCTCGGAACGGGGCGCGTGCTCGACCAGGTCGTGGAAGTCGTCGCGAGCAGCCCGCATCTCCTCTGCGATCGCGACGCGTGTCATGGACCCTCCAGGGTGCGCACCTTCCATGCTAGGTGGGCCGCGCGACCTGCCGGGGGTGAATCAGGACCGCCCCCGCCGGCGCCCGAGGATCGTCGCGACCGCGTCCCGAGCGGTGCGGCCGACGCCGATGAGGGTGGCGGACGCGGGCCCGGTCCAGTCGCCGTAGCCGACGAGGTGCAGCCTCGGCTCGGAGGTGGCCCGGGTCCCCGATGTGGCGGGATGGGTTCCGTCGCGCGTCAGGCGCAGCGGTGCCAGGTGGCGCAGGTCCGGGCGGAAGCCCGTGCACCACACGACGGCGTCCGCGGCCGCGGTGGTGCCGTCGGCCCACCGGACGCCGGTCGGGGTGAGGCGCTCGAACATCGGCTCGGCCACGAGGACCCCGCGGTCGCGGGCGGCCCGGACCGACGGGACCATGACGACGTCCCCGAGACCGGCCACTCCCCCGGGGTCGGCACGGCCGGCGTCGAGGGCCCTGCGGCGAGCGGTGGCCACGTCGAAGAGGACGCGCCCGTCGACGTCGTCGGGCAGGAACCGGGGCGGGCGCAGCGTGACCCACCTCGTGGCGGCGACCTGCGACAGCTCGGCGAGCAGCTGCGCGGCGGTGTTGCCGCCACCGACGACGACGACCCGCGCGCCCGCGAACGGCTCGGGACCGGCGTAGTGGGCGCTGTGCAGCTGCCGGCCGGCGAACGCGTCCTGCCCGGGGTAGTGCGGCAGGAACGGGCGCCCCCAGGTGCCGGTGGCGCTGACGACCGCGCGCGCCCGCCAGGCAGGTCCGCCGGCCGCGGCGACCTCGAGCCACCCAGCGGGGTCCTCGTCGACCCGGGACACCGCGCGGACCGCGACACCGTGGCGCACGTGCAGGCCGTAGCGCTGCTCGTACGCGGCCAGGTAGTCGACGACGTGCCGCGCGGGCGGGTAGGGCTCGCCCGACGGAGGCATGAGCCAGCCTGGCAGCGAGGAGAACTCGGCCGGGGAGAACAGGTGCAGGGACGGCCACAGGTGCTGCCAGGCCCCGCCCGGGTGCTCGCCGGCATCGAGGACGACGAAGTCGCTCCCGGGGACCAGCCCGGCCCGGCGCAGGTGGAACGCCGTGGCGAGCCCCGCCTGCCCACCTCCGATGACGACGACGTCGACCTCCCCGGAGTCCGACGGGGTGCCGGCAGGGGTCGCCCGCGCGTCGGGGACGGCGGCGGTCTCGGGCCTGGCTCCCATCCGGGGGCGGTCAGGCGTCGGCGGGCGCGAGCAGCTGCGCCATGGTCGCCAGCACCCCGGAAGCCACGCGGTAGTACACCCACGTGCCGCGACGCTCGGACTCCAGCAGCCCGGCCTCGCGCAGCTTGCGCAGGTGGTGCGAGACGGTCGGCTGGGACACCCCGACGTCCTGGATGTCGCAGACGCAGGCCTCGCCGCCCGCCGCGGAGGCGACGTTGGAGAAGAGCCGCAGCCGCACCGGGTCGCCGAGGGCCTTGAACATCGCCGCCACGTTCTCGGCGTCCGCCGCCTCGAGCGGGCCCCGGGCCAGCGGCGTGCAGCACACGCCGGTGCCGTCGGTCTCGCGCCGGGTGGTGACATCTCGGACCGCGAGCTGATTCGACATGCGTCTATCTTGACATCCATCGAAACAGCGGCGCAAGATGGCCGCGTCATCACATCGACGGATGTCGAATCACCGTGCTGCCGGACCACGCCCGGCACCGAACCGGAGGTTGACCCATGGCCCCCCTCGCCCCCACCGGGACGCCTGCCACCGAGGCGCCCACCGCCGTCATCGGCGCCGGCCCGATCGGGCTCGCCGCGGCCGCGCACCTGCTCGAGCGCGGCCTCGACCCGGTCGTCCTCGAGCGTGGCGACCACGCGGGCGCGGCCGTCAGCGAGTGGGGACACGTCCGGCTCTTCTCCCGCTGGTCCGAGCTCGTCGACCCAGCCGCACGGCGCCTCCTCGAGCCCACCGGGTGGGTCGCGCCCGAGCCCGACCGCTACCCCACCGGCGCCGAGTGGGTCCGCCTCTACCTGCAACCGCTGGCCGATGCCCTCGGCGACCGGGTCCGCTACGGCCACAGCGTGACCGGCGTCGCCCGGGCCGGCCGTGACCGCGTCGTCGACTCGGGTCGCGAGAGCCAGCCCTTCACGGTGCACGTCACCGACGGCGCGGGCCGCGCGTCGCGGCTCAGCGCCCGGGCCGTCGTCGACGCGTCGGGCACGTGGACGCGTCCGGGCCCCCTCGGAGCCGACGGCTACCCCGCCGACGGCGAGCACGACCCGGCAGTCGCCCCGCACGTCACGTACCGCGTCCCGGACACCGCCGACGCCGCGAGCGCCGACCCGACCGACGCCGGTCGCCACGGCGGGCGGCGCACCGCCGTCGTCGGCTCCGGCCACTCGGCGCTGACCGCCGTCGTGGCCCTGGCCGCCCTGGCCGAGCGCGTTCCCGGCACCGAGGTCGTCTGGGTGCTGCGCCGCGGTGCTGTGGGCAACGCCTACGGCGGGGGCGACGCCGACCAGCTCCCGGCCCGCGGGGCGCTCGGGCAGCGGGCCCGCGAGGCCGTCGTCGCCGGACGCGTCGAGGTGGTCACCGGCTTCCGGACCCGGGCCGTCGAGCGCACCGACGCCGACCACGGCGTCGGTGGCGGCGCCCTCACCTTCGTCGGCGAGGACGGCACCCGCATCGAGGGCCTCGACGAGGTCGTCGGCCTGACCGGCTTCCGGCCCGACCTCTCGATCCTGTCCGAGGTGCGCCTGCGGCTCGACAGCCGCCTCGAGGCACCGGCCGCGCTGGCCCCGCTCATCGACCCCAACGTCCACTCGTGCGGGACCGTCTACCCGCACGGCGCCCACGAGCTGGCCCACGACGAGTCGGACCTCTACGTCGTCGGCATGAAGAGCTACGGCCGGGCCCCGACGTTCCTCGCCCTCACCGGCTACGAGCAGGTGCGTTCCGTGGCGGCCGCCCTGGCCGGCGACGACGCGGCTGCCTCCCGCGTCGAGCTCACCCTCCCCGAAACCGGCGTCTGCGGTGGCGCCGGGCTGTTCGACGATGCCGACGCCACCACGGCCGACGCCGGGAGCGGCGGCTGCTGCGGGCCGGCCTCGGCACCGTCCGGGCGCGCCGGCCTTCCCATGGCCGCGACGCTGCGGGCGGCGCCACAGCTGGTCCAGATCGGCGCGCCACCCTCCGACGCGGGGGCGTGCGGCCCGTCGGGATGCTGACGGGCACAGCCGGCGCATCCCGACCCCGCAAGCCCCGGACCACCGCCGAAAGACCCTCCGGGGCCGGCGCCCGCGAGTAGCGTCGATGCCGTCAGCATCGAGGACCGAGGGGCGGGGACCGAGGCCGGACAGGAGAAGGTCACGTGGCCAACCGTGAGGACGCCGCCCTGCTCGTGCAGCTCGCACAGTGGGGCTCGGCGATGGGCATCGAGGAAGCGCAGCACGCCGTGTGGGCCGACACGTTCGACCCCGAGACGGCGTCGGTCGACGACGTCCTCGTGTCGCGGATCCTGAACTGGGGCGAGACGATCGGGACGCTCACGAAGAACGGGCTGCTCGACACCGACCTCGTGCTGGACTGGCTCTGGGTGTCGGGGCTCTGGGCCCGCGTCGGTCCCGCGGCGACGAAGCTGCGCGACAAGCTCGGCGTCCCCGAGCTGTACGAGAACTTCGAGGCGCTGGCGGCCCGACAGAACTGATCCGGCGCTCCCGCTCGGGGCCGGCCGGTGTCAGACTCGGCCCATGCTGCGCCTCGAGGACCACTGGGTCTGGGACGCCTGGACCGTCACCGACGGCGACCGGGTCCACCTGTTCTACCTGCACGCCCCGACCTCGCTCGGCGACCCGGGTCTGCGCCACGTCAACGCGACCGTCGGGCACGCCGTGTCGACGGACTGCGTCGAGTGGGAGGTCCTCGGCGAGACCTTCGTGCCCGCCGAGGCGGGCTTCGACGACCTTGCGATCTGGACGGGCTCGACGATCCGGGAGGGCGACCGCTGGCGGATGTTCTACACCGCCATCTCCACGGCGGGGCACCACGTCTACGACCAACGGATCGGCTCGGCCGTCTCCGACGACCTGCACCACTGGACGCGCACGTCCTCCGAGCCGGCGCTGCGGATCGACCCCCGGCACTACAAGACGCTCTCCTCGCACCCCGTCCCCACCGAGGGCCCCGACCTCGAGGGCAGCAGCGAGACGTGGCGCGACCCCCTCGTGCTGCCGGACCCCGACGGCGACGGCTGGCACCTGCTGGTGACCGCCCGCGCCCGCGACGCCGATCGCAACGACGACGGCGTCATCGCCCATGCGTGGAGCCCCGACCTCGAGACGTGGGAGGTGCGCCCGCCGCTCTGCGCCCCCGGCGCCGGGTTCGGCCAGCTCGAGGTGCTGCGCAGCCAGGTCGTCGACGGCCGGCCGGTGCTCGTCTTCACCTGCCACCCCGACGAGATGACCCCCGAACGCCGGCGCGACGCGGCCGGCTGCTGCACGTGGTCGGTGCCCTCCCCCGGCCTGCTCGGGCCGTGGGACCTGACGCTGGCACGGCCGTTCCGGGCCGACCCGACCCTGTTCGCGGCACCGGTGGTCACCCGCGCCGACGGCAGCACCGTGATCTTCGGGTTCCACCACGACGGCGCGGACGGCTCGCTGTGGATCGGCGACCCGGTGCGCGTGACGGTCGACGCCGAGGGCTACCTCGTCCCGGCCGACGCCCCCTGACGGGACCCTCCGACGCGTCCCGGCCGACGCGTCCTAGCCCGGAGGAGGCGGTGGCGGGCCGGCGGGGCCGAGGGTGCCGCGCAGGTCGCGCCGTGCGGCGTCGATCGCGGCCCGCCGCGTCCGGAAGCCGTCGGCGTCCGTACCCGGCCCCGCGGCCACGTCGGCTCCGACGGCCGCGACGAGGCGGCCCAGCTGCTCGCGAAGGCCCGTCGCGGTCGCGGCGCGCTGCTCGTCCGGGGCGTCGGTCACGAGGGCGTGGAGGTCCTCGTCGATCGCCAGCAGCCGGGGCTGGGCCGCGGACCAGACGCTCGAGGCCTCCTCGGGGGTCGCCGTCGAGAGCACCTGCGTGGTCAGGGCGTCCTCGACCCACGACGCCTCCTGCCGGGCGGCGTCGAGCCGGGCGTCCCACGCGGCGAGCACCTCGCTCGTCCGGCGGCGGCGCACGAGGAGCCCGACGAGGGTTCCGAGCACGACGAGGGCGAAGAGCAGCCACGGCCACCAGACCGTCCCCTGGTCGGCGACGGGGGCCGATGCCACCGGGGCGGCTTGGGTCGACGTGCTCTCCGCCGCGCTGGGCGTCGGCGTCGCGCTCCGCGTCGTGGGTGACGCGGTCACGGTCGCCGTCTCCGTCCGGGTCACGGTCGCGCTGGCCGTCTGCGTCACGGTCGCGGTGCTCGTCTGCGTCACGGTGGTCGTCCGGGTGGCGTCCGGTCGGGTGGCCGTCGGCCGCTCCGACGCCGTGCCGCTCGTCGGGCTCGGCGACACCGCCGAGGTCTCGGTCGGGGTCGCGCTCGGAGTCGCGCTCGGGGTCTCGCTCGGGGCCTCGCTCGGGGTCTGGCCCGTGCGCGTGAGGGTGGGCAGCGTCAGGGCGGGTCCGGTCACGCTCGTCGTGGCGGTCCGCGACACCGACGTCGGCAGCGTCACCGAGCCACCGCCGCTGCAGCCGGCGGCCACGGCGCCGACGGCGAGCGCGGCGACGACCGTTGCGACGGCGCGCCGGCTGCGGACGTGTCCTCCCATGAGCGATTGTGCCGTCCGACGACCACGCGAGCGCGTCACCCTCCCGGTGTGACGTCGTCGCTCAGGGCAGCCCGCCCGCCCTCCGGAGGCGGTTTCGGCCTTCGTCGTGCATCCGGGTCGGCGGGACCGGTACGACGTGCTGAGACGGTCCAGGAGGACGCTTGGGAGCACCGGGTGGCCACGGCCGTGACGGCTGCGGCCCTGACGGCGTCCCCGCAGGCGGGACGCGTCAGCGGTCGGGGTCGGCGACCAGCTCGACCTCGACCTCGTCGCCGGCACCGCGGCCGGTCTGCTTGCGGGTCTCCGCGTTGAACGACACGAGGTAGCGACCGCCCATGACGCCGATCGTCGTCTTGTACGTGTAGCCGCCGTCGATCGTGACGATGACGGGCACCCGCGTGCCGCGGTCGAAGGCGAGCACCGTCGCCTCTGGCACGACGATGCCGACGTTGTTGCCGCCGGTCGCCTCGAGCACGGTGCGGAAGGTCGCCATACGGGCACCCTAGCCGCGGCGGCCGGTCCGCGAGCCGGTACGTGTGAGCCCGGGGGTCTTTGCCAGCGCGGCCCGGCGGACCAAGATCGGAGCATGGCCGCTTCCGAGGTGAACGAGACCGAGCGCAAGTTCGACGTGGGGGCGGAGACCGTCTTCCCCAACCTCACTGCGGCCGAGGGCGTCGTCTCGGTCGAACAGCCCGACGACCACGATCTCGAGGCCGTGTACTACGACACGCCCGACCACGACCTCGCGCGGCACGGGATGACGCTGCGGAGGCGCTCCGGGGGCACCGACGACGGGTGGACCCTCAAGCTGCCCGCCGGGCCGGACACCCGCACGGAGGTGCGCGTGCCGCTCGGGAGCGCGGACGACGGGCTTCCCGAGGAGCTGCGCGCCCGCGCCCGCGGCATCACCCGGAACCGGCCGCTCGCCCCCGTCGTGACCCTGAGCACGGCCCGGCGCGAGTACGCCGTGCGCGATGCCGACGGCAGCGTCCTGGCCCGGGTCACCGACGACTCGGTGCGCGCCCGCCTGCTCGAGACCGACAGCCCGGAGCAGACGTGGCGTGAGTGGGAGGTCGAGCTCGACCGGGGCCCGGCCTCGGTGCTCGATGCCCTCGCCGACGTCCTTCTCGAGGCCGGCGCAGCACCTGCGGCGTCAGCCTCGAAACTCGCTCGCGCACTGGGCGACCCGCTCACCCGGACCCCCGCCGGGCCCCTGCGCGCCGAGCTGCCTGAAGGGTCGGTCGGCGAGCTGCTGTCGACGCACCTCGCAGCGCAGGTGGCGCGGCTGAACGAGCAGGATGCGCGCCTCCGCGCAGGGCTGCCCGAGTCGGTCCACCGCCTCCGCATCGCCGCCCGGACGTTGCGCTCCGCCCTCACGACTTTCCGGCCCGTGCTCGACCGTGCAGCCACCGACCCTGTCCGGGAGGAGCTGCGCTGGATCGGGCAGGAGCTCGCGCCGGCACGCGATGCCCAGGTGCTGCGCGAGCACCTGGTCGAGGTCGTCTCGGCCGAGCCCCCGGAGCTGGTCATGGGGCCCGTCGCGAACCGCATCGACGACGAGCTGGGCGCGGACCACGCGTCCGGGCTCGCCAAGGTCGGCGAGGCGATCGACAGCGAGCGGTACCTGCGACTGCTCGACACCCTCGACGCGCTCCTGGCCGACCCGCCGCTGGAGTCCGCTGCCGCGAACCCGGCACGCAAGATGGCGCGTCGGCTGCTGGCCCGCGACCTCGAGCGGCTCCGCCGTGCCGTGGGGGACATCGCAGACGCCTCCGGCCAGGCCGAGCGCGACGCGGCCTTCCACGAGGCCCGCAAGAAGGCCAAGCGCCTGCGCTACGCGGCCGAGTCCGCGGAGCGCGCGTCGGGCAAGCGAGCTCGTTCGCTGGCCAAGGACGCCAAGCGGGTGCAGAAGATCCTCGGGACCCACCAGGACGCGGTGACGGCGCGCGTGCGGCTGCGCGAGCTGGGCGTGCAGGCCCACCTCGCGGGCGAGAACGGCTTCACCTACGGTCGCCTCCACGCCCTCGAGCAGGCGCGCGCCGAACGAGCCGAAGCTGAGTTCGAGTCTGCCTGGAAGGCGTTCTGCCGCAAGCAGGTTCGACGTTGGGCCTGATCGCGTGTCGGACGTCATGAGCACCAACTCGGCCATCACGGCGTCCGGCACGACCGCACCTGCGGTCACTGCGGCCTGCACGTAGGACGCTATCCGGCCACGATCCCGATCGGCATCCACGGTCACCGACCGATGGCCGAACAGTCCGTGAACACAGGGCGATCGGCCGTCGGCGGGATCGGCGCCGGGCGGCTCAGGTGAGCAGGGTGGTGGTCCTGGGGTCCTCCTGGCCGGCGAAGTACCGGTCCAGGACGCCCCGGAAGAGGCGCGCGTCGTCCTCGTCCCGCGCCGCCACGGCGAAGAGCGTCATGGACGAGCGCAGCTTCATCGCGTCGATGCTCGAGCCCATGACGGCGGCCGGGTCCCGGGCGCCCAGGTCGGTGACGGCGAGCGCGGCCTCGCGGAGCCGGGCCCCGAGCACCGGGTGGGCCAGGTAGGCGCGGGCCTCGTCGACCCCGCTGATCGCGTAGGTGCGAGCCGCCGGACTCGATCCGAGCCCCGCCACCTGCGGGAAGACGAACCACATCCAGTGCGACCGCTTCCGCCCGGCATGCAGCTCGGCGAGCGCCCGATCGTAGGTGCCGCCGTCGTCCTGGGCCGCCACGAAGCGGGCGAGGTCGAAGGTGTCGTCAGCCATGCCTCGATCGTCCCTCACGTCGTGGGTGCCGCGCGGTGCACGACGCCCTAGATTCCTCAACATGGTGTCTCACGTGAAGTCCGTGACGTTCGACTGCGCCGACGCCCTCGCGCTCGCGACCTTCTGGGCCGCCGCGCTGGGCTCGAACGTCGACGAGGACAGCACCACCGACCGCGCGTGGGTCGAGCCGGCCGGGTGGGGCGGGCCCAACCTGTGGTTCCGACGCGTGCCGGAGCCGAAGACCGCCAAGAACCGCCAGCACTTCGACCTCAGGGCGATGGGGCCGGTCGGCGCCGAGGTGGAGCGGCTCGTCGCGCTCGGCGGCAGCATCATCGGTGCCGACGGCGAGCTCGTCGTCATGGCAGATCCCGAGGGCAACGAGTTCTGCGTGGAGCCCTGAGGCCGCGTGCGGAGCCGGCCCGGCGACCCGGCCGTGCCCGCAAGCGCGGGGCGCCACGGGCCGACCTACGGTGCCGGCGGTTCGGACCGGTGTTGGCGTCGCACCCGGGCGACGAGGGCGGCGTTGGCGGCGTACCAGCGGGCCGTCATCGAGGTGCCGCCGTGCCCGTCGCCCTCGTCGACGAGCAGCTCGGATCCGGGCCACGACCGGTGCAGGCGCCACGCCGTCGTCACCGGGCTCGAGATGTCGCGCCGTCCGTGGACGAGGGTCGCCGGGATGCTCCGCAGCCGGTTCATCCGCTCGAGGATCGGCGGGTCGCAGAAGCCGTCGTGGGACCAGTAGTGGGTCGTCAGCCGTGCGAAGGCGTGCCTGAACCGGTCGTCGTCCCAGCGGGGATGCCGGTGGAAGCCGCCGGCGCCGATGCTGACGTGGGTGTCCTCCCAGAGGGCCCACTCGCGCGAGGCGGCGTCGCGCACCTGCGGGTCCGGCGACTCCAGCAGCCTTGCGTAGGCCTCGACCAGGCGCGCCTCACCGCGGCGGTAGCCGATGCCGGCCCGCTCGGCGTGACCGGCGAACCGGTCCCAGGCCTCGGGGAAGATCGCGCCCATGCCCTCGGTGATCCAGTCCACCTCGGACCGGCTCGTCGTCGTCACCGCGTAGAGGACGACCCCGAGGACGCGCGCCGCATGCTCCTGCGCGTAGGCCAGCGCGAGCGTCGAGCCCCAGGAGACGCCGTTGATCACCCACGCGTCGATGCCGAGGTGGACGCGCAACGCCTCCATGTCGGCGACGAGGTGCGGGGTGTCGTTGGTCGCGAGCGACGCCTTGGCGTCTCCGGCGTGCGGTGTCGAGCGACCGCACCCGCGCTGCTCGAAGCCCACCACCCGCGTCGCGCCCAGGTCGAACCGCTCACGGTAGGCACTCGCACCGAGAGCCCCTCCGGGGCCACCGTGGACGTAGAGCGCCGGCACACCGTCCGCGGCTCCCCATTCCTCCCAATACACGTCATTGCCGTCGCCGACGTCGAGCAGCCCGCTCCGGCGGGGGCGGTCGTCACTGTCCACGCGACGATCACACCACGGCCGCTCGTCGCGGTCGCGTGAGGTCGCGGTCACGCCTGCCGCGCCACCCGCGTCGGGAGGCGAGGGCCGCCAGCCCGGCACCGATGGTGTTGAGCAGCACGTCGTCGACGGAGGACACGCGGTCCAGCTGCAGGACGTACTGGGCGGTCTCGATCGACGCGGAGACGGCGGCCGCGGCCACGAGCATCCGCGGCAGCGACGCGACGACCGCGAACCGCAGCGGCGCGAGAAACCCCGGTACCGCCAGGAGCAGGAGGTTGCCGACGACCTGGAAGGTCCCCATGTGGGGCAGGTCCTGCAGCGGCACGAGGCTCACGGCGCCGGTGACGGAGCCCGCGCGGGCGCCCGGGTCAAGGGTCAGCCACAGCGCCGGCAGCATCGCGTACACCAGGCCCACCTCGGTCACGGCGGTGCGCGTCGCCCACCCGGGTTCAACGCCGGCGCTCCGCCGCCTCCGTGCCAGCACCCAGGCCGCCAGTGCGACCATCGGCAGTACGGCGATGGTCACCGAGGCCAGGTGGTCGTACACGGCGAGGTAGCCGTGCCAGGCGTCGTCGGGCAGCAGCGTCCGTGGAGGACCCGGGACGGGGTGGGGCGCGGTGCCCCGCAGGCCGACGGTCACCGCTGGGTCCTCGGGTCCTGCGTCGGGTCGGCGTACCCGGCCGGGCAGCCCTGACTCACGGCGTCGGGCCGCAGCTCGAAGTGCCACGGCTCGTTGTCGTAGACCCGGCACAGGCCGAACCGGGCACCGTGGTCGGCCAGCCACTCCGCGGCGTCCGACCTCCCGACGTCGACGGCGTGCCCCGACACGTGCGCCGACGTGGCAGGCGTCGAGACCCAGCGGGCCGCCTCCTCGCGCGAGCCGTACCGCGCGACGGCCTGGTCGAGGAGCTGCTCCTGGTAGGCCCTGGACCGCCAACCGCTCGAGACGTAGATCTCGACGCCGTCGGCCCCGGCCTGCCTCGACGCGGCACGGAGGGCACCGAGCAGCGCGGGGTCGAGGTTGTCGACGGCGGGGTAGTCGTCGAAGGCCGTCACACCGGAGGGGACCTCCCCGTCCGCAGCGCCGAGCCGCGCGTGGGCGTCGCCCTCCGGCGCGCCGGGAGGCGGCTGCGCGACGCGCACGCTTCGGCGGCCCACGGGCGAGGCCTTCCCCGACGCGTCGGCCGACGCACCGCGTGACGGGCCCGCCGACTTGCCGGGCGAGGCCGCGTCCGGTGAGCCCGCGAGCGCCCTCGTCGCGGAGGGGCCGGCAGGGTCGCCGCCGGCGCTGCACCCGGCGAGGGCAGGAAGGGCCGCGGCGGCGAGAAGGACTGCGACCAGGGTCGATCGGGTCAGGTGATGGGTCGGGCGTTGTCGGTTCGTCGGCATGCGACCCAGTCAAGGCAGCGACGTGTTGCCGGCCCGTCTGCGGATTTCGATACGCGGACGAAAGGTGCGCCTCTCTAGCATCGAGTCATGCGCGTGCTGGTGGTCGAGGACGAGCCGTACCTGGCGGATGCCGTCCGCACCGGGCTGCGCCTGGAGGCGATCGCCGCCGACGTCGCCGGCGACGGCGAGACCGCGCTCGAGCTGCTGGGCACCAACACCTACGACATCGCCGTGCTCGACCGCGACGTCCCGGGCCCGTCGGGCGACGAGATCGCCCGGCACATCGTCGCGTCCGGCTCCGGCATGCCGATCCTCATGCTGACCGCCGCCGACCGGCTCGACGACAAGGCGTCCGGGTTCGAGCTCGGCGCCGACGACTACCTGACCAAGCCCTTCGACTTCCAGGAGCTCGTGCTGCGGCTGCGGGCGTTGGACCGCCGGCGGGCCCACCACCGGCCGCCTGTCCGCGAGCTCGCCGGCCTGCGGCTCGACCCGTTCCGCCGCGAGGTCTACCGTGACGGCCGCTACGTCGCGCTGACCCGCAAGCAGTTCGCGGTGCTCGAGGTGCTCCTCGCCGCCGAGGGTGGCGTCGTCAGCGCCGAGCAGCTGCTCGAGCGCGCCTGGGACGAGAACGCCGACCCGTTCACCAACGCGGTGCGCATCACCGTGTCCGCGCTGCGCAAGCGGCTCGGCGAGCCCTGGGTCATCGTCACCGTCCCGGGCGTCGGCTACCGCATCGACAGCGAGCCGGGCACCGCCGGCACGGCCGGCACCACCGACCGCGCAGGAGGACATCGTGGATAGGACCCCGGGGATGAGCGTCCGCCTCAAGCTCACCCTCAGCTACGCCGGGTTCCTCATGGTCGCCGGCGGACTGCTGCTCGCCACGGTCTGGGTCTTCCTGCTGCGCTACGTGCCCGACCGGTCGACCTTCGGCCCCGGGCCGTTCACCCCGACGCGTTCGGACCTCGCGGACGCGTTCACGCCCCGGGCGGTCCAGGCCCTCGTCGTCCTGCTCGTCCTCGGCCTCGTGGGCGGCTGGTTCCTCGCCGGGCGGATGCTCGCTCCCCTGACGCGCATCACCTCCGCCACGCGTCGGGCCGCGACCGGGTCGCTGTCGCACCGCATCGAGCTGGAGGGCCACCGCGACGAGTTCCGCGAGCTCGCCGACAGCTTCGACGCCATGCTCGCGCGCCTCGAGGCCCACGTGGCCGAGCAGCAGCGCTTCGCCGCCAATGCCTCCCACGAGCTGCGCACCCCCCTCGCCATCACGCAGACCCTCCTCGACGTGGCCCGCCGGGACCCCGACCGCGACGTCGGCGAGCTGCTCGACCGCCTCCAGGTCGTCAACGCCCGGGCCATCGACCTCACCGAGGCCCTCCTGCTGCTCAGCCGCGCCGACCAGCGGTCGTTCACCCGCGAACCCGTCGACCTGTCTCTCCTCGCCGAGGAGGTCACCGAGACGCTCCTGCCCCTGGCCGCGCGGCACGGCGTCACCCTCGAGGCGTCCGGCGAGCGGGCCCCGACCACGGGCTCCCCGACGCTGCTGCTGCAGATGGCGACGAACCTCGTGCACAACGCGATCGTCCACAACGTGGCCGAGCACGGCACCGTCCTGATCAGGACGAGCGTCGAGGCGGGCGCCGCGCTGCTCACCGTGGAGAACACCGGCGAGGTGCTCAGCCCGCGCCTGGTGTCGACGCTCACCGAGCCGTTCCGGCGCGGCACCGACCGCGTCCACGCCGACCACTCCGGCGTCGGGCTGGGACTCGCGATCGTCGACCGCCTCGTGCAGGCGCACGACGGCACGCTCACCCTCGCGGCCCGCCCGACCGGGGGCCTGTGCGTCACCGTCCGGCTCCCCGCCGCCTGAGACCGGGCACGAGATGGTCCCCGCGGCGCTGCCCACGCCGCGGGGACCCTTGCCGTCGACCTGGACGTCAGCCGTTGCGCCTCGTCCCGGGACCGGCGTCCCCTCGAACCTGAGGCCTGACCCCCGGCGCCGGCGCCGGCGCGCTCGCTGTTCAACGCGCCGCCACCGTCAGTTCGACCGGTTGTCGAGCCGCTTCCCAGACTGGCACCGGCCCGGGACGCTGTCCCCGGAATCGCCAAAGCCGGAACCCTCCCCGGGTCCGCGGCCGGTGGGACGATCGCTGCGTGGATGCGCCGTCGTTCCGGGTGTGGCCGCCGGTCGCCCTCGGCGCGCCGCTCCTGCTGGGGCTCGGCCTGACCAGCCGGGTCGGCGACCCGTTCACGGTCCCGGCCGGGCCGGCTCGCTGGGTCGGTGGCGTGCTCGTCGTCGCGTTCGTGCTCTGGAACGGCTGGACGCTGGCGGTCATGGCGTCGCGGGGCACGTCGGTGCTCCCGGGTGGCCCGACGACGCAGCTGCTCGAGTCGGGGCCCTTC
Organism: Intrasporangium flavum; assembly: GCF_001956915.1. Classification (GTDB taxonomy): domain Bacteria; phylum Actinomycetota; class Actinomycetes; order Actinomycetales; family Dermatophilaceae; genus Monashia; species Monashia flava. Next base: position 63,470 of record NZ_MLJO01000002.1, on the reverse strand, counting down.
CGCGTCAGCCGCAACCCCCTCTACCTCGGCCTGATCGCCCTCGACGTCGGCGTCGCGCTGCTGGTGCCGTCGGCCTGGGCGCTCGTGCTCGTGCCGGTCGGCGTCGCCCTGCTGTCGTGGGGCGCGATCCAGCCCGAGGAGCGCTACCTGTCGGGCAAGTTCGGTCCGGCCTACGACGCCTACCGGGCCCGGGTGCGCCGGTGGCTCTAGGTCGCCCGGCGTCGGGCTACCGGTGATGGGCTACTGGTGGTGGGCGCGCGCCATCGCCACCCACGTCAGCTGGCCGACGATGCCCTTGGCCGGCGACACGTCGTGGTCCTGCTGCCACTTCTGGACCTTGTCGCGGGTCGCGAGGTCGTAGCGCCCGGTGACGCCCGCCCCGGCGGCCTTCTGGATCTGGCGGATGTGCGTCTGGATGCTCTGCTGGTCGAGGAACCCCGAGGCCTTCCAGCCCCGGTTCGTGCCGGCGGCGACGCGGCCCGAGTAGAAGGCCTTGCCGGGCGTGCTCGGCCCGTAGTAGCTGCCGGCCTGTCCCGGCTCCGGCCACCAGTCCGGGATCCACTGCATCGGCAGGGAGTAGTCGACGCGGGGCGCCTGCGGGGCGTGCGCCGCGACGGCCGCCGCCACCTGGAAGTCGATGCTCGGCTGCGGGCTGACGTGGACCCCGCAGTGCCAGCCGCTCGTGTCCTTGTGGCGTTCGAGGTGCAGGTGCGGGGTGTTGGTGTTCCCCTCCAGGCCCACCTCGCCGAGCTTGTCGCCCGCCTTCACCTGGATGCCGTGCCCGATGCGCATCCGCATGTGGGCGTAGAAGTCGACGGTGCCGTCCGCGACCTCCACCGCCACCTGGTGCTCGCCGAGGGCGTTGCCGAAGTCGACGTGGCGCGCGAGCCCCGGGCGGGCGGCGACCACGTCGACCCCGATGTCGGTGAGCAGGTCGATGCCGGTGTGCAGGCCCTTCCCGGCGGCATCCCTGTCGCACGACCACAGGGTCCCGCGGGCGAGGAACCCGTATCCCAGCGTGAACGTCCTGACCGGTCTGACCATCGCTCAGCCCTCCATCTCTTCGTTCGGCACGCGCGCCTGCGACGGGGCGCGCCCGACCTCCCGCGAGAAGGAGTCGCCGAACTCCTCGACCCACACGTGGTCCTCGACGTCCCCTTCGTCGGGGGTCGGCAGCGGGTCGAGGACGTCGTCGTTCTCGACGTAGTCCTCCGGCGGCGGTCCCTCCTCGCGCGGCGGCAGCCTCAGCTGGTCCAGCGACGGGTCGACCGACGCGTTCTCCAGCTCGGGAGCCCCTGACGGTGTCTGTCCTGACGACGTGCTCATGGCGTGCTCCTTCCCCGTGCCCGCTCCCGGTCCCGGGCGGGGACTCGTGCGGCATCGGCGCGCCGCATCACCCTCCAGCATCTCTCCGCCTCACGTCGTGCACACGAGAACGCGACAACCCGACGCGCGCGCACGGGACCGGGGCAACGGCAGGTCAGCCGACCCACGTGTAGCTGTGCTCGGGGCGCCCGGCCGAGCCGTAGGCGAGGGTGATCGTGGCCCGGCCGACCCGAGCCAGGTCGGACAGGTAGCGCTGCGCGGTGACGCGCGAGACGCCGATCCGCTCCGCGACCTCGCTCGCCGTCAGCGCCCCCGACGCCTCGGCGAGGGCGTCGCGGACGAGGGCCGCGGTGGCCTCGGACCCGCCACGACGGCCGCCGCCCTCAGCGCGGGCGGTCCCGTGGATCCGGGCGATCGCGCGGTCGATCTCGGCCTGCTCGATCGGTCCCGAGCCGCTCAGGCTGGCCCGCGTGCGCGCGTACGCCGTGACGCGCTCCACGAGCAGGTCGAGGTCGAAGGGCTTGAGGATGTAGTTCACCGCGCCGGCGGCCAGCGCCCGACGCACCGTGGCGGTGTCGTTGGCCGCCGTGACCAGGATGGCCGGCGCGCCGAGGCGGCCGAGGAGGCTGGAGCCGGGGGCGTCGGGCAGGTACTCGTCGAGCAGGACGAGGTCCGGGTGCTGCGTCCGCGCCAGCAGGAGCGCCTCGGCTGCCGTCCGCGCCTGGCCGACCACCTCGCACTCCGCCAGGGCGTCGATCGCGTCGGCGTGCAGGCGGGCCACGCGGAAGTCGTCGTCGACGACGAGGACGCGCAGCACCGTCATGGCCCCCACCGCCTCGGACGCGCGGCCACCGTCGCGCCGCTCATGTGCGCCCGGCCACGGTCGCCGGTTCGACGACGTGCTCGAGCCGGGCCGAGAAGGCCGCCCCGTGGTCGGCGCTGCCGGGGTCGACGAGCTCGACGTCCCCGCCGTGCCGCCTCGCGGTGCGCCGCGCCAGGGCCAGCCCGAGCCCGTGGTCGCGGCGGTCGACCGAACCGCCGGGACGCGTCGTGAAGCCGGGACGGAAGATCGCCTCGCGGTCCTCGGTGGCGACGCCGGGGCCCGAGTCCACGACGTGCACGACGAGGTCGGCGGCGTCGGCCAGCAGGGTCACCTCGACCCACGGTTCGTCGCCGTCCGGCGTGGCCGCCGACTGCGCGGCGCGGACCGCGTTGTCGATGAGGTTGCCGACGACCGTCACGCAGTCGAGCGGGTGCCGGAGCGGCCGGTCGACCCACGTCGTGTCGCCCACGCGGAGCACGACGCCGGCCTCGGACGCCACGGCCGCCTTCGCCGTGAGCAGCCCGGCCAGGTACGGGTCGTCGACGAGCTCGCCCCACGCCGTGGACGCCTGCAGCTGCACGAGGTACTCCCGGGCCTGCGGCACGTGCCCGAGGCGCAGCAGGCCGGCCACCGTGTGGATCCGGTTGGTGTACTCGTGGGCCTGCGCCCGCAGCGCGTCGCCGAGGGCCCGCGTGGCCTCGAGCTCGCGCGCCAGGTCGTCGAGGTCGGACTCGTCGCGCAGCACGAGCACCGTGCCGAGGTCGCGGCCGTCGCGGACGACCGCGAGCCGGGTGGCCACGACGGTGTGGTCGCCGACCACGGTCAGTTCGCCTCGCGGGGGCTCCGGGCGGGCGAGCAGGGCCTGCACCTCGTCCGGCAGCCCAGCCCGCGCCGACTCCGGGGAGACCCCGGGGCGGGTGCCCATGAGGCGGTGCGCCTCCTCGTTGGCGGCCGTCACCACCCCGTCCGGGTCGAGGGCCACGACGCCGTCCTTGACCCCCTCGAGCAGCGCCTGCTGCCCGCGCAGCAGGTCCGCCATCTCGGCCGGCTCGAGCCCGTGCGTGGTCCGCCTCAGGCGTCGGGCGAGGACGAAGGCGCCCAGCACGCCGAGCACGAGGACCACGACCGCCGCCGCCACGAGCCCCCGCGTCAGGGCCCACACGCTGTCCTCGACGCGCCCCATGCCGAGCCCCACGCTGACGACCCCGACGACCCGCCCGGCGGCGTCCCGCAGGGGCACGCGCGCCCGGGCCGCCGGACCCTCCGCGTCGTCCTCGACCGACATCGTCTCGGCCCCCGCGAGGACCGGGTCCAGGTCGACCCGCACCGGGCTGCCTACGCGGGAGGCGTCGGGGTGGCTGTACCGGACGCCGTTCGCGTCGAGGACGACGACCGCCTGCACGTTGGTGCCGACCCGCACGCGCTCGGCCGCCGCCTGCACCGGCCCGTCGCGGGTGGCCGGGCCGTCGAGCCACGGGGCGAGCCTCGTGTCGAGTGCGGCCGCCCGGGCGACCGTGAGGGCCCTGATCTCGAACTGGCGCTCGACGATGCCACGGACGGTGTACGCCGCGACGGCGACCGACAGCAGCAGGGTCAGGGCGACCAGTCCGGTGACGAGCAGGATCACCTGGTCGCGCAGCCGCAGGCGCGAGCGCCGCGCCGGCCCGGGCCCAGCCGGGCGGGCCCGGCCACCGTCGGCCGAACGCCTCTCCTGCACAGCCGCACCCTAGCCCCGCCCCGGCTCCCGGATCAGCCGTCGGTCACCACGACCTTTATGAACTCAATGCCGCCAACCTTCGCAATCTTGTTCCCGCACAGAGGCATTCCTACGTTGTGGCGCGCCGTGACAACCGACCGCTCAACGAGGAGCCGCGAGATGAAACGACCCCCACTCCGCCTCGCCACCGTCGCCGTGGCCTGCGCCGCACTGACCGCCACCGGCGCCGCCGTGGGCCTGGCCGAGACGAACACGACGGCCAAGGACCTGACCCTGTGGGCCATCGCCCCCCAGAAGACTGTGACGAAGCAGACCGACGCCCAGGACGAGTTCAACAAGGAGCACGGCCGCCCCACGCCGACGCCCGAGCTGCTCCAGCCGACCCCCGACCCCGCCCTCACGTCCTACCGCCCACTCCAGCGGAACGCGCTGCGCGGGACCTACGACTGCGGCGCGTCCGACGTGCTCGCGGCCCTGTCCAAGGACTGGGTCGCGGAGTTCACCCGGATGTACCCGAAGGTGCACATCAACATCGACCCGCCCTACGCGGGCAGCCTCGGGGCGCTCGCCCTCATCGACGGCAAGCTCGACTGCGTCTTCGTCTCGCGCGAGCTCAAGCCCTCCGACGACGTCGCCTTCCGCGACAAGTTCGGCTACGGCCCGACCTCGATCCCGATCTCCGGCGGCAGCTACCGCCACTTCGGGTTCCTCGACTCCATGGGCTTCGTCGTCAACAAGGACAACCCGATCAACAAGCTCTCCTTCGATCAGCTCGACCGCCTGCTGTCCACCACGCACCACCGCGGCGGCACGCCGATCCGCACGTGGGGCGACCTCGGCCTGACCGGTGAGTGGCAGGACAAGCCGATCCACGTGTACGGCATCAAGCCGTGGAACGGCTTCGAGGAGTTCGTCCGCGAGAGGGTGCTCAACTACAACGGCGAGCGCGGCGAGTGGCGCTCCGCCGAGGCCGTGGGCAGCCAGCCGGCCGACCCCGACGTCTCGTGGGACACCACGGTCTTCAACCAGGCCAAGCACGTCGAGGACGACCCGTACGGCATCGCCTACACCGGGATGGCCTACGTCGACCAGCCCGTCAAGGTGCTCTCGCTGAGCAACCACGACAACGACCCGGCGTACGCGCCGACGTACGAGAACGTCGCCTCGGCGCAGTACCCGCTGAGCCGGCTCGTCTACCTCAACGTCAACAAGAAGCCGGGCCGGCAGCTGGACCCCGTGCTGCGCGAGCTCATCAGGTTCGTCATCAGCAAGCAGGGACAGCAGGTCGTCGGCGCCCAGGGCGTCTTCCTGCCCCTGCGGGGCTTCCAGAGCGCGGCCTCCTCCCAGCAGCTGGCCGACCTGCCGTGACAGCCTGAGCCGGCCGGGTCCGGTCGGAGCGCGTGGTGAGGTGGTCGGGCGCCCAGGGCTCCCGGCCACCTCTCCTGCGGGGCCGCTGCTTCCGCTCAGCGAGGACTCAGGTGCGGACCCGTAGGGTCGCAGGCATGAGCCACGACGCCGCCGCCTCGGCGACCCGCGGGAGGGCCTGACCAGTGCGCATCCTGCTGGTCGAGGACGAGCGCCCCCTCGCCGAGGTGGTGCGCCGGGGTCTGTCCCGGGAGGGCTTCGTCGTCGACGTGTGCCACGACGGTCAGGACGGACTGTGGGCCGCGTCGGAGTCCGTCTACGACGCGATCGTGCTCGACATCATGCTGCCGAAGCTCAACGGCTACGAGGTCGTCGAACGCCTCCGCGACGCCGGGGTGTGGACCCCGACACTCATGCTGACGGCCGTCGACGGCGAGCACGACCAGGCCGAAGCGTTCAACCTCGGGGCCGACGACTACCTGACCAAGCCGTTCAGCTTCGTCGTGCTCGTCGCCCGGCTGCGGGCCCTCATCCGCCGTGGTGCCCCCGAGCGGCCGGTTGTGCTGACGGCGGGGTCGCTGTCGCTCGATCCCGCGCGCCGTCGGGTGCGTCGTGGCGGCACCGAGATCCCTTTGACCACCAAGGAGTTCGCGCTCCTGACTTTCCTAATGATGCACGTCGGGGAGGTCGTCACGAAGGCCGCGATCCTCGACGCCGTTTGGGACCCGGCTTATGACGGCGACGTCAACATCGTCGAGGTCTACGTCGGGTACCTGCGTCGCAAGATCGACGCGCCGTTCTCCTCGTCGAGCATCGAGACGGTGCGGGGAGCGGGCTACCGGCTCCTCGAGAGCGACCCCGGCTGAGCTCCCTCCCCGGTCAGGCCGGTGGGACGGAGGGCGCGTCTGCCGGGGCGAGCGGAAGGGTCAGCTCGAACCGCGCACCACCGCCGGTGCAGTCGGTCGCGAACAACGTCCCGCCGTGCGCGGCCGCCAGCTCCCTCGCGATGGCGAGGCCGAGGCCGGCGCCGCCGGAGCTGCGAGACCGGCTCGCGTCGAGGCGGACGAAGCGATCGAAGACGCGATGCCGATCCTCGACCGGGATCCCGGGCCCGTCGTCGTCGACCCGGACGATCGCCTGCCCGTCGTCGGTGGAGACGGTGACCTCCACGGCCCCGCGGGCGTGCCTGGCCGCGTTGTCGAGCAGGTTCCGGAGCACCTGCTGGAGTTGGTGCTCGTCGCCGAGGACGCGCACCGGAGCGTTGTCGAGCCGGACGGTGACCCCGCCGAGGCCGCGCAGCCGCCGGGCCTCTGCGTCGACGAGGTCGTCGAGGTCGACCTCGCGCCGGACCTCGGCCAGCGACGCGTCGTCCGCGCGTGACAGGAGCAGCAGGTTGTCGACGAGCCGGCCCATCCGCTCCGTCTCGGCCCGCACGATCGGTCCCAGCTGCTCCCACGACGTCTCCGCGTTCCCGGGTCCTACGAGCTCCGACGACGTCCGGATCGTCGCGAGGGGTGAGCGCAGCTCGTGGCTCGCATCGGCCACGAACCGCCGCTGCGCCTGCTGGGCGGACTCCAGACGCGCGAGCATGGAGTTCATGGTCTCCGCGAGGTGGGCGACCTCGTCGTCGGTCGGCGGGACCGGTACGCGGTCGTGGAGGTGCGAGGCGCCGGTGCGCTCGACCTGGGCCCGGATCGCCTCGACGGAGGCGAGCGCCCGACCGACGCGCCACCACGTGACGAGCGCCGTGAGCCCGACGAGCAGCGGCACGGCCGCCGACAGCAGCGACGCTGTGGTGAGCACGGCCTGCTCGCGCGTGCTCTGCGAGGCGGACGCCACGAGCACGTACGGCGTGTCCGCGTGGTCGACGCCGCGGGCCACTACCAGGGGGGCCTGCAGGGACTGCGGCCGCGGCAGCAGCGAGCGGCCGCTGACGAGCGTCTGTCCGTCCCGGGGTGCCAGGTCCGTGACCGGAGCGGTCCGGTTCGGCCGCGAGGTGTACACGACTGTGTCGGTACTGCCTTGCCGTGAGATCACTTGCACGAGAACGTTGTCCGGGCCCTCGTCTCGTTCGCTGAGCTCGAGTCCCGGCGTCCCCCTGGCCGCGAGCACGCTCGCGTCCTCGTTGACGATCGCGGTGATGCTGTCCTGCAGCGTCTGGGTCAGGGCACGCTGCAGCACGAGCACCAGGAGGGAGCCGCCCACCAGGAGGGCGACGGCCACCACCACCGCGGCGGCGACCGTCGCCTGGCGACGCACTCCCGGGCGCGACCGGAGACGAGCCAACGGTCTGAGTCCTTCCGATTCCGCCCGGGGCGCATGCCTCGGGGTCGTATGCGGCGTGTGCGCGCCGCGCTCTCGATTGTGCCCGAGCGACTGCTACTGCTTCTTCTCGAGCGTGCCGATGGTGGACTGCAGGGACGTCAGAGCCGACAGGCTCGCCGCCTTCGTGGGCGGCGTGGCCCGCAGCGCGGTCAGGGCGGCGTCGATCGCCGAGTCCATGGCGTGCCAGTCGTCTGGCGAGGCAGGCTTCATGGCTGCCTCCCCGTTGTCCCACGCGACCTCGAGGTCCTTGATCCGTGCCGTCGCCGCCGACAGGTCGCCCTTCTTCGTCCTGGCTGCCACGTCGTCGACGATGACGGCGAACGGGCGCAGGTCGCCGATCGGCGAGGTCGGGTCTGCCTCGAGCGGGTTGACAGGCGCTGGCTTCCCCGCGGTCCCGGCTGCGGTGGGGGCGGCCACGGCGGGCGTCGGTGACGGTGCGAGCACGACGGCCGCGGCCACAACGGCGACCGCACCTGCGGCGGCCCAGGCGTAGTCCCGGTGCGGGCTGACGGCCGGCGCCTCGCCCTTGGCCCGGATTCCGTGCCGGGTCGCGTTGACCTGCTCGCGTGCAACGAGGGCGACGATGACGGCAAGGAAGACGAGGCTGGTGAGGCTCGCGCCGAGGCCGAGGCCGCCGAAGTCGCGAGCCTGGGTCAGCAGATCGCCCAGCGAGGCGCCGAGCGGACGCGTCAACACGTAGGCGATCCAGAATGCCAGCACGGCGTTGAGGCCGAGGCGCCGGCCGAGCCACACCCCGAGGATGAGGCCGCCGAAGATGAAGGCCCCGTTACGGAAACCGAGCGACAGGGCCTCGGTGGCGAGGTCGCCGCCGGCCGTGCCGAGGGCGAACGTCGTGAGGATCGCACCCCAGTAGTAGCGCTCGCGTCGCGGGGTGTCGATCGCCGTGATCGCCAGGGTGCGCTCCTGACGCCACCAGACCGTGAAGACCACGGCGAGGATGACGGTGAAGACCGCGGTGCTGACGTAGAGGCTCACGCCGAGGGTGTCGGTGAAGAAGTCGGTGATCTGGGTGCCGACGATGCTGACGAGCACGACGGTGAGCCAGTAGAGCCACGGGACGAGCCGACGGGCCCGCAGCTGGGCGACGAGGGCGATGGCGAGGAGCGTCATCATCGCCCCGTCGGTGACCGCCGTGCCCAGGCCGACCTGGACTGCCAGGTAGTCGGCGAAGGTCTCGCCGATCGTCGTGGACAGGATCTTGATCAGCCAGAACGTGGCCGTGATGGCTGGAACCTTGTTGAGCAGGGGTGTACTCGACAAGCGGCTGCGTCCTTGCTCGAGAAACAAGCGGCTGCGTCCTTGCTCGAGAACGGTACTGACGGTGTCAGGCATGGTGGATTTCCTCGCAACGGTCGTATCGGCTCGTTCAGCCAGAGGGCACGGTGCCCCCGCCGGACGTTCCGGCGGCCCCGAGACTGGCCGACGCCGCCTGAGACCACGCTGAGAAGCAGGACCCATCCCCACTCGTTCCGGGCCGGTGCCGGTCGGCGGGCGCCAGCCCGGGTCAGCGGCGACGCGGCAGGTAGCGGTGCTCCGGGCGCCCGGTGGACCCGTAGGACAGGTCGAGGTCGATGAGCTGCTTCTTGACGAGCGAGGCGAGGTAGCGCTGCGCGGTCGGGCGGCTCGCCCCGAGGATCTGGGCCACCTCGGCCGCCCCGACCGGCGACGGCGCCTCCGTGACGATCTCGAGGACCCGCGCCATCGTCGGCTGGAGCCCGCGGACCGTGGTCGCGCGGCGCGGTGGCGTGCCGCGCAGCGTGTAGAGGGCGTCGACGACGTCCTGGTCGAGCTCGTCCTCCCCGGCCGGCGCGCGGCCCAGCCGCTCCGCCCAGGCCCGGTAGGCCTCCAGCTGCTCGCGCAGCGCGGCGAAGGTGAAGGGCTTGACGAGGTAGTAGAAGGCGCCGAGCTGCATCGCCGTGCGCACCGACTCGAGGTCCCTGGCCGCCGTGACGAGGAGAAAGTCGGGCACGGGTCGCCCGCTCGCCGCGAGCCGTCGCACGAGGTCGAGGCCGGTGAAGTCGGGCAGGTACATGTCGAGCAGGACGAGGTCGGGAGCCAGATCGCCGACGAGCCGCTCGGCCTCGGCCCCGGTGTGGGCCTCCCCCACGACGCGGTAGCCCTCGACCCGCCCCACGGCCAGGGCGTGGGCGTGGGCCACGTGGTAGTCGTCGTCGACGACGAGCACCTCGATCATGCGGCCCCCTCCCGCACCCGGAGCGGCAGGGCCACCTCAAACCGGGCCCCGCCCGGCGAGCTCGCCGTGATCGTCCCGCCGGCGCGCGTCACGAGGCGGTGCACGAGGGCGAGCCCGACGCCCCGACGCATCGCCCCACGTGGGCTCTTCGTCGAGTACCCGTCGACGAAGACGTCCTCGAGGCGGTCGGCCGGGATGCCGGGGCCGGAGTCGGTGACCGACAGGTGCAGGACGCCGTCCTGGCGCACCAGGCGCACGACGACCTCACCGCGGGGGTGGCGTCCGGCGGTGGTGGGGTCGCCCGCGACCGCGTCGACGGCGTTGTCGACGAGGTTGCCGAGCACCGTCGTGACCGGCAGGCCCTCGACGTCGTCGGCCTCGACGCGGCTCGTCGGGTCGAGGCTCACCACGACGTCGTGCTCGGCGGCCACCGTCGTCTTGGCGAGCAGGAGGGCGGCGACGACGGGAGCGGCGACCCGCGAGCGGATGTCCTCGCTGGCCAGCGACGTCTCCTGCCAGAGCTGCTGGCTGTAGCGGGTCGCCTCCTCCACCTCGCCCATCTCCAGCAGCACCGACAGCACGTGCAGCCGGTTGGAGAACTCGTGCTCCTGGGCGCGCAGGGCGGTACTCAGTCCCTCGACCGAGTCCAGCTGCCGCAGAAGGCCTTCCAGCTCGGTGCGGTCGCGGATCGTCACCACCGACCCCGCGTCGCGGCCGCCGACGACGACCGGCATCCGGTTGAGGACGAGCAGGTGCTCGTCGGTGACGACGACGAGGTCGGTGCCCTCGGCCTCGCCGGTGACGACCGTCCGCAGGCGACCGGGTGGCACGACCTCCTCGACCTGCTGGCCGAGCCGGGCGGCCTCGAGCCCGAGGAGCCGGCGCGCCTCGTCGTTGAGGACGTTGATCGCGCCGTCGGCGTCGATGCCGAGCACGCCCTCGCGGATGCCGTGCAGCATCGCCTCGCGCTCCTGGACGAGCGCGACGATCTCGGCAGGCTCGACCCCGAAGGTGACCCGCTTGATGGCCCGCGCCAGCAGGAGCGAGGCGACGACGCCGAGCCCGAGGGCCACGAGGCTGTACAGCGCGATGTCGGTCACCTCCGCCGACACCCGCACGCCGACCTCGGACTCGAGGATGCCGACCGACACCTCGCCGATCGGGCGGCCCGACGCGTCGAGGATCGGGGCGCGCGAGTTGGCCGACCGGCCGAGGCTGCCCTCGTCGATACCGGTGTGCACCTGCCCGTCGAGGGCCACGACGGGCTCCTCGACGCGCTGCCCGATGAGGGCCGGGTTCGGGTGCGAGTACCGCACCCCGGCGCTGTCGATGATCACGACGTAGGAGGCCTGGGTGGCCGACCGGATGTGCTCGGCCAGCTGGGGCAGGACGTGCCCGGGGTCGCCCTGCTCGACCGCCGACGCCACGGCCGGGATGCGCCCGACGGTGACGGCCACGCTGCTCGCCTGGTCGATGGCGTGCGCGTCGGCGGCCTGCCCCGTGAGACGCGTGTAGAAGCCGAACCCGACGGCCATCGTCACCACGACGATGCCGAGCACGGCCAGGAGGATCCGGGACGCCAGCGTCCGGGCAAACCTCGGCATACCTCTCCTCACGCCGTCGGGGACGCGATCCAGCATGACTGAGCAGAACGCACAAAACCACGGACAACGCGACTATCACGGCCAAGGCGCACAAGGCTTCAGGCCGCGGCGGGCCCACTCCTACGGTGACGCAACTCAACGAGGAGAAAGGGTTCCGGCCCATGGCCGCCATCGAGCTACGCAGCGTCACCAAGACCTTCCCCACGAGTGGGGGCGGCAGCTACACCGCCATCCAGGACCTGAGCCTGACGGTCGAGGACGGCCAGTTCTGCGCCGTCGTCGGACCGACCGGCTGCGGCAAGTCCACGACCCTGACGCTCGTCTCCGGGCTCGAGCGCCCCACCCGCGGCGAGGCCGTCGTGCACGGCGAGCCCGTGCGGGGCATCGACACGAGCACCGGGTTCGTCTTCCAGCAGGACGCCGTCTTCCCGTGGCGCTCGGTCCTCGACAACGTCGCGGCCGGACCGCTCTACCGCGGCCGCTCCCGGGCGGAGGCCACGGGCCTGGCCCGTGACTGGCTGCGCCGCGTCGGCCTGTCGGGCTTCGAGGACCGCTACCCGCACCAGCTGAGCGGCGGCATGCGCAAGCGCGTCGCCCTGGCCCAGACGCTCGTCAACCAGCCCCGGATCCTGCTCATGGACGAGCCGTTCAGCGCCCTCGACGTGCAGACCCGGGCGATCATGTCGACCGAGCTGCTGCACCTGTGGGACCAGACGCGTCCGGCCGTCGTCTTCGTGACGCACGACCTCGAGGAGGCGATCGCCCTCGCCGACAAGGTCGTCGTGATCACCGCCGGACCCGGCACCGTCAAGGCCGAGTTCGAGATCGACCTGCCGCGGCCGCGCGTCGTCCAGGAGATCCGGCTCGACCCGCGCTTCACGCGCCTCTACGGCGAGATCTGGGAGGCGCTGCGGGCCGAGGTCGCGGAGGCCTACGCACGCACGACGCGTCTGGCGGAGGTGGCCTCGTGATCGACACGACCGCAGGGGGCCCCGCCCCCGTCCCCGCCACGGCCACCGACCGCCCGACGCCGGGGAGCCCGACGCCGGGGCGCGCGCCCGCCGCCGACCGGGTCGACGCGTCCGCCGCCACCACCGAGCCCCGCACCGACCCACGGGCCGCGGTCCGGCGCCGACGCGTCCGGCTCGCCGCCGCGCGGCTCGGGATCGTCGTCGTCCTCCTCGGGGCCTGGCAGCTGTGCGTGCACGCCGGGGTCGTCGACCCGTTCTTCTGGGGCGAGCCCACCGGCGTGTGGAGCACGCTCGTCGACTGGGTCACCGTCGGCACACCGCAGGGCTCGCTGGGCGCCCAGATCGTCGTGACCCTCGAGGAGGCCGTGCTCGGGTTCGTCATCGGCTCGGTCCTCGGTGTCGTCCTCGGCATCGCCCTCGGCCGCATCCAGATCCTCTCGGAGATCTTCGCCCCGTTCCTCAAGGCCGCCAACTCGATCCCGCGCATCATCCTCGGCTCGATCTTCACGGTCGCGTTCGGCTTCGGGATCCAGTCGAAGGTCATCCTCGCGGTCGTCCTCGTCTTCTTCGGCGTCTTCTTCAACGCCTTCCAGGGCAGCCGCGAGGTCGACCGCAACCTCGTGGCCAACGCCCGCCTGCTCGGGGCGTCGCGGTGGCGGGTGACCCGCGACGTCGTCCTGCCGTCGGCGTTCACGTGGATCCTCGCGAGCCTGCACATCAGCTTCGGCTTCGCCCTCATCGGCGCGCTCGTCGGCGAGATCCTCGGCGCCAACGAGGGGCTCGGCCTGCTCATCCGGTCCTCGCAGAACAACTTCGACATGAACGGCGTCCTCGCCGGCATGGTGCTCGTCGCCGCCATCGCCCTGACCGCCGAGGGTCTCATCACCCTCCTCGAGCGCCGGCTCCTCCGGTGGCGTCCGCCCCAGACCCACGGAGGAGGCGCGCACGAGTAGCCCGCCGACGCCTGCACCTCCAGCACCAGAACCACAACAGACTCAAAGGAGAGTTCCCTTGAACACCAAGCGATTCGGCGCGCTCGGCGCCGCCCTGCTCGCCGCCTCGACGATGGCAGCGTGCGCCAACAGCGCCTCCGGCGCCTCCGGCACGGCCGGGTCGGTCGACGCCAACGCCCCCACCGTGACGATCATGGTCGGCGGCATGAGCAAGCAGATCTACCTGCCGTTCATGCTCGCCAAGCAGCTCGGCTACTACGCCAAGGCCGGCGTCAACGTGAACCTCGTCGACGAGCCCGCCGGGGGCGACGCGACGCAGAACATGCTCGCCGGGCAGGTCCAGGGCGTCGGCGGGTTCTACGACCACAACATCGCCCTCCAGGCCCAGGGCAAGTCCTCCGAGGCCGTCGTGTCGATGCTCCAGATCCCCGGCGAGGTCGAGCTGTGCCGCAGCGACCTCAAGGGCACCATCAAGAGCCCGGCCGACTTCAAGGGCCAGGCGCTCGGCATCACCGACACCGGCTCCTCGACCGACTTCCTGACCCAGTACCTCAGCAAGAAGAACGGCGTCGACCCGACGCAGGAGACCCGCCGCGGCGTCGGCGCCGGTCAGACGTTCATCGCCGCGATGAAGCAGAAGACGATCGCCTGCGGCATGACGACCGAGCCGACCGTGAGCAAGGCCCTCTCGGACGGCACGGCCTTCATCCTGCTCGACATGCGCACGGCCGCGGGCTCGAAGGCCGCGCTCGGTGGCACGTATCCGGCAACGTCCCTCTACATGCCGACCGAGTGGGTCAACAGCAACAAGGCCACGGTGCAGAAGCTCGTCAACGCCTACGTCGCCACGCTCGCCTGGATCCAGGCCCACGACGGCGCCGCCATCGCCGACAAGATGCCGGCCGACTACTACAAGGGCGTCGGCAAGGACGCCTACGTCGCGGCGCTCAACAGCGAGAAGGGCATCTTCAACCCCACCGGACTCATGCCGGCCGACGGCCCGCAGACGTGCCTCGCCGTCCTCGGCGAGTTCAACCCGAAGGTCCAGGGCAAGTCGATCGACCTGTCCAAGACCTTCACCAACGAGTTCGTCACGGCAGCCACGCCCCTCAGCTGACCGAGGCGAGCCGAGCCGGGCGAGCGTTCGAGCCCGTCTCCCCCGTGGCCCGACCCTCCGACGGGGGTCGGGCCACGGCCGCGCCCAGAGCGCGGGCGGACGGACGAAATGTCCACGAACCCGCATCAGCGGGCCCGGGGTGGGTAGCACGCAGACACAGCGTCATCGCCCGGCTCCAACAGCGCGGGCCGGGCGGTGGCGTGCCCCGGCAGCGCCGAGGTCAGGCGTCGGTCTGTGGCGCGTCGGGCGCGTCGGGCGCCTCCCGGCGATGCGCCAGCTCGGCCCGCAGCCGCCGTTCGTGCCGGCGCAGCTCGGCCAGCCGAGCGGTCTGGCCCGGCAGCGGCCGGGACCCGGTCGTGGACTCCTCGCGCAGCCGGTCCTCCGTACGAGCCAGCTCGAGGACCAGCTCCCGGTCGCTCATCCGGGTCAGGTCCGCCTCCGGCTCCCTGTGCACGCCAGACACGGGATCAGGGTACGTCCGTCTGACCGTCCCGAGGAGCGTCCCGGTGCTCTTGTCCGTACCCGAGCGCCGGGGGGACGCTGTGGACATGGACGGATCGGTCGCCGCGTCGGCGCAGACAGCCGCCGACGCGCACACCAAGACGGTGCCCATCGCCGACTACGGCTTCCTGTCCGACGGCGAGGTGACGGCGCTCGTCGCCCCGGGTGGCGACATCGACTGGATGTGCCTGCCCCGGCTGGACTCGGCGAGCATCTTCGGAGCCCTGCTGGGGCGGCACGCGGGACGCTTCCGGCTGGGGCCGTCGGACACGAGCGTGCCGACCGCCCGGCGCTACCTGCCGGGCACCAACATCCTCGAGACGAGCTGGGGGACGTCGACGGGCTGGATCATCGTGCGCGACGTCCTGCTCATCGGGCCGTGGCACCACGACGACGGGGTGTCGGAGAAGCACCACCGCACGCCGATGGACTACGACGCCGAGCACACGCTGCTGCGGACCATCCGCTGCGTGTCCGGTGAGGTGCAGACCGTGATGGCGTGCGAGCCGGTCCTCGACTACGGGCGCAGGCCGGTGCGGTGGGAGTACGGCGAGGGCGGCTACCACGAGGGGTGGGCGAACGCCGACGGCACCGGCGTGACGCTGCGGCTCACCACCGACTTCCGCCTCGGCTTCGAGGGCGGCCAGGCCACGGCCCGGACGCTGCTCAAGGAGGGCGACGAGCGCTTCGTGGCCCTGTCGTGGGGCGCGGTGCCCCCGCCGACGACGAGCGCGCAGGCGCACGACCGCCTGGAGTGGACGGCGCACCACTGGCAGCACTGGCTGGCTCGCGGCCACTTCCCCGACCACCCCTGGCGCACCTACCTGCAGCGAAGCGCCCTGACGCTCAAGGGCCTGACCTACAGCCCGAGTGGTGCCGTCGCGGCTGCCGCGACGACCTCGCTGCCCGAAACCATTGGCGGACAACGGAACTACGACTACCGCTACACCTGGATCAGGGACGCGACGTTCGCCCTGTGGGGGCTGTACTCGCTGGGGTTCGACTGGGAGGCCGTGGACTTCTTCTCGTTCATCGCCGACGTGGCCGAACGCGACGAGGACCTGCAGATCATGTACGGCATCGGCGGGGAGCGCGACCTGCCCGAGTCCACCCTCGACCACCTGCCCGGCTACGCCGGGTCGCGTCCCGTGCGCGTCGGCAACGCGGCGCACAGCCAGGTGCAGCACGACGTGTGGGGTGCCCTGCTCGACTCGGTGTACCTCCACTCGAAGGTGGCCGACCACCTCGACGGGCGCATCTGGCCGATCCTCGGACGGCAGGTGGAGGCGGCGCTCAAGCACTGGCGGGAGCCCGACGCCGGCATCTGGGAGGTGCGCGGCGACCTCAAGCACTTCACGTCCTCGAAGATCATGTGCTGGGTCGCCGTCGACCGCGGCGCACGCCTCGCCTCGATGATCGGCTACGAGTCGCAGGCCGCCGAGTGGCAGCTGGCCGCCGACGAGATCAAGGAGGACATCCTCACCCACGGCGTCGACGCCCGCGGGGTGCTGGTCCAGCACTACGACACCGACGCCCTCGACGCGTCGCTGCTGCTCGCGCCGCTGGTGCGGTTCCTGCCGCCCGGCGACCCGCGGATCAGGGCTACGGTCCTCGCGATCGCCGACGAGCTCACCGTCGACGGGCTGGTGCTGCGCTACCGCGTCGACGAGACCGACGACGGCTTCGCCGGCGAGGAGGGCACCTTCACGATCTGCTCCTTCTGGCTCGTGTCGGCCCTGGCCGAGATCGGCGAGACGAAGCGCGCGCACGAGCTGTGCGCGAAGCTGCTGTCGTTCGCCGGGCCGCTCGAGCTCTACGGCGAGGAGATCGACCCGCACACCGGTCGTCACCTCGGCAACTTCCCGCAGGCCTTCACCCACCTGGCCCTGATCAACGCGGTCATGCACGTCATCGCCACGGAGGAGACGCCCGACCAGGACATGTGAGCCGAGAGCCGGCCTGCAGGTCACGCCGGCGCTGGCGGTGGCGGTGGCGCTGGCGCCGGCGCTGGCGGTGGCGCTGGCGCTGGCGCTGGCGGTGGGAGCCGTCGTCCGCACACATGCCTTCGAGCTCGCGTTGAGGGCGGCTACGCACTCCGGCTCATCCGCCGATGCGGCCGGGCGTCCGTCGTCTCCGTCTGGGTGGCTCTGCTTACTTCGCGGCTACGCATCCCTTCCGAGCATCTGGCGGACGACATAGGGCATGACGCCGCCGTGGCGGATGTAGTCGGCCTCGCGTGGGGTGTCGAGGCGCACACGCGCGGTGAACGTCCGCTCGCCGTTTCGCACGGTGACCGCGGCGGGGACCGACCCGGTGTCCAGCGCGTCGAGGCCGGTGATGTCGATGACCTCCTCCCCCGTCGGCGCGAGGTCGTCGGGGTCTGCATCGAGCAGCTCGAGGGGGATGACGCCCATGGCGACGAGGTTGGAGCGGTGGATCCTTTCGAAGGACTGCGCGATGACGGCTCGGACCCCGAGCAGGGCGGGTCCCTTGGCGGCCCAGTCGCGGGAGGAGCCACCGCCGTAGTCGCGGCCGGCGACGACGACCGTCGGGATGCCGCTCGCGCGGTAGGACGCGGCCGCGTCGTACACGGTCGTGACCTCGCCGTCTCGGGCGAAGTCGCGAGTGCGGCTGCCCCGTGTTCCCGGCGCGACGCCGTTGCGCAACCGGACGTTGGCGAACGCGCCGCGCATCATCACCTCGTGGTTGCCCCGACGCGACGCGTAGGTGTTGCGGTCGCGGCCGGTGACCCCGCGGTCGGCGAGGTGCTCGGACGCCGGGGTGCCGGAGGTGATGGCACCAGCCGGTGAGATGTGGTCGGTCGTGACGAGGTCGCCGAGCTTGACCAGGACGCGCGCGCCGGTGATGTCGCGCACGGGCTGGGGGTCGCGGGTCATGCCGTCGAGGTACGGCGGGCGGCGGACGTAGGTCGAGGCGTCGTCCCACGGGAAGAGCTCGCTGGGCGCGACCGCGACGTCCTGCCACCGACCATCGCCGCTGAAGACGTCAGCGTACGCGGCGGTGAACAGGTCCGCGGACAGGGAGCCGGCGATGACCTCGCGGACCTCGTCGGCCCCGGGCCAAAGGTCGGCGAGCATGACGGGCGCACCATCGGGGTCGTGGCCGAGCGGCTCGGTGGCGAGGTCGACGTCCATCGTGCCGGCGAGGGCGTACGCGACCACGAGGGGCGGCGAGGCGAGGTAGTTCATCGCGACCTCGGGCTGGATGCGACCTTCGAAGTTGCGGTTGCCGGACAGCACGGACGCGACGGTGACGCCCGCGCGCACGGCCCGGGACACCTCGTCGACGAGCGGGCCCGACGCGCCGATGCACGTCATGCACCCGTAGCCCGTCAGGTGGAACCCCAGGGTCTCGAGGTCGTCGACGAGGCCGGCCCGGGCGTAGTAGTCCATGACAACGCGTGAGCCGGGGCTCAGAGTGGTCTTGACCCACGGCCTGGTGCGCAAACCGGCACGCACGGCGTTACGAGCGAGCAGCGCCGCGGCGACCATGACGTCGGGGTTCGAGGTGTTGGTGCACGACGTGATGGCGGCGATGGCGACGGCACCGTCCCTGACCTCGTGCGCCACACCGTCGAGCTGCACTGCAGCAGAGGCAGACTCGCCCAATGGCCGGCCGGACAGCGCAGCCAACGAAGCGCGGAAGCGTCGCTTCGACTCGTCGAGGGGCACTTGGTCCTCGGGCCGCGACGGTCCGGCCAGGGAGGGCACGACGGTCGAGAGGTCGAGCCGCACCGTGGCGTCGAACTCGAGCGTGCGCTCGGTGTCGTGCCAGAGGCCCTGGGCCCGCGCGTAGGCCTCGACGAGAGCGACGTGCGCGTCGTCGCGGCCGGTCATCCGCAGGTAGCGCAGCGTCTCCTCGTCGATGGGGAACAGCGCGCACGTCGAGCCGAACTCGGGGCTCATGTTCGAGATGGTGACGCGGTCGGCGAGCGGCAGGCTGCCCACGCCCGGCCCGGTGAACTCGACGAACGCCCCGATGACGCCGTGCCGCCGCAGCACGTTGGTGATGGTCAGCACGAGGTCGGTCGCCGTCGCGCCTGCCGGCAGCGTGCCGTCGAGGTGGACGCCGACGACCGGCGGCACCTGGATCGACATGGACTGGCCGAGCATCGCGGCCTCGGCCTCGATGCCGCCGATGCCCCAGCCCAGGACGCCGAGACCGTTGACCATCGTCGTGTGCGAGTCGGTGCCGAGGCAGACGTCCGGGAAGACCCAGCCGTCCTCGGTCATGACCACGCGGGCCAGGTGCTCGACGTTGACCTGGTGCATGATCCCGGTGCCGGGCGGCACGACCTCGAAGCCGTCGAAGGCGGCCTGGCCCCACCGGAGGAACTCGTACCGCTCGCGGTTGCGGGCGTACTCGAGCTCGACGTTGCGCTCGCGCGCCTCCGCCGTGCCGAAGACGTCGGCGATGACCGAGTGGTCCACGACGAGCTCGGAGGCGATGACCGGGTTGACGCGGGCGGGGTCCTCGCCAAGCGCGGCCATGGCATCGCGCATCGCGGCGAGGTCGACGAGCGTCGGGACGCCGTTGGTGTCGTGGAGGAACACGCGCGAGGCGTAAAGATCGACGGGCGTGGCGCACGAGCCCTCGACGACGGCTCGCACCTGGGCGTCGCCGGAAGCGGAGCCGTCGTGGAAGCGCAGGACGTTCTCGAGGAGCAGGCGGCGACTCACCGGCATCGACGCCGGTGCCACCGTCGTGACGTCGTGGAAGCGCAGCGTGCGCCCGCCGACGCGCAGCTCGCGCACCGAGCCGGTGCTGTGGGCGGTGCCGACCAGGTGGCCCGTTGTCGTCGTCACGCCGGGCTCCTCTCCGGCGCAGCGTCGCCTCCGGTCAGGGCGACTGTCTCGAAGAGCGTGGTCTGCCGTGCTCTGGCGAGGCAGCGTTGTGCGGCCTCGAGCCACTCGGCGTAGTGCGGCGCCGCCCGGTGGTCACGCTCGAACGCGGGGCGGTCGCGGTACACCTCGTGCAGCAGGAACCGGCACGGGTCCTCGAGGCTGCGGTGCACGTCGAAGCGCAGGCACCCCGGCTCGTCGCGGACGCTGGCCGCTGCGTTGCGCGTGATCGCGTCGAGGAAGTCGTCGAGCCGCTCGGGCAGCACGAGAAGGTCCACCATCACCGTGAGCATGTCAGCGCCCACCGATCGTCTCGACGCCACACGCCGCGGCGAGGACGCCGAGCTCTTCGAAGGTCTTGTCGGGCAAGGACACCCCGTCGGTGAGCGCCTGCGCCAGTCTGAGGTCCTCGAGCTGGCCCGGGTAGTAGATGCGGTCATGTCCCTCGGCGAGCGGGACACCGGTCGTCGTCGCGAGCAGGGATGCCAGGTCGCCGTCGAACTCCGCGCGCGGACGAAGCGCCTCGATGTCGAGGGCGATGACGAGGTGGCCGCACCCGCTGCGACCGTCCGGCACGTAGGGGCCGGCGATGTCGGTGGCGAACGAGCTGCCGGTGAGCACGCCGGAGAAGACGTCCATCATCAGCGAGATGGCGTATCCCTTGTGCCCGGCCATCGGCAGGATCAGCCCGGCGATGGCCTCACGGGGGTCGGTGGTGCGGGCACCCTCCGCCGTGATGGCCCAGTCCTCGGGGATCTGCTGGCCGCGCTCGAGCGCGGCGTAGACCTTGCCGCGGGCGACGATGGTGTTGGCGATGTCGAGCACGACGGGCCCGTGCGTGCCGCCGGGGACGGCGAGTGACCAGGGGTTGGCGCCCACGGTCTTCTCACGGCCGCCCCACGGCGCCATCGCCGGGCTGCCGTTCGTGGTGAGGATTGCGGCGCAGCCGGCTTCGGCGATCCCGCGGGTGAAGTAGGCGGCGGTGCCGAAGTGGTTGCTGTTGCGCACGGCGACGACGCCGACGCCGTGCTTCCGGGCCCGCTCGACAGCGAGGTCGCTCGCTCGCTTGGTCACGACCTGGCCGACGCCGTCGTGCCCGTCGAGGACGCAGACCGCGCCGCCGTCCACGACCACCTCGGTGGGGCTCGACGCGTCGATGACCCCGGAGCGCAGGCGGGCCGCGTACCAGCCCAGCCGCAGCACGCCGTGGGACGGGTGGCCCCAGGCGTCGGCCGTGACGAGGCTGTCGGCGACGAGCGCGGCGTCGCCGGGGGCCACCTGGAGGCTGGTCAGGATCGCGGCGCAGTGGGCGCTGAGGGTGTCGAAGGGCACGGTTTTCGTACTGGGTGCGGCGACGGTCACGGGCGGTCTCTTTCAGGCTGAGGTGAATCGGCGGTGCAGGTCGTCGGACTGCTCCGGTGTGAGCGGCCGGGTGGCGCGCCCTTCGAGGAGCAGGTGCAGGCGGGCCGTCTCCTCGAGCTCCTCGAGGGCGTCGGCCGCCGAGGCGAGGTCGGCGCCTGCGACGACCGGGCCGTGGTTGGACAGGAGCAGGGCGTGGTGGGTTCGGGCGGCCTCCTCGGCGGCCGGGCCCAGGGCGTCGTCACCGGGCGCGTGGTACGGCAGCAGCGGCAGCCGCCCGACGCGCATGACGTAGTACGCCGTGAGCGGGGGCAGCACGTCGGCCGGGTCGACGTCGCGCAGCACCGACACGGCCACCGAGTGGGTGCTGTGGGTGTGTACGACGGCGCCGGCGTTCGGCCGGGCCCGGTACACCGCGGCGTGCAGGAACGCCTCCTTCGACGGCTTCGGGCCGGCGAGGTGGCTCCCGGTGCGGGCGTCGATGACGGACAACTGCGTCGGGTCGAGCGCCCCGAGGGAGCCCCCGGTCGGGGTGAGCAAGGCATGGTCCCCGACGCGGACGCTGAGGTTTCCCGTGCGACCGAAGGTGAGGCGGCGCTCGAAGAAGGACCGGCCGAGGTCGACGACGTCGCGCCGCGTCGCCGCGTCGAAGAGGCTCTCGGGCGCCGTCAGGGTGCTCATGCCACCGCCCGGACCAGCAGGTCGGGCCGACCGAAGTTGCCCGACTTGAGCAGCAGCGCCACCGGGTCGGGGCCTGGGGTGAGGCACCAGGGCACGCCGGTGTCGGCCTCCTGCCCGATGTCGACGCTGCCGACCCCGAGCGCCTGGACTACAGCCCCTGAGGTCTCACCACCCGCGACGACTACGCGCCGGGCACCGCGGTCCACAGCGTGCCGAGCAGTGCGGGCGAGCAGGGTCTCGAGCACGTCCGGGGTGCGGATGTCGAAGACGTGGCCGGACGTCGCACGCTCGGCGGCGGTCGCGGACGAGTAGACGAGGACGGGCTTCCCGGTCCGGGAGTCCAGGTGCTCGTCGAGCCAGGTCTGGGTCATCGACCAGATCTCCTCGGGGTCGTCGCTGAGCAGGGGGGTGATCTTGAAGGAGGGCATGGCCGCGCGCGCCTGCTCGACCTGCTCGAGCGTCGCGTTCGAGCAGGAGCCCGCCACGACGACAGCGGGACCGTCCGGGAGGGTGAGCGGGGCCGTCCCGGCCACGGGTCGCCCGGATGCCATCGCGCGGGCGAGGCCGGCCCCGCCGCTGACGACCCGCAGACCAGCACAGGCCGCTGCCAGCACGGCGAGGTCGGCCTCGTCCACCGCATCGGCGACGACGTGTCGGATGCCCTCGGAGGCGAGGCGCTCCAGCCGTTCCCTCGCCGCAGCGGTGCCGGCGGCCAGGACGGCGTGGTCGAGCAGACCGATCGCGTGCGGCGTCTGCGGCGCGAGCACCCGGCGCAGGTCGGCGTCGGTCATCGGCGTCAACGGGTGGGTGGCCATGGACGACTCAGAGAGCAGGTGGTCGGCGACGAACAGGTGGCCGTGGAAGACGGTCCGGCCGTGCTCGGGCGATGCAGGGCACAGCACGGTCAGCCGCTGCCCGGCGTCGTCGAGCACGGCGTCGAGCACCGGCCCGATGTTTCCCGTCGGTGTGGAGTCGAAGGTCGAGCAGTACTTGACGTAGAGCTGCTCCACTCCGCGACCAAGCAGCCACCGGGTCGCGGCCCTGGACTGTGCCACGGCGTCCGCGACCGGTGCGGTGCGCGTCTTCAGCGCCACGACCACGGCATCGGTGTCGCTGATGTCGAGGGCCGTCGACGGGACCCCGAACACGAGGCGGGTGCGGATTCCGCTGCGGCGCAGACCTGCCGCCACGTCTGTCGCTCCCGTGTAGTCGTCGGCCACGCAGCCGAGCCAGGGCCCGCGGCTCACGCCCGCACCTCCGGAGCCGTGAGCTCGGCGCGCACGCGCGCGGCGGCCAGTTCGGTCGGGCTGAGGACCGGCACGCCGAGTGCGTCCGCGAGCCGGGCCCGCGCGGGGCTGATCGAGAAGTTCGCGAGCACGACGGCGTCCACCGGGCCGCCGGTGCCGTCCGTGTCGGTGCGTTGGCTCCCCTCGGTGCGCACGTACGGGAGCGCGGCGGCGAGCAGCAGCTCGTGCAACGTGTCGGCATCGCCGGCGGCGACGGCGGCCGCGGCGCCGTCGACGGGGCGCCCGACCACCTCGCAGGCGGCGCGGGACGCGTCGAGGACCCCGCGCAGCCGGCTCACGGAGTCGGCGACCGCCTGTCGCATCGGGCCGAGCAGGAGCACGCGTGCGAAGCCGCTGGTGGCGACCTCCTCGAAGAGCGCCTCGTCCGACCCGAGCACCGGGATGCCGTGGCGGGCTCGTGCCTCAGCCACCGCTCCCCCGTACATCGAGCACGAGAGGAGCACGGCGTCGGCGCCCGCAGCCACCGCGTACGCGATGAGGTCGAGCATCCGCTGGTTCAGGGCAGGCGTGACCTCGCCGGCGGCCTGCGCGTCGCGGATCAGTCTGTCGTCCAGCAGCATCCACGGGTCGGCCTCCGGGAAGGCGGCCCCGAGCCCGGAGCGGGCCGGCTCCACCGACAGCGGGGTGGCGTTGATGACCGCCACGGCCGCCTTCGGCGCCGTGCTCGTGCTCACAGCTGCTTGATCGTCGCGGCGACGGCCTCGGCGAACTCGCGGCACCCGGCCGACCCACCCATGTCGGGGGTGCTCGTGCCCTGGGCCACGGTCTCCTCGACGCCACGCTCGATGAGGGCGGCCACCCGCGTCAGCTGCTCGTCGCCGTGCCGGGCGCCGAGCCACTCGAAGAGCATCGCCGTCGACAGGATCATGGCGATGGGGTTGGCGCGGTCCTGACCGGCGATGTCGGGGGCCGACCCGTGGGCCGCCTGGGCCATGGCCCGGTCCTGGGACGCGTTGAGCGAGGGCGCGATGCCGAGCGAGCCGGCGAGCTCGCCGGCGAGGTCGGACAGGATGTCGCCGAACATGTTCTCGGTGACGAGCACGTCGAACTCGTGCGCGCGACGGACGAGGTGGACGGTCATGGCGTCGATGTGGAAGTCGTCGACCGTGACCTCCGGGTAGTCCTGCGCGACCTCCTGGCAGACGTCGCGAAACAAGCCCGTCGTCATCTTCAGGACGTTGGCCTTGTGCACGATCGTGACCCGCTTGCGCCGGCGCATGGCCAGCTCGAACGCCTCACGCGCGATCCGCTCGCACGCCTGGCGCGTGATGATGCCGAGTGCGATGGCGACATCGGGGGTGGGCATGAACTCGCCGGTGCCGCGGTAGGTGCTGCGGTCGGCGTAGAAGCCCTCGGTGTTCTCGCGCATGATGACCAGGTCGGTGCCCTCGACGACGGCGCGGGCGCCCTGGAACGCCTTGGCCGGGCGGACGTTCGCGTACAGGTCGAAGTGCTTGCGGATCGTGCCGCTCGGGTTGAGCTCGGAGCGGAACGGCTCGGGGTAGGCGGCGCTGTCGTGCGGGCCGAGCAGCCAGCCGTCGGTCTCGGCGAGCGCGGTGAGGGTGGTCTTCGGGGTGGCCTCGTCGAGCGACTCGATGGCGGCGAAGCCGAGCGGCAGCTCGCGCCACTCGACGGGGGCGGCTCCGACGGCTTCGAGGGCGGCGTCCGCGACGAGCACCGAGGCCGGCACGATCTCCGGGCCGATGCCGTCGCCGTGCAGGACGCCGAGGGTGTAGCGGCGGTTGTGGGTCTGGGTGGTCACGTTGGGTTTCCTTGTCGTCTCGGGTGGTTCGTACGTGGGACGGTCAGTGGCCGACCGTGAGGAGTGCCTGGGCGTCGTCGGACAGGACGTCGGCGTCGGCGTAGACGCGGGCGTCGTCGGGGGCGATCGCGAGCTGGACGCGGCCGGTGAGACCGCCCCGGTCGGAGACCACCTGGACGATCTGGTCGCCGACGCCGAGGTCGTACTCGTACCGGGAGCCGAGGTAGGAGACGGTGAGCACCTCGGCGGACACGGTGTTGGCGCCTGCCGGCGCCTCGGCACCGGGCGCGAGCACGGTGACGCGCTCCGGGCGAACGGCGACCGTGACGGACTGCCCGGCCCGCACCGCCTCCTCGGTGGTGACGGTGATGTGCTGCCCGTTGGCGGCGAGGGTCACGACGGCCGCGGAGCCGCCGGCCTGGTCGACGCTGGCCGCGAGGAAGTTGCACCGCCCGACGAAGGCGGCGACCTCGGCGCTCGCGGGCGCCTCGTAGATCTCCTTCGGCGTGGCCACCTGCAGCATCCGGCCGCCGGACATGACCGCGATGCGGTCCGAGAGCGCGAGCGCCTCGTCCTGGTCGTGGGTCACGTACACGGTCGTGATGCCGAGCTCCACCTGCAGACGCTTGAGCCAGGCGCGAGCCTGCTCGCGCAGCTTGGCGTCGAGGTTGGACAGGGGCTCGTCGAGGAGCAGGACGTTCGGGGAGTAGACGAGGGCTCGGGCCAGGGCGACGCGCTGCTGCTGGCCGCCGGAGAGCTGGTGCGGGTAGCGGCCCCGCAGGTGCAGCAGCCCGACCTTGTCGAGGGCGTCGTCGATCAGGCGGGTCTGGGACGCCTTGTCGGTCTTGCGGATCTGCAGCGGCATCGCGAGGTTGTCCGCGATGGTCTTGTGCGGCCAGAGCGCGTAGGACTGGAAGACCATGCCGAGGTTGCGGCCCTCCGGCGGGACGAAGACGCCGCCGTCGATGTCGACGAAGGTGTTGTCCCCGACCGAGATCGACCCGCCGGTGGGTCGTTCGAGGCCGGCGATGCAGTTGAGCGTCGTGGACTTGCCGCAGCCGCTGGGGCCGAGGAGGGTGAAGAACTCGCCGTCCTTGATGGTGAAGTCGACGTTGTCGAGGACGGTGTTGTCTCCGAACTGCTTGCGGAGCTGGGTGACGGTGACGTCAGGCATCGGTGCTGCGTCCTTTCAGGAGGAGTCCGGCGAGCGCGACGAAGGCGGCGGTGATGACGATCTGGAGGGTGGCGAGCGCCGCCACGGAACCGGTGTTGCCCTGGACCCAGAGCTCGAGCATCGTCGTGCCGATGATGTTGCTGTCGGCCGAGCCGAGGAACACCGCCGGCGAGTACTCCTTGAGCATCGTCACGAAGGTCAGTACGAGCGCGCCGGCGAAGGCCGGGGTGAGCAGGCGGGCGAGGATGGTGGTGAAGGTCTTGACCCAGTCGGCACCGGAGACGCGTGCCGCGTTGTCGAGCTCTTGGCCGATCTGCATGATCGAGGGGGCGAGCGAGCCGAAGCCGCTGGGCAGGGCTCGCAGGCCGAAGCCGATGATGAGGGCCCACAGCGAGCCCTGCAGCAGGGTGCCGATGCCGAAGGGGGCGTACGCAAAGGCCCAGAAGAGGCCGATGCCGACGATGATGCCGGGCATCGCCTGAGGTGCCAGGGCCAGGTACTCGACAGTCCGGCGGAACCGGAAGTCGGAGCGTCGGGCGACCATGACGGCCAGCAGGGAGACGACGCTGACGAGCAGCGCGCCGACGACCGCGACGATGATGCTGTTGCGGATGGACTGGATGTAGGCGGTGTAGCCGAAGATGCGCTCGTAGTTCGCCAACGTGACCGATCGGAACGGTGACTGCAGCGGCGTGAAGATCCGGGTGAAGGACCGGAAGATGAGCCCGATGATGGGCACGAGCGCGCCCATGACGACGTAGACGACGATGGCTGCCGTGCTGACCCACTTGAGCCAGCCGAGGTCGAGCAGGCGAGGCCGGGTCGCCTTGCCGCGTACGGACACGAAGCGCTGGGCGTCCTTGAGCAGCTTGGCCTGCACGGCCACGAGGCTCACCGTGACGAGCAGGATGATCGCCGACGCGGCGCCGAGCACCCCGTAGTCCGGGCGGATCGACTGCAGCCCGTTCTTGTAGAGGAAGGTCGAGAAGACCTGGATGTTGCCGGGCTGGCCGTAGAGCAGCGGCACGCTGAGGGTCTCCACGGACATCGACACCACCAGGATCGAGCTGTAGACGATCGGCGGGCGCAGCATCGGCAGGATCACCTGGAAGACGATGCGCAGCGGTCCGGCACCGCAGACCTGGGCGGCCGACTCGAGCGAGGCGTCGCTCTGGCGCAGGGCACCGGCACAGAACGTGTAGGCGATCGGGGCCAGGGCGACGGCCTCGGTCAGGGCCATCCCCGGGATCGAGTACAGGTTCCACGGCAGGAACCCGAGCAACTGCTGGACCTTGACGCTGACGAACCCCGCGGGTCCGTACATCGTGATCCAGCCGAAGCCGAGGATGAGCGAGGAGATGAAGAACGGCCACTGCATGGCGGCCGCCAGCAGGCGGCCGCCCGGCAGCTTCGTGCGCACGACGACGACCGCCATCGGCACCGCAATGGCCAGCGTCATGACCGTCGTGAGGAGCGCGAACAGCAGCGTGTTGAGCGCGACCTGTCCGAAGCCGGCCTCGGTGAAGAGCCGGACGTAGTTGTCCAGGCTCAGCACCCCACCCGCCTCGTAGAGCGGTCGGTCCAGCACCGACTGGTAGAGGGTCGGCACCACCGGCGCCAGGACGAGCACCGCGAGACCGGCGATGACCGCGTAGTGCAGCCACAGCTCCCGGGGTCGCCCGAGCAGACCGCGGTAGCGCGGTGCCGGGGCGATCGTCGGGGCTCGCCGTTCGAGGCTCGGTGGGGACGTCGTCGTCGTCATGCTGTGCTCAGCCCTTCGTTCACGTCGGTTGGTGCGTCGCTTCGTCAGCCGTCAGCGGCCGAGCAGGCCGTTCCAGCGGCTCGTGAAGGCCTTGACCTCGTCGTCGGGCACCTTGGCGTAGGGCACGTTGATGACGTTGGCCTCGCCGACCTTCTTGACGAGCTCCTGGTAGGTGTGGCGGCCCTGGGTGGCCTCGATGCCGTCGCGGTAGGACGTGAGCCCGCCTTCGGCGACCGCCCGCTGTCCTTCCTCGGACAGGACGAAGTCCTCGAAGAGCTTGGCCGTCGCGGCGTGGGGCGCCTTGGCGGCGATGCCGATGCCGCGCGGCAGCACGACGGTGCCGTCGTCCAGGAAGGTCAGCTCCATGAGACCGTCGCTGTCGGTCACCTTCGGGTAGGCGGGCGCGGCGCTGATGAAGAAGCCGGCCAGGTACTCCCCCGAGGTGATCTTCTCCAGCTGGGTGCCCGAGGAGGACTCGGCCTTGCCGAGGGGCAGCACCTTCTCCAGCTGCGCCCACGCGTCGGGGCGGGCCGTGGCGAAGGCGTGGGCGACGGTGAAGCCGAACGCGCCACCGACGTCGCGCGTCGTGATCTTGCCCTTGTAGGTGTTGGGGTCCTTGCTGACGATGTCGGCCAGGCTCTTGAGGCCGGTCGGCTTCTGCTGCATGAGCGAGGCGTTGTAGACGATCGACATGGGGTCCATGGACATCGAGTAGACGTTCGGCATGAGCGTCGCGACCTTCGGCAGCTTGGCCACCTCGGGCGAGGCGTAGTCGAGCAGCGTCCCCGGGCGCTCGGCGAAGTCGGCCCACGCCTGGGCGGCGTTGGACACGAGGATGTCGGCGGGCGATGTGCCGGTCGCGCCCTCGGCGAGGACGCGCTGGAAGACTTCGTCGCTGTCGAGGTTGTTCGCCGCGATCTTGGTGACCCAGGGGTACTTCTTCTGGAAGTCACGGAAGATCGGGGCCCAGTTCTCCTGGTCGGTGTTGCTGTAGATCGTCAGCGTGCCGCCCTCGCCCTTCGAGGCCTCGATGACCTTGGCGTAGTCGGCCGGGTAGTAGTCGGGGGCCGCTCCGGTCTTGACGACGTTGGTGATGCCGGGCTCCGCCTTGTCGGCCGAACCGCTGCAGGCGGCCAGCAGCGCGACCGAGGAGATCGCCCCAATGGCGACGACCGCCCGCGTCAGGCGCCGGGGGCGGCCCGGCGCGGCGCCGACGCGGACGCCCTGGGGGACTGAGTTCATGCTCTTCCTCCTTGAAGAACGAGGCCGCAGCCTCATGCGTTTGCCGAGCCAGAGTGCACGGTTATAACCTATGACGTCAAGGCCATCTCACGCCTTTCTTGACTCGTGCAGACTCATCTGGCTTGCGCGTACACCACCAGGGCTAGCGGGGAGCCCTTGCCCACAGGGTGACGGCCCTGGCGGAGATGAAGCGCAGCCAGTAGGTTATAACCGCCCACCGAAAGGGGATCGCGATGACACAGCCCGCCGAGCTGTACGAGACCAAGAGCGACTACGCCTACCGACAGCTGCGCCGCCGCATCCTGTCCGGTGAGCTCGAGCCCGGGGCCGTTCTGCAGCAGCGCGAGCTCGCGAGCCAGATCGGCATCAGCACCACTCCCCTGCGCGAGGCCCTGCGACGCCTGAAGAGCGAAGGCCTCGTCGAGCTCGACGCCCACCGCGACGCCCGCATCGCACCCCTGCGCGCCGAGGAGGCCCGCGACCTGCTCGAGATCCGCAAGTCCCTCGACCCACTGGCCGCGGGACTAGCCGCCGAGCGACGCACCAGTGCCGACCTGCATGCCATCCGAGCCGCCCATGATGGGCTCGAACCGCTGCCCAGCCACCCCGCCTACGAGCAGCTCGTCGCCCACCGCGCCTTCCACCAGGCCATCTATCGCGCCAGCCACAACGAGCTGCTCATCGAGGCCCTGGATGCGCTGTGGGACAAGGCCGACCGATACCGCCGGCTCGCCCTGCAGAACGAGCGCGGTCAGGCCGCCCGCGACGAGAAGGTCGAGGAGCACCAGCTGCTCGTCGACCACATCGCAGCCGGCGACAGCCGGGCCGCCGCCGAGATCATGCGCCGACACATCGACACCAGCCTGGGCGCCGCGGCCGTGTGGCGCCTCGGGCACGACCGGCGCGACGAGCGCTGAGCACCCACCACGAGCCGCCGCCGGCGCACCGACCACCAGACCACCGAGCGCTTCACCGACCGGGCGCTCGGGCACCCTCGCACGCCCCGACCACAGGAGATCCCATGGAGCCCACCGCCGATGTCTACGACCGCCTGCGCCAGGACTCCCGGTCCTGCTCGACACAGCTGCGCAACCTCGGTGGCCGCGCCGCCTTCTCGGGCACCGTGACGACGGTCAAGGTCTTCGAGGACAACGTCCTCGTCAAGCAGGTGCTCGCCGAGGAAGGCACCGGACGCGTCCTGGTGGTCGACGGTGCAGCCTCGCTCGAGGTCGCCCTGCTCGGTGACCACATGGCTGAGCTGGCCGCGGCCAACGGCTGGGAAGGCATTGTCGTCAACGGCGCCGTCCGCGACGTCGTCGCGCTTGGAGGCGTCGACGTCGGCGTCAAGGCGCTCGGCTCCAACCCACGCAAGAGCACGAAGACCGGCACCGGCCAACGCGACGTGCCCGTCACCTTCGGCGGCGTGACCTTCCGGCCGGGCGACGAGCTGCACAGCGACGCGGACGGCATCCTGCTCGCCGGTGCGTGACCTGCCGCTCCGACCGGGCCCCCTTCTCTGGGCAGTGGTGCTGGCCAACACGCTGCTCGTCCAGCTCGTCGCATTCGCCATCCGGCCGGCGACCGTCTACCGAGCCTTGGACATCGGCGTCCCAAGCGCCCTGCTCGGGATCCTCTCCGCTGCCTTCGCCCTCATGCCGATGCTGCTCGCGCTACCCAGCGGAGTCCTTGTCGACCGCGTCGGCGAGCGCGTCCTGGCCCTGGGCGGAGGCGCCTGCCTGGGCGCCGCGACGCTCATCCTCATCTTCTTCTCCGCCGGCGTCGCCGGGCTCTTCGTCGGCACCGTGCTGCTAGGCCTCGGCCAGTTGTTCGGCGTCATCGCCCAGCAGACGTGGGTTGCCAACCGCTCCAGCGGGCCGGGACTCGACGGCGCCTTCGGGCGGTACACCTTCGCCGCGTCCCTGGGGCAGGCGCTCGGGCCCGCGGCGCTGGCGGTTCTCGGCGGCGATGGCGTGCGGCCCGACACGACATCGGTGTTCATCGTCGGGCTGGCAGCGTCCGCCGGCGTCATCGGCACCGCCTTCGGCGTGAGCCGGTCGCGGCATTCCGCGGCCCCATCGCCCTCGCCCGGTCGGGGTCCTCACCCCCGCCCGAGCCTGCTGCGCCTGCCTGGCCTGGCACGCGCGCTACTCACCAGCTGCATCGTGTTGGCCGCCGTCGACATCACACTGGCCTACCTGCCGGCCCTCGGCGTCGAACGCGGGATCTCCTCCTCGACCATCGGGGCCCTCCTGGTCGTCCGCGCGGTGGCCTCGATGACGTCCCGCATCGGACTCGGCCACCTCGTCAGCCGATTCGGACGACGACGCGTCCTGGTCACCTTCACCGTCAGTGCCGCCGTCGCGATGGCCACGTGTGCAGCACCGGCGCCGCTGTGGGTGCTCGCCGTCGGGGTCGCCGTCGCGGGGCTAGGGCTCGGCGTCGGGCAGCCCTTGACGATGTCGTGGCTTGCTGAGGCCGCGCCCGACGGTGCCCGCGGCCGCGCGATGTCGCTGCGACTCCTGGGCAACCGCGCTGGCCAAGTGGCATTGCCCAGCCTGACTGGGCTCGTCGCTGCGGGCGCCGGCGCCGCGGGCGTCTTGGCGCTGACTGCTGCGGCTCTCGGCACCGTCGCGTGGTCAGCTCGGGCGCTGGCCCTCGACCGCTGACTCCCACGTCACGCGTTCTTGCCCCTCGCCCTCACCCGGCGCTCCCGAACCAGGCACCCACGCCTAGCGCGCACTTGTGTGCAGGCGCGTGCACCCAAGTCCAGATCGAAACCCAGCCACCTCCGCGGACCTCACGGGACTCGTGCGAACCCGCCTGAACGACCCAATGAGACTGGACTGAGACTAAGACGAGAAAACGCCGGTCCGGGCTGTGAAGCCCGAACCGGCGATTTCACAGGTCACGCTGGCGGTGGCGGTGGGAGCCGTCGGCCTCCGCTTCGCTCCGGCCTCCTCCCAAATCCCGCGCATCGTCAACCGCAGAAATGACTGAGGCGCCCCACTCGCAAGCTCGGGGGCGCCTCAGTCATTTGGCGGTGGCGGTGGGATTTGAACCCACGGTGGAGTTACCCCCACACACGCTTTCGAGGCGTGCTCCTTAGGCCGCTCGGACACGCCACCGAGAGGAGACCTTACCCGAGCCTGCGGCCCTCGAAGAAATCGACGAGGAGCTCGGCCGACTCACCCGCGCGGACGCCTCCGACGACGTCGACGTTGTGCGTGGCGAGGGGGTCGCGCGTCAGGTCCCAGACCGACCCGCACGCCCCCGCCTTGGGGTCCCAGGCACCGAACACGACCCGTTCGACCCGCGCCTGCATCGCCGCGCCGGCGCACATGACGCACGGTTCGAGGGTCACGACCAGCGTGCAGCCGTCGAGTCGCCAGGTGCCGCGCGAGGCCGCCGCCTCGCGCAGCGCGACCACTTCGGCGTGCCCGGTCGGGTCACCGACGGCCTCCCGGACGTTGCGTCCGCGTCCGATGACCCCGCCCTCCTCGTCGACGACGAGCGCCCCCACGGGCACGTCCTCGGACGACGCGGTGGCGGCCGCCAGCACGAGCGCCTCCCCCACCCACGCGTCGTAGCTGTCGGCGGTCGCGGGGACGGCCTCGTCGGTGGGGGTCTCGGATCGCTTGGCCACGCGCTAAGTTTCCACCCATGGACGTCCACGTCGCAGACCACCCGCTCATCGCCCACAAGCTCACCTACCTGCGCGACAAGCGGACCGACTCCCCGACGTTCCGCCGCCTCGCCGAGGAGCTCATGACGCTGCTGGCCTACGAGGCCACCCGCGACGTGCGCGTCGAGCCGTTCGAGATCGAGACGCCCGTCGCGGCCACCACGGGCATCAAGCTGTCCAACCCCAAGCCGCTCATCGTCCCGATCCTGCGCGCCGGCCTCGGCATGCTCGAGGGCATGGTCGCCCTCCTGCCCAGCGCCGAGGTCGGGTTCCTCGGCATGCAGCGCAACGAGGAGACCCTCGAGCCGGTCACCTACGCCAACCGCCTGCCCGACGACCTCACCGGCCGCCAGGTCTTCGTCCTCGACCCGATGCTCGCCACGGGCGGCTCGATGGCCGACGCCATCAAGTACCTGGTCCAGCGCGGCGCCGACGACATCACCGCCGTGTGCCTCCTCGCCGCCCCCGAGGGTGTCGAGCACCTGCGCCAGGAGACCGAGTCGCTGGGCGTCCCGGTCAAGGTCGTGCTCGGCACCATCGACGAGAAGCTCAACGAGAAGGGGTACATCGTCCCGGGCCTCGGCGACGCCGGCGACCGCCTCTACGGCGTCGTCTGAGCCTCGACGAGCCCCTGCACCCGCTCCCCCTCCGCGACCGCGGACGCCACGAGGTCGGCCACCGTCCCCACGGCCGGCAGGGCGGCTCCCGGGTGTGACGCCACCTGGTCGTGCCGCGATGCCACATCAGCCAGGACGTCGCTGAGTGCGCTGTCGACGCCGAAGATGCTAAGCGCGAACGCGTTCGCCCGCTGCAGCAGGCGCGTCCCCTCACCACCGGGCCCGTCGGCCATGACCGAGGCCAGGCCGACGGCCGCGCAGCTCTCGAGGAGGAAGCCGGCGTCGTGGTGGTCGGGCGCGACCTGCAGCGCGAGCACCAGCTGCGCGGCGCCGGCGCACGCGTCGTCGGCCTGCAGCAACGCGAAGCCCAGCTGCTGGTACGCCTGGGCCAGCGGGTAGGACGGCCCGAGCCGGCGGGCCAGTCCCACCGTCTCGGCACAGCTCTCCAACGCGGCGGCCGTGTCGCCCGAGAACAGCTGAGCCAGTGAGAGATCCAGCAGGGCGAGCACCGTGGCGGCGTGGTCGTCGGCAAGCTGAACCTGCGCCGACGCGTGGCGTCCCGCCGCTTCGTAGTCCTCGGCCCGCAGCGCCGCCCACCCGGCGGCCGAGTGCGCCATCCGGAGGAGCGCGGGATCGCCCACGGCCTGCGCCGTGGCCAGAGCCGCAGCTCCGTGCGCTCGCGCGAGGTCGGCCTCGCCCTCGTCCGCCTGCAGGGCGCACAGCGTCGTGAGACCGATGACCCGCCACAGCCCGTCCGCGGCGTCGAGCTCGTCGACGGCCAGCAGGAACGACGCCGCGCGAGGGTCGCTGCAGCCGTAGGCGGCCGAGCCCGCCCCCACCATCGCCCGCTGGCGGACGCCGTCGGGCAGGCCCGCGTCGAGCAGCTCGGCGTACCGCCGCAGCGCCTCGTCGGCGACGCCCAGCACGATGTGCACGCGACGATCGGCCAGGAGGATCTCGACCGCCTCGGCGCCGCGGCCTGCCTGCGTGAGGTGGTCGAGGACCAGCCAGGTCAACGGCAGGTCGGCCCGCGCAGCCGCGGTGGCCCGGGCGTCCGGCTGGCCGAGAGGACGCCGGGCGCGGGCCCGGGCCACCCAGAGCCCCGCGAGCACGTCGAGGACCTCGGTGCGCTCGGCCCCGCCCGTGGGCGCGGCGGGAGGCTCGTCCGCGTCGGCGAGGACGACGGCGCGGACGGTGTTGAGCATGGCGAAGCGCCGGCCCGCCTCCGACTCGACGGGTCGCAGCAACGAGGCCCGCACGAGGTCGCCGACCGACGCCTGCGCCGCGGCCGGCCCGAGGCCGACCACCGTCCCGAGCGCGACAGCGACCTCGAGGTCGACGCTGCCCGGGCACCGGGCGATCCGACGCAGGTGATCGCGACCCGGTGCCGGGAGCAGGTCCAGGCTCCAGCCGACGAGGCCGTGCAGCGACCCCTGTCGCTCGTGCGTCGACGCCCTCGCGTCGAGGTCCTCCGACCACCCGCCGGCAGCGAGCTCGTCGGCGAGCTGCTCGACGTCGAAGAGGGCGAGCCGTGGCGTCACGAGCTCGATGGCGAGCGGCAGGCCGTCGAGCGTCTCGCAGATCCGCACGACCGCCTCGCGGTGGGTGTCGAGCGTGAAGGTCGGGGCGTGCGCGAGGGCACGCTCGCGGAAGAGACTCACGGCGTCCGTGTCGGCCGGCAACGGCTCGACCTGGACGACGCGCTCGCCCACGACCCCCAGCGGCGAGCGGGAGGTGGCGAGCACGGTGAGGCCCGGCGTCGCCTCCAGCAGGTCGCGCAGGGGCGGCCCGAGGGCGCCCACCTGCTCCACGTTGTCGAGCAGGAGCACGAAGGGCTCTCCGCCGGGACCGTCCGGCGCCCCGTCCGACGTGCCGTCCGGAAGGCTCGCCGCGATGCGGCCCAGAGCCTCCTCGGCATCGGTGACGTGCTCGAGCGCCACCCAACGGACCACCCGGCCCTCTCGCCGCAGTCGTGCCGCCACCGCGAGCGCGGTCCGTGTCTTGCCGACGCCTCCGGGACCGGTCACGACGACGAGACGCTCGCCGGCGGTGACGAGGCCGGCCGCCGCCGACACGGCGGCCTCGCCCCCGACCATGGCCGTGAGCGGGACCGGGACCTCCGTCCCGACCGCGTCCTGGGCCACCACCGGGGCGGAGACGAGCAGCCCCGGGTCCTGTTTGAGGATGCGGTCGGCGAGCAGGGAGAGCTCGGGTCCCGGGTCGATGCCGGCATCCTCGACGAGCCGCCGGCGCGCCTCACGGAAGGCATCGAGGGCCTCGGCCTGCCGGCCGGCCCGGTAGAGCGCGAGGACCAGGTGCTGCCAGAGGCGTTCCCGCCCGGGGTCCTGGGCGGTGAGGGCCCGCAGCTCGGCGACGAGCTCGGCGGCCCGGCCACGCCCGAGGTCGGCCTCGATCCGTCCTTCGACGGCGGCGGCGCGCTCGTCCGCCAGCGCCGTGACCCAGTCGGCCGCGAAGGGCACCGCGGCGAGGTCGGCGAGGGCGTCGCCCCGCCAGACGTCGAGCGCGCCGCGGAACGCCGAGGCCGCCGCCTCCGGCCGGTGGTCGGCAAGCGCGTCCCGACCGAGCGCGGCCGCCGCCCGGAAGCGCAGGACGTCGATCTCGTCGGGGCCCGCCACCAGCTCGTAGGCCTCGCCGTGGCCGAGGATCCGGCTCGGGGTCCGCGCCGGGCGTCGGGGCTCGATGACCCGGCGCAGGGTCGAGACGTAGACCTGGACGTTCTGGCGGTAGCGCGCCGGGACCTGCTCGCCCCAGACGCCCTCGGCGACCCGGTCGAGGGACACCGACACGTTCGGCTGGAGCGCCAGCTGGGCGAGGACGGCGCGCTGCTTCACGCCGCCGACGTCGACGTCGGTCCCGTCGTCGCCCTCGACGCGCATCGACCCGAGCACACTGATCAGCACGGCGTCCCCCACCTGCTCGACCGGTCCCCCCACCGGCAGCCTGTCCCGCTCCCGAGCGTAGACGCGGGATCGCTGCGTCGCTGCCGGATCCGCCGGGGTCGGCCGGGACGGCCGGCGACCGCGCGCCGTGGGTCACGGTGCGCGGTCGCATGGGACGGAGGGGATCAGGCGTAGCAGTAGCTTGTCGCACCGCGGAGGTCGTCCGCGTAGCCGATCTCGTAGAACCATGCGCCGAGGCTGGGGTTCGTGGCCGAGAACATGTGGTTGCGGATGACGTAGTAGCCGGTCCCCTTCACCAGCTGGTAGCCGGACGCGTTGCTGATCATCCCGCTCGGGTGCACCCAATAGCCGGCGGTGGTGCCACGGAGGCGCTCGGACACCCCGGTGAAGACCCAGGCTGAGCCGTTGTATCGGTAGAGGTAGGTGTCCAGGATCTGGTTTGCGCCGTTGCCAGCAGGAAGGGTCTCGCTGATCAGCGTCCGCGTTCCGATGGTGTGCCAGCAGATGTCCTGGTTGTTCGCCGCGTTCGCGGAGGCGGAGCCTGCGCCGGCCACGGTGAGGCCGAGCACGCCGACCGTCGCGAGCAGGAGGGCGAGGAGCCGGGTGCGCGCGCGGCCCAGGGCGAAGCGCGACGTGGTCGCGGTCGGGGTGGGGGTCGAGGTGATGGTGGAGGAGGCGGTGGTCGAGGTGTTCATCGGGGTGCTCCTTGGTCGGCCCGGGGATCCGGGTGGTTTTCCTGATGAGGACCACTGTCCTGAGCACCACTTCAGAACCACTTCAGCCGACCGCGGGGCCTCGCTCACCCCGGGAGCAGACCGCCCCACTCGGCGTCGCGCGCCGCTCGGTAGCGCTCGCCGCTCTTCTTCGACACGACCTCCCGACCCGCGGAGCCGTCAGGCCGACACACCTGGAACTCGACGAAGCCCTTGCGCTTCAGTGGATGTCGCAGGATGCGGGCCGAGTTCGTCTGCGACGCAACAACATCCGGTTCGGCCGCAGCCACCCAGGAGTACTTCTCGTCCTCGTACGACAGGTCTGCCCCCTTGAGCCTGCGGTGCTCGGCGGACCGGTTGACGCGGGCGGCGAAGTGACACCAGTCAGGTTGCGCCAGAGGGCAGTCCGCGGCGTGCGGGCAGGGCCCGAGCAGCGTCCAGCCCGCGCCACGGAAGGCGTCACGGACCCGCAGGACCCGCGCGTAGCCGTCCGGAGTGCCGGGCTCGGCGACGACGACGACACGACCCCGCGCCATGGCGTCCGTGACGAGCGCCTCCTGCTCGGACGCGTCGAGCTCGCTGAGCACGTACGAGACGGTGACGAGGTCCACCCGGCCCTCGGGCCACCGCCCCGCCACCGCACGGTCGAACCGCGCCGACCGGAGCGCGGCGGCCGGCGCGTCGGCGGCCAGCGTCCGGCCGAGCCGCAGCGCCTCCTCGACCTGGTCGAGCACGCTGATGCGCTCCAGCGTCGGGAAGGCCGCTGCCGCGGCCCAGGCGGCCGCCCCGGTACCGCCGCCGAGGTCGACCTGGCTGGTGGGCTCGAAGCCCGAGGCCGCCACGTCGGTGAGGACCCGCGCCAGGGCTGCATGCGTGGCCGGCATCCGGTAGGCGGCATAGGCAAGGACGTGCGCGGGTGAGGCGAGGATCGGCGCGCCGGCGGGGGCCACGGCGCGGTAGCGTTCCACGAGCGCCTCGGTGGCGCGTGCGAGCTGCCGCTCGTCGACCCCTCGGATCGCCCGGGTCAGGGCGTCACGCAGCTCGTCGGCGAACGTCGGGGTCGGGCGCGGCACCCGCCGAGGATATCGACGCCCGTGACCAACACGCGGGCTCCGGTGGCTCGCCACAGCAGCCCCTTGCGGCACACTGGTTCCATTCCTGTGCCGTTGTGACTGTCAGGGCAGCCTCGGCCCCACCCTCCAAGGAGCGACACGCGATGGGCCCCAAGGCCAAGAAAGTCATCCTGATCGTCGTGCTGGCGTTCTTCGTCTACGCGATCTTCACGTCGCCGACCAAGGCCGCCGACATCGTCAGCAGCATCTGGGGCGTCATCGTCGACGGGTTCAACGCGATCCTCGCCTTCTTCAACTCGCTGCTGAACCGGTGACCCGCACCGGGTGAGGAGGCCACCGTGCAGCTTCGACTGACGCGCGACACCCCCAAGGGGCTCGACCGGGTCCTGCTGCCCGGGGAGAAGCTCGTCGTGGCGGTGCACTCCCACTGGGCCACCCTCATCGAGCCGGTCGCGTCCACGGTGGCCGCCCTCGCCCTGGCGATCTGGATCGACTCCAACGTCACCCGTCAGACCCAGGCCTTCGGGACCATCTTCTGGTGGGTCTTCATCGCCGTGCTGCTGCGACTGCTGTGGATCCTGTTCGACTACGGCAACCACTGGTTCCTCGCCACGGACAAGCGGCTCCTGCTGCGCTACGGCATCATCACGAAGAAGGTCGCGATGATGCCGCTGCTCAAGGTCACCGACATGAGCTACGTGCGCACGGCGCCCGGCCGCGTCCTCGGCTACGGCAAGTTCGTCCTCGAGAGCGCCGGCCAGGACCAGGCCCTGCGCGAGGTCAAGTGGGTACCGGACCCCGACCGGACCTACCGGGTCATCTGCGCCGAGATCTTCCACATCTCCCCGCCGCCCGGCGACGAGGACTACGAGGAGATCGAGCTGCCCGACTTCCCCGACGACGGTCCGCGCGGTCCGCGCGGCCCCGGCGGCCCCGACAGCCCCGGTGGCCCGACGCCACCCGGCAGCCCCATCAGCCCCACCGGTTCGGGCGACTCCTACCCCGACGTTCACCGCACGCACAACCCGGTCCAGGAGCGGCTCGACTCCTACTCGCGCGCGGTCCCCGTGCAGCGTGGCCCCCGGCCCGAGACGGTCTACGAGAGCGACGACCTCAAGCGACGCCGTCGCGGCGCCGACACCGGGCCGATCTGGCCCGT
The DNA here is from genome assembly GCF_001956915.1 of Intrasporangium flavum. Classification (GTDB taxonomy): domain Bacteria; phylum Actinomycetota; class Actinomycetes; order Actinomycetales; family Dermatophilaceae; genus Monashia; species Monashia flava. The sequence continues at coordinate 24,239 of NZ_MLJO01000002.1, read as the reverse complement.
CGGGGAACGCGGCTCCCGCGACGCCTGAACGCCTGCCGCGCCGCCTGCCCGGGCCGTTCCGGAACCCCTTCACATACCCGCCCGCACTACACCGCCAACACGGTCTCGTGACGCGTCGGATCGCGGGTTGGACTCGCGCACAGCAGGGCTCGCCGTGGGCATCCATGGGGTCTACGTTGGGCAGATGCTGACGAACGCACTCCAGCCCGGGAGGCCCACATGAGCATCTTCCGCACCAAGTCGATCGAGGCCACGATGGCCGCGGCCGACGAGGCCGAGCACCACCTGAAGAAGCGACTCACCGCTCTCGACCTCACAGTTTTCGGCATCGGCGTCATCATCGGCGCCGGTATCTTCACCCTCACCGGCCGCGCCGCGAAGGACTTCGCCGGACCCTCGATCGCCCTCTCGTTCGTCGTCGGCGCCGTCGTCTGTGGCCTGGCCGCACTCTGCTACGCGGAGTTCGCGTCCACGGTGCCGATCTCAGGGTCGGCCTACACGTTCTCCTACGCGACCCTTGGCGAGATCGTCGCGTGGATCATCGGCTGGGACCTGCTGCTCGAGCTCATGCTCGGCGCGAGCGTCGTGTCCCAAGGCTGGTCCACCTACTTCGTCAAGCTGCTGGAGCAGCTGGGCATCACCTGGCCCGCGTCGCTGGCGCCGGGCTCCCACTTCGACCTGCCCGCCTTCCTCCTCATCGCCCTGCTGACGGTCCTCATCGCGGTCGGCATCAAGGAGTCGATGCGGGTCAACCTCGTTCTCGTCGCCATCAAGCTCTTCATCGTGCTGTTCGTCATCTTCGCCGGCATCGGCTTCATCAACCGCGACAACTGGTCACCGTTCATCCCGCCGTCGCAGCCGGGCGAGGCAGCCGCCGGCCTGACGACGCCGCTTTTCCAGTGGCTGACCGGTATCGAGCCGGTGACGTTCGGAGTCCTCGGCATCATGTCCGGTGCCGCCGTCGTGTTCTTCGCGTACATCGGCTTCGACGTCGTCGCGACGACGGCGGAGGAGGCCAAGAACCCCCAGCGCGACCTGCCCATCGGCATCATCGGCTCGCTCGTCATCTGCACGATCCTCTACATGGCCGTCTCGCTCGTCATCACCGGCATGGTCAAGTACGACAAGATCGACCCCGACGCGGCGCTCGCCTCGGCCTTCTCCGCGGTCGGCAAGGAGGGGTACGCGACGTTGATCTCGGCGGGCGCCGTCGCCGGCCTGACGACCGTCGTCATGACGCTGATGATCGGCGCCACCCGCGTGACGTTCGCGATGAGCCGCGACCACCTCATCCCCGCTTCGCTCGGTCGCACGAGCGAGCGCACGGGCACCCCGGTGCGCCTGACGCTCATCATCGGCACCGCGGTCGCGCTCATCGCCTCGCTGACGCCGATCGGCAAGCTCGAGGAGATGGTCAACATCGGCACGCTGACGGCCTTCATGCTCGTCTCGATCGCCATCCCGATCCTGCGCAAGCGCCGTCCCGACCTCAAGCGGTCGTTCAAGGTGCCGGGCAACCCGGTCGTGCCGTGGATCTCCGCGGCGGCCTGCTTCTACCTCGTGCTCAACCTGTCGATCGAGACGTGGCTGCGTTTCATCGTGTGGATGATCCTCGGCTTCGCCATCTACTTCGGTTACTCGCGCCGCAACAGCAAGCTCGAGACGGGCGAGGAGGAAGAGGGCGCCAAGGTCCCCGCCAACGTCTGACGGATCCGCCCCTCCCCCTCTACACCCGACCGAACGACTCGTTCGGTGCCGAACGCGCCGGTGCACCGGCGCGTTCGGCATGTAACGACGCGTTCGCCCCCTCACCTAGAGGTTGTCCACAGCCCTACAGCGGGTCACCGCCAGGGTGGAGCACCATCGACGACATGGACCTCGCATCACTGGCCCGCGACGATGTCGTCTCGGCAGCGCACGCCCGCACCCTCGGCGTGACGAGTGCCGAGCTGAGGCGACGGGTCCGGGCCGGTCAGGCCTATCCCCTGCACCGCGGCTGGTATGCCACCCGTCGGCCGAGGGATGCGCGCGACCGCCACCTCCTGCGCACCACCGCCCTTCTGCAGGAGTACGGCGGTCAGGCCGTCGCGAGCCACGGCTCGGCGCTCGTCCTGCTGGGGCTGCCACTGGAGGCCGTCGATCTCGGGACCGTCCACCTCATGTGGATCGGATCCGACACCACCTACCGGTCCTACAGCCGGGTGCACGTGCACGAGGGGGTCGACGCGTCAGCCCTGCCCCATCGCGGCCTGACAGTGCACCCGGCCCTTGCCGTCGTGCAGTCGGGGTTGCGTGACGTGGCCTCGCTCGTCGTGGCCGGTGACGCCGCACTCAGGCGCGGCGACGCCACACGACGCGAGGTGGAGGCTGCCATCGCGGCCCTGCGCGGACAGCGTGGGCTCGTCCGCGCGCGGTCTGCGGTCCCCTGGCTCGACCCGAGGCACGAGTCGCCCGGAGAGTCGATGACTGCCCTGGTTCTTCGCGGTCTCGGCTACGACCTCGAGCCGCAGTTCGAGCCGGGAACGCTCGGCCCCAACGGCTTTCCCGAGCGAGCGGACTTCGTCATTCGAGGCAGTCGGGTGCTCGTGGAGTTCGACGGCCGCAGCAAGTACGCGGCGGGCTCCCCGGACGAGGCCCAGGCGCTGCTGTTCGCCGAGAAGCGTCGGGAGGACGCCTTTCGGCGCGTCGGTTACGAGGTGGTCCGGCTGACCTGGGGCGACCTCCATCGGCCAGCCGAGGTGCGCTCACGGATCGAGGCGGCCCTGGCCCGGGACCGCAGCCGCCGCCGCGCCGTCTGACGAACGCGTCCCCACACGCGACCGAACGAGTCGATCGGTGGCGACCACGCCGGAAAGCCTCGAACAGGTCGGTGCACCGACGCTTTCGGCACCGAACGACTCGTTCGGTGCCGAAAGCGTCGGAATGGACCTAAGGGCGGGGTCAGAGGGCCTTGATGATGTCCTCGACGCGCTCCTTGGCGTCGCCGAAGAGCATGGCGCTGTTGTCGCGGAAGAAGAGCGGGTTCTGCACGCCGGCGTACCCGGCGTTCATCGAGCGCTTGAACACGACGACGTCCTTGGCGTTCCAGACCTGCAGCACCGGCATGCCGGCGATCGGCGACCCCGGGTCCTCGGCGGCGGCCGGGTTGACGGTGTCGTTGGCGCCGATGACGAGCACGACGTCGGTGCCGGGGAAGTCGTCGTTGATCTCGTCCATCTCCAGGACGATGTCGTAGGGCACCTTCGCCTCGGCGAGCAGGACGTTCATGTGGCCCGGCAGGCGCCCGGCGACCGGGTGGATGCCGAAGCGCACGTCGACGCCGCGCTCGCGCAGCTTCGCCGTGAGGTCGGCGACCGGGTACTGCGCCTGCGCCACGGCCATGCCGTAGCCGGGGGTGATGACGACCGACGACGCGTGGGTGAGCAGGTCGGCGACCTCCTCGGCGTTCGTCTCGCGGTGGTCGCCGTAGTCGACGTCGCCGCTCGTGACCGCCCCGTCGGAGCCGAAGCCACCGGCGATGACCGACACGAACGAGCGGTTCATCGCCGTGCACATGATGTACGACAGGTAGGCACCCGATGAGCCGACGAGCGCGCCGGTGACGATGAGCAGATCGTTGCCGAGCATGAAGCCGGCCGCGGCAGCGGCCCATCCCGAGTAGCTGTTGAGCATCGACACGACGACGGGCATGTCGCCGCCGCCGATCGAGGCCACGAGGTGCCAGCCGAACGCCAGCGCGATCGCGGTCATCGCCATGAGCGGCACGATCGAGTGCGAGGCAACGAACCACACGAGCAGCGCGGCCGACACCACGAGCGCGGCGAGGTTGAGCCAGTGCCGCGCGGGCAGCATCAGCGGCTTGGACGAGATGCGCGCCGACAGCTTGAGGAAGGCGACGATCGACCCGGTGAAGGTGACCGCACCGATGAAGACGCCGAGGAAGATCTCGACGAGGTGCACGCCGTCGGAGGCCTCCGAGCCGGACGCGAGGAACGTGTTGAAGCCGACGAGCACCGCTGCGGCACCGACGAACGAGTGGAGCATCGCGATGAGCTCGGGCATCCCGGTCATCTCGACGCGGCGAGCCCGCCAGATGCCGATGCCTGCGCCGATCGCCATGGCGACGGCGATGAGCAGCCAGTTGGCCGCCGGCGCCCCGCGCAGCGCGAGCCACAGCGTCGCGACGAGCGCGAGCGCCATGCCGACCATCCCGAGGATGTTGCCGTCCTTGGCGGTCTCGTGCTTCGACAGGCCCGCGAGGGACAGGATGAACAGCAGCGCCGCGATGATGTAGGCGGCCTGGATGAGTGCGAGATCCATTGGTGCTCAGCCCTTCCGGAACATCGTCAGCATGCGGCGGGTGACGAGGAACCCACCGAAGATGTTGATGCTCGCGATGAGCGTGGCGAGGAAGGCCAGCACGACGATGACGCCGGACGTGCCGGCTCGCCACTGTCCCAGCTGGATCAGTGCCCCGACGACGATGATGCCGCTGATCGCGTTGGTCACCGACATCAGCGGGGTGTGCAGGGCGTGGTGCACGTGCCCGATGACGTAGTAGCCGACGACGACGGCGAGGGCGAACACCGTGAAGTGCCCGAGGAAGCTCGGCGGCGAGACCGCCGCGACGAGGGCGAACACCACGGCCCCGATACCCATGGCCACGTACTTGCGCCGTGGGTCCTTCGGTGGCTCAGGCTCTTTCACCACCTGCTTGCCGGACGCGGCAGCAGGCGCCGGCGCGGCGCTCACCTGGATCGCGGGCGGGGGCCAGAGCAGCTCGCCGTCGCGCGCGACGGTCATGTTGCGCTGCACGACGTCGTCGAAGTCGAGGACGACCTGCCCGTCCTTGCCCGGCGTCAGCAGCTTCATGAGGTTGACGAGGTTGGTGCCGTAGAGCTGGGAGGCCTGCGTGGGCAGCCGGGCGGCGAGGTCGGTGTAGCCGATGATCTTGACGCCGTTGGCCGTGACGACGAGCTCGTCGGCCACCGACCCCTCGACGTTGCCGCCGTTGGAGGCGGCCATGTCGACGATGACCGAACCGGGCTTCATCGTCGCGACCATCTCGGCCGTGATGAGCCGCGGGGCGGGGCGACCCGGGATGAGCGCCGTGGTCACGACGATGTCGACGTCCGGGGCCTGCGAGGCGTAGAGCTCGGCCGCGCGGCGGTTGTACTCCTCGCCCATCTCCTTGGCGTAGCCGTCGGAGGACGCGGTGGCCTCGTCGACCTCCGGCATCTGCACGGCGAGGAAGTCCGCTCCCATCGACTCGACCTGCTCGGCCACCTCGGGCCGGGCGTCGGTGGCGCGCACGATCGCACCGAGCGAGCGTGCCGTGCCGATCGCGGCGAGACCCGCGACGCCGGCTCCGGCGACGAGGACCTTGGCCGGCGGCACCTTGCCCGCCGCGGTGACCTGCCCGGTGAAGAACGAGCCGAACTCGTGGGCCGCCTCGACGACGGCGCGGTAGCCAGCGATGTTGGCCATCGACGAGAGCACGTCGAGCGACTGGGCCCGGCTGATGCGCGGCACCGCATCCATGGCCATGGCCGTGACGCCGGCTGCGCGCAGCTTCTCGACGAGCTCGGGGCTCAGGGCGGGAGCCATCAGGGAGACGATGACGGCACCGGGTCGCAGAAGTGCGATGTCGGCGTCGGCCGGCGCGTTGACCTGGTGCACGACGTCCGAGCCCCAGGCCTCGTCGCGGTCGACGATCCGCGCGCCGGCGTCGGCGTACGCGTCGTCGGAGAAGCTCGCGAGCACTCCCGCACCGCGTTCGACGACGACGTCGTAGCCGAGGCCGACGAGCTGTCCGACGGTCTTGGGCGTGGCGGCGACCCGCGTCTCGCGGGCTCGCGTCTCTCGGGGTACACCGATCTGCACGCTGGCTCCTTCGCTCACGACGGCACTGGCTCCCGAACCTAGAGCACGGACCACCGCGCACGGGGAGGACTGCCGGTCACATCACACACCGGATCGACCCGTTCGGCCGGGCCGTCTCTGATCGTGGGCGTGTCACGGCCGTGCCGCCGCCGGCCCCGCTCCGAGCACGTCGCGACCCGGGCCGGGTGCGCGTCAGGAGAGCAGCGCGTCGGCGAGGGCGGCGTCGGCGACGACGGCGTTGACGAGCCCTCCCGCGAGCGCGGCGCGCACCGCCACGCCCTTGTCGGCGCCGGACGCGATGGCGACGACCTCCTCGATGCCGCGCAGGGCGTCGGGGCTGATCGTGACGACCCGCTCGGTCAGCGGGGGCTCGACGACGGTGCCGGACGCGTCGAAGAGGACACCGGCGATCTCGCCGACGACGCCGAGGCCGGCGAGGGCCTCGCGGTCGGCGGACGTGACCGCGTCGTGGATCGTGGACAGGCCGGGCGCCCACGCGCCGACGCCCATGACGGCGACGGTGACCCTCGACGCCTGCGCCAGGACGCGCGCCACCTGGGGCTCGCGTCGCAGCGTGGCCGCGCCGGCGGCGTCGTCGAGCAGCAGCGGCGCGTAGAAGATCGAGGAGCCTCCGCCGGTGGCGCGGGCGGCGCGTCGGACGATGTCGACGGCGCTGCTGTCGTGGCCCTCCACCTCCATGGCGCCGCTCAGCTGGACGACGTCGACCGGGGGCAGGTCGCGCAGCGAGCGCGTCATGACGTCGACCGAGCGCGACCACGGCAGGCCGAGCACGTCGCCGGCCTGCACGACGTCGGTGAGCAGCCCGGCCGCGGCGCGTCCGAGGTGGTCGGCCAGGGCGGAGGACTCGATGCGCGAGCCGTCGACGACGACGGCGTGCCGCAGCCCGAACCGCTCCTGCAGCCGGGCCGAGCGGTCGAGGTCGAGCTCGCCGTCGGCGACGATCTCGATGCGCACGATGCCGGCCTCGCGGGCGAAGTCGATGAGGCGAGCGACCTTGAACCGGCTGAGGCCGAGCTCGTCGGCGATCTCGACCTTGGACTGGCCGGCGAGGTAGTGGCGGCGGGCCACGGCCGCCGCGAGCACGAGCTCGGCCGGCCCGCGTCGCTCCATCCCGGTCTCCTTCACGCCTGAAGTCTTGCGCCTGCGACCCACCGCCGTGACAGGACCCCGGTTTTCGGGCGACCTGTTGACACCGGTGACCCGAGTCACTTTACTCATATGTGCAGCCTAGCGCTCAAATGAGCGGACTCAAGGAGGAGACGTGCAACGGAACGGACACCGGAGAAGCCGCCGCAGTCGCGCGGTCGCGGGGGCCGCCCTGACGACGGGACTCGTGGCGAGCCTCTCGGCGTGCGCGGGCTGGGGGGCCGTCGGCCAGGGCGGCGGCGACGACGCGATCAACGTCCTCATGGTCAACAACCCGCAGATGGTCGACCTGCAGCAGCTGACCGCTGACAACTTCACGGCGAAGACCGGCATCAAGGTGAACTTCACGGTGCTCCCCGAGAACGACGTGCGCGACAAGATCAGCCAGGAGTTCTCGAGCCAGGCGGGCCAGTACGACGTCGCCTCGCTCAGCAACTTCGAGATCCCGATCTACGCCAAGGCGAAGTGGATCAGCCCGCTCGACGGCTTCATCGCCAAGGACACCGCCTTCGACCAGGCGGACATCCTCAAGCCGATGCAGGTGTCGCTGTCGTCCGACGGCAAGGTCTACGGCGAACCCTTCTACGGCGAGTCGTCGTTCCTCATGTACCGCAAGGACGTCCTGGCGCAGAAGGGCGTCACGATGCCCGCGCAGCCCACGTGGCAGCAGGTCGCCGACATCGCCGCCAAGGTCGACGGCGCCCAGCCCGGCATGGCCGGCATCTGCCTGCGCGGCCAGCCCGGGTGGGGCCAGCTCTTCGCCCCGCTGACGACGCTCGTCAACACCTTCGGCGGCACGTGGTTCGAGAAGGACTGGACGCCCAAGGTCAACGCCCCCGAGTTCAAGGAGGCGACGAACTTCTACGTCAACCTGGTCCGTCAGCACGGGGAGAAGGGTGCGCCGCAGGCCGGCTTCACCGAGTGCCTCAACAACCTCACCCAGGGCTCGGTGGCCATGTGGTACGACGCGACCTCGGCCGCCGGGTCGCTCGAGGCCAAGGACTCCCCCGTCCGCGGCAAGCTCGGCTACGCCCCGGCGCCCGTCGTCAAGACGAAGAGCTCGGGCTGGCTCTACGCGTGGTCGTGGGGCATCCAGGCCGCGAGCACGAAGCAGGAGAACGCCTGGAAGTTCGTCTCGTGGGCCTCGAGCAAGGAGTACGAGCAGCTCGTCGGCGAGAAGCTCGGCTGGTCGCGCGTGCCCGCGGGCAAGCGCGCCTCGACGTACGACAACGCCTCCTACCTCGCGGAGGCCGGCGCCTTCGCCGCCCCGACGAAGGCCGCGATCGAGGCCGCCGACCCCACCAACCCCGGCGTCCAGCCGCGGCCGGCCCTCGGCATCCAGTTCGTCGACATCCCCGAGTTTCCCGATCTCGGGACGCAGGTCAGTCAGGACGTCAGCTCGGCGATCGCCGGGAAGACCACGGTCGACGAGGCCCTGGACAAGGGCCAGCGCCTGGCCCAGGACGTCGCCGAGCGCTACCAGTCGAGGGAGGCCAACCAGTGAGCACCGCCACGCAGACCCCGCAGACCCGGTCGTCGGTCGACGACACCGGCCGGTCGACGACCCTGGCCAAGGCGGGTGACTGGGCCCGACGCGCCCCGCTGCTGCCGGCCCTGATCTTCGTCATCGTCCTGACGCAGCTGCCGTTCATCGGCACGCTCGTCATCTCCTTCATGAACTGGAACGCCTACTACCCCGACGAGCGGGGGTTCGCCGGCTTCGACAACTACCGGCGGGTCTTCACCGACGAGAACGCCCGCCAGGCCGTCGTCGTCACCGTCCTGCTCACCGTGGGCGTCGTCGGGATCAGCCTCGTGCTGGGCCTGGCCATCGCCCTCCTGCTCGACCGCAAGTTCCGCGGCCGCGGCATCGTGCGCACCCTGATGATCGTGCCGTTCCTCATCGTGCCGGTCGCCGCGGCGCTGCTCTGGAAGCACGCCCTCTACAACCCCGAGTACGGCCTCTTCAACGGCCTGCTCAAGTGGGTCTTCGGCCCCGACGCGCCCCAACCCGACTGGATCACGAACAACCCGCTGTGGGCGATCATCGCGGCGCTCGTGTGGCAGTGGACGCCGTTCATGATGCTCATCCTGCTGGCGGGCCTGCAGAGCCGGCCGCTCGACGTCGTCGAGGCCGCCCGCATCGACGGTGCCACCGGCTGGCAGATCTTCGTCAACATGACGCTGCCGCACCTGCGCCAGTACATCGAGCTGTCGGCCCTGCTCGGTGCCATCTACGTCGTGGCCAACTTCGACGCCGTCTTCACCATCACGTCCGGCGGTCTCGGCACGGCCAACCTGCCCTACTTCATCTACCAGACCTTCTACACCGCCCAGGACTACGGGCGCGCCTCTGCCGCAGGCGTCGTCGTGGTGATCGCGACGATCATCATCGCCACGCTGGCCCTGCGCACCGTGTTCAGCCTGTTCAAGGAGGAGTCCCGATGAGCGCCGCTTCCCAGACCACCGAGTCCACGGAGCCGGGCACCGCGGCCACGACGCCGTCGCGCCGCTCCTCGACCCCCGACAGCATCGTCCACCGCAAGCCACCGAAGAAGGCGGCCCTGCTCGGCCTGCTCGCCTGGGTCATCGGCATCCTCTTCGCGCTGCCGGTGCTCTGGATGGTCCTGACCTCCTTCCACCGCGAGACCGACGCGGCGACGAACCCGCCGAGCGTCCTCGCCCCGCTGAGCCTCGAGGGCTACCGGACGTTCTTCGCCGCGGGCCCGTGGCCGGCACTGCTCAACTCGCTGACCGCGAGCGTCGTGTCGACGGTCCTCGTGCTGCTCCTGGCCTTCCCCGCGGCTTACGCGCTCTCGATCCGTCCGGTGCGCAAGTGGACCGACGTGCTGTTCTTCTTCCTGTCCACGAAGATGCTGCCGATCGTGGCCGGCATCCTGCCGCTCTACCTCATCGCGCAGAAGGTCCACCTGCTCGACAACATCTGGTACCTGATCATCCTCTACACGGCGATGAACCTGCCGATTGCGATCTGGATGCTCCGGTCCTTCCTCGCGGAGGTGCCGGTCGAGATGCTCGAGGCCGCCCAGGTCGACGGCGCGAGCCTGACCCGGACCCTGCGCGACATCATCGCGCCGGTCGTCATGCCTGGCATCGCGGCCGCCGCGCTGATCTGCTTCATCTTCAGCTGGAACGAGCTGCTGCTGGCCCGGGTGCTGACGGGTACGGTCGCCGGCACGGCCCCGGTCTTCCTCACCGGGTTCGTCACGAGCCAGGGCCTCTTCCTCGCGAAGGTCTGCGCGGCCTCGTTCATCGTGTCGCTGCCGGTGCTGGCCGCCGGGTTCGCGGCGCAGGACAAGCTCGTGCAGGGCCTGTCGATGGGCGCCGTCCGATGAGCGCAGACCCCACCGACCAGACCGCGACGCCGCTGTCGGCCGCGGGGCTGGCCGATCTCGACCCGCGCGTGGCCCGACCCTCGTACGACCGCAGCGCGGTGACGACCGGCATCGTCCACTTCGGCGTCGGCGGCTTCCACCGCGCGCACCAGGCGATGTACGTCGACGCGCTGATGAACGAGGGCGAGGCCCTCGACTGGGGCATCTGCGGCGTCGGCGTGCTCCCGCACGACCGTCGGATCGTCGACACGCTGACCGCGCAGGACGGGCTGTACACGCTCGTCGTCAAGCACCCGGACGGTCGCCGGGAGCCGCGCGTCGTCGGCAGCATCGTCGAGATGCTGTTCGCCCCCGACGACCCGCAGGCCGTCGTCGACAAGCTCGCCGACCCCTCGACGCGGGTCGTCAGCCTGACGATCACCGAGGGTGGCTACCTCGTCAACCAGGTCACCGGGGAGTTCGACGCGTCCGACCCGTCGATCCGGGCCGACCTCGAGGAGGGCGCGACGCCGCACACCGTCTTCGGGTTCGTCGTGGCCGGGCTCGCGGCGCGGCGGGCCGCCGGAACGCCCCCGTTCACCGTCATGTCGTGCGACAACCTGCCCGGCAACGGCGACGTCGCCCGGAAGATGATGACGGCCTTCACCCGGCTCAAGGACCCCGGACTCGCCGACTGGATGGACGAGCACGTGCAGTTCCCCAACTGCATGGTCGACCGCATCACGCCGGTGACCGCCCCGGACGACATCGACCGGCTCGCAGGCGAGTTCGGTGTCGCCGACGGCTGGCCCGTCGTGTGCGAGCCGTTCACCCAGTGGGTCCTCGAGGACCACTTCACCGACGGCCGGCCCCCGTTCGAGGACGCCGGCGTGCAGCTCGTCGACGACGTCGTGCCCTACGAGCTGATGAAGCTGCGCCTGCTCAACGCGAGCCACCAGGCGCTGTGCTACCTCGGCTACCTCTCCGGCTACCGGTACGCCCACGAGGTCTGCCAGGACCCGCTCTTCGTCGACTTCCTCCTCGGTTACATGGAGCACGAGGGCAGCCCGACGCTGCCCGCGGTGCCGGGCGTCGACCTCGACGCGTACTGTCACCAGCTCATCGAACGCTTCGCCAACCCCGAGGTGCGCGACACCCTGGCCCGGCTGTGCGCCGAGTCCTCCGACCGCATCCCGAAGTGGCTCGTGCCGGTCATCAACCGCAACCTCGAGACGGGCGGCCAGATCGACCGGTCGGCGCTCGTCGTGGCCGCGTGGGCCCGGTACGCCGAGGGCGTCGACGAGGCCGGTGAGCCGATCGAGGTCGTCGACCGCGTCAAGGACCGCGTCATGGCTGCGGCGGCCCGGCAGGGCGAGGACCCGCTGGCGTTCCTGCGCGACCGCGACCTCTTCGGCGGCCTCGCCGACGACGAGCGGTTCGCAGCGGTGTTCACGGACGCGCTCTCGGCCTTGCACGACAAGGGCGCCCGGGAGACGCTTCAGGCATGGAGCACCCGGGTGACCACGTGACCGACGGCCGTACCCTCGTCGCCGGCGTCGACAGCTCGACGCAGTCGACGAAGGTCGTCGTGTGCGACGCCGAGACCGGCGCCGTCGTGCGCACGGCCCGGGCACCGCACCCCGACGGCACCGAGGTGCACCCGGACCGCTGGTGGGAGGCCTTCGAGCAGGCGAGCGGCAACGGCGTCCTCGACGGTGTCGCCGCCATCGCCGTCGGGGGCCAGCAGCACGGCATGGTCGCGATGGACGACACCGACGCGGTCGTGCGCGACGCGCTGCTGTGGAACGACACCCGAAGCGCCGGCGCCGCCCGCGACCTCACCGAGGAGCTCGGCGGCGCGGCGGCGTGGGTCGACGCCGTGGGGCTCGTCCTCGTGCCGAGCTTCACCGTGACGAAGCTGCGCTGGTTGGCCCGGAACGAGCCGGAGAACGCGGCCCGCGTGGCCCGCGTCGTCCTGCCGCACGACTGGCTCACAGGTCGGATCCTCAAGCAGGGCAACGGCTTCCAGCGCTGGACCACCGACCGTGGCGACGCGTCCGGCACCGGGTACTGGTCGGCGGCCAAGGGCGACTACCGCCCCGACCTGCTCGAGCTGGCGTTCGGCCGTGGCCTCGAGGTGCCCGACGTCCTGGCTCCCGCCGAGGCCGCCGGGCGCACAGGGTCCGGCATGCTCGTGGCCGCAGGCACCGGCGACAACATGGGTGCCGCGCTCGGGCTGACCCTCGAGCCCGGCGACGTCGTCGTGTCGCTCGGCACGAGCGGCACGGTGTTCACGCCGCACGGCTCGGCGATCCGCGACGAGTCGGGGGCCATCGCCGGCTTCGCCGACGCGACCGGCCGCCACCTGCCGCTCATGTGCACCCTCAACGCGGCCCGCGTGCTCACCGCGTCGGCGGCGGTGCTCGGCGTCGACCTCGCCGAGCTGGACCGCCTGGCCCTGGCCGCGGCCCCGGGCGCCGACGGCCTGACGCTGCTGCCCTACCTCGACGGCGAGCGCACCCCTGACCTGCCCGACGCCACCGGCACCCTGAGCGGCCTGACGCGGGCCAACGCCACCCCGGAGAACCTGGCCCGCGCCGCCGTCGAGGGGATGCTGTGCAACCTCGTCGCCGGCGTCGACGCCCTGCGGGACAACGGCGTCCGCGTCGGGCGGGTGCTGCTCATCGGCGGCGCCTCGGCCTCCCGCGCGGTCCGCGAGATCGCACCCGGGCTGTTCCGGGCGCCCGTCGTCGTGCCGTCGCCGGCCGAGTACGTCGGTGTCGGCGCGGCGCGTCAGGCCGCGTGGGTGCTCTCGGGCGCCGACGAGCCGCCGACGTGGCAGCTCGGGATCGACTCCGAGTACGACGTGCCCGACGCCGGGGCGGCTGCGGCAGCCGAGGTCGTCGGGCGGTACGCCGACCTGCTCGAGCGCGTCCACGGCGTCCGGCAGGGCGCCGCTGCGCCGATCAGCTGACGCAGTGGCGGCACCCGAGCCCGGCGCGTCAGCGGTACTCGGGGTTGTGCCAGCCGAAGTGCTCGCCGGAGTTCCACTCCGAGCGCTGGTTGCCGTACGCCGGCACGCCACCCGCGTCGGTCAGCATCCGCGCCAGGTGCATGAGGTTCCACGTCATGAAGGTCGTGTTGCGGTTCGTGAAGTCGTTCTCCGGGCCGCCGCTGCCGGGGTCGAGGTAGCTCGGACCGGGACCGGCCTCGCCGATCCAGCCGGCGTCGGCGTTGGGCGGGATCGTGTAGCCGACGTGCTGGAGGCTGTAGAGGACGTTCTGCGCGCAGTGCTTGATGCCGTCCTCGTTGCCGGTGATGAGGCACCCGGCCACGCGCCCGTAGAACAGGTACTGGCCCTTGTCGTTGAGCATCCCCGACAGCGAGTAGATCCGTTCGATGAAGCGCTTCGTGACGCTCGAGTTGTCACCGAGCCAGATCGGGCCTGCGACGACGAGGATCTGGCTCTCGAGGATGCCGGGGTACAGGTCGGGCCACGCGTCGGACTCCCACCCGTGCTCGCGCATGTCGGGGTAGACCCCCGTGGCGACGTCGTGGTCGACGAACCGGATCACGTCGACGTCGACGCCGTGGTCGCGCATGATCGCGGCACTGGCGTCGACGAGGCCCTGGGTGTGGCTCTGCTCGGGGCTCTTCTTCAGCGTGCAGTTGACGTACGTGGCCTTGAGGCCGGTGAAGTCCCAGTCGGTCATGCCCCGACTCTCCTCCGGACCCAGCCCGGAGGCAGCCGAATCGAGCACACCGGTACGGGACGCGCCCTGTCAGCGACGGGCGGCGAGCCCGACCCGGCGGATCAGGGCGACGAGCGCAAGCGCCGCGGCCCAGACCGCCAACAGCACGGTCATCACCCCGTCCCGCCCGGCGGGGAGCCCCCGGTCACGCCGTCGGGCCGCCGCGACACCGGTGCACACGTCGCGCAGCGCGAGCGGCCCGAGCACCACGGACGCGACCGGGATGAACCAGGCCCAGGCGGCCAGGCGCGGCCCGAGGACGGCGACCTGCTCGCACCGCTCGGACGTTCGTATCCGGCGTACCCACGTGAAGAAGACGACCGCGCACCCGACGAGTGCCGCGAACCCGACGGCGGCGAGCGCCAGACGTCGCCCCGACGACGCCTCGAGGGCGACGGGGTCGAGGGCCCGCCAGGCGTCGAGGACGGACCCGGCCGAAACGACCTGGGCCACGAGGAGCGGGACCTGCAGCAGCAGGAGGGCCGCGGCCACCACGCCCCAGCGGTCGGTCTCGGCGTGCCACGGACGGCCGGCGACGCTACTGACGCCGAGCGACCGGCGTCCGTCGTCATCCACAGGGGGTGCGCCGCCCGTCCCAGCCCGAGCCGGCACGGGCGGCGCCCGCTGTCACATCTGCTCGGGCGCCTCGAGGCCGAGCACGTCGAGGCCCGTCGTCATGACCCGGAAGACCAACGCGCACAGCGTCAGTCGCGAGGCGCGCACCTCGTCGAGGTCGGCCTTGAGCACGGGGCAGTTCTCGTAGAAGGCCGAGAACGCCTGGGCCAGCTCGAAGAGGTAGCCGGCGAGACGGTGCGGCTCGTACGTCGCACCGACCTCGGCCACGACGTCGCCGAACCCGAGCAGGTGCGTGGCGAGGGCACGCTCGTGCGGCTCGCCGAGCAGGATCGTGTCGTGCTGCACCGAGGGGTCGGTGCCGACCTGCCGGAAGATCGAGCGGATCCGGGCCACGACGTACTGCAGGTACGGGCCGGTGTTGCCGGTGAGCGACACCATCCGGTCGAGGTCGAAGACGTACTCGCTGTCGTGCGCCACCGACAGGTCGGCGTACTTGACCGCGCCGATGCCGACCTGGCGGGCGATCGTGGCGCGGGTCGACGCGTCGAGGTCGGGGCGCGCCTCCTCGAGCACCTGACCGGCCTTGTCGACGGCCTCCTCGAGCATCGCCATGAGCCGCAGCGGCTTGCCCGAGCGGGTCTTGAGCATCTTGCGGTCCTCGCCGAGCACGTTGCCGATCTGCACGTGGACGGGCGTGACGTCGTCCGGGAGCCAGCCGGCCTTGCGCGCGGTGTCCCACACCATGTTGAGGTGCAGCGCCTGCGGTGCACCGATGACGTAGAGCACCCGGTGCGCGTCGAGCTCGTGGACCCGGTACTTGATGGTCGCGAGGTCCGTTGTGGCATAGCCGTACCCGCCATCGGACTTGCGGATGATGAGCGGCACCGGCTTGCCCTCGCGGCCGGTGTAGCCGTCGAGGAAGACGCACAGGGCGCCGTCGGACACCTCGGCGATGCCGCGCGACTCGAGCTCGTCGCAGATGCCGGGGAGGGCGTCGTTGTACTTCGACTCGCCGGCGAGGTGCAGGTCGGTCAGCGTGACGCCGAGCGTCGAGTAGAGCTTGTTGAAGTAGACCTTCGAGAGGTCGACGAGCTCGTTCCAGAGCCGCAGGGTCTCGGCGTCGCCGGCCTGCAGCAGCACGACGCGCGACCGGGCGCGCACGTTGAAGTCGCCTGCGCTGCCGGCGGGTTCGGCCTTCTCGGCAGCGTCGAACTTGACGCGGGCCGCCTGGTAGAAGGCATTGGGGTCGGTGACGAGCAGCCCGGCCTCGTCGGAGCCCTCGCCGACCTCGAGCAGGTGCTCGATGAGCATGCCGAAGGGTGTGCCCCAGTCGCCGATGTGGTTCTGCCGGATGACGTGGTGGCCGAGGTGCTCGAGCGTGCGCGCCAGGCTGTCGCCGACGACCGTGGTGCGCAGGTGCCCGACGTGCATCTCCTTGGCCACGTTCGGCGCGGAGTAGTCGATCGGGATGTTCTGGGCCTGCTCGACCGGCACGCCGCAGCGCTCGTCGGCGTCGACCTCCTGGAGCAGCGAGGCGAGCCAGGCGCTGGAGAACGTGAGGTTGATGAAGCCCGGACCGCTCACCTCGACCGAGTCGCAGACGCCGTCGAGGTCGAGGGCCTCGACGATCTTCGCGGCGACGTCGCGCGGCGGGGCACCGACCTTCTTGGCGAGGGCGAGCGCGGCATTGACCTGCACGTCGGCGAACTGCGACGGGCGCAGCACCGGGTCGACCTCGCGGAAGTCGTCACCGAGCGCGGTGGCGATCGCGGACTGGACCTTCGGCGTGAGCGCGACGAGCGGGGAGACCATGCGGGCCAGTCTAGGTGCGCACGGGTGGTGCCCTCGCCGGGGTTTCCGGCGCCCGGACGCCGCGGCGCGGGCCGGCACGACGACGGGGCCGGACGCCCGTGGCGACCGGCCCCGTCGTGGAGTCGCTGTGCTCAGTCCTCGCGGCGCGAGAACCCGGAGCGCCGGGCGGCGTCATCGTCGTAGAACCAGACGTCGGGCTCGACGTCGTCGTAGCCGTCCTCGCCCGGGGTGAGGAAGCGGTTGCCGTCGCGCACGCCCTTGACCGCGTGCCCGAGCGGCTGGGCGCCGTCGGAGATCGTCGCGGCCGAGCCCATGCCGAAGCCGCCGTCGACGACCTCGTCGTACTCGGAGACGCGTCGACCGGACGCCGCCTCGGCGCCTGCGGACGCCTCGGGCTGCGTCGACGTCCCGTGCTGCGTCGACGTCTCCTGCTCGGCAGACGCCTTCGGCTCGACGGGCGCGTCCGCGCCCTCGGGAGCCCTGGTGGCCTCCGGAGCCTCGGTGGCGTGCTCGTCGTCGACCTCGCGCGCCTCACGTGCCTCGTCGGCCGACGCGGGTGCGGCGTCGGCCGCGGCCTGCTCGCCCTCGGGGGCCTTGGTCGGGTCCTCGCGCTCGCCGAGCGCGGCGTCGCTGGCATCCGGGGCGGCCGGCTCCTCGGCCTCCGGCGGGCGCTGGCCCGTCGTCGTCGCCCACGGCTGGCCGCGGTGGTCACCCGGGTCGTCCGATGGGGTCCCGCCCTCGGCGATGACGTCGTCACGGTCCTCGAGCGCCGGGACCCTGACCTCCTCGACCTCCTCGACCTCCTCGGCGCCGTCGGCGTCCTCGGGCTCCCAGCCGGCCCCGCCGGTGGAGGTGCCCGAGGAGGGGCCGTCGGTCGGCTCGCTCGACTCGGCTGACGTGGCGGCCGCGGCGGGCGTCTCCCGCGGCTCCGACTCCTCGTCGCCGGTGGCGACGGGCTCGCCCGCCGCCGCGGCGGTCGCTCCGGCGGCACCGGCGGACAGGCCGGCGGCGCCCTCCTCGGCCTCGGCCGTCGGCTCGTCGGTCCGCTCGGCCTGCTCGGCCTGCTCGGCCTGCTCGGACCGCCCGGTGGCGCTCGTGCTGGTCTCGTCGGCGTCGTCTGCCGACGTCTCGTGAAGCTGGGTCGTGTCACTCATGTCGTCGGCTCCGTTGCGCTCGGCGACGACCCCGGGCTGCCCGGCGTCGTCGGACGCGGCGCCCGCGGCCGCGCTGCTCGAGCCGGTGGCGTCCTCGTCGGTGGCTGCCGCGGCCGTCGACGGCGAGTCGGACTCCGGCTCGGCGTCGTCGTGCCACGACGGCACTGCCCCTGTACCCACTCCGGCGTCCGCCGATGCGTCCTCTGCGGCTCCCTCGCCCGACGCGTCCTCACCCGACGCGGCCTCCTCGGCAGCGGCGCCCTTGGTCTCCCCGTGCCCGTCGACGTCGGACGCGGCGGTCGTCGCCGAGGCCGCGTCGGTGGCCGGCGCCCAGCGCCCGCCGTCGTCGGCGCGGGCCTCGTCGTCCGGGTCGTGCGAACCAGCCTGCGCCCCAGCGGAACCCGCGGAGTCACCGAACGGGTTCTCGGCGTCGGCCAGGTCGTCGTCGTCCTCCTCCTGCGTGAAGGCCGCACTGCCCACGGCGGCCCCGGCACCCGCACCGACGCCGGCCGCTGCCGCCCTGCCGCCCCGGTCGTCGTCCTCGGTGGGGACGTCGGGGTCGATGCGGTCGGCCTCGCGGGCGATCTCGTCGTGCTGGGCCTGGGCGCGCTCGGCCACGGCAGCCGCCTGGGCGGCCTGTTCCTCGAGCCGGCGGGCCTCACGCGCCTTGGCCTCGGCCTCGGCGCGCGCCTCGGCGGCCATCTCGCCGGTCACCGAGGCGCGGTCCTGCTGCTGCTGGACCTCGGCGAGACGCGCGTCGAGGCTCGCTCGCATGCGGTCGGCCTCGGCCCGCCGGGCCTCGATCTCCTTGCGGCGACTCGCCGAGACGAAGAACCAGGCGATGAGCGCTACGACGACGACGGCGACGACCACCCACAGGATCGTCTTGTTGGTGTCGGACATTCCATCCCTCTCGGGTCACGGGTCCAGGACGACCACTCCACCGGCAACCTACTGCGCCACAAGCCGGTTCGCGCCCCTGCGACGCGTCCTTTCCGATCCGTACCCGATCCGCCACCATCACCACGGGAGTGGGCCCGCGGGCCTCAGCCCAGGCCGAGGCGCTTCGCCGTCACCTCGCGCATCTCGACCTTGCGGATCTTGCCCGTCACCGTCATCGGGAACTCCTCGACGATCTCGACGTAGCGGGGGATCTTGTAGTGCGCGAGCTGCCCGGTGCAGAACGCCCGCAGCGACTCCGACGTCAGCGGCGTCGCACCCTCCTTCATCCGGATCCACGCGCACAGCTCCTCGCCGTACTTCTCGTCCGGGACCCCGATGACCTGGGCGTCGAGGATGTCGGGGTGGGTGTACAGGAACTCCTCGATCTCCCGCGGGTACACGTTCTCGCCGCCGCGGATCACCATGTCCTTGATCCGGCCGGTGATCTCGACGTAGCCGTCCTCGTGCATGACGCCGATGTCGCCGGTGTGCATCCACCCGTCCGTGACGGCCTCGGCGGTCTTGTCGGGCTGCTCCCAGTAGCCGAGCATCACCGAGTAGCCCTTCGTCAGGAACTCGCCGGCCTGCCCGCGCGGCAGCGTCTCCCCCGACACCGGGTCGACGATCTTGATCTCCAGGTGCGGGCCCACGCGCCCGACCGTGCCGACCTTCTGCTCGAAGGTGTCGTCGGTGCGGTTCTGCGTCGACACCGGTGAGGTCTCGGTCATGCCGTAGCAGATCGTCATCTCCTCGATGCCCGAGGCGATGAGCTTCTTCATCAGCTCGGCCGGGCACGGCGAGCCGGCCATGATGCCGGTGCGCACGCTCGACAGGTCGTAGGAGTCGAAGTCGGGCAGGTTCCACTCGGCGATGAACATCGTCGGGACCCCGTACAGCGAGGTGACCTTCTCGTCCTGCGTCGCCCGGAGCGTCGCGGCGGGGTCGAAGCCCGGCGCCGGGATGACCATGCAGGCGCCGTGCGTCGTGCACGCGAGGTTGCCCATGACCATGCCGAAGCAGTGGTAGAAGGGCACGGGGATGCACACCCGGTCGGCCTCGGTGTAGTCGCACAGCTCGCCGACGAAGTAGCCGTTGTTGAGGATGTTGCGGTGGCTGAGCGTCGCGCCCTTGGGGAACCCGGTGGTGCCGGAGGTGTACTGGATGTTGATGGCGTCGGTGTTGCTCAGGCCCGCCTGAACCCGGGCCAGCTCCTCGGCCGACACCTCGCCGGCCCGCGCGACGAGATCGTCCCAGTCGGGCGTGCCGATGTAGACGACGCGCTCGAGGCCGGGCACCTCGTCGCGGACCTCCTCGACCATGCCGCGGTAGTCGCTCGTCCTGAAGGACTCCGCCGCGACGAGCGTCGAGATGCCGGCCTGCTTCAGGACGTACTGCAGCTCGTGCGCCCGGTAGGCCGGGTTGATGTTGACGAGGATCGCGCCCATCTTCGCCGTGGCGTACTGCACGAGCGTCCACTCGGAGCAGTTCGGGGCCCAGATGCCGACGCGGTCGCCGGTGCGGACGCCGACGGCGAGCAGGGCGCGCGCCAAGGCGTCGACGTCGCGCTGCAGCTCGGTGTAGGTCCAGCGTCGGCCCTGGGTGACGTCGACGAGCGCCTCCCGGTCGCCGAACCGGGCGACGGTGGCATCGAGGTTGTCCCCGATGGTCTGTTCGATGAGCGGCGGCTCGCTCTCACCGCGGGTGTGCGACAGGGCGGGGTCCAGCGCGGTGGACGAGTCGGTCTGCACAGCGGTCATCGTGGCCTCCGGACGTCGTTGACGGTTCCTCAGCACACCCAACCCCGGGGCCCGTCGCCGCGCAAGGGATTCGTCCACGTCCGACTGTCTGCCTCGTCACGCCGGCGGACCGGCGGCTGCCGCGGGCGGGACGATGAAGGTGTCGAAGGAGCCGCCATGAGCCTGCGCACCGACACCCCCTCCCCTGCGACCCCCACGGGCCCGCGACCCACTCGCATCGGGCGGTTCGCCGCCGGGCTCCTGCTCGTCGGCGCCGCGCTCGTCGTCGTGGCGCTCGGCTTCCAGGGGCAGGACCTGGCCGTGGTGTTCTACGCGGGGTTCGCCCTCGTGGCCACCGGCGGTGTCGTCGCCGTGGTCCACCACCTGCGGACCGCGGGCGGCCCCGTCACGGTGCTGCCGACGAGCCGGCTCGGCTGGGTGGCGGTGGCGATGCTCGTCGTCGGCGTCGTCGCCTCCGCCGTGGCGCCGCTCGTCGAGGTCGGGTCCCGGCACGCGAGTGCGGTGCAGAACCTCGCGGTCCAGGGCGGCTTCGTCCTCGCCGGGCTCTCGGGGCTCATGGTCCTGCTCGCGGCGTGGCGCCAGCGTGAGCGATCGCTGCCGGCGATCGTGCTGTGCGGCCTCGCCGGACTGGCCTTCCTCCTGCTGCTCTTCGGCGTCGAGACGCAGGCCTGAGAAGGCGGACATGACGAAGGCCCCGACCGCATCCGGTCGGGGCCTTCGCCTTCTGTCTCAACACAGAGCGCACCCGTAGGGATTCGAACCCCAAACCTTCTGATCCGTAGTCAGATGCTCTATCCGTTGAGCTACGGGTGCAGGTGTCTTCGCCCTTCCGGGCGGGACGAGAAGTTACCTTAGCGCCTCGGGTCGCGAACCACGAAATCGAGGTGACGCGGCCCGCCCGGACCCCGCGGCGCCGACCCCGGACGCGTACCGCAACGGCCCCCTCGGACAGGCCCCGGAGCCCTGTCCACCACACGGCAATCCCGCTGCAATTCCTGCAAGAAACCGACACGATCCCGTCACCGGTCTTGCAACGCCCAGCGGGTGTGAGCCGTTTCACCGGACCCTGACGACAGACCGGTCATCGGCGCTCCGGGCCGGGCGTACGGTGAGTCCATCACGTCATCTGCTCACTATGTGGACACCCGGCGGGGCGCCACCCGCGCCTGACGAGGGCCCACGAGCGAGCAGCAGAACCGGCACGACGTGGTGCCGGCAGTGCACCGCGCGAAGGGATGGCCCGCAAGTGACCACGACCCAAGAGAAACCGAGTACGCACACGACGCACGCCGGCCTGGCCGCGTGGGTCGACGAGGTCGCCGCGCTGACGCAGCCACGCGACATCCGCTGGATCACCGGCACTCCCGAGGAGTGGACCGAGCTCACGGACCAGCTCGTCGAGGCCGGCACCTTCGTGCGCCTGAACGAGGACAAGAAGCCCAACTCGTTCTACTGCAAGAGCGACCCCTCCGACGTCGCCCGCGTCGAGGACCGCACCTACATCTGCTCCCTCGAGGAGAAGGACGCCGGTCCGACGAACAACTGGATGGCGCCGGACGAGATGAAGGCTCGGATGACCGAGCTGTACCGGGGCTCGATGCAGGGCCGCACCATGTACGTCATCCCGTTCGTCATGGGTCACCTCGACGCCACGGTCCCGATGTTCGGCGTCGAGATCACCGACTCGGCCTACGTCGTCGTGTCGATGCTCGTCATGGCCCGCTGCGGCGACGAGGTCCTGCGCCGCATCGAGGAGACCGACGCCTCCTACGTGCCGGCGCTGCACTCGGTCGGCGCCCCGCTCGCCGAGGGCTCGGCCGACGTCGCGTGGCCCTGCTCGGACACGAAGTACATCGTCCACTTCCCCGAGGAGCGCGCCATCTGGAGCTACGGCTCCGGCTACGGCGGCAACGCCCTGCTCGGCAAGAAGTGCTACTCGCTGCGCATCGCGAGCGCCATCGCCCGTGACGAGGGCTGGATGGCCGAGCACATGCTCATCCTCAAGCTCACCTCGCCCAAGGGGTCCGTCCACTACGTCGCGGCCGCGTTCCCGTCGGCCTGCGGCAAGACGAACCTCGCGATGATCACCCCGACCATCCCCGGCTGGAAGGCCGAGATGGTCGGCGACGACATCGCCTGGATGCGGTTCGGCGAGGACGGCCGGCTCTACGCCGTCAACCCGGAGTTCGGGCTGTTCGGCGTGGCGCCGGGCACCGGCGCCTCGACCAACCCCAACGCGATGGCGACCATCGACCAGGGCAACTCGGTCTTCACCAACGTCGCCCTGACCGACGACGGCGACGTCTGGTGGGAGGGCATGACCGACGAGCCGCCGGCCCACCTCACCGACTGGCACGGCAACTCGTGGACGCCCGAGGACGGCAAGGCGGGCACGCTCTCGAGCCACCCGAACAGCCGCTTCTGCACGCCGGCCAAGCAGTGCCCGATGATCGCGCCGGAGTACGACAACCCGAACGGCGTGCCGATCGACGCCATCCTCTTCGGCGGTCGCCGCAAGACCACCGTGCCGCTCGTCTACGAGTCGCGCGACTGGAACCACGGCACGTTCATCGGCGCGACGCTCTCCTCCGAGACCACGGCCGCGGCCGTCGGCGCCGTCGGCGTCGTGCGCCGCGACCCGATGGCGATGCTCCCCTTCATCGGCTACCACGCCGGCGACTACATGAACCACTGGCTCGAGATCGGCAAGGGCGCCGACGCGTCCAAGCTGCCGAAGATCTTCGGCGTCAACTGGTTCCGTCGCGACGAGGAGGACGGCTCGTTCCTGTGGCCCGGCTTCGGCGAGAACAGCCGCGTCCTCAAGTGGGTCGTGGAGCGCCTCGACGGTGACGCCGAGGCCGTCGAGACGCCCATCGGCCTCGTTCCGACGGCCGACGCCCTCGACGTCGACGGCCTCGACATGACGCCCGAGCAGGTCGCCAAGGCCCTCGCCGTCAACGCGTCCGACTGGGAGGCCGAGCTGCCCCTCATCGAGGAGTGGTTCGACAAGTTCGGCGAGCAGCTGCCCGCCGAGCTGCGCACCGAGCTCGACACCCTCCGTTCGCGCGTCAGCGCAGGCTGACGCGCCGGTCCGCCCGGCGCGTGCCGGCGCCGGCGGACGACGTGATGCAGGGCCCGGCACCCCACCTGGTGTGCCGGGCCCTCCGTCGTCGCGGCCCTTCGGGAGCCCGCGCGGAGGGGCGGCGCGACGGGCCCACTGCGGGTACACCTGAGGCATGAGCGACCCACACGCCTACGAGCGGGACGAGAGCGAAGCCCAGCGGATCGACCGCAACTTCAACGAGCAGCTGCAGGAGCTGCGCATCGTCCAGGCCGGCGTCCAGATCCTCTTCGCCTTCCTGCTGACGATCCCCTTCCAGCAGCGGTTCTCGCAGCTGACCGGCCTGCAGCGGACCATCTACGTCATCACGCTGCTGTCGGTCGCCGTGGCGACCCTCGTGTTCATGGCGCCCGTCGCGATGCACCGGATGCTGTTCCGCGAGGGCCTCAAGGACTACGTGGTGCGCCACACCGACCACCTCATCGGCACGGGGCTGTGCCTTCTCGTCGTCGGCATCGTCGGTGGCGTGGTCCTCGTCCTGGACGTCCTGCTGTCGCACTCGACGGCGTTCTGGATCGGCGGCGGGCTCGCCGTCCTGGCGACCGCCCTATGGGTGGCGCTCCCGCTGTCGCAGCGCCGGCGGCGTCGACGCAGCGACGCCGGCTGACCCCCCTTCACCGTCGAAAGGCCACGTTCGGCTGGCCCTTCACCGTCGAGAGGCCACCATCGGCTGCCACCGACCGTCGAGAGGCCACGACGTGTAGGGGCCTGAGACTCGGAGCTCTGGGCGGCGGCGGGAT
>NZ_MLJO01000019.1 GCF_001956915.1 Intrasporangium flavum | reverse complement strand
GCGCCGACGCGTCGGCCGTGCCGGCGCTCGTCCTCGCGGCGAGCGACCCGGCCAACCCCTACGGCGCCGCCATCGGCTGGCCCGAGCGCGGCGTCACCGACGCCACCGACGAGGCCGCGGAGGGCTCCTCACGGCGCAAGGGCCACCAGCCCGGGCGCAAGGCCGGGGCGCTCGTCGTCCTCGTCGACGGCGCCCTCGTGCTCTACGTCGAACGGGGCGGCAAGACGATGCTCTGCTGGTCCGAGGACCTCGAACGGCTCCAGCCCGCCGCCGACGCCCTCGCGCTCGCGGTGCGCGAGGGGGCCCTCGGGCGCCTCACCGTCGAGAAGGCCGACGGCGCCTCGGTGCTCGGGTCGGGTCACCCGCTCGTGCAGGCGCTGTCCGACGCGGGGTTCCACATGACCCCGCGCGGACTGCGCCTGCGCCGCTGAGCCGCTAGCACTTCTCCCAGTAACCGATGGAGGACTGCTTGAGGGTCGCGGTGTAGAAGGTGTTGTACAGCCCGAGGTTCTGGTTCGAGCCGAGCGCGTAGGCGTACCCGCCCGACTGGTAGGCCCGCCCGGCCACGACGTGGTCGTAGTTGCTCGAGGTGATGCAGGTCGGCGGTGTCGTGGTCGTCGTGGGCGGTGGCGTGGTGGTGGTCGTCGGCGGGGGAGTCGAGGTCGTCGTGGGCGGCGGGGTGCTGCCGCCGTCGAGGCCGAAGAACTGCACGTCGTAGTACGCCGCGCACACGGTGTCGATGAAGTACGCGCCGGCGGTGCCGCACTGGTTGGCCGCGGTGCCCGGGTCGACAGCCGTGCCGTGCCCCATGCCCTGGACCCGGGTGACGCGGACCGAGCCGCCGTAGTCCTCCCACGTGACGCCGCTGGTGATCGTGCCCGTCGACGTCGGGGTCTGCGAGACGCCGTTCACGTCGGTGAACTGGTCGCGCAGTTCGGTGGCGTTCATCGGCGCGACGGTCGTGTCGCTCATGCCCTGCCAGATCGAGACCTTCGGGCGCGGGCCCGAGTAGCCGGAGTCGGCCGCGCGCACGAGGTCGCCCCAGGCCTTCGGCGTCTTGTCGACGCCCGGGTTCATGCACGTGAACGCGTCGACGGTGCTCGTGGCGCAGCGGTAGGGCAGGCCGGCGTTGATCGAGCCCCCGGCGAACTTGTCCGGGTAGGTCGCGAGCATGACCGACGTCATCGCGGCCCCGGCCGACAGCCCGGTGACGTAGACCCGGGAGCGGTCCGAGCCGTACGTCGAGACGGCGTAGTCGACCATCTGGGCGATGCTCGCCGCCTCGCCCTGCCCGCGGGTCGTGTCGCCGGTCTGGAACCAGTTGAAGCACGAGCTGCTGTTGTTCGCGCTGCTCTGCTCGGCCAGCACGAGCGCGAACCCGTACCGGTCGGCGAAGGTGCGCCAGCCCGAGCTGTTGAAGTACGTCGTCGCGTTCTGCGTGCAGCCGTGCAGCTCGACGACGACCGGGGCGCCCGACGGCAGGCCGTCGGGCCGGTAGCTGTACATCGCCAGGGCGCCCGGGTTGCTGCCGAACCCGGTGACCTGCTGGAGCGTCGCGGCGCTCGCGGGCGGTGCGTTGACCACGACGAGGGTCAGGGCGGCCGCCGTGACGAGGGAGAACACGGCCGCGAGGGCGCGGACGGCCCGGCTGGAGCGGGTCGGGTGCAGCCGGTGCAGCGTGATGGTGCGGGTGGAGCTCATCGTCGCCTCCGTTCCGGGCATCACCGTTGGTGCCCGGCCCACCACGGTGGCACCGCCCGCCCGCGCCGGGTGTGGGACGAACCACCACGAGCCGGACACCCGCCTGGCCCGGCGGACCATTGACGCGGCCCGGCTCTCGGGTCAGAGGTGGGTCAGAGGCGCTCCACGTGCGGGCGGGGCGTCGCCGAGCCGCGGGTGTCGAGGAAGCGCTGGGACAGCCCGGCGAGGCGGTCGACGTCGTAGGACCGGTGCCGCTGGAGCAGCACGACCGCGTCGGCCTCGGCCACGGCGTCCTCGAGGTCGGCGTCGGCGACGCGGGGCACGTCGGCGCCCACCTCGTCCCACCGCGTCACGTGCGGGTCGTGGAACACGACGTCGGCCCCCTGCTCGAGCAGGCCACGGGCCAGCGGCACCGCCGGCGACTCGCGCTGGTCGGCGATGTCGGCCTTGTAGGTGACCCCGAGGACGAGCACCCGCGAGCCGTGCAGCGCCTTGGCGTCGTGGTTGAGGGCGTCCTGGACGCGGCGCACGACGTAGGCGGGCATGCTCGCGTTGACCTCCTGCGCGAGCTCGACGAACCGGAACGGGTAGCCGAGCCGCGTGCGGACGTTGTGCGACAGGTAGTTCGGGTCGATGGGGATGCAGTGCCCGCCGACGCCCGGGCCCGGGTGGAAGGCCTGGAAGCCGAACGGCTTGGTGCTCGCCGCCGCGATGACCTCCCACAGGTCGATGTCGAGGTCGTGGCAGAACCGCGCCATCTCGTTGACGAGCGCGATGTTGATGTGCCGGTAGGTGTTCTCGAGCAGCTTGGCCGTCTCGGCCTCGCGCGTGCCACGGGTCGGCACGACCGTGTCGACGACCTTGCCGTAGAAGGCCGCCGCCGCGTCGGTGCAGGCGGGCGTGTGGCCGCCGACCACCTTGGGGGTGTTGACGATCCCGTACACCGGGTTGCCGGGGTCGACGCGCTCGGGCGAGAACGCGAGGTTGAAGTCGCGGCCGGCGACGAGGCCGCCCGCCTCGAGGATCGGGCGCACGACCTCGTCGGTCGTACCCGGGTAGGTCGTCGACTCGAGGACGACGAGGGTGCCCCGGCGCAGGTGCGTGGCGAGCGAGCGCGTCGCCCCGACGACGGCGCCGAGGTCGGGGCCGCCCTCCGATCCCAGCGGCGTCGGCACGCAGATGACGACCGTCGACGCGTCGGCGACGACCGACGCGTCCGTCGTCGGGGTGAAGCCGGCGGCGAGCATCGCGCCGACGTCGTCGTCGGACAGGTCGTCGACGTGCGAGCGCCCGAGCGACAGGGATGCGACGACCGACGCGTCGGTGTCGAGCCCGGCGACCCGCATTCCTGCCGCCGCCGCAGCCTGCGCGAGGGGCAGCCCGACGTACCCGAGGCCGACGACGACGACGTCGTGGCCGTACCGGTCAGACACCGAGCAGCTCCGGGGACTCGGCGAGCTCGAACGGGTCGAAGTCGGGGGCCCGGTGCCCGACGCCGAGCAGCTCGGCGATGGCGGCGACCGAGCGCTCGGCCGCGCGGCCGTCGCCGTAGGGGTTCACCGCAGCGGCCATGGCGGCGTAGGCGTGGGGGTCGTCGAGCAGCTCCTCGACGGCGGACCGGATCGTGGCGCCGTCGGTGCCGACGAGCCGGACCGTGCCGGCCTCGACGGCCTCGGGCCGCTCGGTCGTGTCGCGCATGACGAGCACGGGCTTGCCGAGGCTCGGGGCCTCCTCCTGCACGCCGCCGGAGTCGGTGAGAACGAGCCTCGAGGCGGCGAGGGCGTGGGCGAACCGGTGGTAGTCGAGCGGCTCGGTGAGCAGCACGTTGGGCAGGGAGCCGAGCAGCGGCTCGATGACGTCGCGCACGACCGGGTTGCGGTGCATCGGCAGCAGCACCTGCAGGTCGGGTCGGTCACGGGCGAGGTCGCGGACCGCCGTCATCGTCTCGACCATGCGAGGCCCCCACGACTCGCGGCGGTGCGAGGTGACGAGCAGCAGGTCTTGGCCGTGCGCGGCGTGGTCGACGGCCTCGGCCACGCGGGGGTCGTCGAACTCCACGGGCTGCGCGGTCGTCCACCGCAGCGCGTCGATGACGGTGTTGCCGGTGACGGGAACCCTTGCGGCATCGACGGACTCGCGCACGAGGTTGGCCTTCGACGTCGCGGTCGGCGCGAGGTGCAGGTCGGCCAGCGGAGCCGTGAGCCGGCGGTTGGCCTCTTCCGGGAACGGCGAGCGGATGTCGCCGGTGCGCAGCCCGGCCTCGAGGTGCACGACGGGGATGTGCTCGTAGAACGCGGCCAGGCCCGCCGCGAGCACGGTCGTCGTGTCGCCCTGGACGACGACGACGTCCGGACGCGTCTCGCGCAGCAGGGCCGAGGTGGCGAGAACGGTGCGCGCGGTGATCTCGGCGAGGCCGGCCCCGGGCGTCATGAGGTCGAGGTCGTGCTCCGGCCGGATGCCGAAGAGCCTGTTGACCTGGTCGAGCATCTCGCGGTGCTGGCCGGTGACGGCGACGACCGGCTCGATCCGGTCGTCGGCCTCGAGGGCCGCGACGAGGGGCGCCATCTTGATCGCCTCGGGACGCGTGCCGTAGACCGTCATGACGCGTCGGCGCGACGTGGGTGCAGTGGTGCTCATGATCGGATCTCCTTCAGCGCCAGAGGCCCCGGGTGTCGACGAGCTCGCGGCCACGGAGGTCGCCGAGGCTGACCGAGCGGAACGCGGCGTGGTCGACGAGGAGCACGACGACGTCGGCCTCGCGCACCGCCTGGGCGGTGGCGGCCAGCTCGACGTTGGGCAGGGCGGCCAGGCCGGCCGGGAGCGCGTCGACGTGCGGCTCGACCGCGAGGACGCGCGTGCCCGGGTGCTCGGTCGCGAACGTCTCGGTGATGGCGAGGGCCGGCGACTCGCGCAGGTCGTCGATGTCGGCCTTGAAGGCGAGGCCGAGGCACGCGACGGTCGCGCCCTCCCCGCCCGGCTTGCCGGCGAGGGCGAGCGCCGTCGCGATCTTGTCGAGGACCGAGCGCGGCCGGCCGTCGTTCGTCTCGCGGGCCGCCCGGATGAGGCGGGCCTGCTCGGGGGCGGCCGACACGATGAACCACGGGTCGACGGCGATGCAGTGCCCACCGACGCCCGGGCCGGGCTTGAGGATGTCGACGCGCGGGTGGCGGTTGGCCATCCGGATGACCTCCCAGACGTCGAGCCCGACGTGCTCGCAGATCTCGGCGAGCTCGTTCGCGAAGGCGATGTTGACGTCGCGGAACGCGTTCTCGGTCAGCTTGGCCATCTCGGCCGTCGTCGCGTCGGTGAGCAGGATCTCGCCGGTGACGAAGGTGCGGTAGACCTCCGCGGCGCGCATCGCGCACTCGGGCGTGAGGCCGCCGACGATGCGGTCGTTGGCGAAGATCTCGACCATGATCCGGCCGGGCAGCACGCGCTCGGGGCAGTGCGCCAGGTGCACGTCGGGGATGCCGCCCATGTGGGGGAGCTTGAGGTCGGGGCGCAGGTCGGAGATCCACTCGGAGATCAGCTGCGTCGTGCCGGGCGGCGAGGTCGACTCGAGGATGACGACCTCCCCGCCGCGCAGCTGCGGGGCGATCGCCTCGGTGGCCGCGCGCACGTGGGCGAGGTCGGGCTCGTGGTCGCCGCGGAACGGCGTGGGCACGGCGATGAGGTACACCGATGCGTGGGGCGTGCTCGTGGTGGCCGTGAGCAGGCCCTTGCCGACGGCCGAGGCGATGGCGACGTCGAGGTTCGGCTCGACGATCGGCACGCGTCCGGCGTTGATCTCCTCGACGGTGCGGGCGTTGACGTCGACCCCGACGACGGCGATGCCCTGGCGGGTCAGCGCCGCACAGGTCGGTAGTCCGATGTAGCCGAGGCCGATGACGGCGATTCCGTCGTCGAACATGAGGTGTCTCCGTTGCTGTGGGTTGCGGGTGAGGTGCTGCTGGACCGTGCGGCGAGGGCGGTGACGTGCCGGACGAAGTCGCGGCCGATGACCCGCCAGTCGAAGTGCTCGCGGACGTAGGCGTGGCCGGCGCGGCCCATCTCGGCCCGCCGGTCGGGGTCGTTCGCCAGCTCGACGAGGGCGGCGGCGGTGGCCTCGGCGTCCTCGAACGGCACGACGAGGCCGCAGCCGGCGCGCTCGACGAGGTCGCGGGCGAGGGGCAGCGGCGTCGTGACGACGGGGATGCCGCGGGCCATGTACTCGACGACCTTCGTCGGCATCGAGTGGCGGTAGTTCGGCCGGTCCTCGAGCAGCGACAGGCCGGCGAGCGCGCCGTCGAGCATCGGCAGCGCCCGGGCGCTCGGCACGAAGCCGTGGTGCACGACGTGCCCGCACTTGACGCCCCAGCTGACGGTGTCGGCGGTGCGCTGGTCGCGGGCCGGGCCGATGACCTCGACCTTGACGCGCCCGCGGGTGGCGACCGTGAGCAGGCGCCCGGTCTGCAGCAGCGTCGCCGCCCCGCGGGCCATCGTCAGCGAACCGAGGTAGACGGCGCGGGTGTCCCCGGGCGCCGGCACGGTCTCGGGCACGGTGACGGTGTTCGGCACGACGTGGTGGGGCCGCTCGAACCGCTCGGCGTACGCGTGCTCGGCGAGGATGAGGTCGTGGTGTCGCTCGGCGTACCGCTCGATGCGGCGGGCCGCGCCGGCCACGGTGCCGCGGGCCCAGTCGGGCACCCACGGCTTGGCCTCGACCGCCGCGGCGGTGTCCTCGTGGACGTCCCACACGAGGTGGGGCAGGCCGAGCCCGGCCGCGGCCGCGACGACCTCCGGGTCGTGCACGAGGACGACGTCGTGGTCGGCGGCGTCGTGGCGCAGCAGGCGGCGGGCGGCCCGGAACGCGGCACCCCGCGACCGGCCTGCGGCGTGCGGCACGTCGACGGCGTGCAGGCCGGGCACGTCGGGCAGCTCGAGCCCGTGCGCCGAGAACGGTGCCGCGTACGTGACGTGCACCCCGGCGTCGAGGAGCGCGCCGATCTGCCGGTGCCGGATGCGGGCGTCCTCGGGGTGGTGCACGACCGTCACGACGAGCGCGCGCACAGGGGGCACAGGGGGCACGGCGGTCACGCCCGCGCCTTCCGGTGGCTGTCCTCGTAGGCGCGCACGACGTCCTCGGTCGGCCCGTCCATGACGAGGCGGCCCTGGTCCATCCACAGCACCCGCTCGCACGAGTCGCGGATCGCGGCGTTGGAGTGGCTGACGAGGAAGACGGTGCTCGCGTCGCGGCGGATCTCGGCGATCCGGTCGCGGCTGCGGGCCTGGAACTCGGCGTCGCCCGTGGCGAGCGCCTCGTCGATCATGAGGATGTCGGGTGCCGCGGCCGTCGAGATCGCGAACCGCAGGCGCGCGCCCATGCCGGAGGAGTAGGCGCTCATCGGCAGGTCGACGAAGTCGCCGATGCCGGAGAACTCGACGATGTCGTCGTGGCGCTCACGCACCTCGCGTGGTGAGAGCCCGAGGGCGAGGCCGCCGATCATGACGTTGCGGGCCCCGGTGAGGCCGGTCAGCAGCACCGCGTTGACGCCGAGCAGGGACGGGTTGCCCTCGGCCCACACGCGTCCGCCGGTCGGCGGGATGAGCCCGGCGATGGCGCGCAGCAGCGTGCTCTTGCCCGAGCCGTTGCGCCCGATGATGCCGACGGCCTCACCGTGCCGGACGACGAACGACACGTCCTTGACGGCGTGGACGCGTCGGACGTTGCCGACCCCCGCCGGGTTGCGACGGCGCGCGAGCACCCGCTCCACGAAGGGCTGCTCGCCCTCGGTCGACGTCGCGCGCTTCTTGGCGCCGAACACCGAGTAGACGACGTCGAGGTTGGAGCACACGACGCTGGGACGGGCCCCGCCGGTGGTGTCAGTCGCTGCCATAGCGACCCTCCCCGCGCCAGAAGAAGACGATCCCCGACGCGCAGAGCACGACGCCCCAGACAGCCGCGGCGACCCAGCTGGACCACGAGAGGGGGTACTGGTCCATGAGCGCCTCGCGGGCGGTGGTCATGCCGACGGCGAGCGGCTGGTAGAGCAGCACGGCGCTCATGAGCCCGTGGCCGGCGTAGTGCGGGATCGAGAAGAAGACCCCCGACACGTAACGGGCCAGCCGTACGACGACGGGCACGAGGTTGTTCGTGTCGCGCGCGGCGTTGACGATCCGGGCGAGGAAGAAGACGAGCCCGAGGTTGACGAGGCTCTGCAGGCCCAGCGCCACGGGGAAGAGGAACCAGTGCCACGAGAACGGCTCCCCGGTGAGCGGCACCATGACCATGAGCACGAGGAACGCCGGCACGTTGACGAGGAACTGCGTCAGCGTCACCGACACCGGCAGCACGGCCCGCGGGAAGCGCAGGGCCCGGACCAGGCCGATGTTCGCCGTGACGGCCCGCGCGCCCGCGGTCAGGGCGGAGGCGGTGTAGCCGAAGACGAAGATGCCGATCGTCAGGAAGGCGATGTAGTTCGACGTGCCGCCGCGGGTCTTGAGCAGCAGGCCGAAGATCAGGTAGTACGACCCGACGAGCAGCAGCGGGTTGAGCACCGCCCAGAGCTGGCCGAGGTGGTTGTTCTGGTTCGTCGCGTACGCCTGCGACGAGGACAGGTGCCACACGAGGTGGCGGTAGCGCCACACGTCGCGCACGTACCGGCGCATCGGCGGGCGGACGCCGAGCTCCTCGAGGCCGCCGGCGCGGGCCAGGGCCTCGGCCTGGGCTCGCGTCAGCGTCGCCGGCGCGTACGGCGTCGGTGGTGGTGCGGTGGTCACGTCGGTCATGCGCCCTCGCAGACGGATTCGTAGATGTGCTGGTAGGTGCGGGCCGCGGCGGACCACGTGCGCTCGGCGGCGACGTGGTCGCGCGCCGCGCGCCCGAGCCGGGCGCGGAGGTCGGGGTCGTCCGCGAGCCCGCGGATCGCGTCGGCGAGCGCACCGGCGTCGCCGGCCGCCACGAGCCGTCCGCGGTCCTCGCCGACGAGCTCGCGCAGCGGCGGCAGGTCGCTGGCCACGACCGGACGGGCCAGGGCCATCGCCTCGACGGGCTTGAGCGGGGGCACGAGGCGGGTGACCGCGGTGGCGCGGCGCGGCAGGCAGAAGACGTCGACGGCGGCGTGGTGGTCGCGGCTGCGGGCGTGCGGAACGCGTCCGGTGAGGACGACGCGCGTGCGGGTTCCCTTGCGGGACAGCTCGTTCGCGCGCGCCGCGAGGCGGTCTCGGGCCGGTCCGTCGCCGACGACGAGCACGACGACGCGCGGGTCGTCGAGCAGGGCGGCGGCCTCGACGAGCACGTCGACGCCCTCGTAGTCGTTGAGCGTCGTCACCGTGCCGACGACGACGGCGTCGGGGTCGATGCCGAGGCGGGTGCGCACCGCGGCGCCGTGCGCGGGGTCGGTGAGGTACGCGTCGGGCACGCAGTTGCCGACGACGTGCACGCGGTCGGCGTCGACGCCGCGCGCGAGGACGTCGGCGCGCATCGTCTGCGACAGGGTGACGACGGCGGAGGCCAGGTGCAGGCAACGGGTCTCGGTCGCGCGGGTCCAGCGGTAGAAGTCGCTGGCGGTGCTGCCACCGCGGCTGGCCCAGGTGTCCTCGAGGAAGCCGCGCGCCTCGTAGACGACGGGCACGCCGAGCCGTGCCCCGGCCACGAGCGCGGCCTGGGCGTTGTCGTGCTTGGAGTGGGCGTGCAGGACGCCCGCGCCGACACCGCGCGCGAGCGACTCGACGGCCGACGCGTACGCCTCGAGGCGACGGTCGGGCAGATCGAGGCGGCCGAGCGGCAGGCTCCGGTGGTACGGGACGCCGCCGAGCACCGACTCGCGGGCCCGGAGCACGTGGCCCTGCGCGACGGGGTAGCCCGGCGGCGTGCAGACGTGCGCGTCGATGCCGGCGCGGCGCTGGGCGGCGACGATCCCCTGGGTGCGCACCGTGTAGCCGGCCTGCACCTCGGGCAGCGAGTTCGTGACGACGTGGACGACGGCCCGCCCGCCGGTGCGGCGCGAGCGGCTCGGCTCGAGCGTCTGCACGGCGGCACCTGTCAGCACCAGCCGTTCACCCGCGAGCCACCGACGGTGCGCTCGGTCGAGCGGGCCGCGGGCGCCGTCGAGGGCCTGCTCGGCCGCGGAGAGGTCGCCCGACGCGTGGGCGACGTATGCGGCGGCGCCACCGGTCGCGGGCGCCCGGTCCGCGGTCTCGGCGTCGACCTCGGTCCACTGGCCGGTGGCCGCGGCGGCCGCGAGGAGGCGGCGGGCCCGTGCCGGCGGCGCGCCGCGGAGGCCCTCGGACAGGCGTCTGCGGGCGAGCTCGCGCTGGCCCGACGCGGCGGCCGCGATGACCGACAGCGGGCCGCGGGTGCGCTCGCCGAGCCCGCGGGCGACCGGCCCGGGCAGCAGTCGCGTGCCGACCCAGACGGCCTGCCACGGGTTGCGGGCCACGTGGCTGCGCGCGACGCACGCCGCCACCGGCAGGTTGGCGAGCATCAGCGCCGTCGTGGACGGGATGTCACCAACTGTTCGGCTGCGCGTTGCGCCGCGGGGGGCGGGGGCGCCGAGGGCGGATGCCACAGTGGCGCCGAGTCCAGGTCTCACGGGACGAACGTCGCAGCGCACGCGAAACGTCGATGGGGCCGGGGCGGAACGCCAGTCGAACAGAGAGAGAAGTTTGTGAACACGAGGCAGCGGATCCTCGGTGACCTCGGCCGCGCGCGGACGGCCGCGCGTCGAGCCCTCGGTGACCCGCAGGCGCGGGCTGACCTGCCCCGCAAGGTCCGTCGCGAGATCGAGCGTCGGCTGCCGCGGGTGCGGGCGGCCCGGCTGCGCGTCGACCTGCCCCGGCCGGAGCTGCCCGACGGGCCCGTCGCCCGGCCGGACGTCCTCGCCGCGGTGATCCTCGACGACTTCTCCGACCTCGCCTTCCGGTACGAGTGGGACCAGGTGGCGGTGCAGCCCGATACGTGGCGGGAGACATTGCGGCGCAGTCGTCCCCACCTGCTCTTCGTCGAGTCGGCGTGGAACGGCAACGGCGGCGCCTGGCGCCTCGCGATGACCGCTCCGGAGGCCCCCTCGCTCGAGCTGCGCGACCTCGTCGCCTGGTGCCGGGCCGAGGGCATCCCGACGGTCTTCTGGAACAAGGAGGACCCGCCGAACTACCACCGGTTCCTCGAGACGGCGCGGCTCTTCGACCACGTCCTCACCGTCGACGCCGGCCGCATCCCCGACTACGAGCGCGACCTCGGCCACTCACGGATCGGCCTGCTGCCGTTCGGGGCCCAGCCTCGCGTGCACACGCCGGTGCGGCACGGCGCGGGCCGCACGCGCGAGGTCGCCTTCGCCGGTAGCTACTTCGCCGACAAGCACGACGAGCGACGCCGCCAGATGGAGTACGTGCTCGAGCCGGCCCTGCCGCTCGGGCTCGAGGTGTTCTCGCGGATGGCCGGGCGCGACCCGCGCTACCAGTTCCCGCGCCGTTACGCCGGCTCGCTCGTCGGCAGCCTCCCGTACGAGCGGATGCTCGGGGCGTACACCGCCTACAAGGTGTTCCTCAACGTCAACTCGGTGACCGAGTCGCCGACGATGTGCGCCCGCCGGCTCTTCGAGCTGTCGGCGGCCCAGACGCCCGTGCTGTCCGGGCCGGCCGCGTCGATCGAGCCGTTCTTCGGCGACACGGTGCGGGTGACCCACGACGCCGAGCAGACCGACCGCGAGCTGCGGGCGCTGCTCCAGCACGAGGACCACCGCGACCGTCTCGCGCTGCGGGCCCACCGGAGGGTCCACGACGAGCACACGTACGGCCACCGCGTCGACGCCGTCCTCGCGACCGTGGGGCTGCCGGTGCCGCGGCGGGACCGCAGCGTGTCGGCGGTCGTGCCGACGATGCGTCCCGGCCAGGTCGAGCACGTCCTGCGGTTCGTCGCGGCCCAGTCGCACCCCGACGTCGAGCTCGTCCTCGTGACGCACGGGTTCGAGCTCGACCCGGGCAAGGTCGGCGTGCTGGCCGACGCTGCGGGCCTCGACGCGTCGCGCGTCGTCGTGCGAGCGGCCGACGCGTCGCTGATGCTCGGGGCGTGCATGAACCTCGGCGTCGACGCCGCGTCCGGCCGGTACGTCGCGAAGATGGACGACGACAACGTCTACGCCGAGCACTACCTCCTCGACCTCGTCCGCGCCTTCGACTACACCGACGCCGCCGTCGTGGGGAAGTGGGCGCACTACGCGCACCTGACCGCCACCGGCGCGACGCTGCTGCGGTTCCCCGACGCCGAGCACCGCTACGTCGACCTCGTCCAGGGCGGCACGCTCCTGCTCGCGCGCGACCTCGCGACGCGGCTGCGGTTCGAGGACCTGCCCCGACGCGTCGACACGACGTTCCTCGAGAAGGTGCGCGCCGAGGGCGGCCGCGTCTACTCCACCGACCGCTTCAACTTCGTCTCGGTGCGCGCCTCGACGCCGGACGGGCACACCTGGCCCGTGTCGGACGTCGAGCTGCTGGCCCGGCGCGGGGTGCTCGCCTTCCACGGCGACCCGACCGAGCACGTCACCGTCTGATGGGAACCACCGTGAGCACACCTGCCCGCCGACTCGTCACCTCGTACTGCTTCCCGCCGTACTCCGACACCGCGGCGATCGTCGCGGCCAAGCGCGTCCACGACCGCGGCGAGCCCGTCGACGTCGTGTGCAACGCGATGGACTCGATCCGCCACCAGGACGCCGGTCTCGTCCAGCTGACCGGCGGCCTGGTCCGCCGGTTCGCGGCCGTGCCGTCGAAGACCGCGTTCAGCTCGTGGGGCTCGATCGTCGACTATCAGCGGCTCGGCATCGAGACGTTCCAGCGCTGGGAGGCCCTGCAGGGCGAGTACGAGTCCGTCTACAGCAGAGCGCAGTTCGCGGCCTCGCACTTCCTGGCCGCCGAGGTCAAGCTGGCCCGGCCCGGGATCCACTGGGACGCTGAGTTCTCCGACCCGCTCTCGCACGACGTGCTCGGTGGTGTCCGGGCGGCCCCGGCCACCGACGACCGGGTCCTCGGCCGGCTGCGCGCCGCGGTCGAGGCTGCCGGGTTCCGGGCCCCCGAGGGGCTCAACGCCTTCGAGTGGTGCGAGGTCATCGCGTTCGCGCTCGCCGACGGCGTCATGTTCACCAATGAGCACCAGCGCGACTTCATGCTCGAGCACTGCCACGACCGGCGCCTTGCCGAGCGCGCCGCCCGGGTCGGCGTCGTGTCACCGCACCCGACGCCGGCGACGCGCTTCTACGAGAGCCGGCCCTCGGCGTACGAGCTCGACCCGAACCGCCGGCACGTCGGCTACTTCGGCAACTTCTACGCCAACCGTGGCGTCACCGGCGTCCTGGACGCCCTCGAGGTGGCGCCGCGTGCGGTGCGCGAGCGCGTCCTGCTCCATGTGTTCACCTCGAAGCCCGAGGAGCTGCACGACGTCGTCGTCGGCCGCGGGCTCGGCGACTGCGTCCGGGTCGGGCCGTTCGTCGGCTACCTCGAGTTCCTGTCCCTGGCCCGGCGCATGGACTGCCTCCTGGTCAACGACGCCGTGAGCCCGGCCGGGGCGCAGAACCCGTTCCTGCCGTCGAAGTGGAGCGACTACCGGGGCAGCGGCACGCCGGTCTGGGGCGTCGTCGAGGAGGGGAGCGCGCTCGATGCCCAGCCCCTCGACCACCGCTCGCCGATCGAGCACGCGAGCGCGGCCGTGCAGGTGCTCTCGCGGATCAGTCGTTCCTGAGGACGATCTCGCGCAACCGGGCGCCGGCGTCGTTGCCGCTGAAACGCTCTCGCGTCGCGGCCACGGTGTCGGCGCTCTCGTCCTCCCACGCGTCGCCGTCGGAGACGGCCAGGATCCGGGCCGCGGCCTCGGCCGGCGTCGAGACGACCCACTCGCTCGGGTAGAGCAGGCCGGCGCCGCCCTCGCGGGCGTACACGGGCCAGTCGCGCACCACGGGCACGGCACCGCTCGCGGCCATCTCGACGAGGCCGACGTGGAAGCCCTCGCGGCGGCTCGCGCTGACGGCCCAGCCGACGTCGCGCAGCCGCTCGGGCAGGCGCGAGGTGTAGCCGACGTAGTCGATGCCGTCGTGCAGGTCGGGGTCGGCGGCGAGGCGGGCGTGGAAGGCGTGGGCGAGCTCGCGCTCGACGGGGTTGCCGGCCCCCAGGTCGACGTCGGCGCCGATGAGGGCGAGGCGCCACTCGGGGTCGTGGCGCCGCAGCTCGGCCAGCACGTCGAGCGTCCACAGCGGGTCCTTGACCTGCTGGGCCCAGCCGACCATGCCGAGGCGCTTGCGGGCCGACGGGCGCTTGGGCAGGACGTACCGCTCGACGTCGACGGGGTTGGCGACGACGTGCTGGCGCACCCCGTCGAGGCGGCCCCCGAGGGCGCCCGCGGCGGCCCGGCGCAGGTGCTCGCTCGGGAAGATCGCGTCGGTGACGCGCGACCAGTCGGCCGTGTGCAGCCAGGCGCTCAAGGTGTCGACGCCGTGGAGGCGCACGACGACGCGGGTGCCCTCGGGCACGACGTCGGTGGCCCACGTCA
Source organism: Intrasporangium flavum (assembly GCF_001956915.1). Taxonomy (GTDB): domain Bacteria; phylum Actinomycetota; class Actinomycetes; order Actinomycetales; family Dermatophilaceae; genus Monashia; species Monashia flava. Next base: position 49,348 of record NZ_MLJO01000019.1, on the reverse strand, counting down.
GGCCCTTGTCGGCCCAGTCGACGAAGACGACGTCGGCGCCCAGCGCCTCGGCCGTCGCAGGGTCGAGCGCGGGCGCCCGGCCCGTGGCGGCGAGCAGCCGCGCCCGCACCGTGCGGGGGTCGATGCCGGTGTTGGTGAAGCGGGACTCGCGGGCGCCGAGGTCGAGCACCTCGACGTCGGCGGCCGGGGCGAGCTGCTCGACGACGGCCCTGGCGAACTTCGGGTAGGCGCCGGGCAGCACGGTGACGCGAGGCCGAGGCCGTGCGGCGGCCGGGGGCACCACGGCGTCGCGCCGTCGGGCGGGTGCGGCCAGCAGGCGCCCCGTGACGGTGTCGCGCAGCGGGGCGAGGAAGGTACCCGGGTCGTCGACGAGCGGCGTCGTCACCACGGCGGCGTGCAGGCGTCGGGTGAACAGGACGTCGAGGGCGACCGTGGCGAGGAAGGCGACCTCGTCGAGGGTGGCGTCGTCCGGGTCGCCGTCCTGGGCGGACAGGGCGGCGTCGGCCTCCTCGAGGGCGCCGCGGACGGCGGCGACGACGGGCTCGATGTCGCGCGAGCGCCCCGTCTGCACGTCGAGGAGCGCGCGCAGCGCCGGCACCCCGTGCCGGTCGAGCGCGTCCGCGCCGAAGACGGCGCCGAGGTCGTCGAGCACCTGCTGGGCCGCCTCGAGCCGGTTCGAGCGCAGCAGCCGGTAGCCGACCATGGCCCACAGGCGCGCGTCGAGCCCCGACCGCGTGCGCGCCGGGGCGCGGCGCAGGACCCGCGACGCGCCCCGGGCGGCGTGTGCGTCCTGCAGGTGCCCCCCGACGCGGCTCGCCGCGACCCGCATCACCGTGACGGCGAGGTCGTGGAGGTCCCCGGCCTCGGGTGCGGAACCGCCTGTGGCACAGGCTCGCAGGAGCGTCGAGCCACCGCGGTCGAGGACGACGACGCTCCCCGGCTCGGTCGCGAGGTCGATGGCGCGCTGGTCGACGCGTCGCCACGCAGGGGCCGTGACCCGGGGCGGCAGCACCTCGGGCACGACGCGTCGGCCGACGCGCAGGGCCTCCTCGGCGGCCCGGACGGCGACGCGACCCCGGCGCGACCGGGTGCCGGCGAGGCGCGCCTCGAGCCAGGCCGACGACGCGGGCAGCACCTCGACGCGGTGGGCGTCGGGAAGCCGGCGCAGCATCGGCTTGAGGCGCCCGCTGTAGTGCACGACCCGCACGCCGACCCCGTTGCGGGACAGAAACGACAGCATCCGGGCGTGCCCGTTGACCGCCCCCGCGCTGCCCGCGACGACGACGACCGAGCGCACGGCGTCGTCCGGCTCGCGGAACAGCGACCACGTGTCGTCGTGCGAGGTCGTCGTGCCGAGCCCGCGGACCCCGCGGATGCCGGCGGCGCGCAGGAGCCGGTCCGCGAGCGCGGAGGCGTCCGCGTCGCCCCAGACGTCGCGTCGCAGGTCGGCCAGCTCGGCATCGACCAGGGCGTCGGTCAGGGCCGAGCGGTCGGCGGGGTCGGCCTGGGTGCCGCCGGTGAGGGCCACGAGCGCCGCGACCCGGTCACGGACCACGTCGGCCGGTGACCGGGCGCCGTCGTCGGGGGAGACGAGGTAGGTGGCGCCGCGCAGCGCGGGCGCGGGGTCGACCGTCGTGAAGCGGTGCTCGAACCGGCTGAGCAGCGCCCCCGAGCGGACGGCATCGGCATGCTCGGCGAGGGCGTCGGCCCAGGGCACGTCGCGCAGCCAGGCGGTCGGCACGAGGAACCCGCCGCGGGCGCGGGCGAGCCCGACCGCCCGGTGGGGAGCCGTGGTCGGTCCCGCGTCGGGCGCCGGCTCGTGGCCGGCTCCCACCTGCTCGACGCGGGCCGCGGCGACCCGCTCGGTGGAGCGGGACGCGTGGAGGGCCTCGAGCAGGTCGGGGCCGGGGAGGTCGCGCCCGTCGACGAGCGTCGTCCACGTGCCCCGCGCGAGCTCGACGCCGACGTTGCGGGCGGCGGCGGAGGTGGAGGCGACCGCGTCGGCGAGGACGACCTCGTGACCGGCGAGCGGGCCTTCCAGCGTGCGCTTCAGCGCCTCGCGGGCCGCCTCGCCCGGGCCGTGCAGCACGACGACCACCTCGAACCGGTCGGCCGGCATCGTCTGCGCCGCGAGCGCCCGCAGGCATCGCTCGAGGGAGGCGCACGATCCGGGGGCGGACACGACGACGGTCAGGTCTCGCACCCGGCGAAGGTAGTGGCGCGGGTTGAATACGCTGGCCCTGGCCGGCGCCCCGGTGGTGAACGCGAGGTGAAGGCCGGGTACGACACGCACCGGACGAGTGGTCGGGAGGTGGCAGGTGCCGGAGGGCGACACCGTGTGGCGCACGGCGCAGCGGCTGCACGCCGCTCTCGCCGGACGCGTCATCGTCGAGGCCGACCTGCGCTGGCCGGAGATCTCGACGGCCGACCTCCGTGGCCGCTCGACGCTCGAGGTGGTCAGCCGTGGGAAGCACGTCCTGCACCGCATCGAGGGCGGCGTGACGCTGCACTCGCACCTGCGGATGGAGGGCCAGTGGCGCGTCGAGGCGACGCCGACGCTGGCCGAGCGGTGGCGCCGCAACCCGCAGCTGCGGGCCCTCGTGTCGGCGCCCGACTGGACGGCGCTCGGGCTGCGGCTCGGGATGCTCGACCTCGTGCCGACCGCCCGCGAGGGCGACCTCGTCGGCCACCTCGGGCCCGACGTCCTCGGCCCCGACTGGGACCGCGACCGCGCCGTCGGCAACGTCCTCGCGGCCCCCGTCCCGATCGGGGCGGCCCTGCTCGACCAGCGCAACCTCGCCGGCGTCGGGACCATGTGGTGCGCCGAGACGCTCTTCCTCGAGCGCGTCCAGCCGTGGGCGCTGCCGGCCGACCTCGGGCGCGAGGGCGTCGAGCGGGTCGTCGACCGGGCCCACCGGCTCATCGACCAGGGCCGCCACCACGCCGTGCAGTCGAGCACGGGCAGCCGACGCCTCGACGAGGCGCACTACGTCCACGCCCGGAGTGGGCGTCCGTGCCGGCGCTGCGGCACGACGGTCCGGGTGGCGCCGATCGGGGTGCCACCGCAGGAGCGCACGATGTTCTACTGCCCGACCTGCCAGGGCGGCCTGGGGCCCACCGACGACGGCCGCCGGCAGAACCCGCTCGGATCGAGCGGTGGGGCCCGGCGCTCACGGCGCTCGTACTGATGAGGGTTCCCGCCGTCGGTGCACGGTCCTAGGCTGCTGCGCGTCCCGTTCCGCACCGGAGCGACCTGCGAAGGAGCATGTGATGACCTCTCGGCTCAACCCCTACATCTCGTTCAAGGACACCGCCCGCGAGGCGATGGAGTTCTACAAGTCGGTCTTCGGCGGCGAGCTGACGCTCAGCACGTTCGGGGAGTACGGGCAGGAGGGCGAGGGCTCCGACGGCATCATGCACGCCCAGCTCGAGACCCCGTCCGGCTTCACCCTCATGGCCGCGGACACCCCGCCGCAGATGGAGTACCGCTCGGGCTCGAGCATCACGGTCAGCCTGAGCGGCGACGACGAGTCCGACCTCAAGGGCTGGTGGGACGGTCTCGCGGACGGGGGCAACGTCCAGATGCCGCTCGAGAAGCAGATGTGGGGCGACACCTTCGGCATGCTCACCGACAAGTACGGCGTCGACTGGATGGTCAACATCGCCGGCGCTGACAACGCCGGCGGCAGCCAGGGCTGAGCTCAGGCGTCGAGCCGGGCCAACTGGCGGTCGAGCTCCGCGGCGTCGACGAGGTCGGCGTGGGTGCCGGCCGTGCCGCACGCCCACGCACCGGCCACGGCGCCGGCGCGTGCGGCGTCGTGGACGCTGCCGCCCGCGAGCCACGTGCGCAGGTAGCCCGACACGTAGGCGTCGCCGGCGCCGTTCGAGTCGACGACGGTGCGCCCGGGAAGGTCGAGGGCGGGCATCGCGAAGCGGTCGCCGTCGCGGACGGTGACGCGGCTCCCGCGGGCGCCGTCCATGACGACGACGGTGTGCGCGCGACCGTGCTCGAGCACGTCGGCGACGACCTCGTCCTCCCGGCCACCGAGGGCCGAGCCGGACACGAAGACGACGTCGGCGGCCTCGGCGAAGGGGCGGTGGTGCGGGTTGCGGCCGTCCCAGTCGTGCAGGTCGGTCGAGGTGCTCAGCCCGCGCCCGGTGGCCTCGTGGAGCGCGTGCACCGTCCACGGCATGATCGACGCGTGCACGTGCCGGGCGCCCGGGCCGGCGTCGAGCGCGGCAAGGGCGTCGAGCCACAGCGACGCGTCGGGCACGAGGTCGTACGGGTGCCGCGGGTCGTAGAGCGAGAGGCGGCGACCGGTCGGGTCGACGAGGTTGACGGCCCGGCGGGTGCCGCTCGCGTGGACGACGGTGTCGAACGGGATGCCTTCTGCGGCAAGGCGACCGCGCACGAGGCGGCCCTCGTGGTCATCGCCCACGACGTCGACGATCCGCGTCGGCACGCCGAGCCGCTGCAGGCCCAGGGCGACCCCGGTGCCGGTGTGGCCGACGTGCGTGTCGATGGGCGGCACGACGTGCGAGTCGGCCACGGGGACCGGCAGCCCGGCGACGCGCACGATGGTGTCGACGCCGGTGCCGCCGACGACGAGGACGCCACCGGTCGACGCGTCGGTCACGGGACCTCCTGCGGCCGGCTGACCGGGATGCGGCGCACGTCGGGGGCGGCGAGCCGCTCCTCGTTGGCCTCGGAGTCGACGAGCTCCTTCTGCGACTCGAGCTCGGCCTCGACGCGGGCGAGGTAGGCGGCGACCTCGGCGTCGAGACGCTCGGCGTCCCAGCCGAGCACCGGGGCGACGATCTCGGCCACCGCGCGGGCGCAGTCGACGCCGCGGCTCGGGGTCTCGATCGAGATGCGGGTGCGCCGGGCCAGGAGGTCGTCGAGGTGCAGGGCGGCCTCGTGGGTGGCGGCGTAGAGCACCTCGACCTTGAGGTACTCCTCGGCGCCGGGCAGCGGCTCGTAGAGGCTGCGGTCGCCCTCGGCGAGGTCGAACAGCTCGTGGACGAGCGAGCCGTACCGCTCGAGCAGGTGGGTGACGCGCCACACCGGGAGGTCCTGGTGGCGGGCGAGCCGGTCGATCTGGTTGACGAGGGCGACGTAGCCCTCGGCGCCGGACAGCGGGATGAACTCGGTGACGCTCGGCGGAACGTCGCCGCCGACGTCCTCGGCCGCCGCGTCGACGGCGTCGGCCGCCATGACGCGGTAGGTCGTGTACTTGCCGCCGGCGATGGAGATGAGCCCCGGCTGCGGGCGGGCCACGGCGTGCTCGCGCGAGAGCTGGCTGGTGTCCTCGCTCTCGCCGGACAGCAGCGGGCGCAGGCCGGCGTAGACGCCCTGGATGTCCGCATGGGTCAGCGGCACCTTCAGGACGGCGTTGATGTGCTCGAGGATGTAGTCGATGTCGGCCTTGGTGGCGGCCGGGTGCGAGCGGTCGAGGTCCCAGTCGGTGTCGGTGGTGCCGACGATCCAGTGGGTGTTCCACGGGATGACGAAGAGCACCGACTTCTCGGTGCGCAGGATGAGGCCGGACTCGGAGTTGATCCGGTCGCGCGCGACGACGATGTGCACGCCCTTGCTCGCCCGCACGTGGAAGCGGCCGCGGCCACCGGCCATCGTCTGGATGTCGTCGGTCCACACGCCGGTGCAGTTGATGACGACGGACGCGCGGACCTCCGTGCGCTCGCCGGTCTCGACGTCCTCGACGACGGCCCCGACGACGCGCTCGCCGGCGCGAAGCAGGTCGACGACGCGGGCGCTCGAGACGACCGTGGCCCCGTAGGCGGCCGCGGTGCGCACCGTCGTCAGGGTGTGCCGGGCGTCGTCGGCCTGGGCGTCGTAGTAGAGCAGGCCGCCGGTGAGCGACTCCCGCTTGAGGGCCGGGGCCAGCTTGAGGGCCCCGGTGCGGGTCAGCTGCTTGTGCCGCGGCACCGAGCGCGCGCCGCCCATGGAGTCGTAGAGCGTCAGGCCGGCCGTGACGTACGGACGCTCCCACCCGCGGTTCGTCAGCGGGTAGAGGAAGGAGACCGGCTTGACGAGGTGCGGCGCGATGCGGCTCAGCATGAGCTCGCGCTCCTTGAGCGCCTCGCGGACGAGGTCGAAGTTCATCTGCTCGAGATAGCGCAGGCCGCCGTGGAACAGCTTCGAGGAGCGCGAGGACGTGCCGGAGCCGAAGTCGCGCTGCTCGACGAGGGCGGTGGACAGCCCGCGCGTCGCCGCGTCGAGGGCCGTGCCGGCACCGGTGACGCCACCACCGATGACGAGGACGTCGAACTGCTTGGCGGCCAGGCGCTTCCACGCCGCGGCGCGGTAGTCGGGGTCGAGGCGGACGGGGCTGGTCATCGCACCCCCTTCGAGTCGGACGGGCCCGCACCCACCCTAACCGTCACGCGCCGCGCCCGGCCGGGTCGTCCACCCTGCCCTCGAGTCGGGCAGCAGCGGCGGGTCCGCCACGTCGAACAACCGCAGGTCACCGGTGGCCACGACCGTTGCCGCGCCAGGTGTGCGTCACCCGGACAGTCTGGCGCTCTCGGTCAGTCGGGCTGCCGGGGCGTGCCCGCGACCTCGGTCGTCGTGACCGGCGCCGGGGCGTCGAGGTCGGACGGGGCCACGGTGGTCGGGGGCACCGCGGTGGGGTTCGTCGTGCCCTCGGCGTCGGTGCGCATCCCGGCGATCTCGGAGCGGAAGACGCGGATCGAGCGGCCCAGGCTGCGCGAGGCGTCCGGCAGCCGCTTCCAGCCGAAGAGGACCATCGCGGCGATGGCGATGATGAGCATCTCGGGCCATCCCAGATCGGCCATGGCGTCCTCCCCTCGACGGCGGCCGGGCACCGTGCCGCGGGCCGCTCAGCGGCAGGCTAGAACCGGAGTCTGGACGTGGCCTGTGGGCGGGCGAGGGAGTCGCTGTGACCCGTCAGGCGAAGGTCACGGGCAGCGCCAGGGCCGCCCGCAGCCGGTCGGCGTGCTCGGCGCGTTCGGACGCCGTGACCCAGCGGGGCTCCTCGTGACGCTGGTACAGCCGGTCGTCGGTGAAGCGCGGGAACACGTGGACGTGCAGGTGCCAGACGTCCTGGTTGCCGGCCGGCTCGTTGTGCTGCCGGGTCGAGGTCCCGTCGCAGCCGTAGGTGTCCCTCATCGCGACGGCGACGCGCTGGGTCAGGTCCCAGACCGCGTGGCCGTCCTCGGGCGAGATCGCGTAGAGGTTCTCGACGTGGGCGCGAGGCACCACGAGTACCGCACCCGGGTTGCCGGGCCACCACTTCGGCGCGACCCGCGCGAACGCACGGTCGGTGACGGCGACGACGTCGGAGGGCTGGTTGTGCTCGTTGACCTCGCCGCGTTGCAGCCGGCAGAACGGACACGAGTAGTCCGGGGGCTCGTGGGAGATGGCGCGCACGCCCGGGAGTCTGGCACGTGCGGGTGGCGTCTCACCCGCCCGACGATTCCTGTCAGCGTTCCCTGTCGGAGCCGGCTGTCAGAAGGGCGGCGGCTCCGGTGCCGGATTTGGATCTGGCTCCGGATCTGGCTCCGGATCTGGATCCGGGACTGGTTCGGGCGGCGGGTAGACCGGGACGGCCTCGGGTGGGTCGGCGCCCGGGTCGGTGAGGGCTTCGCGCCAGTTCCTGGGGTGGGTGACGTAGTCGCGCCCGGCCAAGGTGGTCCAGTGCACGGCGCCGCCGACGCCGACGGGGCCAGGGCCGCTCGGGCTGGTGTGGTCTGGGCCTTCGGGACGGTGGGCGGTCCAGGCTCGGGCGGTCTTGGGGTGGTGGCAGCCGCGGGACAGGGACTGCAGGTTGTCCACGTCGGTGGGGCCGGCGGGCCAGGGGGTGATGTGGTCGAGGTCGCAGCGCTCGGCGGGGACGGTGCAGCCGGGGGCGCGGCAGACGCCGTCGAGGGCGCGGACGTGCTCGACCATGGCCCGGGTCGGGGTGTAGCGGTCGGTGGAGAGCTGCAGGGCGGTGCCGGTGTCGAGGTCGACGGCCAGACGCTGCCAGGTCGACCCGGGCGCGGTCATGATCTGGCGGGCGTGGGCGGCGGTGACCCAGCCGTGCCCGGGCAGCTCGCACGCCGCGTCGGAGACCCCGGCGGCGACCTCGAACGGGACGACGATGCGCACCACCCCGGCGGGCGCGGTGGCGGTGGGGCCATCGGGCGTGGTGCCGAAGAGCGCGAGGTCGGTGAGCAGGTCGCTGCGCAGCTGGTCCAGAGTCCGCTCGTCGCCGGCGGCCCGGGCCGCGCGGGCCAGGGCCTCGACGCGGTCCAGCACGCCGACGACCCGTTCGGCCGAAGCGGTGACGGTGAGGACGCCCATCCCGTCCTCGACCAGGCGCCCGAACACGCCCCGGCGGCGCCTGGCAGTGATGTGGCGCTCGTCGGTGCCGCGATGGTCGGCGGCGGTCACACAGCGGCGCAGCCGGGCCCGGAACAGCCGCTGCGAGGCGACCGACCCGTCCGGCGCGGGTGCCAGCGCCACGGCCTCGAGGGCTGGCAGGGCGTCGTCCGGCAGGGCGCGGGCCTCGGCCACGACGGTCAGGGCCCGGTACAGGCTGACCCGACCGTGGCGCAGCGCTTCGAGCAGGACCCGGTGCCGCCGTGTCGCCAGGGCCAGCTCGAGCCGGCGGGACACCTCGGCCTCCCCGACCCCGGTGGCGCACGCGATCTCGGCCGCCACGACCCGGTCGGCACTCACGGGCACCGGCGCGGCGGTGGCCAGCCGCGCCAGCTGCTGCTCCTGGATCGTGTGCAGAGCCGCGTAGGCCTCCAGCAGCCGCGCCTCCAGTCGGGCCTTGGCCCACTCCAACCCCTCGACCTGGGCCAGCACCCGGTCACCGGCCGCATCGAGCCGCACATCACGGAACCCACCCGGAGCCGCCACGACGCTCGCCTCACGGCGCTCCCGGTCGGCCGCGAAGATGCGCCGGATGCGGGCGAGTCCACCGGGCGCGGGGGGAGAGGGCTGCGCGTCGAGATAGGGCATCGCCGCTCTCCTCTCACCAGGTGGTCTCCTACCTCAATTAGAACAGGTGTTCTGCATATCTGCTTAGGTGAAGTCCGGTACGTCGATGTGCGAGGGCTTGAGCAGGTCCTTGAGCGGGTGCGGGTCGGTGTCGACGGCCTGCTCGAGGAGGCGGTAGAAGAGCAGGCCGCGGGACTTGGCGTTGCGGCGGTTGAACCGGAAGGTGTACTCGTCCAGGTAGTAGGGCAGGTGCTGCTGCTCGACGCGGAAGTGCAGGGTGCCGATCAGCCATCGCTTGAGCAGCGAGGCGACCAGGTGCACGCCGGGCAGCACGCTGGCCTTGTCCGGGGCGCTGTAGCCGAGGGTGAACTCGTGGTGGTAGCCGAGGTCGGCGAGCCGGCGTAGGGAGCGGGCGCCGTCGGTGCGGATCGTGGACCCGGGTTCGATGACGGCGGTCGCGAAGTCGACCAGCGCGGTTGTGGCGGGACGGTCGGCGACCGCGAGCCGGACCCGGCCGAGGCGCCGGGTCTCGTTGTGTTCTATGGCGATCATGACCGCGACCTTGTCGCTGGCGCCGCCGAACCTGCCGGGTGTGACGCCGCCGACCAGGGTCTCGTCGAGCTCGACGATCCCGGACAGCTTGTCCCGTTCGGGCCGGACCATCGCGCGGCGCAGCTTGTGCATCCACGCCCAGGCGGTCTCATACGAACCGAAGCCCAGCACGCGTTGCAGCCCGAGCGCTGACATGCCGTTCTTCTGCGAGGTCACGAACCAGATCGCCGCGAACCAGGTCGACAGCGGCGTGCGCGTCCGGTCGAAGATCGTCCCGGCCGTGACCGACGTGCGCCGGCCGCACGAGCGGCACATCCACAACCCCGCGCCGGTCCGCCAGCACTCCCGCGCCTCGCACCTGGGGCAGACGAACCCGTCCGGCCACCGCAGTCCCGCGAGGTAGTCCAGGCACGACTGGTTGTCCGGGAACCACTCCAGCAGCTGCTGGTAGGTCGCCGGGTAGTCCACGCCCCGAACCGGATTCGCGGTCATCCACAGATGCTACTTCACCCAAGCAGATATGCAGAACAGGTGTTCGAATAAACATCAAGAGTGTGATCGGGCCTGTGGACACGGAAGTCCTTGTGTCGCAGGCCTGTCCACAGGCGCGATGGCAGAACCCGTCAGCACGGCATGCAGGCACGGTACGGTCGGGCTCATGCCGACCGAGCAGCGCAGCCACGTCGTCGCCATCGACCAGGGCACCACGAGCACCCGCGCCATGGTGTTCGACCGCGGGGGCCGTGTCGTGGCCGTCGACCAGCTGGAGCACGAGCAGGTCTTCCCGCGCGCCGGCTGGGTCGAGCACGACGCGTCGGAGATCTGGGCCAACACGCGTCAGGTCGTCGGCGGGGCGCTCGGCAAGGCCAACCTCAACGCCACGCACGTCGCCGCGGTGGGCATCACCAACCAGCGCGAGACGGCGGTCGTCTGGGACCGGGTCACCGGCGAGCCCGTCCACCACGCGATCGTCTGGCAGGACACCCGCACCCAGGCGATCTGCGACGAGCTCGCCGCGGCCGACGGCGCCGAGAGGTGGCGCGAGGTCACCGGCCTGCCGCTCGCCACCTACTTCGCCGGCCCCAAGGTGCGCTGGATCCTCGACCACGTCGAGGGCGCGCGCGAGCGGGCCGAGGCCGGCGAGCTGCTCGCCGGCACCATCGACACCTGGCTGCTGTGGAACCTCACGGGCGGCGCGACCGACGGTGGCATCCACGTCACCGACGTCACCAACGCGTCGCGCACGCTGCTCATGGACCTGCGCACGCTCGCCTGGGACGAGGACCTTTGTGCCGCAATGGGCGTCCCGCGCGCGATGCTCCCCGAGATCCGCTCGTCGTCGGAGGTCTACGGCACCTGCAAGCCGGGCATCCTCATCGACGTGCCCGTCGCCGGCATCCTCGGCGACCAGCAGGCTGCGACGTTCGGCCAGGCCTGCCTCGAGGTGGGCACGGCCAAGAACACGTACGGCACCGGCAACTTCATGCTGCTCAACACCGGCGAGGACATCGTCGCCTCCGAGAACGGCCTGCTGACGACCGTCTGCTACCGCCTCGGTGACGCCCCGCCCGTCTACGCCCTCGAGGGTTCCATCGCCGTCACCGGGTCGCTCGTGCAGTGGCTGCGCGACAACCTCGGGATCATCAAGGACGCCAAGGAGGTCGAGACGCTCGCCGCGAGCGTCGAGGACAACGGCGGGGCGTACTTCGTGCCCGCGTTCTCCGGCCTCTTCGCGCCGCACTGGCGCCCCGACGCGCGCGGCGCGCTCGTCGGGCTGACGCGCTACGTCAACAAGGGTCACATCGCGCGAGCGGCCTTGGAGGCCACGGCTTTCCAGACGCGTGAGGTGCTCGACGCGATGAACGCCGACTCGGGCGTGCCGCTCACCGAGCTCAAGGTCGACGGCGGCATGGTCGTCAACGACACTCTGATGCAGTTCCAGGCCGACCTGCTCGGCGTCGACGTCGTGCGGCCCGAGGTGGCCGAGACCACGGCGCTCGGCGCGGCCTACGCCGCGGGCCTGGCCGTCGGCTACTGGGAGTCGACCGACGAGATCCGCGAGAACTGGCGCGAGGGGCGGAGGTGGACGCCGCAGATGGACGACGCCGAGCGCGACCGCCTCTACCGCCAGTGGACCAAGGCCGTGCAGCGCACCCTCGACTGGGTCGACGACGACACCCGCTGACGCCGGCGCCGGCCGGGTCGCCCGAGTGGGCCGGGCGGGCCTCAGCCGCCCTCGAGGTGCAGGACCACCTTGCGCAGCAGCGTGTTGAGCGACCTCAGCTCGCCGGCGTCGAGTGCCGAGAAGGCGGCCTTCTCGCGAGCCAACCCAGCCTCGATCCCCTTCTCCCACAAGGCGCGTCCCGACGGGGTGGGGCGCACCAGGAGGCGGCGACGGTCCACCGGGTCGACCTCGCGCGTCACGTGCCCACGCTGGACGAGCCGCTCGATGCGGGAGGTCATCGCCGCGCGCGTGATGCCGCAGGCGTCGGCGAGCTGGGCCGGTGTCGCCTCCTCGGGGTAGGGCTGGATGAGCAGGGCGTGGAGGGTCCAGTAGTCCTCGATGGTGTCGTCGCTGTCGGCGTAGGCGGCGTGGTCGTCGGCGCGGATCCGCTTGGTGATGGCCTGCATCCGGGTGATGGCGCCCTCGACCTCCGGGTCCATCCCGTCGAGGAGGCCGGTCCACCGGGCGACGTGCCGGTCGACCGAGTCCTGCGCGTGCCGGGGTGCCTTCGCCATGGCGCCAGTGTCGCAGATCCGGGCGTCGGCGGGCACCGCCTGACAGTTCGTTGACAGATAGTCAGATGTTTAACTAATCTCGACCCATGTCCATCCGCGAGCTCACCTCCGTGCGCGACTTCCGCCTCCTCGTCACGGGCCAGGCCCTCTCCTGGGTCGGCGACGCGTTCCACCCGATCGCGCTGTCGGTGGCCATCGTCCTGGCCGGCGGGGGCGCCGCCGAGCTCGGCGTCATCGCCGCGTCGGCCATGGGGGCCCGGCTGCTCTGCACCCTGCTCGGCGGGGTGTGGGCCGACCGCCTCGCGCCGCACCGCATCATGGTCGTCGCCGACCTCGTGCGCGCCGCGAGCGCGGCCGCGACGGCGGTGGCCTTCCTGCTCGGCGACCCGCCGCTCGCCCTGCTCGCAAGCCTCGCGGCCGTCACCTCGGGCGCCGGGGCCTTCTTCTTCCCGGCCTTCGTGTCGCTGCGCCCGCTCGTCGTCGCGGCGGAGCGGCGCCAGGACGCCAACGCCGCCATCAGCTTCCTGCAGTCCGCGGCGCAGATCGCCGGCCCGCTGCTCGCGGGTCTCGTCGTGGCCCACGCCGGGTCGGTCGCCGGGTTCGCGACCAACGCGGCGACGTTCGTGTGGTCGGCCGTCAGCGTCGCCCTCGTGCGGGCCCGGGCCGGGCGGCGCACCGAGCGGACGTCGGTGCGCGCCGAGATCGTCGAGGGCCTGGCCGAGATCCGGCGTCACGACTGGCTCTGGACCGGCCTCGTCTCGGCGGGGATGTTCCACGTCGCCACGGGCGTGCTCGTCGTCCTCGTCGAGGTCACGGCGGTCCGCGACCTCGGCGGGGCGAAGGCGCTCGGCCTCGTCGTCGCGGCGCAGGGGGTCGGCGGCATCGTCGGCGGGCTGCTCGCGATGCGCCTGCAACCGCGCCGGATGCTCCTGTGGGCCTTCGTTGCGCTCGGGCTGTTCCCGCTCTTCCCGCTCGCCTTCGCGTGGCCAGGCAGCCTCGCGGGCATCCTCGTCTGCGGACTCGTGGCCAACGCCGGGCTCATGTTCTTCGCCGTGGGCTGGGACACCGCGCTCCAGGACGGCGTGCCCCACGACCGCCTCGCGCGGGTCGCGTCGTGGGACATCCTCATCTCGTTCAGCGCGATCCCGCTCGGCAACCTGCTCGTCGGCCCGATCAGCGACCGGTTCCCGACCGGTGCCGTCATGGCCGGGGTCGCCGTCTGGATGCTCGTCGCGGGCTGCTGGCCGGTGCTCGTGCGCGGTGTGCGGGACTTCGTCCGGGGCGGCGCCGCTCCCTCCGCCGCCCCGGCGCCCGGGGTGGGCGAGGCTCAGTCGAGCGCGGCGATCGCGGCGTCGTAGTCGGGTTCCTGGCCGATGCTCGGAACGACCTCGACGTGCGTGACGGTGCCCGACGCGTCGATGACGACGACGGTGCGCGCGAGCAGGCCGCGCATCCCGCCGTCGGCCATCGTCACGCCGTAGTCCTGCCCGAAGCTCGAGCGGAACGTCGAGGCCGTCACGACGTCCTCGATGCCCTCGGCGCCGCAGAACCGGCGCAGCGCGAACGGCAGGTCAGCCGAGACGCAGATGACGGTCGTGTTCTCCAGGCCCGCCGCGAGCTCGTTGAAGCGGCGGACGCTCGTCGCGCAGGTCTTCGTGTCGATGCTCGGGAAGATGTTGAGCACGACGCGGCGACCCTGCGGCAGCTCGACGTCGGCGAGGTCGGGGCCGGTCAGGGTGAAGGCGGGTGCCGGGCTGCCGACGGCGGGCAGGTCGCCGACGGTGTGGACGGGGGTGTCTCCGAGTGCGGTGGTGGCCATGCCGTGTTTCTAGCACTCGCGGCCGGGCGCGTAGGTTGTGGGCCATGAGTCCGACGCGTCCGCCCGAGCGCCCCACCGGGCGTGCGCCCGAGGTGCCCGCCGGCGGCGGCACCCGGTTCCTCATCAACTGCATCGGCATCATCGGGCTCGTCTTCGGGCTGCTGCCGATCGTGCGGTACGTCCTCGAGCTCGACCTCTTCGCGTTCGCGACCGCTCCCTACGACTGGTTGAAGCTCGAGGGCGCGATGCGCTACGTGCCGCCCGTCATGGTGCTCGTCGTGTGCGGCGTCGCCGCGTACCTGCTCGAGAAGCGTCTGGAGAGGCGTCTCGAGCAGGCCGGCTGACGACCGGGCAGCCCCCTCAGCGCACGACCTTGATGTTGAACGTGCCGGTGCCGAGCGCGCCCATGGTGCGCAGCCAGAGCGGCAGGAACATCTCGGTGCCGCGCGCGGTCTCGATGCCGCCGAGGTCGATGACGTCGTCGTGACCGAACGCGGTGAGCAGCTCGGTCACGGTGGCCTTGGCGGCGGCGTCGTCCCCCGACACGAAGACGGTCGTGCTCTCGCCGAGGAGCTTCGGCTCGACCATGAGTGCGGCGGTCAGGGTGTTGAGCGCCTTGACGACGCGGGCCTCGGGGAAGGCGCGCTGGAGCTGCTCGCCGAGCGAGTCGGTGTCCTTGACGAAGAGGCTGGGCGGGAAGCCGGCCGAGAAGTCGAGCGGGTTGGAGATGTCGAGCACGACCGTGCCCGCGAGGTGGTCGGCGCCGGCGGCCGTGAGCATGTCGAGGGCGGCGGAGCCGTTGCCGGCCAGCACGACGAGCTCGGCGCCCGCGGCCGCGTCGGCGAAGGTCGCCAGGGCGACGTCGGGGTGCTCGGCCTGCCAGGCCGAGAAGGGTGGGTTGCCCATGCCGTCGGGCTCGGTGCGGGCGAGGGTCTCCTGCGGGTCGCGGGTGCCGACGGCGACGGTGTGGCCGAGGCGCGAGAGCGCGCCGGCGAGGGCCTGGCCGACCATGCCGGTGCCGAGAACTGCGATGTCCATGAGGTGTCCTCCGGAGTGGGACGTACGTAGGTAGACAGGTCTGTCTAGGTGCAGTCGTGGACACTAACAGACAGGTCTGTCTATGATCAAGGGGTGCCTCCGACCGCTGCCCGTGACCGGATCCTCGAGACCGCCTTCGCCCTCTTCTACGCCCGGGGGATCCGGGCGGTCGGCGTCGACCTCATCATCGGCGAGTCCGGCGTGGCCAAGGCGACCTTCTACAAGCACTTCCCGGCCAAGGACGAGCTCGTCCTCGCCTACCTCGACAAGGTCGACGGCATCTGGACCGGCCAGCTGAAGGCCGCCGCCGAAGCCGCGGGCGACGCCCCGGCCGAGCAGCTCGTCGGGCTGTTCGACGCCCTCGGGTCGGCGTGCCGGCGCGAGAACTACCGCGGCTGCGCCTTCATCAACGCGGCGGCCGAGTCGCAGCCCGGCACCCCCGTGCACGACCGCACCGTGGCGCACAAGCAGGCCGTCCTCGCCTGGATCCGCGGCCTCGCCGTCGACGCCGGCGCCCCGGACCCCGACGCCCTGGCACGGTCGCTCGCCCTTCTGCTCGACGGCGGCCTCGCCGACGGGGCGCTCTCGGCCGACCCCGAGGTCGCGGCCTCCGCGCGCCGCACCGCGGCGGCGCTCGTCGCGCTGGCCGTGCCCGCCGCGGCCTGACGCGCGTCCTGCCGGGGTGAGGTGCCGCCGGTCGTGATGTGATGGCCCCATGCCGGTCCGGGCCCGACTCGTCGCCGCGCTCGGGGTGGTGCTCGCCGCGGGCCTCCCGACGCTGCCCGTCGCCCACGCGTCGACGGCGCTCGTGCGTCCCGCCGTGGCCCCCGCAGTGGCCCCCGCAGTGGCCCCCGCGCCCATCGCCCAACAGGTGTCGGTGCGCCCCGAGCCCGACGGCACCCCGGTGCGCCTCGACGTCTCCGTCTACCCGCAGGCCTCCGGCCGGCACCCCGTCGTGCTCCTCGCCCACGGCTTCGGCGGCAGCAAGGACTCCGTGGCCACCCAGGCGGTCGAGCTGCAGGATCGGGGCTACGTCGTGGTCACCTGGAGCGCCCGCGGCCACGGGGCCTCGGGCGGCCGGATCCACCTCGACGACCCGCAGTACGAGGTCGCCGACGCCCGCGCGATGCTCGACCTCGCGGCCGCGCGTCCCGACGTCGAGCTCGACGCGTCGGGCGACCCGCGGGCCGGCGTCATGGGCGCCTCCTACGGCGGGGCGCTCGCGCTGCTGCTCGCCGGCGCCGACCCGCGCGTCGACGGCGTCGTCGCCGCGATCACGTGGAACGACCTCGCCCAGGCGTTCTTCCCGCAGTCGGCCCTGACGCGTCCACCCACCACGGCGGCCGGCCGCGCGCCCGTCGCCGAGCCGGGCCCGTTCAAGCAGGTGTGGGCCTCGAACTTCTTCCTCGGCGCCCGTCGCGGTGCCACTCCGAAGGCGGCCTCCGAGTGTGGCCGCTTCGACCCGACGATCTGCCGCCTCTTCGTCCAGGCGTCGGCGTCGGGCACCCCCTCCCCGCAGCTGCTCGAGCTGCTCCGCGCCCACAGCCCGCGCGCCACGATGGCGAACGTCAAGGCCCCGACGTTCCTCGTGCAGGGGCAGGCCGACTCGCTCTTCGGCCTCGACCAGGCCGACGCCACGGCCGCGGCCCTCGACGCGTCGGGCACGCCCTACGCAGTGCGCTGGAGCGACGGCGGCCACGACGCCCCGAGCAGCCGCGAGCGCGAGGAGACCGACGCGTCCTACGCGTGGCTCGACCACTGGGTGCGCGACAAGGCGCCGCGCGAATCAGCCCTGCCCACAGCGGCTTTCACCTACTCGACGCCTGCAGCGCGTCGGGGCCAGGCGTCGCAGCTCTTCACTCTGCCGCACTACCCGGGCCTCGGCGGATCGACGTTGGCGACGACGACCCTGCCGCTGCGCACGACGACCGGCGTGCTCGCGCACCCGCCGGGCGGCCAACCAGCCTCGCTCATCGCCGTGCCCGGCCTCGCAGCGCTCGGCGTGACGCTCTCGACCTACCAGATCGCCGCGCTGCCCGGGCAGTCCACGGCACTCGACACCGAGCCAGTGGCCACCGGAACGACCGCCGTCGGCTCGCCGACGCTGCGGCTCACCGTGACCTCCGACCGGCCGACCGTCACGCTGTTCGCCTCGCTCTGGCGCGTCAGCGGTGGCCAGGCGACGCTGCCGCACGCGCTCGTCGCGCCCCTGTGGGTCACCGTGACGCCCGGCCGCCCGACGCCGGTCACCCTCTCACTGCCCGCCGCCACCTACCCGATGCCGGCCGGGAGCCAGTGGCGGGTGCTGCTGACGACGACCGAGTCGACGTTCTCGAACGACCGGACGCCGGCCACCGTCACGGTGCGCGCCGATGGCGGTCTCGTCGTCCCCGTCGCGACGGGCGCCCCCGCCGGCGGCTCGGGCACCGGCGTCGACACCGAGACCCGCGTCGCAGCGTCGGTGCTCGTGGCCCTTCTCCTGCTCGCCCTCGGCGGCTGGCTCGTGGGTCGGCGCCGCCGCGCGCACGTGGCCCCGCGGCCCGACCTCGCCGACGTGCCGCTCGTCGTCGACGGTCTCGTCAAGACCTACGCCGACGGGCACCGCGCCGTCGACGACGTGTCGTGGCGGGCCGAGCGCGGCCAGGTCGTGGGCCTGCTCGGCCCCAACGGCGCCGGCAAGACGACGACGATGCGCATGGTCATGGGCCTCATCTCCTCCGACGCCGGCAGCGTGCACGTGCTCGGCCAGCCGGTGAGCGCCGGGTCGGACGTGCTCGGCCGGGTCGGTGCGCTCATCGAAGGGCCGGGGTTCCTGCCGCACCTCACCGGGCGGCAGAACCTCGAGGCGTACTGGCGCGCCACCGGCCGGCCGCCCGAGGACGCCCACCTCGACGAGGCCCTCGACGTCGCGGCCCTCGGCGGTGCCGTCGACCGGCCGGTCAAGTCCTACAGCCACGGCATGAAGCAGCGGCTCGGCATCGCCCAGGCCATGCTCGGCCTGCCCGAGCTGCTCGTGCTCGACGAGCCGACCAACGGCCTCGACCCGCCGCAGATCGCCGCGATGCGCCCGATCCTGCGCCGCTACGCCGAGACCGGCCGCACCGTCGTCGTGTCGAGCCACCTGCTCGCCGAGGTGGAGATGACGTGCACCCACGTCGTCGTCATGCACGCCGGACGCGTCGTCACCCAGGGCCCGGTCGCCGACCTCGTCGACAGCCAGGACACGACGCTCGTCGACGTCGAGGACGGCGTCGAGCGACACCGCCTCCATGACCTCGCCGCAGCGCTGGAGGCCACCCCCGGCGTCGCCGAGGTGCGCGTCGACACCCCGACGCGCCTGGTCGTCGTCGCCGACCTCGACCGGGCCGCGGTCGTGCAGGCCGCGGTCGAGGCCGGGGTGCCCGTCGTCGGCGTCAGCAGCCGGCGTCACCTCGAGGAGGTGTTCCTCGGCGTCATCTCCGCGGCGGCGTCGAGCAACGGCTCCAGCGCGGGCGGCCAGTCGGGGTCGCTCGTCGACCGACTGAGGCAGGTGAGGGCCCGATGAGCGTCGAGACCGTCGAACCCGTCCGGCGGCTGCACGACCCGCTCTCGTGGCGGGCCGAGCTCGGGCGGCAGTGGGGCCGGCGCCGCACCAAGGTGGCCTTCGCGCTCGTGCTGGCGCTGCCGCTCATCCTCGTGGCCGCGTTCGCGTTCGGCGACCCGCCGCGTCCGGGCGCCGCACCCAGGTTCATCGACCTCGCCCAGGACGGCGCCGCCAACTTCACCCTCTTCACGCTCTTCGCGTCCTCCGAGCTGCTGCTCATCCTCGTCGCGGCGCTGTTCTGCGGCGACTCCGTGCCGGCGGAGGCGTCGTGGTCCTCGCTGCGCTACCTGCTCATCGCCCCGGTGCGCCGGTCGCGGCTGCTCACGAGCAAGCTCGTCATCGGGCTGGTCTCTACGGTGGCGGCGGCGGTGCTGCTCGTCGGGTGGTCGCTGCTCGTGGGCGGGCTCGCCTACGGCTGGGCGCCGCTGACGAGCCCGACCGGTGAGTCGCTGACGTGGGGGCAGCTGCTGCCGCGGCTCGCACTCGCCCTCGCCTACGTCTTCGTGACGCTCCTGCCGACGGCCGCGATCGCGTTCTGGATCGGGGTGCGCTCCGACGCGCCGCTGGCCGCCGTCGGTGGCGCCGTGCTCTTCACGATCGTGCTCAACATCCTCGACCAGATCGACGCGCTCGACCCGTGGCGCAACGCCTTCCCCGGTCACTACAACCGGGCCTGGCAGGACATCATCGCCCTCGACCCGCAGTGGACCGCGGTGATCCACGGCGCGCTGTGGTCGCTCGTGTGGGCCGTGGCGTTCACGATGCTCGGCTACCGACGCTTCCGCCGGGCCGACATCCTCAGCTGAGTCCCGCCTCGTCCCACGCGGGCTCCCCGTCGGGCATCCACGGCTGGGCACGGTCCGGGCCGCCGGGCTCGAGCCACCCCCGCTCGTCGGCCACCCCGAGGGCCACCTCGACCATCCGTGCGGTGGCCCGCGAGGCGTCGTCGGCCCGCCACGCCACCGACCACGGGTAGTACGGCTGCAGCCCCTCGGGCCAGTACATCGGCAGGCCCGCCTCCACGTACTTCTCCGCGTAGGACAGGAACTCGAGGTAGCGCGCCGGGCCGGGCGTCCGCAGGACGTGGGCCATGCAGTGGCTGAACGCGCCCGGCGTCCCCAGCCAGTGCATCGACAGGCCGAGACGCGCCTCGAGGGCGGTGAGGTACTGGCCGTGCGCGTTGTACGTGCCCGAGTCGGGCGGGTCACCGAAGACCGCGAGGGGACGCTCGTGGAAGGTGGCCCGTGCGTGCCGGTCGTCGTCCGGTGGGCCGACGAGGACGAGGGGCTCGAGCCGGAGGAGTCGGTGCCGCCAGCCGCTCGGGTGGGCGACGCGCATGCGCGGGGTGACGCGCAGGACGGCGACGTCGAGCCTGCCCTCCACGAGGGCGCCGAGCTGGGTGATGCTGTCCATCGCCTGCTCGCGCAGGGGCACGTCGGGCTCCGCGCGACCGAACGCGTCCGCCACGATGCGGCTCGTCGACAGCTCGAAGACGTGCGCCATCCGGACGCCCTCGCGCCGCGGTGCCTGCGTCATCCCGTCGGCGAGGGCGAGCAGGACCCGGGCGTCCTCGAGGAACTGCTCGCCGCGCGCGGTCAGCGTCACGTGCCGGCTGTCGCGGTGCAGCAGCGGCGCCCCGACCTGCTCCTCCAGGCGGCGCACCTGCTTGGACAGCGCCGGTTGGCTGACGTAGAGGCGGGCGGCGGCCCGGCCGAAGTGCAGCTCGTCGGCGACGACGACGAAGGACCGCACGAGCCGCAGGTCGAGGTCCACACATCCCTCCCCACACAGCGGTGAGGGGGCCGGCGCGCCCCCTCGCCCACGGTACTGACGCGCGGCCCCGCTGGCGATGCCTCGCGGTTATCGATCGGCGCCGAACGGGTCTTGGACGCGGGGCGGGTCGGGGGAGCAGCCTCGTGGGGTCCGTCCGGGGCGTCGCCCCGGGTCCCACCAGCGGGCTCGGCCCGCCCCTCGGAGGTCGTCGTGACAGCAGGTGCAGCAGGTACGGAAGGTGCGGAAGGTGCAGCAGGTCCAGCGGGTCCGGCCGGCGCGTCGGGTGGTCGCCCGGTCGTCTTCGTCCACGGCCTGTGGCTCCACGCGTCGAGCTGGGGGCCGTGGGTCGAGCTGTTCCGCGAGAAGGGCTACGACCCGGTTGCACCGGGGTGGCCGCACGAGCCCGACACGGTCGAGCAGGCGCGCGCGAACCCCGAGGGCGTGGCCGGCGTCGGCATCGACGACGTGACGAACCACGTCGCCGCCGTCGTCGACGCACTGCCCACGCCGCCCGTCATCGTCGGGCACTCGTTCGGCGGCCTCATCACCGAGAAGCTGCTCGGCATGGGCAAGGGCGCTGCGGGCGTCGCCATCGACCCGGCCCAGATCAAGGGAGTCCTGCCCCTGCCGCTCGCCCAGCTGCGGGCCGGCCTGCCCGCGCTCGGCAACCCGGCCAACCGCTCGAAGGCGGTGTCGCTGACGGCCAAGGAGTTCCGGTTCGGGTTCGGCAACGCGGTGAGCGAGGAGGAGTCGCAGCAGCTCTACGACGCGTGGACCATCCCATCGCCGGCCAAGCCGCTCTTCCAGGCGGCCGCGGCCAACTTCTCGCTGCACTCGGAGGCCGCCGTCGACACCGGGAATGCCGACCGCGGCCCGCTCCTGCTCGTCTCGGGTCTCGAGGACCACACCGTTCCGGACGTCGTCACGCGCTCGACCCTCAAGCAGTACCGGGCATCGACGGCGGTCACCGAGCTGAAGCAGTTCGAGGGACGCGGCCACTCGCTGACGATCGACAGCGGTTGGCGCGAGGTCGCCGACGCGGTGCTCGACTGGCTCGCGGACCAGGGGCTCTGAGCCGTGGACCTGCGGATGGCCGGGCAAGTCGCCGTCGTCACGGGCGCGAGCAAGGGCATCGGCCTCGCGGTGACGAGGGCGCTGCTCGCCGAGGGTGTGGCCGTCGTGGCCGGGGCGCGGGATGCCTCCGAGGAGCTCGACGCGCTCCAGGCGTGGGCCGAGGTCGACTTCGTCGCCGTCGATCTCGGGGAGCCCGATGGAGCGGCGCGCCTCGTCGACGCCGCCGCCGGGCGCGGGCGGCTCGACGTCCTCGTCAACAACGTCGGCGCCGTCACCCCACGGCTCGACGGGTTCGGGGCCGTCACCGACGACCAGTGGCTCCGGTCGTACACGCTCAACCTCATGGCCGCGGTCCGCACGACCCGAGCCGCGCTGCCGATGATGCTGGCGCAGGGGCGGGGGTCGGTCGTGGCGACCTGCTCGGTCAACGCCGTGCTCGCCGACCCCGGCGTCATCGACTACAGCGCGGCCAAGGCGGCGCTGCGAAGCTTCTGCAAGTCGTTGTCGAAGGAGCTGGGGCCCAGCGGGATCAGGGTCAACACCGTGAGCCCGGGCCCGGTCGCCACCGACCTGTGGCTCGGTGCCGGCGGTGTGGCCGACACCGTCGCGGGCCGGCAGGGGGCCGACCCGTCGGCCGTGGCGGCCGCCGCGGCTGCCGACTCCGTCACCGGGCGCTTCACCCGGCCCGAGGAGGTCGCCGCGCTCATCGCGTTCCTCGCGAGCGACGTCGCGGGCAACATCACCGGCGCCGACGTCGTGATCGACGGCGGACTCATCACCACCACCTGACGCCACCTGACGCACCGGCACCCCCCATCAGCAACCCACACCAGCACGACCCGAGGAGGTCGCATGTCCACCACGTCCGTCGCCCGGCTCACCCTCCGCCCGTTCCGGGTGCTCACCGCACTCGCCGCGCTCGTCCTCGCCCTCGTCGCGGCCGTCCTCGCGGGCGCGCCCGCGACCTCGGCGCCGTCCGCGGCCGCGGCCGGTGGTCCCCGCCCGACCGTCGTGCTCGTCCACGGCGCGTTCTCCGGGCCGTCCGCATGGGACGCCGTCGCCGCGTCGCTCGCCAAGGACGGCTACGCCACCACCGCGGTGCGGCTGCCGCTGACGGGCGTGGCCGACGACGTCGCCGCCGTGACGACGGCGCTCGACGCGATCCCCGGCCCCAAGGTGGTCGTCGGCCACTCCTACGGCGGCTTCGTCGTG
The DNA here is from genome assembly GCF_001956915.1 of Intrasporangium flavum. Classification (GTDB taxonomy): domain Bacteria; phylum Actinomycetota; class Actinomycetes; order Actinomycetales; family Dermatophilaceae; genus Monashia; species Monashia flava. The sequence goes on along the minus strand of NZ_MLJO01000019.1, from coordinate 26,587 downwards.
TCGAACGCGGCCACCGGCCGCACCGACGTGCAGGCGCTCGTCTACACCGCGGCGTTCGTGCCCGAAGCCGGCGAGACCATCGTCGGGCTCGGCGACGGGTATGCGCCGGCCGCGTTCCTCGCGCCCGGGCACCTCGTCGTCGACGCCACGGGCAGGGCCGTCATCGCAACGGCGTTCTTCCGCGACGACTTCGCGCAGGACCTCAACCCGAAGCTCGCCGCGACGCTCGACGCCGCACAGCAGCCGACGAGCCTCGGCATCCTCTTCACGCCCTCGGGCCCGGCGGCGTGGCGCTCGATCCCGTCCTGGTACGCCGTCTCCGGTGCCGACCGCGTCATCGACCCGGCCCTCCAGCGGTTCATGGCGGCCCGGGCCGGCGCCACGACGGTGACGTTCGACGACGCGAGCCACGCCGGCGGCTTCACCCACTACGCCGCCCGCTTCGTCAAGCTGGTCGAGCAGGCGGCACAGTCGTCCTGACCGGACCGTACGGGGTGCTCAGAGCTTTCTGGCCTCGGGGATGATCCGGTCTCCGAAGACCTCGAGCCAGTCGGTGCGCGAGCCGTCGCCGGCCATCGTGTGCACGTGGGTCACGCCCAGCGCCGCGAGGCCGGCCAGGTGCTCGAGCGTCGCGTCGACCTTCGCCGGGTCGGGGTCGACCCGGGTCATGACGGTCTTCTCGATCTCGTCGTAGTCGCGGCCCAGCGCGTCGCAGTGCCCGCGCAGGACGTCGAGCTTGTGGGCGAGCTCGGGGGAGTCGAAGAGGTTGCAGGCCTGGGCGTACTGGGCCACCATCCGCAGCGTCTTCTTCTCGCCGCCGCCGCCGATGAGGATCGGCGGGTGCGGGCGCTGCACCGACTGGGGCACGTTGAGCGTGCTGCCGAGGCGGTAGTGCTTCCCGTCGTAGGGCTCGGTGCTGTCGCTCCACATCTGCAGGCAGATCTGCAGGGTCTCCTCGAGGCGCTCGAAGCGCTCGGCCGTCGGCGGGAACGACAGGCCGAGCCCGACGCACTCCTCCTCGTTCCACGCCGCCCCGATGCCGAGCCACGCCCGGCCCTTCGAGAGCACGTCGAGCGTCGTGACCTCCTTGGCCAGCAGCCCCGGCTCGCGGTACACGGCGGCCGTCACCCAGGCGAGCAGCTCGACGCGCTCGGTCACGGCGGCGAGGAAGCCCAGGGCCGTGTAGGCCTCGAGCATCTCGTGCTCCTTGGGCCCGACGCCGCGGATCTGCCAGACGTGGTCCATGACCGAGAGCTTGGTGAAGCCGACCTCCTCCGCGGCGCGCGCCGTGCGCACGAGGTCGTCGACGAACGTCGCGGAGCCGCCGCTCCACGTGAAGTTGGCGAGGTGCAGTCCGAGGTCCATGCCTCGCACACTACGTCCGGACCACCCTCGTGCGGCCCGAGCGGGCGGTCAGTCCTGGTCGACCTCGGGGAAGCCGGCGGTCACCGGGGGCTCGGCCGACCACGGGAAGACGATCCACTGGTCGGTGACGCGCCACACGTAGTCGGGCGTGACCTCCGAGCGCGGCTTGCCGTAGAGCACCGCGCTGCGGGCCTCGGCGCCGTGCTGGTGGAGCAGGTCCATGACGAGGGCCAGGGTGCGGCCGGAGTCGGCGACGTCGTCGACGACGAGGATGCGGCGACCCTTGAGGCTCGCGGTGTCGAGGTGCGGGGCGAGCAGGACCGGGTCGGGGAGGGTCTCGTCGACGTCGGTGTAGAACTCGACGTTGATGGCGTCGGTCAGCTTGAGGCCGAGGGCGTAGGCGAGGCCGCCACCGGGCAGGAGGCCACCGCGCGCCACGGCGACGAGGATCTCCGGGCGGAAGCTCGAGGACGCGACGAGCTCACCGAGCTCGCGGCAGGCCTGGCCGAAGCCCTCCCACGTCAGCACCTCCTTGTCGGCGAGCGTGGAGGAGTCGGCGTGGTAGGCGAGCGTCATGGCGACCAGCGTAGCGAGGTCGTGTGACCGACTTGTTACCTGCCGGTCTCGTCGGGTGGACGGTGGGGGAGACTGGGCCGGGTGAACCACGCTCCCCGCCCGCTCGGTCCGTCGCGACGCTCCCAGGTGCCGCCGTTCGAGGTCATGGACGTGCTCGACCGCGTGGCCGTGCTGCGCGCGCAGGGCCGAGACGTCGTGTCGTTGTGCGCCGGGGAGCCCTCCGGCGGGGCCCCGACGCTCGTGTCGGAGGCGGCGGCGCGGATCCATGCCTCGGGCCGCGCCCTGACCTACACCTCGGCCCTCGGCACGCACGAGCTGCGGGCCGAGATCGCGGCGCACTACGGCCGCTGGTACGGCGTCGACGTCGACCCGGCGCGGGTCGCGGTGACGACCGGCTCCTCGGGCGGGTTCGTGCTGTCGTTCCTCGCCGCGTTCGAGGCCGGTGACCGGGTGGCCCTCGCCCGCCCCGGCTACCCGGCCTACCGCAACATCCTGCGGGCGCTCGGCTGCGAGGTCGTCGAGATCGACTGCGGCGCGGACACCCGCTACCAGCCGACGCCCGAGCTGCTCGACGCCGTGCAGGGGGAGGGCGCGCTCGCGGGGCTCGTCCTCGCCTCGCCGGCCAACCCGACCGGCACGATGGTCGACCGCGCCGAGCTCGCCGCCATCACCGGCTGGTGTGCCGCCAACGGGGTGCGCCTCGTCAGCGACGAGATCTACCAAGGCGTAACCTATCCCGAGCCCGGTGCCGAGGACCCGCGCGGGGTCTGCGCGTGGGAGCTCGACGACTCCGCGGTCGTCGTGTCCTCGTTCAGCAAGTACTGGGGCATGACCGGCTGGCGCCTCGGCTGGCTGCTGCTGCCCGCCGACCTCGCCCGGACCGTCGACGCGCTCGCCGGCAACGTCGCGCTCTGCCCTCCGGCGCCGGCCCAGTACGCGGCGGTCTCCGCGTTCGCCGAGGAGTCGTACGCCGAGTGCGACGAAGCCGTCGCCGAGTTCGCGCGCACCCGGAAGCTCCTGCTGGACAACGCAACCCGCCTCGGCTGGGGTGAGTCCGCGCCGCCCGACGGCGCCTTCTACTACTGGGCCGACCTCGGCCCGCAGCTGGACCGGTGGGGCGGCTCGCGGGCCTACGCGTCCGCGCTCCTCGAGGAGGCCGGCGTCGCCATCACCCCCGGCGTCGACTTCGACGACCGCGCCGGCGAGCGGTCGGTCCGGCTCAGCTTCGCCGCGGGCAGCACCGCCGTCGGCGAGGCGATCGACCGGGTCGCGGCCTTCCACGCCCGCTGAGCTCACATCCCGGGCACCTGACGCGTCTACCGGGTGTGAGCAGCCACGTCACCATCGACCCCGCGATCCTCTACCTCGGCACCCCTGTCGTCCTCGTGTCGACGACGAACGCGGACGGCAGCGCCAACCTCGCGCCGTTCTCGTCGGCCTTCTGGCTCGGCCACACCGCGACGCTCGGGCTCGGGCTCGCCTCCCACACCCTGGCCAACCTCCGGCGCACCCGCGAGCTGGTCATCAACCTGCCGAGCCAGCACCAGGTCGACGCCGTCGACCGGCTCGCCCTGACGACCGGCGCCGAGCGGCTCTCGGAGTGGAAGGCGGCGGCCGGCTACCGCCACCGCCGCGACAAGTTCGGGCTCGCCGGCCTGACGCCCGTGACCTCCGACGTCGTCACCGCGCCCTTTGCGGCCGAGTGCCCGGTGGCGCTCGAGGCCTGCGTCGAGTCGGTGCACGAGACCGACCACGCGCTCGTCGTGGCGCAGGTGGTCCGAGTCCACGTGCACCCGTCGGTCCGCTCGGAGGGTTACCCGAACCGCATCGACCCCGACCGGTGGCGTCCCCTCGTCATGAGCTTCCAGCGGTTCTACGGCCTCGGCGGGCAGCTCCGCCCCTCCCGCCTCGCCACCGTCGACGAGGAGCACTACCGCTGACGCAGTCGGAGGCCCCCGGTCCGGGGGCCTCCTCCTCCATCACCTCTTCTCACGAGGTCAGATGATCAGCAGGACCGCAGCGACCACCGCTCCAGCGAGGCACAGGGTGCCGAGCACGAAGCTCACGATCGCACCGGCCGTCCAGTAGCCGGCGCGGTCGCGGATGCTCGCGCCGTACATGCCGAAGCCGGCGGTGAGCAGGACGCCGCCGACGATCCAGCTACCGAGGTACCAAGCCGCGCTCAGGCCGGCCAGGACCCAGTCGGACGGCACCCAGTAGGTGTAGGCACCGAACGCTGCGACGAGGGCCCCGAGGACCATCAGCGTGTAGTCGACCGTGCGGTTGCGGAACAACCGGGGAAGGAGCTGATCGCTCTCCGTCTGTTGCTTCTCAAGGAGCTGCGACATCGTCTTCACCTCCTTCCTGATCTCACCTCCAGCCTCGCGCCGGGCCGTATGTCAGCGGAAGAGGCGTTGGTCCCGAAATCCCGCCTCGCGACCGTCGACGAGGAGCGCCACCGCTGATCCGTGCCACGCCGCTGCCGGTTCGGTCTACCGTCCGGACATGGGCTGGTTCTCCGACGTCCTCGGGGCGGTGCGCACCCGCCTCGGCCTCGACCGACCCGATCCGGTCCCGCCCGGGCAGCTCCCGACCGTCGACGCGCTCGTGGCGCGGATGCGCGAGGTCGACGCCGGTCTGCCCGCCGGCGACGGCGTGCGCGCCTTCAGCGGCATGTACCTGCGGGTGACCGAGCTCGTGCGCGACCGCCTCGGCGAGGGGTGGTTCCGCGACGCTGCGACGATGACGCGGCTCGACCTCGTCTTCGCCGGCCTGTGGCTCGAGGCCGTCGCGGCCCCCACGCCGACCGACGCGTGGCTACCGCTCTTCGAGTCCCGGTCGCGCTCTGACGTGCTCGCCATCCAGTTCGCCGTGGCCGGCATGAACGCCCACATCAACCACGACCTGCCGATCGCCGTCGTGCGCACGTGCCGCCAGCTCGGCCTGCGCCCCGACAGTCCCGGCCTCGAGGAGGACTACCAGCGCGTCACCGACCTGCTCGCCGAGGTGCAGGACGACGTGCGGCGTTCCTTCTTCGACGGGATCGCCCTCGAGGTCGACGAGCGGGTTGCCGGACCCGTCGCCGACCTCGTCGGCACGTGGAGCATCGGCCGGGCCCGCGACGCCGCGTGGACGAACGCCGGTGTGCTCTGGTCGCTGGAGGGTGTCGAGCCGCTGCGCACCCAGTACCTCGCGACGCTCTCGCGCACCGTGGGCCTGGCGAGCCGGCAGCTGCTGACGCCGCTCGCCGGCTCTCAGGCCGTGGCGGGCGCCACGACCTGAGGCGGTTCGACCGACGCCTCCGCCGGCGACTCGACCGGCGACTCGACCGTGGCCGCCACCGGCGTCCGGCGCATGACGGCCCGGAGGCGCCAGGCGCCGTACACGGCGAGCAGGCTCAGGCCCAGGTGCAGCGCGAGGAACCCGTTCGCCAGGCCGAGCCCGAGCAGCGCGCCCGCGACGAGCGGCCCGAGGGCCGAGAACGTCGTCTGGATCGCGGTGAACGTGCCGAGCGTCGTGCCGACGAGGCCGGCCGGGGCCAGGCTCGCGGTGAGCGGGTTGAGCACCGGGGCGTACATCGTCTCGCCGACGGCGAAGATGCCGAACGTCGTGACGAAGAGGGCCGAGGCCACCTCGGGCGCGACGAGCTGGGCGCTGGAGAGCACGACCCACGACAGCGTCCAAATGCCGCCGACGACCATGAGCAGGGAGCCCGCCGCGCGCTTCGCGGTCAGGCGCACGACGACGACCTGGAGCGCCACGATGACGATGCAGTTGACCGCGGCCGCGAGGCCGATGGCCGACTCGTCGGCGTCGAGCACGGTGAGGGCGTAGGCCGGCAGGCCGGACTCGAACTGGGCGTAGAAGCCGAGCGCGAGGGTGACGGTGACGACGGCGACCCAGCGCAGCGCGGGCACGGCGAAGACGCGTCGGAGCGCCTCGAGGGTGCTGACGCGGGTCTCGGCCTCGCCCGGTGCGACGTCGGTGTCGACCTCCGTGGGGGCGCCGATGCCGGCGACGCGGATGATCGCCGCGGACAGCGCGAACCCGACGCCGGCGGCGACGAACGCGAGGGTCATGCCGTCGGTGCGGTGCAGGTCGACGAGCTGGCCGGCGACGAACGCGCCGACCGCCATGCCGATGGCCTCGCCCGTGAACTTGTAGGCGAAGACCTTGCGCCGGTCGGCGTGGCCGGCCCAGCGCAGCACGAGGACCGAGGCGGCCGGGGTCGCGGCGGTGAGGCCGAAGCCGAAGACGAACATGCCGACGAGGAACGACGGCGCGGTGTCGGCCCAGACGAGGCTGCCGACGCCGGCGGCCGCGAGCAGCTTGGCGAGCACGGCGACGAGGACCGGGTCGAAGCGGTCGCTGAGGCGGCCGGCGAACGGCGCGGCGACGAGCGCCCCGACGGAGAAGAGCGTGCTGGCCAGCGCCGCCGCGAGGGGTCCCCAGCCTCGGGTGTTCGCGGCGTAGGCGTACTGGTAGGGCAGCACCGTGCCCCAACCGAGCATGCCGACGGACGAGGCGAGGACGAGCAGGCGGGTACGCATGGTTCTCACACCCTTTCGGGGGGTCGGTGGATCGAGGGCAGGCGGCGGTGCCCCGGGGGTCCGTGCGGTCGCGGACGCACGAGGGCGTACAACGCGACTTCGGACTCGAATATTTCGAACTAGAAGTTCGACGTCGAAACTCTAGCACCAGCCAGGGGGGATGGAACAATGCCTTTCCATGGCGACACGACGACGCAGGACCGCGGCGCAGGAGCATGCGGCCGACGTCGCCCTCTACACCGCCGCCGGCGGCGAGGAGTCGGTGCAGCGCGTCATCACCGGCGTCTACGCCGTGACGAAGAAGCTCGACCAGTGGTACGTGCGCCAGTTCGCCGACCTCGACCTCACCCAGGGCGAGTGGGCGGTGCTCGCGGGCCTGGCCCGCGCCGGTGACGCCTGCCTCACCCCGAGCCAGCTGGCCGACCTCGCGAACGTCGCGCCGTCCTCGATGACCCACCGCCTCGACAAGATGGAGACGCGCGGCCTCGTCCAGCGCCGTCCCGACGAGTCCAACCGCACCCGCACCCTCGTGTCGCTCACCACCGACGGCTGGACCCTCTTCCGGGCCGCCGTGCGCGAGTCGAACGTCGTCGAGAGCGACACGCTCCAGCGCCTCAGCGCTGCCGAGCGGCACGAGCTCGGCCGGCTGCTCGAGATCGTCATCGAGGGCCTCGACGACGTCGACGAGTAATACGTCGCGGGCGTAGCGTCGCGGCATGAGCCAGATCGCCCTCGTCACCGGCACGTCGTCCGGGATGGGTCTGCACACCGCCGTCGAGCTGGCCCGCCGTGGCCTCACCGTCGTCGCCACGATGCGCGACACGGGTCGCCGTGGGGCGCTCGAGACCGCCGCAGGCGAGGCCGGCGTCACCGTCGACGTCCGGCCCCTCGACGTCACCGACCACGACGCCGCCCGCCGCTGCGTCGAGGGCGTCCTCGCCGACCACGGCGCGCTCGACGTCCTGCTCAACAACGCCGGTCGTGGCGCCGTCGCCACGGCCGAGCAGCTGAGCCTCGACGACGTCCGGGCCCAGCTCGAGGTCAACTACCTCGCGCCCGTCGCCCTGACCAAGCTCGTCCTGCCGCACATGCGCGAGCGTGGGTCGGGTCGCGTGCTCACGGTGACGAGCGTCGGGGGCGCCGTCGGCCAGCCGTTCGCCGACGCGTACTGCGGCGCGAAGTTCGCCGTCGAGGGCTTCATGCAGTCGCTGGCGCCGGTCGCCCTCGCCCACGGCGTCCGGGTGTCGGTCGTCGAGCCGGCCGCGGTCGCCAGCGACTTCGTGGCGAACGTCGCCCGGCCCGAGGTCGCCGACGACGCGTACGCGCCCCAGCTGCGGGCCTACCTCGCCCGCACGGAGGGCGCGTTCGCCGCCGCCCAGAGCTCGGTCGAGGCCTCGAACGCCATCGCCGACGCGGTGCTGTCGGAGGAGTACCGCTTCCGGTGGCAGACCTCCGCCGGGGCGTCGGCCTTCGTCGGCGCCTCGCTCGCCGACCTCGACGGGTCGCGGGTGCTCGGCGTCACCCGCGGGTGGATCGAGGCGGCCCCGACCGGAGCCCCGCCCGGAAACTAGGCTCGGGGCCGTGAGCTACCGCAGGCCCGTCCCGACCATCGGCGACCGCACCTCGGCGGCCGAGCGTGCCCAGGCGCCCGACGCGTGGGCCCTGCGCGACGACCTCGCCTCGCTCGAGCGCGTCGTCGCGGCGCGCCGCGACATCCGGCGGTTCCGGCCCGATCCCGTGCCCGAGGACGTGCTGGAGGCCGTCCTGCTCGCCGGCCACCGCGGCCCGAGCGTCGGCCACAGCCAGCCGTGGCGGTTCGTCGTCGTCACCGAGCCGGCCACCCGCGACACCGCCGCCCTCATGGCCGACCGGGCCCGGCTGGCCCAGGCGTCCGGAATGTCCGAGGAGTCCGCCCGCGGGCTGCTCGACCTGCGCCTCGAGGGGATCCGCGAGGCCCCCGTCGGCGTCGTCGTCGCCTGCGACCGGCGCACCCCGGCCGCCGGCGTCCTCGGCCGGGCCACCTTCCCCGACGCCGACCTGTGGTCGTGCGCGGCGGCCATCGAGAACATGTGGCTGACGGCGCGGGCCCACGGCCTGGGCCTCGGCTGGGTCACCCTGTTCGAGCCGGCCGAGCTCGCGGCGCTGCTCGGGCTGCCCGAGGGCGTCGAGACGCTCGGCTGGCTCTGCCTCGGCTGGCCCGACGAGCGACCGCCCGAGCCGGGCCTCGAGCGGGCCGGCTGGTCGAGGCGGGTGCCGCTCGAGCAGGTCGTCATGCGCGAGCGCTGGACCGAGACCGACGCCCCGGTGTCGCACCTGCGCGCACCCGCCCAGGCCGACGTCGTCGGCGCGCGCGACCGGGCCGACGACCTGCTCACCGCCCCCGGGTCGCTCGGCGTGCTCGACTCCGTCCTCGACCGCGTCGAGGCGCTGCCCGCACCACGCGACTGGACCGGGCGCGGCACCCTCGTCGTCGCCGCGGCCGACCACGCCGTCACCGCCCACGGTGTCAGCGCCTTCGACGCGTCGGTCACCGCCGACGTCGCCGACGCGACGCGTGCCGGCACCTCGATGGGTGCCGTGGCCGCCCGCTCCAGCGGCCTCGACGTGCTGCTGGTCGATGCCGGGATCGGCTGCGCCAGAGGCGATCTCGTCGACTCCGACGCTCTCGACGCCCGCACGTTCGAGAGCCTCGTCGCCCTCGGCCGCGAGCACGGCGAACGGCTCGCCGGGACCGGTCCGGTCGCCCTCGGCGAGATCGGCGTCGGCAACACCACCGTCGCGGCGGCGCTCGCGGCAGCCCTGCTGCGGCTGCCCGCGTCGGAGGTCGTCGGGCGCGGGTCGTCGGCCGACACCGCGATGGTCGAGCGCAAGCGCTCCGTCGTCGACCGGGCGCTGGCCCGCGTCCTCCCGGAGGGCGGCACGCTCGACGCGTCGGAGGCCCTCCGGCGTCTGGGCGGGGGAGAGCTCGCGGTCCTGCACGGCGTCGTCCTCGGCGCGTGCGCGTCCGGTGGCGCCGTCGTGCTCGACGGGCTCGCGACCTCGGTCGCCGCGCTCGCGGCGGCGCGGGTCGAGCCGGCGGTCGCCGCGCACCTCGTCGCCGGGCAGCGCTCGCGTGAGAAAGCCCATGCCGCCGTGCTCCGCGAGCTCGGCCTCGAGCCCCTCCTCGACCTCCGGATCCGTGCGGGGGAAGGCGTCGGGGCGGCCCTCGCGACGGGCCTGCTGCACACCGGCCTGGACCTGCGCCGAGGGGTCGCCCGCACGCGCGCGGTTTGAGTCCGACGCGGTTCGCGGCCTACTTTGGGTGGCTGTCCGACCACCGACCGCCCCGTGACCCGGGGCCGGGAGACACGCATGACAACCCAGATCCAGGACCGCCCGCCCACCCCTGCCGGCGCCCCAGACCCCGACGACCGGGCCTTCCTCGGCCACCCGAAGGGTCTCTCGACGCTCTTCTTCGTCGAGCTGTGGGAGCGCTTCTCGTACTACGGGATGCGGGCCATCCTCCTCTACTTCCTCACCGACACCCTGGCCAACGGCGGCCTCGGCATCGACGAGAACACCGGCACCGCCGTCGTCGCCGTCTACGGCGCCTCGGTGTACCTGCTGTCGGTCATCGGCGGGTTCGCCGCCGACCGCCTCATCGGCGCCCGACGCTCGACCCTCTACGGCGGCATCGTCATCATGGCCGGCCACCTCTGCCTCGCGATCCCCGCGGCCGGCAGCGCCTGGGCCGGCATCGCCCTCGTCGCCCTCGGCACGGGCCTGCTCAAGCCGAACGTGTCCGCGATGGTCGGCTCGCTCTACAGCGAGCAGGACCCGCGCCGCGACGCCGGCTTCTCGATCTTCTACATGTCGATCAACATCGGCTCGTTCTTCTCGCCGCTCGTCGTCGGGTTCCTCCGCGACCACTACGGCTACCACGCGGGCTTCGCCGCCGCCGCCGTCGGCATGGCCATCGCCATCGTCTGGTTCGTCCTCGGCCGCAAGGCGCTCAAGGGCGCCGGCGACGACGTGCCGAACCCGCTCTCCGCTCAGGAGCGCCCCAAGGTCGTGGGCCTGGCCCTCGGCTCGGTCGTCCTCTTCGTCGCGCTGCTGCTGCTCGCCGGCCTCTGGCGCGACACGGTCCTCGACCAGGTCATCGACGCCATCTCGATCCTCGCGATCGCGGTGCCGATCGGCTACTTCACGATGATGTTCCGCAGCCCCAAGGTGGCGCCCCAGGAGAAGCGGCACGTGCTCGCCTACCTGCCCCTGTGGATCGGCGCGATGCTCTTCTGGATGATCTTCGAGCAGGCCGCCGGCAAGATGGCGCTCTTCGCCGAGAACAACACGGTCAAGACGTTCGCCGGCGTCACGGTCAACCCCGAGTGGTTCCAGTCGGTCAACCCGCTCGCCATCATCCTGCTCGCGCCGGTCTTCGGCTGGATCTGGACGCGTCGGGCGGGCAAGTTCCCGTCGACGCCGTTCAAGATGGCGCTCGGCGTGGGGCTCATCGGCCTGTCGGCGCTGGGCATGGCATGGGCGTTCGCGACCTACCAGGGCAACACGGCCCCGGTGTACGTGCTGACCGCGATCTTCCTGCTCCAGACCGTCGCCGAGCTGTGCCTGTCGCCGGTCGGCCTGTCGGCCACGACGCGTCTGGCGCCGAAGGCGTTCGCGAGCCAGTCGATGGCGCTGTGGTTCCTCGCCGTCGCGGCGGGCCAGGCGCTCGCCGCCCAGCTCATCAAGGCGATGGACGGCCTGCCCGACTCGCAGTACTACGTCGTCAACGGCGTCATGACGCTCGCCTTCACGGCCGTGCTCATGGCCCTCGTGCCGTGGATCCGTCGCCGCATGGCGTCGGCGGAGGTCGGCGGCCACGAGTGAGTGGCGACTGAGGCACACTGGCCTCGATTCCTGACCCGCGGCCGTCGCACCCAACCGGTGCGGCGGCCGTCGGGCCGCCCGCACGAGCCGCAGCCAGATCGAGCCCCAGGAGGACGCATGATCTACTCCCTCGGAGACCGGACCCCGACCGTCCACGACACGGCGTGGATCGCCTCGAGCGCCGAGGTGCTCGGCGCCGTCGAGCTCCGTGAGGGCTCGAGCGTCTGGTACACCGCCGTGCTGCGCGCCGACTTCGAGCCGATCGTGCTCGGCGAGCGGAGCAACCTGCAGGACGGTGTCGTCGTGCACACCGACGCCGACCACCCCACGACGATCGGTGCCGGCGTCTCGGTCGGCCACAAGGCCGTGCTGCACGGCTGCACCATCGAGGACGACGTCCTCGTCGGCATGGGGGCCGTCGTGCTCAACGGCGCGCGGATCGGCGCGGGCAGCCTCGTCGCCGCCGGGGCCGTCGTGCCCGAGGGCATGGTCGTGCCGCCCCGCTCGCTCGTGGCCGGCGTGCCCGGCACGGTCCGTCGCGAGATCGACGAGGTGGGGGTGCTGCGGATCAAGGCCAACGCCGAGGTCTACGTCGGCCTCGCCGAGCTGCACCGCTCGGCCCGCGTCATCGGCTGACGCGGCCCCGCCGCCGTCAGCGCAGGAGCAGGACCGACGCGACGACGCCGGCGAGGACGACGAGCACGCGGAAGAGCGTGGGTGGCAGCCGGCGCCCGACCCGCGCGCCGACGTACCCGCCGACGACCGACCCGGCCGCCAGCAGCGCGACCACCCGCCAGTCGAGGTCGGCCACGACGACGAAGATGACGCTCGCGACGACGTTTCCGGCGAGCACCGCGAGGGTCTTGAGGGCGTTGACGACGCGCAGGGGCAGGTCGAGCCCGAGCCCGAGCACCGCGACCATCATGACGCCCGACCCCGCGCCGAAGTAGCCGCCGTAGACCCCCGTGAGCAGGGCGAACACCGAGGTGACCGGGCCCATCCGGGTGCGGTCGGGACCGTCGGCGCCGTGCCGCGCGCGCAGCCGGCGCGACAGCCACGGCTGGGCGCCGACGAGCAGGCAGGTGCCGAGGATGAGCCACGGCACGACGGCCTCGAAGACGCCGGGCGGCAGCGCGAGCAGCAGCCACGCGCCGGCGACGGCGCCGACCGCGCACGTCGCGACGACGGCCCAGGTGACGCGCGGGTGCTCGCGCAGCTCGTCGCGGTAGCCGAAGGACCCGCTGAGCCCGGCGGGCACGAGGCCGACGGTGTTCGAGGCGTTGGCGACGACCGGCGGCAGGCCGACGGCGAGCAGGACGGGGAAGCTGAGGAGGGAGGCGACGCCCACGGTCGAGGTGAGCACCCCGGCCCCCAGCCCCGCGCCGAGGACGGCGAGGACCTCGCCGCCCGTCACGGCTCCTCGGGCCCGCGCAGCAGCGCGACGTCGCTGACCATGACGACGTGGGCGTGCATCGCGGCCGCGGCGGCCTCCGGGTCGCGGGCCCGGATCGCCTCGGCGATGGCCCGGTGGCCGGCGAGGGAGTCGCTGGGCCGGCCGGGCTGGGAGAGCGACTCGATGCGGGTCTCGCGGACGAGGTCGCGGATCTCGTCCATGAGCCGGGCGAGCAGCAGCGAGTGGGCTGCCGCCGTGACGGCCCCGTGGAAGCGCTCGTCGCCGTCGACCCCGCGGTGACCGTCCTCGACCTCGTCGGCCATCTGGGCCAGGGCGTCGTCGATGCGGGCGAGGTCGTCGTCGGTGCGGCGCTCGGCCGCGAGGGCGGCGATCTTCGTCTCGAGGGCGTCGCGGGTGTCGATGACCTCGGGCAGGCGGGTGGCGTGCGCGCGGATGGCCTCGACGATGCGGCGCCGGCCCGGCGCGTCGGACAGCACCGTGCCGTCGCCGTGCCGGACGGTGACGACGCCGATGACCTCGAGGGCGACGAGCGCCTGGCTCAGGGTGGCCCGGCTGACCCCGAGCCGCTGGGCCAGCTCGCGCTCGGGCGGCAGGCGGTCCCCGGCCCGCAGGCCGTTGTGCTCGATCCAGGCCGTGATCTGCTCGGCGACCTGCTCGTAGAGGCGCGTCCGGGGGAGTCGGCCGAGGGGGCCGGACGCGTCGGGGGGCGTCGACATGGGGGTCATCCTATTGACATTCCGGACCATTGACCTATTGGCTAGGCCACTGAGCCAGCCATGAGCCTCGTCACAAGGGCGTGGAACCAGGCGTGCTGGCCGGGACCGACGGAGGACGCCAATGGGACCGGAATGGGTCTCCATCATCGCGCTCGTCGCACTCTTCGTGATCGGCACGCTGCTGCCGATCAACATGGGTGCCCTCGCCTACGTGGCCGCCTGGCTCGTCGGCGTGTACGCCCTCGACCTCAGTGAGAAGGAGATCCTCGCCGGCGTCAGCGGCGACCTGGTGCTCACCCTCATCGGCGTCACCTACCTGTTCGCCATCGCGCGCAACAACGGCACGGTCGACCTCATCGTCAGATCGGCGGTGCGCGCCGTCGGCGGACGCGTCGCCCTCATCCCGTGGGTCATGTTCGCCGTCACCGCGCTGCTCACGGCCATCGGCGCGGCCAGCCCCGCCGCGTGCGCCATCATCGGCCCCGTCGCCCTCGGCTTCGCCGGCCGCTACAAGATCAACCCGCTGCTCATGGGCATGTTCGTCGTGCACGGCGCCCAGGGCGGCGGCTTCTCGCCGATCAGCATCTACGGCACCATCACCAACTCCGTGATGCGCGAGAACAACCTGCCCGGCAGCGAGATGACCGTGTTCCTGGCCAGCCTCGGCGTCAACCTCGCCATGGCCACCGTCCTCTTCTTCGTCCTCGGCGGCCGCCGCCTCATGTCGATGCGGGCCGACGACCTCGACGAGGTGCCCGGCTCCGGCGGCACGCCCGTCGACGACACCCCGCGCGGCGCGCCGGTCACCGAGCAGCTGCACCGCGGCGGCGTCGCCGTGGCCCAGCGCGGCACCGGCACGGTCACGACCTCGCAGACCCGGGCGCTCGGCGTCCGCCGCGACCAGGTCATCACGCTCGTGGCCTTCGTCGCCGTCGCCGTCGTGGCGCTCGCCTTCGACAAGAACATCGGTTTCGTGTCGATCACCGCCGCCGTCGTGCTCGCGATGCTCTCGCCGAACCAGCACAAGGACGCCGTCAAGCAGGTCGCGTGGCCCACGGTCCTGCTCGTGGCCGGTGTCAGCACCTACGCGGCGGTGCTCACCGAGGCCAAGGCTCCCGAGTTCGTCGGCACGTGGGCGGCCGGGCTCGGCGCGGCCGTCGTGGGCGCCCTCGTGCTCTGCTACGTCGGCGGTGTCGTGTCGGCCTTCGCGTCCTCCACCGCGCTGCTGCCGGTCATCATCCCCATCGCCGTGCCACTCATCGCGAACGGCGGGATCGGCGCGGCCACGTTCGTCGCGGCGCTCGCCATCGCCTCGACCATTGTCGACGTCAGCCCGTTCTCGACGAACGGCGCCCTCATGCTCGCGAACCGACCCGACAGCATCAGCGAACCGGTGTACTACAAGCAGATCCTCACCTACAGCGTCATCGTCGTGCTCGCCGGTCCGCTGCTCGTGTGGGCCTCCCTGATCCTCCCTGGATGGTGAACGAATGACCCAGACCGGACCCCTCTCCGGCCCTCTCTCCGACGTCCTCGTCGTCGACCTGACGCGCGCCCTCGCCGGCCCGCACGCGACGATGATGCTCGGCGACCTCGGCGCCCGCGTCATCAAGGTGGAGGCGCCCGGCCGCGGCGACGACACCCGCGGCTGGGGCCCGCCGTTCGTCGGCCCCGACGGGCAGCGGGAGGCCACGTACTACCTGTCGGCCAACCGCAACAAGGAGTCGATCACCCTCGACCTCAAGGACGCCGCCGACAAGGACGTGCTCCTCGCGCTCGTCGACCGCGCCGACGTGCTCGTCGAGAACTTCCGCACGGGCGTCCTCGAGCGGCTCGGCCTCGGCATCGAGTCGCTCATGGAGCGCAACCCGCGCCTCGTCGTGCTGTCGATCACCGGCTTCGGCCACGACGGGCCCGAGGGCGGGCGGGCCGGCTATGACCAGATCGCCCAGGGCGAGGCCGGCCTCATGTCGCTGACCGGCTCGGGGCCCGAGGACCCGCAGCGCGTCGGCGTCCCGATCGCCGACCTGCTCTCGGGGATGTACGGCGCGTACGGCATCGTCGCCGCGCTCAACGAGCGCCACCGCACCGGACGCGGCACCGTCGTGCGCACGTCGCTGCTCGCGTCGGTCGTCGGCGTGCACGCGTTCCAGGGCACCCGGTGGACCGTCGCGGGGGAGGTCGGCCGCTCGGCCGGCAACCACCACCCGTCCATCGCGCCGTACGGGCTCTTCCACTGCCGCGACGGCTCGGTGCAGATCGCCGTCGGCAGCGAGGGCCTCTGGCAGCGGCTGTGCGCCGCCTTCGGGCTCGACGCGTCGGGCGAGGGCGTGGCCACCAACGCCGAGCGCGTCGCCCACCGCGACCACGTCATCGCCCTCGTCGAGACCGCCTTCGCCGACTGGGACGCCGAGCCGCTGCTGGCCCGGCTCGCCGAGGTGGGCGTGCCCGCGGGCAAGGTGCGCACGCTCGACGAGGTGTACGCCTGGGACCAGACCGCGAGCCAGGGCCTGCTCGTCGACGTCGAGCACCCGACGCTCGGGCGGATCACGCTGCCCGGGCCGCCGCTGCGGTTCTTCGACGCCGGGGGCACCGAGGTGACGCGGCGCGAGCACGCGGCGCCGCCCACCCTCGACGAGGACGGCGCGGCCATCCGCGCCTGGCTGCAGGAGGGCTGATGGGGCGCCGCCCGTGGACCGCCCACGAGCTGCTCGACCTCGTCCTCGACCGGGGGTCGTTCGAGTCGTGGGACGAGCCGATCGACGTCTCGGGGCAGCCGGAGGAGTACCGGCGCCAGCTCGAGGAGGCCGCCGCGAAGGCCGGCACCGACGAGTCGGTGCTGACCGGGCGCGGCCTCGTGCGCGGCCGACCGGTCGTCGTGGTCGTCAACGAGTTCAGGTTCCTCGCCGGGTCGATCGGCAAGGCCGCGGCGGGGCGCATCATCTCGGCCGTCCGCCGCGCCACGGCCGAGGGCCTGCCGGTGCTGGCCTCGACGGCGTCCGGCGGCACCCGGATGCAGGAGGGCACGCCGGCGTTCGTCGAGATGGTCGAGATCTGTCGCGCCCTCATGGCCCACCGGGCCGCCCGGCTGCCCTACCTCGTCCACCTGCGCCACCCGACGACCGGGGGCGTCTACGCGTCGTGGGGCTCGCTCGGCCACGTCACCGTCGCCGAGCCGGGCGCCCTAGTCGGGTTCCTCGGGCCCAAGGTCTTCGAGGCGCTCAACAACGCCCCCTTCCCGACCGGCGTGCAGACCGCCGAGAACCTCGCCGCCAAGGGCGTGCTCGACGCCGTCGTCGCGGCCGAGGACCTCCCCGTCCTCGTCGACCGGGCGCTCCACGTGCTCGTCGACCCGCCGACGCAGCCGCGCCTCGAGCGCCGCGACGGCGAGCCCGCGCGGCACGCGTCGGTGTGGGAGTCGATCGAGCTGACGCGCCGGGCCGACCGCGTCGGCGTCCGCGAGCTGCTGCGCCACGGCGCCACCGGCACGCTGCGGCTCAACGGCACCGACGAGGGCGAGCGCGACGCGACGATGCTCGTCGCGCTGACCCGCGTCGACGGCCAGCCGTGCGTGCTCGTCGGCCAGGACCGCGCCCGGCAGTCGGCGGCCTCGCCGATGGGGCCGGGAGCGCTGCGCGAGGCGCGTCGGGCCATGCGCCTGGCCGAGGAGCTGGGCCTGCCGCTCGTCACGGTCATCGACACCCCGGGTGCCGAGCTGTCGGCGCACGCGGAGGAGGGTGCCATCGCCGGCGAGATCGCCCGCTGCATCGCGACGCTGACGACGATGACGGTGCCGACGGTGTCGGTCGTGCTCGGGCAGGGTTGCGGTGGAGGGGCGCTCGCGCTGCTGCCCGCCCGCGAGGTCATCGCCGCCGAGCACGCGTGGCTGTCGCCGCTGCCGCCGGAGGGCGCCAGCGTCATCGTCCACGGCGACGTGTCGCACGCCGCCGAGATGGCCGAGCAGCAGCGCGTCGGCGTGCCCGACCTGCACGCCGCGGGTGTCGTCTCGCGCGTCGTGCCCGAACCCGCGGGCGACGACCCGGTCGCCTTCGCGTCGGCCGTCGCCGCCGAGTGCGCCGCCGCCCTGCGGCGCGTCACCGGAAGCGAGCCGCGAACTCTCCGGGCGTGAGCCCCGTGGCGCGGCGGAAGTCGCGCGTGAAGTGGGCCTGGTCGGCGTAGCCGAGGTCGGCGGCGATGGCGGCCAGGCCGCCGGAGTCGTCGCGCAGCCGCTCGGCCGCCTCCTGGAGCCGGCGCCGACGGATGAGCCACTTGGGCCCGAGCCCGATCCGCTTGTGCAGCAAGCGTTGCAGGGTCCGCTCGGCGATGTCGAAGCGAGCGCAGAGGTCGTCGACGCGGAGCAGGTCGGGGGAGGTCTCGACGGCGTCGACGAGTGCGTTGACGAGCAGGCCCTCGTCGTCGACGGGTAGCAGCGGCCGCAGGGCGCCCTCGACCGACGCGCGGGCGGCGGCCTGGGCGTCGTGGCTCGCGGGGTCCTCGGCCATCGCCTGCCGCACGACGGCGGTCAGTGCCGGGCCGTCGAGGGTGTCAAGGGAGTGGAGGTCGACCGTCCGGTCGGTGAGCCGCCGCACCGGGCGCCCGGTGAGCAGCCAGCCCGCGGCGGGGCGCAGCATGAGGCCGACGGCCCAGCCCCGACCCTCGAGCACCTGCTGCGACAGACCCGAGGCCACCCCGTAGAGCCGGGCGTACGTCGGCGTCACGACGAGCTGGCACACCGGGTACTGCAGCACGCGCTGGGTCGAGCTCGACCCGGTGGGCACGTCCCACACCGGCACCCAGAACCGCTGGGCGAGGTCGGCGAGGTCGTCGGTGACCGGCACGCGGTCGATGGTGACGGTGCGGTCGGCCGGGTCGACGAGGTGGGCGCGCTCGGTGTCCGCCCGCAGGTCCGCCCGCGTGCCCCTCACCGCGCCCACAGGTACTCCACCTCGGGCCGGCCCGCGCCGGAGTAGCGGGACCGTCGCACGGCCAGACGCGTGTCGCAGAGGTGCTCGAGGTAGCGGCGGGCCGTGACGCGGGCGACGCCGAGCTCGTCGGCCACCTCGCTCGCCGACCGAGCGCCGTCGGCGTCGCGCAGGGCCCGTGAGACCCGCGTGAGCAGCTCCTCGCCCATCCCCTTCGGCAGCCGCGTCTCCGCGCCGCCGCGCACGCCGGCGAACACCTCGTCGACCTCGGCCTGCGTGGCTACCTCCGCGCCCCTGGTCAGCTGGTCCCGGTAGGCGCGGTAGGCCACGAGCCGGTCGCGGAGCGTCGCGAAGACGAACGGCTTGAGCACGTACTGGACGACGCCGAGCGACACCGCCGAGCGGACGACGTCGAGGTCGCGGGCCGAGGTCACGGCGATGACGTCGGCCCGGTGCCCGGCCGCGCGCATGGCCCGGACGACGTCGAGCCCGTGCCGGTCGGGCAGGTTCATGTCGAGCAGCACCACGTCGACCTGCTTGTCCTGCAGGGCTTTCAGGGCGGCCTGAGTGGTGCCGACGGTGGCGACGACGACGAAGCCGGGCACCCGCTCGACGTACGCGGTGTGGGCCTCGGCCGCGATCGGCTCGTCCTCGACGACGAGCACCCGCAGGGCCGCCGGGCCCGCAGGCGCGGTCACCGGGCCACCTCGTCCACCGCGGTCACGGGCAGGCGCACCGTGAACGTCGCCCCGGGTGGCCCGTCGACCTCGAGCGTGCCGCCGAGGCGCTCGACGGTCTGGGCCACGAGCGCCAGCCCGATGCCGCGCCGGCCCGCACTGCCCTGCTCCTTGGTCGACCACCCCCGGCGGAACGCGTCGGCGACCCCACCCGGTGGCAGGCCCGGGCCGTCGTCGCTCACTTCGAGCACGGCCTGCCCGTCCACGACGCGCGAGCCGAACGCCACGTGCCGGGCGGCACCCGGCGCGCCGGTGGCCGACACGGCGTCGAGGGCGTTGTCGATGAGGTTGCCGACGATCGTCACGACGTCGCGCGTCGGGGCGACGTCGCGCGGGAACCGCGCGCCCGGTTCGATGTCGAAGACGATGCCGCGCTCGTGCGCCTCGGCGGCCTTGCCGAGCAGCAGTGCCGTGAGGGCCGGTTCGTCGACGGCACCGACGACCTTGTCGGTGAGCAGCTGCGACACCTGCAGCTCCTCGGTGGCGAAGGCGAGGGCGCGGTCGGTGTGGCCGAGCTCGATGAGGCTGACGATGGTGTGCAGCCGGTTGGCCGACTCGTGCGCCTGCGAGCGCAGCGCCTCGGTGAGGCCCCGGGCGGAGTCGAGCTCGCCGGTCAGGGCCTCGAGGTCGGTGCGGTCGCGCAGCGTCGCGACGTGGCCGAGGAGCCGACCGCGCCAGCGCGCCGGGGCCCGGTTGAGGACGAGGACGCGGGCCGCCGTCACGTGCAGCTCGTCCTCGTGGACGGCGTCGTCGGTCAGGGCGGTGACGAGCGCAGGCGCGAGGTCGAGGTCGGCGACGCGTCGACCGACGGCATCGGGCGGCAGGCCGAGCAGCCGGACCGCCTCGTCGTTGGCCAGGCGCAGCGTGCCGTCGAGGTCGGTGATGACGAGGCCCTCGCTCACCGCGTGGAGCACGGCGTCGTAGTACTCGTACATCTCGCGCAGCTGCTGCTCGCCGAGGCCGTGGGTCTGCCGGCGGATGCGCCGCGACACGAGGGCCATGCCGAGGCCCGACAGCAGGGCCGCGCCGAGGCCGGCCAGCAGGATGCCGGGCAGCTGCGCCCGCACCTGCTCGCCGACGGCCGACTTGCGGATGCCGACCGACACGAGGGCAACGACCGGTGAGCCGCTGCGAGTGGTGTCGCGGACGGGCACGACGACGCGCGCCGAGGGCCCGAGCGTGCCGGTGTAGTCCTCCTCGACGACGCCGCCCGCGCGGGCCGCCTCGGTGTGGCCGATGAAGCGCTTGCCGATCTGGGTCGGGTCGGGGTGGGTCCAGCGGATCGCGTCGGTGCTCATGACGACGACGAAGTCGGTCGCGGTGTCCCTGCGGACCTGCTCGGCGAAGGGCTGCAGGCGCGCCGTCGGGTCGGGAGCCTGGACGGCCGAGACGACCTCCGGCGTCGAGGCGATGGTCTCGGCCACGGCGAGGGCCCGCGCCATCGCCTCCTGGTCGCCCGCGCGCTGGGCCTGCACGAACGTGCCGGCCAGCCCGGCCGCCACGACGAGGACGGCGACGAGCACCTGGAGCGCAAAGGTCTGCGCCGCGACGCTCCACCGCCGCGGCGAGAACTCAATGAACACAATCGTGACCCTAGTCACTGGCGCGGCCACCCTCGATGTCATCCACCGGTCCGGGTCCATCCGCACCCGGCCCACGCCAACGGAGGTCACCGTGAGTTACACCGCCGACAGCGCCGTCGACGCCGCACCGGGCTCGGCCCCGAAGCGCGACCGCACCCACTTCCTCTACATCGCCGTCATCGTCGCGATGGTGCTCGGCGTCGCCGTCGGGTACTTCTTCCCCGAGGTGGGCAAGAGCCTCAAGCCGCTCGGCACAGGGTTCGTCAACCTCATCAAGATGATGATCACGCCGATCATCTTCTGCACGATCGTGCTCGGCATCGGCTCGGTCCGGAAGGCCGCCCAGGTCGGCAAGGTCGGCGGTCTCGCGCTCGGCTACTTCATCGTCATGTCGACCGTCGCCCTCGGCATCGGCCTCGTCGTCGGCAACATCGTCCACCCCGGTGACGGCCTCAACCTCACCGCGGCCGTCGCCCAGTCCGGCACGTCGCAGGTCGCCGGCGAGGCCGAGGGGGCCGTCGACTTCGTCCTCGGGCTCATCCCCGACACGCTCGTGTCGGCGCTGACCTCGGGCTCGGTGCTCCAGGCCCTGCTCATCGCGCTCCTCGTCGGCTTCGCCCTGCAGAAGATGGGCAAGCAGGGCGAGCCGATCCTGGCCGGCATCAAGCACCTCGAGCGGCTCGTCTTCCGCCTCATGGCGATGATCATGTGGGCCGCCCCGATCGGCGCGTTCGGCGCGATGGCCGCCCTCGTCGGCGCGACCGGCATCGGCTCGCTCAAGAGCCTCGGCCTGCTCATGGGCGCCTTCTACCTCACGTGCGCGATCTTCGTGTTCGCCTTCCTCGGCTCGATCCTCAAGCTCGTCACCGGGATGAACGTCTTCTCGCTGCTCAAGTACCTCGCCCGCGAGTTCCTCCTCATCCTGTCGACGTCGTCGTCCGAGTCGGCCCTGCCGCGCCTCATCGCCAAGATGGAGCACCTCGGCGTTTCCCGCCCGGTCGTCGGCATCACCGTGCCCACCGGCTACTCGTTCAACCTCGACGGCACGGCCATCTACCTGACGATGGCGAGCCTGTTCATCGCCGAGGCCATGGACAAGCCGTTCAGCATCGGCCAGCAGATCGGCCTGCTCGTCTTCATGATCATCGCGAGCAAGGGTGCGGCCGGCGTCAGCGGCGCGGGCCTGGCCACCCTCGCCGGCGGCCTGCAGTCGCACCGCCCCGACCTCGTGCCGGGCGTCGGCTTCATCGTCGGCATCGACCGCCTCATGAGCGAGGCGCGCGCCCTGACGAACTTCGCCGGCAACGCCATCGCGACCGTCATCATCGGCACGTGGGTCGGCGAGATCGACCGTGAGAGGGCCGGCCGGGTCCTGTCCGGGCAGCTGCCGTTCGACGAGGCCCGGATGGTCGACTCCGACGAGCCGGCGCCGCACACGTCGGTGCCCGACCCGACGCACGACCGCACGACCGAGGGCGAGCTCGTCGGCACCCGCTGACCCGACCGCCTCCTCACCGACGCGCACCGGCGCGGCCGTCCAGGCCGCGCCGGTGCTGCCACGTCCCGGACGTGACGAGCCTCACCGTCTCGTCCGGAACTGCGAAGGTCGTTGCCGGGTATGGGTTTTCCCGGTGCCCGCGGCGGATCCCCCTGTGCCGTCGCGGGCACCGTTTTGCGTATCACGGAATCCTTCGGCACAGTTGAAGGTCGAACGAAAGCTCAGAGAAACCGAAACGTGAGGAGACTGGCGGCACCCCTCGTCGGGTGCCGTCGACGACGTATGGCCTTGATGACCGAACCCACCGACGAGACCACGCAGGAGCAGCGCGACGCGCTGCACCCCGCGCTCGAACCACCACCCGTCAACCACGACGACGCGGCACCGTCGCGGCTCGACAAGCCGGTCTTCTGGGTGTCGGCCGCCGTCGCCATCGGCTTCGTCGTGTGGGGCGCGCTCGGCACCGACAGCCTGAGCACGAGCGCCTCGAGCGGGCTCGACTTCGTCGTGCACAACACGGGCTGGCTCTTCTCCCTCGTCGCCTCCGGCTTCGTCGTCTTCGTCATCTGGCTCGCCGCGAGCCGCTACGGCAACATCCCCCTCGGCGGCGACGGCGAGGCGCCGGAGTTCCGCACCTCCTCGTGGGTGGCGATGATGTTCTCCGCCGGCATGGGCATCGGCCTGATGTTCTACGGCGTGACCGAGCCGGTGAGCCACCTCGTCACGCCCCCGCCGGGCACCGGCGCCGCGGGCAACCCCGCCGCCGTCCAGCACGCGATGGCCACGACGATGTTCCACTGGTCGCTGCACCCGTGGGCCATCTACGCGGTCGTCGGCCTCGCGGTCGCCTACGGCGTGTTCCGCAAGGGTCGCCTGCTGCTCATCAGCTCGGCCTTCGCCCCGCTCTTCGGCGAGAAGCGCGCGAACGGCACGGCCGGCAAGGTCATCGACATCTTCGCGATCTTCGCGACCCTCTTCGGCTCGGCCACCTCGCTGGGCCTCGGCGCCCTGCAGATCGGCTCCGGCCTCGAGATCGTCGCCGGCATCGGCACGGTCGGCAACGGCCTGCTCATCGGCATCATCGTCGTGCTGACGATCGCCTTCATCCTGTCGGCCGTCTCGGGTGTCGCCAAGGGCATCCAGTGGCTCTCGAACATCAACATGGTGCTCGCCGTCGCGCTCGCCCTGTTCGTCTTCGTCGTCGGCCCGACGATCTTCATCCTCAACCTGCTGCCGACGACGATCGGCTCCTACGTGCAGGACCTCGCGATGATGTCGGCCCGCACCGACGCCGCGGGTGGCGCCGGCATGAAGGACTGGCTGGCCAGCTGGACGATCTTCTACTGGGCCTGGTGGGTCAGCTGGACGCCGTTCGTCGGCATGTTCATCGCCCGCATCTCGCGCGGCCGCACCATCCGCCAGTTCGTCACCGGCGTGCTGCTCGTCCCGTCCGTCGTCTCGCTCGTCTGGTTTGCCATCTTCGGCGGCGCCGGCATCTGGCAGCAGCAGCACGGCCAGGACATCGGCGGCCAGTCGACGCCCGAGGGCTCGCTCTTCACGATGCTCGGCAACCTGCCCTGGCCGACGGTCACGGCGATCGTCGTCATGGTTCTCGTCGCGATCTTCTTCGTGTCGGGCGCCGACGCCGCGTCGATCGTCATGGGCACGCTCTCGGAGAAGGGCACGCTCGAGCCGTCGAAGAAGACCGTCATCTTCTGGGGTGCGGCCACCGGTGCCGTCGCCGCGATCATGCTGCTGCTCGGCGGTGAGGACGCGCTGGCGGGCCTGCAGAACGTCACGATCGTCGCGGCCCTGCCGTTCCTCGTCATCATGATCGGGCTCGCCGCGGCCCTCGTGAAGGACCTGTCGCGCGACCCGCAGGTCGTGCGTCGCCAGTACGCGGTGGCCGCCGTCGAGCACGCCGTCGTCACCGGCGTCAGCGAGCACGGCGACGACTTCACCCTCAGCGTGCAGGAGTCCGCACCCGGTGAGGGCGTCGGCGAGCTCGTGCCGACCGAGTGGTCCGAGGACGCCACCGCGGCCACGGGCACCGACGCCGACGTCGCGAAGGACATCGACGAGAACACCGAGCGCGTCGGAGGGTCGATGCGCCTCTGAGGCGGACGCCTCCCGACACCGCCCCGGTGGATGCTGCCCCGCAGCGCCCACCGGGGCGGTTCGTCGTTCCAGGACGGAGTCGGCGCGGTGCGCTCAGCCGCCCGGGCGGATGATGCGGCGCTCGATGGCGGCGGCCACCGCACCGGCGCGGGTGTCGACGCCGAGCTTGGTGTACACGTGGCTCAGGTGCGACTTGACCGTGGCCTCGGACACGAGCAGCTCGCGGGCCATCTCGCGGTTGCCGAGCCCGCGCGAGAGCAGCTCGAGCACCTCGACCTCGCGCTCGGTGACGACGGGCCCCGGTGACGCGGTGCGCCGCACGAGCCGGGCGGCGACCGAGGGCGCGAGCACCGTCTCGCCGCGCGCTGCCGACCGGATGCCGGCGAAGAGCCGGTCGGGCGGGGCGTCCTTGAGCAGGTAGCCGACGGCGCCGGCCTCGAGGGCGCGCGTGATGTCGGCCTCGGTGTCGAACGTCGTGAGGACGAGCACCTGCGGCGGGTGGGGGAGGGCCCGGAGGCGGGCCGTGGCCACAGCCCCGCCCGGGCCGTCGCCGAGGTCGAGGTCCATGAGGACGACGTCGGGCCGCTCGGCCGTGACGACGCTCTCGGCCGCCCCGGCGCCGCTCGCCTCGCCGACGACCTCGAGGCCCTCCTGCCCGTCGAGGAGGGCGCGCAGCCCCGCCCGCACGACCGGGTGGTCGTCGACGAGCACGACGCGGATCCCCGGGTCAGCCACGACGCCCCTCCCTCGGGTCGAGCGGCAGGCGGACCGACAGCGTCGTGCCGTCACCCGGGGCGCTCTCCACGGTCGCCTCACCGTCCAGGCCGGCGGCGCGGCGGTGGATGCCGGCGAGCCCGTGCCCGCGGTCACCGGGCCGCTCGGCGGCCGGCCCGACGCGTGCCGGGTCGAAACCGCGTCCGTCGTCGCGGACGTCGAGGAGCACCTCGTCGGGCAGGTAGGTCAGGCTGACGACGACGCGGGTCGCGCGGGCGTGCTCGACGACGTTGGCGACCGCCCCGCGCGCCGAGCGCACGAGGGCGGCCGCGAGCGGGGCCGGCACGGGCGTCGGGTCGCCGTGGACGACGACGCGCACCTCGAGCCCGGGAGCCGCCGCGGCCGCGCCGGTCGACGCGCGTCGGAGCGCCTCGACGAGCGACTCACCCGTGGCGTCGACGCCCAGGTCCTCGGGCGCGAGGTCGCGCACGACGCGTCGTACCTCCACGAGGGCGTCGCGCGCCGCGGCCCCCGCGGCTGCCACGTGCGCGCGTGCCGCGTCGGGTCGGCGGTCCCAGTCCTGCTCGGCGGCGCCCAGCAGCAGGCTGATGCTCGACAGGCCCTGGCCCACCGAGTCGTGGATCTCGTGGGATAACCTGGCCCGCTCGGCCAGCGCCCCCGAACGACGTTGGGCCGCAGCCAGATCGGCCTGTGCCTCGGTGAGCTCGTCGATGAGGGCCTGTCGGGTGCGGGCCTCGCGGTCGAGGGCCCGGTACGACAGCACCGTCACGAGGGCGATGCCGACGGGACCCACGAAGACCGTCGGGTCGAGGTCGTCGGTGAGGCGGCTCCACGCGGTGCTGACGACGGCGGTCATGACGACGACGACCCCGACGGCCACCCCGAAGGGCAGCACCTGGAGCACCGCGAAGGCGACCGGCACCGCGGTCCACGCGAACGACGGTGCGACGAGCGTCAGCACCGCCCACAGCACGACGACGACGGTGATCCAGACGAACGACCACGGTGACCGCCCGGCCACGCGCCGACGCGTCGCGTAGGCGACCCCCAGCGCGAGCGCGCCGACGAGGACGAGCACGCCCGACGCGTCGAGGCCGTGGCGCTGCAGGTAGCGGGCCGCGCACGTCACGAGCAGCGCGAGGAGCACGCCGTCGAGCCAGCGGTCGAGCCGCGCCACGGGCGCGAGGATGCCCTCCTCCATGCACGGCAGCCTAGGCAGGCGTGGGCGGGGCCGGCATCATCCGATCGGCTATCCACGCGTGGACGGTCGGCCGACGCGTGCCGGTACGCCCGGCGGCGACAGTGGTGGGGAACCACCACCGACCAGCGCCGACCACCACCGGAGACCACCATGAAGCGCACCCTCGCCGCCGCCGCGGCCCTCGCCGCCGCCGTCACGCTGCCCCTCGTCGCCGGCCCGTCCGCCACCGCGGCAGGCCGGCCGGACACCTACGAGCTGCAGGGCGACGCCGGCGGCTCGAAGTTCGAGGGGATCGGCGCCGACGAG
>NZ_MLJO01000018.1 GCF_001956915.1 Intrasporangium flavum | reverse complement strand
GGGTGCGGGCGCGGGGCCCGTGGCCGTCGGCGCCTCGGGTGCGGGTGCGGGCGCCGGGGACGCCGGCGGCGGGCCGGTCGAGATCAGCGGAGTCGCCTGTGGCGCACGGACGCCCGGCGGCGGGGTGTGCACCGGGGGCAGCAGGCTCGGGGCCGGCGGCGGGGTGTGGCGACCCGAGAACGTCGGGGTGTCGACGGGGGCCTCGGAGCTCGTCGGAGCCGCGGCCGGAGCCGGGGAGGACGTCGCCCACGGCACGGCCGAGATGAGGCCGCCGGAGGTGCCCGCCACGGGCTGGGCGGGTGCGGCCGGAGCCTCCGGGACGGGGTTGGTGACCGGGGCGGGTGACGCGTCGGCCACGGGTGCCGCCGCAGCGGCCGGGCCGGGCGTGCCTGTGCCGCCGTCGTTCTCGTCATGGTGCTGGTCGTGGTGGTCGTCGTGGTGCTCGTCGCCCTGGTCGACCTTCGTCAGCTCGGCGAGGACGCGACGGTGCTCGTCGACGGCGGTCGTGTGGCCGAAGAGGTAGTCGTAGCTCGGCGCCGCGGGAGCCGGGTCGTCCTCGCCCGACGCGTCGGGCTCGGTGGCGAGGGCCGGTGCCGTGGGTGCGGGGGTGGCGTTGGCCGCAGCGGGCTTGGGCTCCTCAGGCGCCTCGGGTCGTGAGGCCCACGTGGACTCGAAGTCGCGGCCGGCGTCGGCCGCGGGCAGGTCGGCGGCGACGGGACCTGCCGGAGCGACGGGCGGGCCGGGCTCCTCGCGGACCGTCGGGGGCGTCGAGACCGGGACCTCGAACGTGGGCCCGGGGGCCGGCGGGGCCGCGGCTGCCGCTGCAGCAGGGGCCGACGACGGCTGTGCGCCAACGGGATCCGCAGACGGTGCGGCGGGTTCCGGCGTCGCGGGTGAGGCCACCGCTGGGGTCGTGGGTGCGGCGTCGTCGACGGCGTGAACGCCCTGGCCGCGGACGGGTGCGGGCGGGTGGGCCGAGGCCCAGGACCGCAACGCGGGGATTGCGGGTAGCGAGTCGGCTTCCGCGCCAAGGGAACCCGACTCGCCATCTGGGACAGGTGCTTCGGCTGGGCTCGACACCTGCTGCGCCACAGGCGAACCCGACGCCGCGGTCTGGGGCGCGGGCGACGTGGGCGGTGCAGCCTGCGGTGCGCCGCCGGTCACGGAGTCAACCGTGGTGGGCGCCTCAGGCTCGTCGCGGCGGGCCCAGCTGCGGCCCCACGACGACGTCGTCCGACCCGG
This sequence comes from Intrasporangium flavum, assembly GCF_001956915.1. Taxonomy (GTDB): domain Bacteria; phylum Actinomycetota; class Actinomycetes; order Actinomycetales; family Dermatophilaceae; genus Monashia; species Monashia flava. The sequence continues at coordinate 66,355 of NZ_MLJO01000018.1, read as the reverse complement.
CTCGGCTGCCGCGGCGGGCGCGCCGAAGGTCGGCACCGCGGCAGGAGGCGCGGCGTCGGGACCGGGGGCGGCATCCCGGCCGTCGCGCTCGTCGGCGGGAGCCGGCGCCGGGGCCGACGAGGCAGCCGTGGGCCCGGACTCCCCCGCCGTCTCGTCCTCGTCGCTTCCGGCGCTGGCCGGCGCCTCCTGGGCGGGTGCGGCCGGGGACGCAGCGGCCGGGCGGGTGGCCGCCGGGGCCGCCGGGGACGCGGCGGCGACCGGTCCGGCCGAGGTCAGGGTCTGCGGCGGCGCCGGCTGCTCGCGCTCGGACTCGTCGAGCACCCGCAGCACGATGCGCTCCGGCGCGTCGGTGAGGTCGAGGTCGGCCCAGACGCGCGCGCTCGCCGCGCGCACGTCGTGCTCGGAGCCGTCGGCGAGCGTCACGACCGCGGCGACCGGGCCGAACGCCACGATCCGCGTCGTGTCGCCGGTGTGCACGCCGACGAAGTGCTTCGCACGCCGCATGCCGCCGGCCGTCAGCACCTCGAGCACGTCGTCGAGGTCACCGCCGTCGGCGGCGTCGCTCGCGTGGAGCGTCTGCTCGTCCTCCTCGTGGAGGCCGATGAGCAGGTGCATGCCAGGGCCCCCGATGTGCGTCCAGCCCTCGGGGGCCCAGTCCACGACGACGGTCGGGCCACTCACGTCTACGACCTGCTCTCCCCTGATGAGCCGTTCACGGTCTCGCGCGGGGTGGTGTCCTCGTCGACGTCGTCGTCGGACTCCTGCCCCTGCAACGCGACGACGATAGCAGTGACGTTGTCGTGTCCCCCGGCTTCGACGGCAGCCGCCACGAGGGCCTCGGCCGCGGCCTCTGCGTCGGGGTGCTTGAGCAGGATCGCCTCGATGCGCTCCTGCGACAGCTCGTTGCTCAGGCCGTCGGAGCAGATGACGAAGACCTCGCCCGGGTAGGGCGGGAAGACCCACGTGTCGACGACGCCCATCGGGTCGCGGCCGAGCGAGCGCGTGACGATGTTGCGGGCCGGGTGGCGGTGCGCCTCCTCCGGCGTGATGAGGCCGCGCTCGACGAGCTCCCACACCTCGGAGTGGTCGACGGTCACCTGGTTGAGCGCGCCGTCGAGGAGCCGGTAGACCCGGGAGTCGCCGATGTTGAAGACGGCCCAGTGCCGCTGACCCCCGACCGACACGACGGCGAGGCCGGCGACGGTGGTGCCCATGCCGGTCTGCTCGGGGTGCCGGGCCGCGGACTCGAGGATGCGCCGGTTGGCCTCGGCCACCTGGGCGACGATGTCGCGGACCTGCAGCACCGGCCGGCTCGACAGCTCGACGACCGACTCGGCGGCGATGCGGCTCGCGACCTCGCCGGCGGCGTGGCCGCCCATGCCGTCGGCGACGACGAAGACCGTGCCCTCGGCGCGGGCGCTGTCCTCGTTGTGCTTGCGGACGCGTCCGACGTCGGTGCTCAGCCCGACGGTGATGGTGGGCAGCACGGCGGTCACTCCCCGGCCTTCCCGGCGCCGGCTCCGACCGGCGCGTCGGCGTCGCCCTGCCACGGCGTGACGCGGACGGAGGTGAGGACCCCACGGATCAGCTCGTAGTCGGTCTCGGCCGACGCGCCGCCGACGGCTCCGGTCAGCTGGACGAGGAACGCGGGGCGGGCGGCGTCGGCGCCGGAGGCCACGACGTGGAAGAGGTTGGCCTGCAGCACGGTGTCGACGTCGGCGTCGGGCCACGTGGCGTCGCACCCGACGAAGGCGGCGCCGGCGAGGTCGGCGGCGTAGGGCTCGGACACCGCGCCCCCGCGCGAGCTCGCCATGGCCGCGACCTGCTCGAGCGACTCCTCGACCCGGAACCCCGGTCCGCACTGCTCGATGCTGACGACGACGTTGGGCGCGAAGGCTCCCTCACGCGGCAGCCGCGCGGCCATCGTCGTGCCGGGTGCGTGGACCGGCTCCCACCCCGCGGGAACCTCGAGGGCCACGGCCGGCAGGCCCGGGAAGTCGGCGCTCGGGTACGCGAGGGTGGTCATGCGCGGTTCCTTTCGGTCGTTCCCGCAGGGGACGGGGACGGCGCGGTCAGTCAATCAAACACCGCGAAGGGTGTCAGATCGGTCGTCGGCGGCCCCCGAACCGGGGGCGGGCCGACGGCACGGGACCGACGCGCGGTCGGACCGGACCGGAGCGGCCCCGGCAGGAGCGGCTCCGGACCGCCCCAGCCTAGGGCGGGAGCGGAGCACCCGCGATGGGGAGAACTCCCCGCCGGTCAGGCCTCGCCGCGAGCCGCCCACCACGCGAGGAGCTTCTCGCGGGCGGCATCCTTGCCGATCGGGCCGTCGTCGAGGCGCACCGACAGCAGGTAGTCGTAGGCCTCGCCGAGCACCGGGCCGGGCCGGATCCCCAGCGCCTCGGCGATCTCGTTGCCGTTGAGCTCGGGGCGCACCCGGCCCAGCTCCTCCTCGGCGGCGAGGCGGTCGATGCGCACCTCGAGGTCGTCGTAGGCCCGGGAGAGCCGCTGCGCCTTGCGGACGTTGCGGGTGGTGCAGTCCGAGCGGGTCAGCCGGTGCAGGCGCTGCAGCAGCGGCCCCGCGTCGGTGGCGTAGCGGCGCACCGCGGAGTCGGTCCACTGCCCGTCGCCGTAGCCGTGGAAGCGCAGGTGCAGCTCGACGAGGCGGGAGACCTGCTTGGTCGTGTCCTTGTCGTAGCGCATCGCCTTCATCCGCTTGCTCGTCAGCTTGGCGCCGACGACCTCGTGGTGGTGGAAGGAGACGCCGCCGCCCTTCTCGAACCGACGCGTCGGCGGCTTGCCGATGTCGTGGAAGAGGGCCGCGAGGCGCAGCACGAGGTCCGGGCCGGGCACGGACTCCGGCGGGCCGTCGGCCGGGCCCTCGAGCGCGATGGCCTGCTCGAGGACCGTGAGCGTGTGCTCGTAGACGTCCTTGTGGCGGTGGTGCTCGTCGACCTCGAGCCGCAGCGCCGGCAGCTCCGGGAGGAACACCGCGGCCAGGCCGGTGTCGACGAGCAGAGTCAGGCCGAGGCGCGGATCGGGCGAGAGGACGAGCTTGGAGAACTCGTCGCGGACGCGCTCGGCCGAGATCATCGTCAGCGTCTCCGCGCGCTCCTGCATCGCCGCGCGCACCTCGGGCGCGACCTCGAAGCCGAGCTGGGCGGCGAACCGCGCGGCCCGCATCATCCGCAGCGGGTCGTCGGCGAACGACTCCTCCGGCGCGGCCGGCGTCATGAGCCGGCGGGCCACGAGGTCGGGCAGGCCGCCGTGCACGTCGACGAACTCGAGGCTCGGCAGCCGGACCGCCATGGCGTTGACGGTGAAGTCGCGGCGCACGAGGTCGCCCTCCAGGGCGTCGCCGAACATCACCTCGGGCTTGCGGCTCGTGCGGTCGTAGGTGTCGGCGCGGTAGGTCGTGATCTCGATGGTGTGGCTGCCCTTGCGGACGCCGATGGTGCCGAAGTCGCGACCGATGTCCCAGTGGGCGTCGGCCCAGCCGCGGACGACGCCGAGGATGGCGTCGGGACGCGCGTCGGTCGTCAGGTCGAGGTCGGGCGAGACGCGCCCGAGGAAGGCGTCGCGCACCGGCCCACCGACGAGCGCCAGCTCGTGACCCGCAGCCACGAACCGCTCGCCGAGCTCGGTGAGCATCGGCAGGACCGGGGCGAGGCGCGCGACGGCTGCCTCGACCAGGGCCGGGCCGGCGTCGGCGGCCGGCCGGGCGGGGGTGGGGTCAGGTCGTTCGAGCACCGGACCAGCCTAGGTGAGCGCCGACCATGGGCTCGTCGGCCGCGTCGGTCCCGACGACGAGGAACCCCGGCCCCGACCCCGTTATGGTGACGATGTGAGCGCGCAGCCGATCCCGAGCCAGGTCCCTGGCCGTCGACTGCCCGCGGTCGAGGAGCGTTCTGCCGGAGGCATCGTCGTCGACGTGCGCGACGGCCAGGCCATCATCGCAATCATCGCCCGACGCAACCGGGCCGGACGCGTCGAGTGGTGCCTGCCCAAGGGCCACGTCGAGCCCGGCGAGACCCTCGTCGAGACCGCGATGCGCGAGGTCGCCGAGGAGACCGGCATCATCGGTCGCGTGCTCGTCGAGCTCGGCACCATCGACTACTGGTTCGCCACGTCGACCAAACGCGTCCACAAGTTCGTGCACCACTACCTCCTCGAGGCCCTCGGCGGTGAGCTGTCCATCGAGAACGACCCCGACCACGAGGCCATCGACGTCGCGTGGATGAGGCTCGACGAGGTCCACCGCCGGCTGACGTTCCCCAACGAGCGCCGCATCGCGCAGGCGGCGTGGAACCGGCTGGCGGGCACCGCGTGACCCGCTGGGGGTCGCGACGTCCGGGCACGAACGGACGCCGCGGGGCCCGGCTCGTGCGCACGATGGCGGCGGCGCTCGGTGTCGCGGCGACGCTCGGCTCCACCCTCGTCCCGCTCGGCCCGCTCAGCCCCGCCTCGGCCGCTGCCCACCGCGCAGCGTCCACGCCCGCGGCGCCGGCGTCCGCCGGCACCACCGACCCGACGCTCGGTGAGCCCGGGTCCTCCGACGCGACGCCCAGGGTCACCCCGTCGCGCGACCGCGCGGTCGTGGTCCTCGACACGCTGAGCCCGAGCGTCGTGCGCGCCGGCACCGACGTCACGATCACCGGCACGGTCACCGCGCCGCTGACCGGGCCCCTCACCGGGCCGACGGTGCGCGTCGTGCGCGGCGACGTCACCGTCAACCAGCGCACCGCCCTCGACGAGTGGGCCTCCGGCCGCACGCCCGCCGACGGCCCGACGGTCGCGACGCGCACGCTGCCCGACGTCGCGTCGGGCAGCACCCGCAGCTTCAGCATCACGCTGCCCTCGGAGAAGCTCTACGACAAGGCGGCCTTCGCCGCCCTCCCGATCGCCGTCGAGGTGGTCCAGGACGGCGCCACCGAGCCCGCCGGCGCCACCCGCACGTTCCTGGCCTGGAACAACCGCAAGGAGTACGTGCCGCTGCGGCTCGCGACCGTGCTGCCCCTGACGCTCGACCCCGACACCACCCTGTTCTCGCGGGACGACGCCGTGCGGCTGGCCTCCTGGCAGCGCACGATCGGCCCGGGCTCGCGCGTCGACCGCATCGTGTCGGGCAGCACCGGACGACCCGTGACCCTCGCCGTGGACCCGTCGGTCTTCGGTCCCGACGCCTCCCCGGCGGGGACGCCGTCGGGCACGCCGACCGGCACCCCGTCGAGCACCCCGTCGAGCACCCCGGCGGGCACGACCGCCTCGACCGGCACCGCGACGACCCCCAGCAGCACGGGCAGTGGCACCGGCACTGGCACGGGCAGTGGCACGGGCGGTGGCACGGGGAGGGCGTCGCCGACCAGCGGCTCGACAGGCTCGACAGGCTCGACGGGTCAGCCGACCGACCAGCCGACCGACGGCGGCGGCCAGCCCGCGGCCCCCTCGGCCGCGACCCGCGACATCGCCCGCCTCGGTGACGCCCTCGCCGCCGACCTCGCCGGACGCGGCCTGTGGGCGCTGCCCTACGCGGACGCCGACCTCGCGGCCGCCGTCGGGATCGACCCGTCCAACACCGTCATCCGCGACCTCGTCAGCCGCAGCGCCGCCGTCGCCGCCCGCGTCCACCAGCCGGTCCGCGGCGACGTCGTCTGGCCCGTCGACGGGCTCCTGCCGCCGGGTCGCGAGGCCGGCATCCGCACCCTGCTGGCCGGCACCACGGTCAAGAAGGCGGCGGGCATCGTCGTCAACCGCAACGCCGTCACGGGCGACTCCCCGTACACGCCGAGCGCCGCGCGCGTCGCCACCGGCGGCACGCGCCTGCTCACCTACGACCCGCGACTGTCCGCCCTGCTGCCCAAGCGCACCGACGCGAGCCCGGTGCTGCCCACGCAGCGCTTCCTCGCCGAGTCCCTCGTGCTGCTCGGCGAGCGCCCCGGCATCGCCCGGTCGGTCCTCGTCACGGCGCCGCGCACCTACGACCCCGACCCCGACGGCCTGTCCGCCTTCCTCAGCGCCGTCTCCGACGCGCCGTGGCTCGACGGCGTCGACGCGTCGGCCCTGCTCACCGACACGAGCGGCGACAAGGCGACGGCGCAGGAGAAGCCCGCGGGCGCCGTCGTCCCGGCGGCGCCGCGCCAGGTGCTCAACGCCCGGCGCCTCGACTACATGGCCGCCCAGCGCGAGACCCTCCTGTCGGTCGCGGCCGTGCTCGCCGACGGCGCCGAGTTCGAGCGGGTCTACCGCGAGGTGCTCGACGAGCTCGCAAGCACCCGGTGGCGCTACAACCCACGTGGCTGGGTCGTGCTGTCGGCGTCGGTGACGGCCGACGTCCGGGCCGCCACGCAGGCGCTCAAGGTCGTCCAGCCCCGCAGCACCGTCAACCTCCTCGCCGAGAACGGCACGCTGCGCATCACCATCGAGAACGGCCTCGACTACGAGGTCACCGACCTGCGGCTGCGCCTCGCCCCGACCAACCCGCGGGTCCAGGTCGTCAGCGACCCGGGGCCCATCACCATCGGCCCCTCGTCACGGACCAACGTCCAGGTCGAGGTCGCGGCCGTCGCCGCCGGCAAGGCCGAGATCCGGGCCTGGCTCACGACCGCCGACGGCACCGTCATCGGCACGCCGGCCCAGATCGCGGTCTCGGCCAACCCCATCGACGGCGCGATCTACTGGGTCGGTGGCATCCTCGTGGGCCTGGTGCTGCTCGCCGGCATCGCCCGGGCCGTGCTCAAGGGCACCTCGCGCGTCGACGAGATCCCCGACATCGAGGCCGTCACGGCGGCGCACGAGGCCGTCGAGGACGGGGATCACGACTGACTCCGCCTAGGATGTGGGCAGGTCGCGCGCCGTCGCGGCCGACGAGCACGCACCAGAACGCGACGACACCAGACAATCCGGACGACGAGGGAGGGTGACGCACGTGCAGGGAGTTGGACCCGGGACGGTCCTCAGCGGACGCTATGCGGTGACGCTGCGCACCTCCGAGGGCGAGCACCACGAACGGTGGCGCGCCAGCGACCACACGCTCGAGCGGGAGGTCGTCGTCGTCGTCTTCCCCAGCGGCTCGCCCGTCGCCGCTCCGGCGCTCGACGCCGCGCGTCGCGCCGCCGGCATCGAGGACCCTCGCCTCGTGCGCGTCCTCGACGTCGGCACCGACCAGGGCGTCGGCTTCATCGTCGAGGAGCCGCTCACCGGCGCGCTCCCCCTCTCGCACCTGCTCCAGATGGGCGGCCTGTCGGCCGACGAGGTGCGCCGGCTCACCGGCGAGGCCGCCACGGCCCTCGACAAGGCGAGCCACCGCGGCCTGCACCACCTCGCGCTGACGCCGAGCTCGGTGCTGCGGATGCCCGACGGCGAGGTCAAGGTCCGCGGGCTGGCCAGCGAGGCCGCCCTCACCGGGGCCGACCGCCTCTCCGACGAGCGCGCGTCCCGCGCCGACGCCGTCGGACTCGTCAAGATCGCCTACGCCGGCCTCACCGGGCGCTGGCCGCTCGTCGCCGTCGACGGCGGCCTCATCCCGGCCGGCGGCCCCGTGGGCCTCGAGACCGCGCCGACCATCGTCGGTGGCGTCGCGGCGCCGTCCGAGATCGCCGTGGGCGTCCCCAACGACCTCGACCTCATCTGCCGCATGACGCTCGGCGGCGGCCACCGCGGGCCCGTCTCGCCCGGCGACCTCGCGCTCCAGATCGCACCGTGGCCCTCGCAGCCGCCGGCCTCCGACGGCGCCTCCGGCATCCGCCTCACGCCGACGAAGGAGGACTTCGAGCCGACGCGGGTGCTGCCCGCGGTCACCGACCTCGGCGCCGGCGCCATGGCCGTCGGTGCGGCGGCCGGTGCCGGCTACGGCGCGTCCACCGCGTCGGGCGCGGGCGAGGACACCGCGGCGTTCAGCCCGTTCGGGGCCGACCCGACCTCTGACCCGTTCGCCGACCCCTACGCCGACCCCTACGCGGGCGACGCCACTGCGGCGTACGCCCCGGCCGGCGACCGCACCGAGGAGATGCCCCACGCCGTGGCCGGGGCCTCAGCCCTCTCGACGAGCCCCGCGAGCGCGCACACCCAGTTCCTCGACCGCCCGGCCGACGCCACGTCCGACGGCAGCCGGGCCACCGGCGAGGACCGCGACGAGTCGGCCACCGCCCGCGCGCAGGCCGGCATCGCCGCCGCCGGTGCAGCAGCCGTCGGCGTCGCGGGGACCATCGGCGACAAGGTCGGCTCGTTCGCCCGGGCCGCTGCCGACAAGGCCGCCGCCAAGGCCGCCGAGCGCCGCAACGGCCACGACGACTTCGAGGGCGAGGACATCCACCTGTCCGACGCGCTCGACGAGGCCCCCACCGGCCGCCTCGAGCCGCCCGTCCCGGTCTTCGGTCGCGACACCCCCGAGCGGCCGAGCGGCGCCCAGTCGCGCATCGCCCTCGCCGTCGTCGGCGTCCTCGTGCTCATCGGCCTCTTCGTCGGCATCAGCAACGTCGCCAAGATCGGCCAGCACGACGGCCCGAGCGGCTCCGCGGGCACCGTCACGGTCACCCAGACCCGCAAGCCGTCGCAGAGCCAGGGCGGCTCCACGACCCAGGCCCCGCCGAGCACCACCAACCAGGCGCCGCCGGCCACGGCCGTCGCGATCACGAGCGGCAAGGGCTACGACGAGCAGGACGGCACGGAGTCCGACCGCCTCGCCAAGGACGCCTTCGACGGCGACCCGAGCACGGGGTGGCAGTCGCGCTGGTACGGCACCGACGACTACAACGGCAACAAGGACGGCCTCGGCCTCATCCTGACCCTCAACCAGCCCACGCAGGTCAAGGAGGTCACCCTCGTGCTGCCGGCCGCGCAGGACGTCACGGTCTACGCGACCACGGGCGACTCCCGCACCGGCGCCCAGGAGGTCGGCTCGCAGTCCGGCGCCCAGGGCACGGTGACGATCAAGGCGTCCGGCGACCTCCAGCCGGCCACCAAGCTCATCGTCTTCATCACCAAGGCCGCCCCTGCCGAGGCGCCCAAGCACTTCCGCGCCCAGATCAACGAAGTGACGGTGCGCTGAGGTGGACGGGGGCCCCGGCGCCCCGTTCGCCGAGCTGAGCGACCGCGACCTGCTGCGGCTGCACGTCGAGGGCGACGACCACGCCTTCGGCGAGCTGTTCCGCCGTCACAAGGACCGGATGTGGGCCGTCGCCCTGCGCACCGTCCGCGACCCCGAGCTCGCGGCCGACTGCGTCCAGGACGGGTTCATCGCCGCGTTCCGGCGGGCCGACTCCTTCCGGGGCGAGGCCGCCGTCACGACGTGGCTGCACCGCATCGTCGTCAACGCCTGCCTCGACCGGCTCCGGCGCCGCAAGCCCACGAGCGAGCTGCCCGAGTACGAGCTCGCCGACCGCCACGACGACCACGCCTCGACCGAGGTCCGCCTCGACATCCGCGAGGCGCTCGAGCGGCTCCCCGAGGGCCAGCGGGCGGCGCTCGTGCTCGTCGACATGCACGCGGTGCCCGTCGCCGAGGCCGCCGAGATCCTCGGCGTCGCCGAGGGCACCATCAAGTCACGGTGCGCCCGCGGCCGGGCGGCGCTGGCCCAGCACCTCGGGCTGACGCCGGGCCGCCGGCCCACCGCCGACGCCTGAGCCCCCACCCCGCACGCCACCGTGTTCGCGGACGGGCCCGATCCGCTCCCGGCGCACGATGGTTGAATCCGGGTGGAACCGGAGGACGGCGTCGGGGCGTCGAAACCCCGGCGTACGGCTACCCACGCCCGGTCCCTGCCGGGTACGGACCCCGTGCACCAGCACGCACCGCACGGCCCCTGCACGCACCTGACGAAGGACCCACCCCGTGGACGAGTCCAGGCATTCCCCTGAGCCGCACCTCGACCCCGACGCACCGACCGCGCTCCCGTCCGCCGAGGAGCAGGAGCTGCACGACGAGCACGAAGAGCACGTTCGCGCCCTCCTCGCGGACCCCGGGCCCGACCCGGGCCCGATGCCGGACGCCGTCGCCGACCGCATCGCCGCCGCGCTGGCGCAGGAGGGCCGCCTCCGCGTCGACCGTGGCCCGCTCGCCGACGCGTCGGCGCCCGCCGGTCCGCACGACGAGCACGCCGCCGTCCTCGAGCTGCGCCGTCCGGAGCGCCGGCGCCGCCCGTACTACCTCGCCGCGGCGGTGGCCGCTGCCGCCCTCGTCGTCGCGGCGGGCGCGTCAGCGCTGCACCTGACGAAGCGCCCGAACAGCACGGCCGTCATCGGCGGCGGGTTCACCTCCTCGACGCCCGCGGCGTCCTCCCCCTCGGCCGCACCCGGCGCCTCCGGCGTCCACATCCAGCTCGGCAGCACCGCCTACGCGGCGGCCACGCTGGGCACACAGGCCCGCGACCTGCTCGACCACCCGGGCACGGCGCTGCGCCCGGGTGCCGCCGAGGCACCGGCCATCGGGCCCATCGGCACCGAGGTCGGCCTCGCGAGCTGCCTCGACGGACTCGGCGTCGGATCCCCGGCGCCGAGCGCCGTGTCGGCCGACCTCGCGACGTTCGAGGGGCGTCCGGCTGCGGTCGTCGTCGTCACCCGCGACGGCGCGAGCAGCGTCTGGGTCGTCGAGCGGTCGTGCTCGGCGCAGGCGCCGGGCGTGCTGCACCCCGAGACCCCCGTGCCCTGACGCGTCGGCGCGCTGGCGGGCGCGGGAACAAGGACCGCCTAGGATCGGTTGAGGCCCATGAGGCCCGCAGCACCGACCCGGTGCGCGGGACGCGTGGGCACACGCCGGGGGTCAAACGCCCCGCCCGTGTCAGCGAGAGTGTCATCGAGCTTCACCGAGGAGCAGTCCCAGTGTCCGACATGTCCGACGTGCGCAACGTCATCATCATCGGCTCCGGCCCGGCCGGCTACACCGCAGCGGTCTACGCCGCGCGGGCGAACCTGGCCCCCCTCGTCTTCGAGGGCGCCGTCACGGCCGGTGGTGCGCTCATGAACACCACCGACGTCGAGAACTTCCCCGGCTTCCGCGACGGCATCATGGGCCCCGACCTCATGGACAACATGCGCGCGCAGGCCGAGCGGTTCGGCGCCGAGCTCGTCACCGACGACGTCACCGCCGTCGACCTGACCGGCGACGTCAAGACCGTCACCGACGGCGAGGGCAACACCCACCGCGCCAGGGCCGTGATCCTCTCGATGGGCTCGGCCTACCGCGAGCTCGGCCTACCCCGCGAGAAGGAGCTGTCCGGCCACGGCGTCTCCTGGTGCGCCACCTGCGACGGCTTCTTCTTCCGCGACCAGGACATCGCCGTCGTCGGCGGCGGCGACTCCGCCATCGAGGAGGCCACCTTCCTGACGAAGTTCGCCCGGACCGTCACGATCATCCACCGTCGCGACGAGCTGCGGGCGAGCAAGATCATGGCCGAGCGCGCCTTCGCCAACGACAAGATCCGCTTCGCGTGGAACTCCGAGGTCGCCGAGATCCACGGCGAGGGCAAGCTGTCCGGGGTCACGCTGCGGGACACCGTCACCGGCGACACCCGCGAGCTCGCCGTCACCGGCCTGTTCGTCGCCATCGGCCACGACCCCCGCAACGAGCTCGTCAAGGGCGTCGTCGACACCGACGACGCCGGCTACGTCCTCGTCCAGGGTCGCTCCACGCGCACCAACCTGCCCGGCGTCTTCGCCTCCGGCGACCTCGTCGACCACACCTACCGCCAGGCCATCACCGCGGCCGGCTCCGGCTGTGCGGCCGCCCTCGACGCCGAGCACTACCTCGCCGCGCTCGAGGACACCTCCGGGCCCGCCGAGGCCGCCGCCGAGGCCGCCGCCATCGACGACACCGACTCCGGCGCCATCCCCGACCCGCGCGCCGCCGTCGGCGCCGACGCCTGAACCACAGCGCACCACCCACCTCGCCACCCCGCACCCGAGAAGGAATCTCCATGGCACTGAAGAACACGACCGACGCCACCTTCGCCGACGACGTCCTCATGAGCGAGAAGCCCGTGCTCGTCGACTTCTGGGCGACGTGGTGCGGTCCGTGCCGCAAGGTGGCCCCGATCCTCGAGGAGATCAACGAGCAGTACGGCGACAAGATCGAGATCGTCAAGCTCGACACCGACGCCAACGTCGACACCGCGGCCCGCTACGGCGTCGTGTCGATCCCGACGCTCAACGTGTACGTCAAGGGCGAGGTCGTCAAGACCATCGTCGGCGCGCACCCGAAGCCGAAGCTGCTGCGCGAGCTCGAGGAGTTCATCGCCTGATCGGGTACGTTGTCGGGGGTGGTCGGCCGTGTGGCCCCACCCCCTTCGCGTACTACGCTGCCCTTGGGTCGAGACACGTGCCCCCGGGACGACCTCACCCCCGCCCGCGATCCGTCCGCCACCCGCGCCCGGGCCTCCTCCACCGGAAGGAGCCGTCATGACCCCTCTCCCCTCGGTCGTGCTCCGACGCGGTGACTCCGGTCCCGCCGTCGCCGCCGTCTGCGAGCGGCTCGTCGTCACCGGCGACCTGCCGGGCGGCGCGGGCCACGTCGACCGCTTCGGCGACCCGATCTTCGACGAGCGCGTCGAGAAGGCGGTCAAGTCCTTCCAGCAGCGGCGCGGCCTGCTCGTCGACGGCGTCGTCGGGCCCTCCACGTTCGCGGCGCTCGACGGCGCACGCTGGGGCCTGGGCGACCGCGTCCTGCGCTACCTGCCCGAGCACTTCCTCGAGGGCGACGACGTCGTGGTGCTGCAGGCACGGCTCGCCGAGCTCGGGTTCACCGCGGGCAAGGTCGACGGCCTCCACGGCCCCGACACCGACGCCGCCGTGCGCGCCTTCCAGGCCGCGGTCGGGCTCGTGCCCGACGGTGTCGTCGGGCCCGAGACGATGCGCGCCTTCGCCGGCCTGCGCCGCTCGGTCGTCGGGGGCTCCGCCAACGCCCTGCGCGAGCGCGAGCACATCCGGCGCAGCGGGTTCTCCCTGAGCGGGCGCACCATCGTGCTCGACCCGGGCCACGGCGGTCGCGACGCCGGCGCCACGGGGCACCGGGGCCTCGTCGAGGCCCAGGTCGCCCTCGACCTCGCCCGACGCATCGAGGGTCGGCTCTCGGCGCACGGCGTCAGCGTCGTCTTCACCCGCACCGCGGCCACCGACGCCGGCACCGACGACGAGCGCGCCGCCTTCGCCAACTCCTGCGACGCCGACCTCGTGCTGTCGCTGCACGCCGACCACAGCTCCACCGGCTCGGCCCACGGCGTCGCCACCTTCTTCTACGGCCACGGCGACGGTGCCGGCTGGTCGACCACGGGTGAGCACTTCGCCGACCTGCTGCTGCGCGAGATCGTCGCGCGCACGGGCCTCACCGACTGCCGCACCCACGCGCGCACGTGGTCGCTGCTGCGCCGCACCCGGATGCCCGCCGTACGCCTCGACTTCGGCTACCTCAACAACGAGGGCGACGCCACGGCCCTGTCCGACGCGCGCACGCTCGATGCGATCGCCGAGGCCGTCGTCGTCGCGCTGCAGCGCATGTACTTCGGCGAGGCCGACACCACGCGCACCGGCGTGCTGCGCCTCGACGACCTGCGCCGCCACCTCGAGGCGATGCGACACCAGCAGGTCGGGTCGGAGGCCGTGCCGCCCCGCACCGGCACCTGACCGCACGTCAGGCGTGGCTCGAGCCATTCGGGTGCGTCTCGGGCACCGGGCGCACGCCTGGCACCTTTGCCAGGGCACGGCGCACGGCCTCGGCCGCCTCGTCGCGGATCGTCACGAGGGTGCGCAGGTCGATGCGCAGCCGGGGGTAGGTCGGGTGGTCCCGCTCGACGTGGAAGCCGGCGTCCTCGAGCAGGTGCGCCTCGAGCACGCAGGCGTGGCGGTGCACGGCGAGCGGTCGGGCCGCGACGACGTCGAGCGCGCGGACCCGGTGGTTGAGGGCCTCCTTGGCGGCCGCCTGGACGAGCACCTTGCGCAGCGCCTTGCCACCCCTGCCTGCGCCGTCGACGGCTCCCGCCGGGTCGCCCGTGACGGCGGTGACGAGCATGAGCGTCGCCGGGTCCGACGGCGAGGTCGGGAAGGCGGCGAGCCGGGGGACGTGCCGGGCCGGGGCGACCACCACGTGCCCGACCGCGCGGCCGTCGACGTAGGCGACGCGTCCGGGGGGCCCCCAGTCGGCGGTGACCTGCTCGACCCAGGCGGCGAGCAGCTCGAGCGGGTCGGTCGGTCGGCCGTGCCCGTTGTGCGGGACGGTCTGCCAGAACGTGCACGGCGCGCACGAGCCGACGAGGTCCCCGACGCGCTCGGGCGTGAGCGGCAGCAGCTCACGCGTCCTCGGTCCGGGCATGGCCCCATTCTGACCCGATGCCGATGCGTCGTGCCCGCCGGACGCGCTGCGGTGCGGTGCCGCGTCGTCCCAGGGGCGCCTCGGCCACCTAGGGTGAGAGCCATGAGCGAACCCGGCACGTACGTCGAGAAGAGCTTCAAGCGCGACACCAACTACATCACCACGCGCATCACCCGCGACGGCCGTGACGGCTGGCCGGTCGAGGCCGGCCGCTACCGGCTCGTCGTGTCGCGCGCCTGTCCCTGGGCCAACCGCGCCATCATCGTGCGCCGCCTCCTCGGGCTCGAGGACGCCCTGTCGATGGGCATCTGCGGGCCCACCCACGACAGCCGCAGCTGGACCTTCGACCTCGACCCCGGTGGCCTGGACCCGGTCCTGAAGATCCCGCGCATCCAGGACGCCTACCTGCGGCGCGATCCCGAGTACCCGCGCGGCATCACGGTGCCCGCGATCGTCGACGTGCCCACCGGTCAGGTGGTCACCAACGACTTCAAGCAGATCACCGTCGACCTCGAGACGCAGTGGCGCGAGCACCACCGCGACGGCGCACCCGACCTCTACCCCGACGCTCTCGCCGACGAGATCGAGGCTGTGAGCGAGCCGATCTACCGGTACGTCAACAACGGCGTCTACCGGTGCGGCTTCGCCGGCACCCAGGAGGCCTACGACAAGGCCTACCACCGGCTCTGGCGGCACCTCGACGCGCTCGAGGAGCGGCTCGCCACGCGCCGCTACCTCGTCGGCGACCACGTCACCGAGGCCGACGTGCGCCTCTTCACCACGCTCGTGCGCTTCGACCCGGTCTACCACGGGCACTTCAAGTGCAACCGGAACAAGCTCTCCGAGATGCCGGTGCTCTGGGCCTACGCCCGGGACCTCTTCCAGACGCCGGGGTTCGGAGACACGATCGACTTCGCGCACATCAAGCGGCACTACTACGTCGTGCACCGCGACGTGAACCCCACCGGCATCGTGCCGCTCGGTCCCGCGCTCGAGGGCTGGGCCGCTCCGCACGGCCGTGAGGCGCTCGGGGGCACGCCGTTCGGTGACGGCACTCCACCGGGTCCGGTGCGGGAGCCGGTCAGGCCGGAGCACAACCCGGTGCTGGCGCTCCTCTGAACCGCCCCGTGGGTTCCTCTGTCTGGCAGAGGAACCCAGGGGGGTCGCGCCGGATGCTGCTCAGCCCCTGAAGAACTCGGCGAGGGCCGGTGCCAGTGTCGAGGCGGGCACCTGGTGGAACTCGCCCGGCAGTTCGACAGCCGTCCCGTTCGGCAGCGCGTCGGCGACCACCTGGGCGGAGTCGTGGAGCCACGGCATCTGTGTCCCGCTGCTGCACACGGCGAGGAACGGGATCATCACTCGCGCAAAGGTTTCGGCCGGGATGTCCTGCTCGTCGCCGCCAAGGCACAGGCCGTCGTACTTGACCGTGTACGTCATCGACAGCATCGGCTCCCACATCGGGGTCCCCTTGAGCCCGTCGACCATCTCCTCGGGCATCCCGACGGCCTCGCGGTTGAAGAACCGCAGGATCCCCTCGCGGTCGCCCTCGGCCTCGAAGGCCTCGAGGCGCTCGATGTAGCGCTCGGGCGGCGGCGGCCACGCCGCGGTGCGGTAGGGCACCTCGAGGGCGGAGGCCTTCGTCAGCGGTGCGCCGCCGGCGGCGGCCTCGATGACGAGCGCACCACCGGAGGAGATCCCGAAAGCGTATGCGGCTGAACCGGATTCGCCGGCCGCCTCGATGACGGCGGTGAGGTCCTCGACCTCACGCGCCACCGCGTAGGGCTTGGTGTCGCCGCTGTCCCCGCGGCCGCGTCGGTCGTAGGTGACGCCGGTGAAGCCGAGCTCACCGAGCGTCTGGGCGACGTCCCGGAAGGCGCCTCGGTCGCAGAACGCACCGCCGACGACAGCGACGACGGGTCCGCTGCCGTACGCCTCGTAGGCGATCTGCGTGCCGTCGGCGGACTGCGCGTGCTGGACGGTGGTGGTGGTCGGGGTGGTGCTCATCGTCGGTCTCCTGTCGAAAGTCGTTGTCGGGTGGTCGTTCTCGCGTTCTGGATGGCGTTCAGGCTGGTCCGTGGCGCTGCGCGATCCCGTCGAGACGCAGCTGTGTCGAGTCGTCGCGGTGCGCGCCGGTGCTGCCGACGTGCTTGTCGCTGATCGTCGCCCCGTTCTTGACCACGTGGAACAGGGCCATGGCGTGGCCCCGGCCCAGCCCGTAGTCCTCAGCGAGCCACTCGACGACAGCCGCGGCCTTCGCGTCGGGGCCGTACCCCTTCGCGGTCGCCTCGTCGAGCAGCTCCTGCGGGGTGAGGCCGGTCTTCTTCTCGATCGCGTCGAGGTAGGCCTGGAAGGACATGTCGGGTGCTCCTTGGTCTGGGTGTCCGGTGCGGGGCCCGGGTCGGTCCCGGCGGCCTCTCACCCTCATGTCGAACGCCATCGGACCGTCTCGACATTTCGATAATCGAAATGGTCAGCGCTTGGTCGAGAAGACCGTCCGGCGGTCCTCCTCGGGCACGGTGGCCATGAACTCGACGACGGCGTCAGCCAGGCTCGGCCACGTGGGGTGCTGCTCGACCGGTGCCACCGTCGCGACGACGTGGTCGGCGTGCACCTCGACGAGGTTCCACGACTGCGGGCCGTCGACCCCCATGAGCAGCTCGCGCGGCGCCCCGACGTCGTCGACGTAGGAGACCCCACCCGCGACGAACACGGGCACGCGCCCGAGCGTGCCGAAGCTCGTGACGTGGAGGTGCCCGCTGAGGATCGCCCGCACGTCGGTGCCCTCGAGGGTCGCGCGCAGCCGGTCGGGGTCGTCGAAGTCGAGCAGCTGCATCACGGGCGACCGGTAGGTGATGGGCGGATGGTGCATGACGAGCACCGTCCCGTGCTCCGCCGGCGTCGCGAGCACGTCGGCCAGCCAGGCGTACTGCTCGTCGGAGAAGCCACCGTGGTGGAAGCCCGGCAGGGCCGAGTCGATCGCGACGATGCGCAGGCCGCGCACGACGGTCACGGTGTCCTGGGGCTCGTCGGTGTCGCGCCCGAACCAGCCCCGGGCCAGGGGTCGCCGCTCGTCGTGGTTGCCGCCCGTGACGACGACTGCCGCGCCGAGCCGCTCGGCCACCGGCTCGACGAGCTCGCGCAGCCTGGCGTACGCCTCGGGCTGGGCGCTGTCGGTCAGGTCACCGGACAGGACGATCGCATCGAACCGCTCACCCGATGCCTCGACCTTCTCCAGCGCCTTGCGCAGCTGGGTGACGGTGTCGATGTGTCCCTGCAGCAGGCCCTCGCCGGCGATGAGGTGCATGTCGGACAGGTGGGCGATGACGTGCGACGGTGCCGGTCGGCTCCCTGTGAAGACCATGGCGCCAATCTACGGTGGGGCGGGTCGTTGTGATCGAGGTCGAGGCGTTGGATGCTGGGTCGCGTGGCACCCGTCGCCCCTGGGCTCTTCCGCGTCGACTTCACCGGTGAGGTGATCTTCTGGCGCGGGCCGTCCCCGTACCACTTCGTCGCCGTCCCCGAGCCCGCGCTCGAGGAGGTGGCGTCGTGGTCGTTCGCGAGCTACGGCTGGGGCTGCCTACCCGTCCACGGCCGGCTCGGCCGCACCGACTTCCGGACGTCCCTGTTCCCCAAGGACGGCGGCTTCGTCGTCCCCATCAAGGCCCACGTGCGTCGGGCGGAGGACGTCGACCTCGGTGACGTCGTGCGGCTCCGCGTCGACCTCGTCACCGAGGGAATCGCCGACTGAACCATCGCCCGAATGATCGACTGAGGAGCCCACCCGTGCCGCTGCCCCGAGCCATCACGACGGTGAACCGCGACGTCCTCAACAAGGCGATGGTGCACCTGGCCGGGCACGGCTGGTTCGTCGAGGTGGAGCACGTCGGGCGCCGCTCGGGGCGCGTCTTCCGGGTCCCGATGATGGCCTTCGACGGCGGTGACCACGTCACGGTGGCGCTCACGTACGGCCGTGGGGTCGACTGGCTGGCCAACCTCCGCGCCGCGCACGGGGGCCGCATGCACCTGCGCCAGGAGCTGTTGACCCTCGGCACCCCCGCCTTCCTCGACGAGGCGGAGGGCTTGCGACGCATGCCGCAGCCGCCGCGTGCGATGCTGCCGGTCCTCGGGTGCCACGACTTCGTCGAGATCCCCGTGCTGGCGCGAGCCCCGTTCCGCGGGTGGTGAGCCCGTGGATCTCGCCGGTAGGGGCAGTGACGCCGAGGTGGCTCAGTGGCGCAGCTGACAGGTGGGACACCAGTAGAGCGTCCGTCCGGCGACGGCGCGGTCCTGCACGGTGGCCGCGCACCGTGGGCAGTCGAGTCCGGTGCGCTTGTAGACGAGGAACCGGCGCTCGAAGTGGTCGCCGAGCCGCTCCCCCGTCAGCGACTCCGTGACGGACCTGGCGCGTCCGCTGCGCCGCAGCCGCCGCGCCGCCTCCACCTGGTCGGGCATGGTGAGGATCTGCGAGAACGTGGCGCCGAGCGGCATGAGCAGCACCAGGTCGTCCCACAGCGCCGTCCATGCGTCGGTCGACAGGTCGCGCCCGGGGGTCAGCGGGTCGATGGCCTGGCGGTGCAGCACCTCGCAGCGATAGACGTTGCCGACGCCGGCGACCACCGACTGGTCCATGAGCAGCTCGCCGATCCCCTTGCGGCTGTTCGCGATTCGCTGCAGAGCCCGATCCGGGTGCTGCCGCCGTCGCAGCGGGTCCGGGCCCAGGGTCCTGACGATCTCGCGTTCCCGTGCGGCGTCGACGAGCGTGCACGTCATCGGCCCGCGCAAGTCGGCGTAGTGGGCGTCGGTCTCGAGGCGCAGACGCACGGTCGGCAGCGGGGCCGGCACGTGGCCGCCCGGGGCGGGGCGCACCGGGAAGCTGCCGATGAGCCCGAGGTGCACGTGGAGCGTCGCCGGGCCGATGTCGACGAACAGGTGTTTGCCGTGGGCTCGGGCGCCGTGCAGCTCCTGCCTGTCGAGTCGGGCCGCGTCGGCCGCGAACCGTCCCTGCGGGCTCGAGGCCGCCACCACCCGTCCGGAGAAGGCCCGTTCGAGCCGGGCCGCCAGGGCGTGGATCGTGTGGCCCTCGGGCACCGCTTCCCTCCGTACGTCGGTCGGTCCGTCGGCGGCTCCGCGGCCCCTGGACAGCGGGTCGCCGCCCGCCCGCGGCTACCGTATCGTTGCCCGAGGGGGAACAGCAGTCGCCGGCAGCTTCCGACAAGGAGAGTAGATGGCGACTGACTCGGTGCGTACCCGTCGGCTGCGCGGCGACGCCGACCAGCAGCCCGATGCCGACCGTCCCGATGTCGGACCGGGCGCGGACGCGGCGGAACGGCCGCCGTTGTGGGTGCCGGTCCTGGCGGTCGCCCTCGGTGTGCTGGCCAGCGGCTACGTCGCGCAGGTTGTCACGCCGTTCATCCGCCGCGACGACTGGCCCTACCTGCTGCCGGACCATGCCCCCGGCGGGTCCGACGTGTTGCACAAGAACCTCACCGAGGGTCGGTGGCTCAACTACGTCTGGTGGCTCGTCGTGGGACAGCACGAGGCGCCCGTCGTGGCGTCGGTGCTCTACGCCGTGGCCTACGCCTGCTTCGTCGTGGGGTTCGCCCGGCTCTTCGACGTCCGCGGGCGACTCGCCGCCGGCCTGCTGACCCTCGCGGTCTTCGCCTCGCCGCTGTGGGAGCGGCTCGTGTACTGGCCGGGCACCCTCACCCCGTCGGTCATCGTGGCGGCACTGTCGGTGTGGACGCTCCCGCGCGCCTCCACGAGCCGCGTCCGCCTCGGCACGTGGGTGGCCATCACGACGATCCTCTGCGTGCTGACCTATCCGCCGATCGCACCGGTGCTGCTCATCGCGGCGTTGGTCCACCTCCGGACCCGCTCGTGGCGCACGACCATCGCCGTCTGCGTCGTCTGGCTGGTCGCGTACGGGGTCGGCATCCTCATCATCTACACGCTGAACTGGATCGCCTTCAGCCACTTCGGGATCCGTATCGCCGCCTGGCGCCACCCGAACACGGCCCACAGCCTGCACGCCCTCCGCGTCAACGCACACCGATACCTGTCCGACCTCCAGTCGCTGGCCAAGGCCCTGGGGTGGGCCACGCTCGCGGTCGGCGTCGTCCCCGGTGCCGTGGCGCTGATCGACCGGCGGACGCGCGGGCCGTGGCTGCGCATCCTCGCCGGCTTCGTCGTCGCCGTCGGTCTCGGGGGCGTCCAGACCCTTGCCACCGGGGTCACGACCAACCCGCGCGGCCTGCTGTGGGGATGGCTGCTGGCCGTGGTGCCCGCAGCCCTGCTCCTCTCGAGCGCCACGTGGACCCGGTGGGTCGGCACGGTGGCCCTCGTGGCCCTGTCGGTCGTGGGCCTGCTCCAGTGGCGCGCCGACGTCGCCGCCCACCAGCAGACGCGCCGGGAGTACGCCGCGATCGTCGACGCCGCCGTCGCCGCCCAGCAGCGCACGGGAATCCGCGACGTCGTGCTCTACCAGGATCCCGCCCAGCGCAAGACCGCCGTCGGCGGCATCACCGCCGGCACGATCCAGATGATGCTCTACGAGTACGGCGGCATCGTCACGCACTGGTGCGCCACGGCCCAGTGCGCCGAACTCAAGGCTGCGTCCGGGTCCGGGCCGGTGCTGCCGATCAACGGCGCGATCGGCGTCATCGTGCCGAGACCGGCGTCGTGGCTCTGATCGCCGCGGGTTCGCGAGGGCTCAGCGGCCCTGGCCGTCGACGCCCATCAGGCCCATGATGCGGCGCAGGTCCTCGATCGAGGCGAACTCGACGGTGATCTTGCCCTTGCGCTGACCGAGGGCGATCGCGACCCGCGTCTCGAGGTGGTCGGCGAGCCCCGAGGTGTACTCCTCGAGCTGCGGGTGGCGCGAACCGGCACGCGGGCGACGCGGCTTGGGGGCCTGCCCGCCCTCGCCGAGCGCGACGAGCTCCTCCACCGTGCGCACCGACAGGCCCTCGGCGACGATGCGCTGGGCCATCCGCTCCATGGAGGCACCGTCGGGCAGGCCGAGCAGCGCTCGTGCGTGCCCGGCGCTCAGCACGCCCGCCGCGACGCGCCGCTGGACGAGCGGGGGCAGCTTGAGCAGGCGCAGCGTGTTGGAGATCTGCGGCCGGGACCGGCCGATGCGCGTCGCGAGCTCCTCGTGCGAGCACCCGAAGTCGTCGAGCAGCTGCTGGTAGGCGGCCGCCTCCTCGAGCGGGTTGAGCTGGCTGCGGTGCAAGTTCTCCAGGAGCGCGTCGCGCAGGAGGTCGTCGTCGCTCGTGTCCTTGATGATGGCCGGGATCGTGGCCTGCTCCGCCTGCTGCGACGCCCGCCACCGCCGCTCACCCATGATGAGCTCGAAGCGCTTGCCGTCGGCCTCGCCGAGCTGGTCGTCCGGGATGCGCCGCACGACGATGGGCTGCAGCACGCCGATCTCACGGATCGAGTGCACGAGCTCGCCCATGTGGTCCTCGTCGAAGACCGTGCGCGGCTGGCGCGGGTTGGGCCGGATCGAGTCGATGTCGAGCTCGGCGAACTCGGCGCCCGGCACGACCGCGAGCTCGGGACCGTCCGTCGGGGCCTGCTGCGACTGGGGGGCGCCAGCGTCCGCGCCCGTCGAGCCGGTGGCGTCGGCGCCGGCAGCAGCCTCCGGCGACTCCTCGGTCGCGACGGCGACTCCGCCGCCGACCTCGTCCCGCTTCTGGTCGGGGAAGAAGACGTCGACCGGCCGGCCTGCTCCCCCGCTCGGTGCGCTCGGAATGAGTGCTCCGAGACCCCGACCCAGTGCGCGACGCTTCTCCGCCATTCAACATCCTCTGACCATGTCGGCCGCGACCCTCGCGTCCGGCGCTCAGTCTAGGTGGTTGTCGTGGCCGATCCGCGCACGCCGCACGAGCTGCCGCTATGGGCGTTTCACGTGAAACGAAATGCGACAGGCGGTCGAAACGACGCACAGCAGTCTTCCGGGTCGCGTTTCACGTGAAACACGCACCCATCAGACCTTGCCGATCGGAGAAGCGGCCGTCTTGTCTCCGTGTTTCACGTGAAACCGGCCGCTGCCCATCGTCTCGTCGTGCCCTGACAGATCCCAGCGCCGACCAACCGGGAGTCAGGACTGTGGGTGGGGCGCCGGTCCACGCCACGCGCGTCATCCGGCCCCGCGACGGATGGGCGTGCTCGGAGCGGAACGCGGCAAGGGCGCCTGTCGCCGTTCAGGGCCGCCGGCGGCCGCGCTTCGGTAGAGCGGGCGCGGATGACGACGCCTTCGTCGCCGGCAAGGTTCGCTGCCATTGGACCCGGGACACCTTGTACCTGCCACCCTCGACCCGCCCACCCTTCCACGCTTTGTGTCCGTTCCTTGGCGCGCGGCGCCCCGGGTGCCCTTCTGCGACAGTCGAGCCCGACGACGTCGCCGCTCGCAACGACCATGACGGCACGAATCCATGGAGGGTCTTTCCCGCCGAGGCTGGTGTGATCCGACCGCGGCCCAGGACCCGGTGGGCCCGTCGGGACCGCTGGTCCCAGCCGCACCTCCCCCGCCTGGCGCCCGGACGCGATCCGGCCCGAGCAGGCTCCCGAACACCGCACCCCGCCCCGTCGGCACAGCTCCCCGGTCGCAACAGCGTCGACAGCCACATCGGCCTCCTCGCGGTCTGTGCCCCACTGACCAGTCAGGAGTTGAGTGGCGCCATGCCCTCGGCCGCCGGCCCCGCCGCGGGTCGGGCGTTCGGTTTCACGTGAAACGGGAGCACCGGTGGAGAGCGCCGCCGACGCCGTTCAGCGCGTTTCACGTGAAACGGCGCCGCCCCGGTCGGGAGCGGCGCCGTTCTCAGCGCGTCGGAGGGACGGGTCAGGCAGCCCCGGCGGCACCGCGGTCGGCCATCTCACCGGCGGCCTCGAGGTAGGCGAGGGCGCCGCTGCTCGTCGAGTCGTACGTCATGACCGTCTCACCGAAGCTCGGGGCCTCGGAGATGCGTACCGACCGCGGCACCGTGGTGCGCAGCACCTGCTCGGGGAAGTGCTCGCGCACCTCTTCGGCGACCTGGGCCGACAGGCGGGTGCGGCCGTCGTACATCGTCAGCAGGATCGTGGAGACGTGCAGCGGCGGATTGAGGTGGGCCCGCACCAGCTCGATGTTCTTCAGCAGCTGCGACAGGCCCTCGAGCGCGTAGTACTCGCACTGGATCGGGATGAAGACCTCGCTCGCCGCCACCATGGCGTTGACGGTGAGCAGTCCGAGGCTCGGCGGGCAGTCGATGAGGATGTAGTCGTAGCTGTGCCCGGCCTCCGACGCCGCGGCGATCGCCTTCTGCAGGCGCGTCTCACGGGCCACCAGCGACACGAGCTCGATCTCGGCACCGGCGAGGTCGATCGTCGCCGGCGCGCAGAAGAGGCTCTCGACCGTGGTGCACGGCTGGACCACGTCGAGCAGCGGCGTGCCGTCGACGAGGACGTCGTAGATCGAGGGCACCTCGGCGTGGTGGTCGATGCCGAGGGCCGTGCTGGCATTGCCCTGCGGGTCGAGGTCGATGACGAGAACCTTCAGCCCCGACTGCGCCAGGGCCGCCGCGACGTTCACCGTGGTCGTCGTCTTGCCGACGCCACCCTTCTGGTTCGCGACGGTGAGGACGCGGGGGGCGGCCGGCTTCGGGAAGGGGCGGCCGGTCAGCTGGATCCGGCGGCGGGCGTTGTCGGCGAGCTCGCGCGCCAGGGGCGTGTCGTCGTCGACCGTCGGCAGGGCGGCGACGAGGGCCTCCCGGTCGGCGTGCCCGTCCGCGTACGCGCGTCGCCGCGCCTCTTCGTCCACAACGTTGTCCCCAGCCGCCGGAACCCCTGGTTCCTGCGTGGAGAGCGTGTTATCGGGCGCGTCATCCACCGCGTTGTCCACAGGTCGTTCTTCCTCGTCGTCAGTCTCGTCGTCAGTCAGATCATCCGGCCCGGAGGCCTCGGTGCGGTCGTCGTCGACCGGCTCCCGGCTCGCGTTGTCCCGGCCGTCGGGCTCTTCCTCGACAGGGGCGGGCTCGGAGGAGAGCACCTCCGGACCAGCGTCGCTCCCCCGCGCCCCACCCGGGTCCCCTCGACCGTGGTCGCCGTCGGCGTCCGCATCGGCGAGGGCCTCGACCGCATCGGGTTCGGCACGGTCCACGTCGGTGCGTCCTGGCGTATCGATCTCCGCGTCTCCGTCCCCGGCGACGAGCGTCGCATCGACGACGGCCGCTTCGGGCGCTTCACCACCGCCGACGCCCAGACCGCTGCCACCCGTGTCTCCCGAACCGGGCCCCTGCCCCGTTTCACGTGAAACACCACCGAGCATGCGGGCCAGCCAGCCCAGACGACGGTGCTCCGGCGACGGTTCGGGTTCGCTGGGCCACCCCAGGTTCGTCGACATCGTCACGGGGAGTACACCTCCGGGGATCGCGGGCGAGGGTGGCGGTGGCGCGGAACGGGCGACCCGTCGCCGCATCCACCGCCGAAAAGGTCTCGACACGATCATGTCTGATGCGGCCGACGTCTGCCGGACGCCGGGCCGGTGCGCCGCGAACCGCGCGGCCGATCCGCCCGTCGCCGCGCCGAACCCGCGCTGCTGGGCGCGCGCGATCGGAACCGCCGCCGGTCCACTCCCTCGCCGATGGTCAGACGCAGCACGAGCGTCGGGTCGGCGAGGACCCCGGCGCCGTAGGCCTCGACGGCCGCATCGACCACGCCGAGGCGGGTCAGCGCGGTGCGGTTCTCCGTCAGCTCGTCATGGGCTCGTGACCCCTTGAGCGCGAGGACGCTGCCGTGCGGTGTGAGCAGGGGCAGCGTCCACTCGGCGAGCTGGACGATGCCGGACACGGCCCGCGCCGTGACCCACGGTGCGGTGACGGTGTCCCACAGGGCCTCCGCACGTGCCGTGTGGACCGTGACGTTGTCGAGGCCGAGCTGGGCGATCGTTCCCGAGAGCCAGCCGGTGCGTCGGGCGAGCGGCTCGACGAGGTGCACGTGGAGGTCCGGGCGCGCGATCGCGATGGCGAGGCCGGGCAGCCCGGCCCCCGAACCGACGTCGACGACCTGCTGGCCGTCCTCGGCCACGGGGATGGCGTGGTGCACGACGGCGCAGTTGAGCACGTGGCGGTCCCAGAGGCGGGGTGCCTCCCTGGGGCCGATCAGCCCGTGGCTGATGCCGGTGTCCGCCAGCACGGCGACGAACTCCTCGGCGAGCGAAAGCCGCTCCCCGAAGACCGACGCCGCAGCATCGGGTGTCTCCGGCGTCACCGGCGGGACCGGACCGCTCGGCTCGCGCTCCTCGTCAGCCACGCCGTGCTCCTTGTCCTGCGTCGTCGTCGGCGGCGGGCACGGGACGCGGAACGCCCCGTTTCACGTGAAACGCGCCGGTGATCAGGCCGGCAGGATGACGACGTGGCGGTTCGGCTCGACGCCCTCGGACTCCGACACCAGTCCGGCCGCGGCCACCTCGTCGTGCACGACCTTGCGCTCGAACGCCGACATCGGCTCGAGCGCGGACTTCGTGCCGCTCGTCCTGACCTGCTCGATCGCCGTCTTGGCGAGGTCGACCAGGGTGGAGCGGCGCTCGGCCCGGTGCCCGGCGATGTCGAGCATGAGGCGGCTGCGCTCACCGGTCTCGACCTGGACCGCGAGGCGGGTCAGCTCCTGGAGGGCCTCGAGCACCTTGCCGCCGGGGCCGACGAGGCGGCGCGGCACGCGGCCGTCCTCCGAGTCGACGATGGCCACCGCGGCCCGGTCGCCGTCCACATCGACGTCGATGTCGCCGTCGAGGTCGGCGATGTCGAGGAGCGTCTCGAGGAAGTCGGCCGCGACCTCGCCCTCGCGCTCGAGCTGGCGGACGCGCGACGGCTTGTCGCCCTTGTCCTCCGTGGCGGTGCCGTCAGCAGCGTCGTCGTCGGAGTCCCGCGTCGCGTCGTCGGCGTCGATCGCCGCGTCGTCGGCGTCGATCGCCGCGTCGGTCGCCGCGTCCGTCGGGGTGCTCGCAGCGTCGGCCGTCGCGTCGGGCGTCGCCTCGGGGGTGGTGTCGGGCGTGGTGTCGGGCGTGGTGTCGGGCGTGGTGTCGACGGCCACGTCGCCGGTCGCCTGGGTGTCGCTCATGGGTGCTCCTTCGTTCACCGGCCCGGCCTGGGGACAACTCGTGTCCTCGCAGGTCAGCGGCTCGGCAGGGTGGGAAAGACTGTGGACGGACGCCTCAGCGGCGGTTCTTGGGCGCGGTGGTCTTCGAGCGCTTCTTGCTCTTCGGCTGCTGTCGCTGGCCGGCCTTGGGGGCATCCTCGACGGCGTCTTCGCCGTTCAGCCCCGGCACCGTCAGCTCCTCGAACGTCTTGCCCTTGCGCTCGAGCCGCTTGCGGCGGTTGGCCTCGGCCTCGGACCCGGGCGCGGGCATGTTGCGGATGACGTAGAACTGCTGGCCCATCGTCCACAGGTTCGTCGTGAGCCAGTAGATGAGGACACCGATCGGGAAGTTGATGCCGGAGATCGCGAAGAAGATCGGCATCAGGTACAGCAGGACCTTCTGCTGCTTCGCGAAGGGGTTGTCGAGCGCCGCCGACGGCATGTTCTTGCGCATCAGCTGGTACTGGGTCGTGAACGTCGTCGCCGACATCAGCACGATGAGCACCGCGGTGAGGATCTTGACGCTGAGCTGGTCGCTCGACACGAACGAGTCGGAGAGCCGGGCGCCGAAGATCGTCGAGCTCTCGATGGCGCGGGCGACCTCGTTGGTGATCGGGCCGATGCCGGGCTGCTTGCCCTCGGCCTGGGCCTTGAGGTTGTTGAGCAGCTGGAAGAGCGCGAAGAAGAACGGGCTCTGGATCAGGATCGGCAGGCAGCTGCTGAACGGGTTGGTGCCCGTGCGGCGGTAGAGATCCATGATCTCGGCCTGCTGCGCCTTCTGGCTCTCCGGGTCGCGCTTGCCCTTGTACTTCTTCTGGATCTTCTGCATCTCCGGCTGGATGAGCTGCATCCGGCGGGAGGAGTGGATCTGGCGCACGAAGAGCGGGATGAGCAGGAGCCGGACGACGACGGTGAGACCGACGATCGAGAAGGCCCAGGCCCAGCCGGCGAGGTCACCCTTGAGACCGATCGCGTCGAACAGCCAGTGCCAGGCGTACATGACCCATGCCTCACCCAGCTTGATCGGGTAGAGCAGGGTGTTGAAGAACTCGCTCAACGTGTGTCCTCTGTCGTCCGGTGAGCCGGCCATGCCTTCGGTCCGGTCACCACTGGTCGGCAACGATATGCCGCGTGGTCAGGTGGTGGGTGCTCCGTGCTGGTGCCGATGCCGCGCCTTTGCGCCCGGGGCCGGGTCCGGCTCGACGTCACCGTCGGCGTCCCGCGGTCGGAAGTCCTCGGGGCGGACGTCGTTGCGGCTCTCCCACGTGAGCGGAACGTCGTCGACGCCACCCGGGTTCCACGGGTGGCACCGGCCGATGCGCCGCGCGGCGAGCCAGCCGCCGCGGATCGGGCCGAAGCGCGTCAGGGCGGTGACCGCGTAGGAGGAGCAGCTCGGGTAGAAGCGGCAGCTCGGCGGGGTGAGCGGGGAGATGAACCGCTGGTAGACGCGGACCGCGAGCACGAGCGGGGCCGCGAGCACCTGGTTGACCGTCACGCTCACCGGCAGGTCACCTTCTCGAGCTGCCGCCCGAGAGCGGCGTCGAGCTCGACCCAGGACGCTTGTGCCGCAGCGGGATTCGCGCGGACGACAAGGTCCCAGCCGGTGGGGACGCGGTTGACGTGGCCGGCCATGCTGGCCCGGAGCCGACGCTTCGTGCGGTTGCGGACGACGGCGTTGCCGACGGCCTTGGACACAACAAAACCGACGCGCGGCGGAAGGTCCGCACGCGCATCGGTCCGGTTGGCATGCACGACGACGAGTCGCCCGCCCGCTCTGCTGGCGCCAGGCCCGCGGACTGCCGACGCGAAGTCTGCGCTCTCACGCAGACGGTGACGTGCCGGCAGCACGCCGAGGCCTTCGGCGGCTCAGGCCGAGAGCTCGGCGCGGCCCTTGCGACGGCGGGCGGCGAGGATGGCGCGACCCGCACGGGTGCGCATGCGCAGGCGGAAGCCGTGCGTCTTGGCGCGGCGACGGTTGTTCGGCTGGAAGGTGCGCTTGCTCACGAGATTCTCCGTTGGTCGCGGGGCCGGGCGACTCTCGTCGACCCGCGCTCCCGTGGTGGTGGGGCAGTGCGTGGTCTCGGCGACCGCAATCGGCAAGCCCGTGGTGCTCCGGCATCGACCCGGCGGACCGGGGCGCGGCGCCTGGCGCCATGGGCATGCGAAAGAGGTCGCAGACACGCTCGGTCAACGATACGGGAGCGCCGGAACGAGGGTCAAACCGAGGCGGGGCCGCGCGGGTGCCGCCGCCGAACCGACCGATCTTGGGCGCTTCGCGGACAGAATCAAGCCGACACGCCGGGAGTTGACCGAATCAGCGCACCTGACGATTGTCACCGCCGCCCTCGAGTTGTAGGTTTCGGTGCTTACGGTCCTGGTCCACCCATGCACAGGCTGTGGACAAACGTGTGGACAACAAGGCATCGTTCACCCGGACAGCGGACGGCGGAGGGCCGTCCAGCCCGGTCGCGCGGCACGAGAGCCGCCACCGGGGCGTACCGGAACGTGCCCGACCGACGGGCCCGAGGACTGACTCAGGGGTAGGTGGGACCAGGTGGCCGAGGCAGGCGTCGACTACGCACAGATCTGGCAGGAGACGCTGCGCACGCTCGACTCGGTCGGCCTGTCCAACCGCGAACGGGCCTTCGTACGGCTGTGCCGGCTCATCGGCGTCCTCGACCAGGTGGCGCTGGTGCGCGTGCCGAACAACTTCACCAAGGACTTCCTCGAGACGCGCATGCGCGACCAGGTGCACGCGGCGCTCGGCGAGCAGCTCGGGCACCCGGTGCAGCTCGCGGTCTCCGTCGATGAGACCCTCGAGACCGATCTCGGCATCATCAGCGACGAGCCCACGGGCCAGCCCGCCCTGTCGGAGGGCGCGCGCCCCGCCAACCCGTTCGCCTCGACGCCCGGTCACCAGGGCCAGCTCGGGCAGGTGGGCCAGATGGGTCAGCTGCCCCACCACGGCATCAACCACGGCACCGGCTCCTCGGGCCAGGCCGGGCCCGGTGCGCCGGCCGCCCACGCCGGGTCCAACGGCCACGCCGCCCCGGTCCAGCCGCCGCTCGGCAGCCCGTACTCGCAGGTGCACCCCGCGGCCGCCAACCCGAACCCGCTGCGCGACCTCGCCGAGAGCGCGCCCGCGCTCGACGGCGCCGACCTCGACGAGCCGCGTCCGCAGGCCTACCCGGCCCCCGACCACGGGATCGACCCGCTCCGCGCCGGCGGCGAGAGCGGCCCGCTGCGCCAGCAGCGGCCCGAGCCCCCGGTGGTCGGCGACACGCGTCTGAACCCGAAGTACACCTTCGACACGTTCGTCATCGGCGCGAGCAACCGGTTCGCCCACGCGGCCGCCGTCGCGGTGGCCGAGGCGCCGGCCAAGGCCTACAACCCGCTCTTCGTCTACGGCGAGTCCGGGCTCGGCAAGACCCACCTGCTCCACGCGATCGGGCACTACGCCCGCACGATGTTCCCCGGCGTCCGGGTGCGCTACGTGAACTCCGAGGAGTTCACCAACGACTTCATCAACAGCATCCGCGACGACAAGGCGAGCGCGTTCCAGGCCCGCTACCGCAGCGTCGACGTGCTGCTCATCGACGACATCCAGTTCCTCCAGGGCAAGCTGCAGACCCAGGAGGAGTTCTTCCACACCTTCAACACGCTGCACAACGCGAACAAGCAGATCGTCATCACCAGCGACCTGCCGCCGCGCGAGCTGTCCGGCTTCGAGGACCGGATGCGCACCCGGTTCGAGTCGGGCCTGCTCACCGACGTCCAGCCGCCCGACCTCGAGACCCGCATCGCCATCCTGCGCAAGAAGGCGATCCAGGACCGCATGAAGGTCCCGGACGACGTCCTGGAGTACATCGCGACGAACTTCAGCACGAACATCCGTGAGCTCGAGGGCGCGCTCATCCGCGTCACGGCCTTCAGCAACCTCAACCGCCAGCCGGTCGACCTCCCGCTCGCCGAGATCGTCCTCAAGGACGTGCTGCCGAACGAGACGCCGAACCAGGTGACGGCCGCGACGATCATGGCGGTCACGGCCGCGTACTACGCGGTGACGCTCGAGGACCTCTGCGGCTCGAGCCGCTCGCGCCAACTCGTCACCGCCCGGCAGATCGCCATGTACCTGTGCCGCGAGATGACCGACCTGTCGCTGCCGAAGATCGGCCAGCACTTCGGCGGCCGCGACCACACCACGGTCATGCACGCCGACCGCAAGATCCGCGAGCTCATGGGCGAGCGGCGCGCCATCTACAACCAGGTCACCGAGCTGACGAACCGGATCCGCCAGCAGTCCCACTGAGCGGCGCCCACTGACGCTTCGGCGCGCCTGACGCGTCGGTGCACGGACGCGTCAGGCGCGCCGCGCCGCGACGGTGGCCGCGAGCGCGTCCTCCCACGGCGTCGGCGCGAGCCCGAAGGTTCGCTCGGTCCGGGTGGTGTCGAGGACGAAGGGCCGCTCGAACTGGTGGCGCGTCTCGCGCACCTCGCGCATGAAGGGCACGACGAGCCCGGCGGCGGTGCCGAGCGGCCTCGGCAGCACCCGAACGCGGCGCGCCCGGACGCCGGCGATCCGGGCGACATCCTGCGCGGCCTCGTCGAACGTGCGCGGCGCGGAGGTCGGGACGTGCCAGGCGCGGCCCCACGCGACCGAGTCCGCGTCCTCGAGCGCGATGCGGGCGGCCGTCGCGCCCACGTCGGGCACGTAGGTCCACGAGTGGGGGGCGTCGGCCCGACCCACGGGGACGAAGGGTGTGCGGCCGGCGAGGAGGGCGTCGACGACGATGTCGTTGAGGTAGCTCGTGCGCGGCGTCGTGCCCGGGCCGAAGTAGTCGCTCGAGCGCAGCTCGGTGACGCGGATCCGGCCGGCGCGGTGGCGGGCCAGGGCCTCGGTCCACATGTCGGCGCGCAGGGCCCCCTTGTGGCCGGCGGGACGCATCGGGTCCTCCTCCGTCATCGGGGCCTCCACGCGCCCGTAGCCGTAGAGGTTGCCGATGATGACGAGGCCGGCGCCCGTGGACTCGGCTGCCTCGAGCATGGCCGCGGCGACGGGCGGCCAGTCGGTGTCCCAGGTCAGGTAGCTGGGCGGGTTGACGGCGTTCACGATGCTCGCGGCACCGCGCGCCAGCGATGCGAGGCGCGTCGCGTCGGCGGCGTCCGCGGAGACGACCTCGACGGCGTCGCGGTGCGCGTCCTGCCACGGGCGCTCGGTGACGCGGCCCGATCGCGACGCGAGGGTGACGGTGTGACCGGCGGCCACGAGGGCCGCGGTCGTCGAGCGGCCGACGCCACCGGCGCCGACGACGAGGTGGTGGGACATGAGGGGCTCCTGGACGAGTCGATGGGTGCGGTGGATTTAGCGGAAACGTGAGCGCTGCTCACATTTCAAGCATGGGCGTTCGACAGCACGAAATCAAGAGCAGTGCTCACATTTCTTCGTCGGTTGTGTCAGGCTCGTCCCATGACCCCCACCGAGACCCTCGGCCGCCGGGCCCGCAACCGCCTCGCCGTCGAGGCCGACATCCTCCGCGTTGCCCGCGAGCACCTGGCCTCCTCGGGGGCGGCCGCCCTGAGCCTGCGGGCCGTCGCCCGCGACCTCGGCATGGTCAGCTCGGGCATCTACCGGTACGTCGAGAGCCGCGACGAGCTGCTGACCCGACTCATCGTCGACGGCTACACCTCGCTCGCCGCCACGGTCACGGCGGCGCACGGGGCGGTCGACCCGACCGACCTCGGGGGGCGATGGGAGGCGGTCGCGCACGGGCTGCGGCGGTGGGCGCTGGAGCGCCCGCACGACTTCGCCCTCCTCTACGGCTCGCCCGTGCCCGACTACACCGCGCCCGCGGACCGCACGACCGGACCCGGCACCGCCGTCCTCGCGATCGTCACCGGCATCGTCGACGCAGCAGCCCGGGCCGGCCGCACTCCTGCACCGTCGCCGGAACTGGCTCGGCTCGCGGGGCCGGCCGTCGGGGGCTTCCTCGACGACGACTTCTTCGCGGGCACGGCCGTCGACGCGGAGGCGCTGGCCCAGGGCCTCAGCGCGTGGACGCTGCTGCTCGGCGCCGTGACGAGCGAGGTGTTCGACCAGCTCGGACCGGTCCCCGACCCCGAGGCGCTCTTCGGTTGGCACGTCGCGGTGTCGCGACGCCTCGTCGTGGCTGACTGACGCGCCCGTAGCCGGACGAGTGCCGCGAACGGGACGGAGGTGACTAGTCACCACGTACCGGACCCCTCGGTGGGCCCAGGTGGGGCTACCCCCGAACGGCCCGACGTCCACACCCGTCCACATCCACATCCACAGCTGTGTGCACAGCGTGACCGGCTCGTGACCCTCCCGATCGCAACCCACAGGCTCTACCCCCAGCTGTGGTTATCCACCTCTGTGGACAACTCTGTGGAAGCGGAGGCCGCCTCCATCCACAGGTGACTAGCCACCAATGCACGCAAAACGGACATGGGCTCCGGCTCTTTCCACAAGGACACTGTGGACAGGTGTGGACGAGGCCGGAAATCTTGCGGAAAAACTGCACCCGGCTTGTGAGCGCCGTGTGAACAGTGAAATCGCGTCCACAACAGCTCGTGGGCCCACCCGTCGGCGACCCACACCCCCTGCACACCCGAAACGACGCGCTGACCTGCGTCGACACCGCTTGTCCACAGGATCCACAGCACCTATGACGATGACGAGAACCCAGATCACGGGAGATGCCCCGACAACGAGGGTCTCGAGCGACCCGACGACCGGGACGGGGAGGGCCGGTGGAAGACTCCCCCCGACACGGCCCTGCGCCAGGTGCCGGGGCCCACGACCGTTTGTGGCGTGTTTGTGGTGCCACCTCGGGCGCAGGGACTAGTGTCTGAGCCCCCATGTCCAACCTGTCGAAGTGAGAGCACCGTGAAGTTTCGGGTTGAGCGAGACGTCCTGGCCGAGGCCGTGACCTGGGTGGCGCGCGGTCTGCCGGCGCGCCCGCCCGTGCCCGTGCTCGCGGGCGTGCTCCTCGAGGCCAGCGAGGAGGGCTCGCTGACGCTGTCGGCCTTCGACTACGAGGTCTCCGCGAAGATCACCGTGCCGGCCGACGTCGCTGAGGCCGGCCAGGTGCTCGTGCTCGGCCGCCTGCTCGCCGACATCTCGCGCAACCTGCCGAACAAGCCCATCGACGTCAGCACCGACGGCACGAAGGTCAACGTCGCGTGCGGGTCCTCGCGCTTCAGCCTGCGCGAGATGCCCGCCGCCGACTACCCGACGCTGCCTGCGGCGCCCGACGCCAGCGGCACCATCGCCGGTGACACCTTCACCCAGGCCGTCGCGCAGGTCTCGATCGCGGCCGACCGCGGCGACACGCTGCCGATCCTCACCGGCGTCCGCATGGAGATCGAGGGCGACAAGGTGACCCTGCTCGCCACCGACCGCTACCGCCTCGCGATGCGCGAGCTGTCGTGGACGCCGAGCGAGTCCGACGCGAGCCACGTCGCCCTCGTCCCGGCGCGCCAGCTCTCCGACACGGCCAAGGCGCTCGGCGCGTCCGGCACGGTGTCGCTCGCGTTCGGTGCCGGCGGCGACGGCCTCATCGGCTTCGAGGCCGGGCAGCGTCGGGCCACGACCCGCCTGCTCGACGGCGAGTACCCGAAGGTCACCTCGATCTTCCCGACGAGCGTCGACACCGAGGCCGTCGTCGAGACCGCCGCCCTCGAGGAGGCCGTCAAGCGCGTGGCCCTCGTCGCCGAGCGCAACACCCCGGTGCTGCTGAAGTTCACCGACGGCCAGGTCGCCATCGAGGCCGGCACCGGCGACGACGCCCAGGCGTCCGAGGCGGTCGAGGCCACCCTGACCGGGCCCGAGATCCAGATCGCCTTCAACCCGCAGTTTCTCCTCGACGGCCTGCACGCCGTCGGCACCGCCTTCAGCCGGCTGTCGTTCACCCAGCCGAGCCGGCCCGCGGTGCTGTCCGGGCAGGAGGAGGCCGACGGCGAGCCCGACGGCACCTACCGCTACGTCCTCATGCCGGTCCGCTTCGCCAGCTGAGGCCGGTCGTCCTCTGGCGTCGCCCTCGCCGGGACGGCGGCCCGGGGCGCCCGCCCGACCACGGACGCGCCCGCCGGTGCACCCGGTGCTCCGGCAGGCGTAGCCTCGAACCGCTCGTGCTCCACCGGCACCCCCTGCCGCACCTCGCTCCCTGCACTCCCCCAGAAAGGCTCCCGACATGCAGCTCGGTCTGATCGGTCTCGGCAAGATGGGCGGCAACATGCGGGAGCGGTTGCGTCGCGCGGGCCACGAGGTCGTCGGGTTCGACTTCAACCCGGCCGTGCGCGACGTCGCGACGATGGCCGCCCTCGTCAAGAAGCTCGAGGCGCCCCGCGTCGTGTGGGTCATGGTCCCGGCCGGAGACCCGACGCGTGAGACCGTCGCCAAGCTCGCCGATCTGCTCGAGCCGGGTGACCTCGTCATCGACGGCGGCAACTCGCGCTTCACCGACGACTTCGAGAACGCCAAGCTGCTCGCCGGCAAGAAGATCGGCTACATCGACTGCGGCGTCAGCGGCGGCATCTGGGGCCTCGAGAACGGCTACGGCCTGATGTGCGGTGGCGACAAGAAGTGGGTCAACAAGGCCATGCCCATCTTCGACGCGCTGCGCCCCGAGGGCCCCCGCGAGGAGGGCTTCGTCCACGCCGGCAAGGTCGGCGCCGGCCACTACACGAAGATGGTCCACAACGGCATCGAGTACGGCCTCATGGCCGCGTACGCCGAGGGCTACGAGCTGCTCGAGAAGAAGGACATCGTCACCGACGTCCCGGGCGCCTTCAAGGCGTGGAGCCGCGGCACCGTCGTGCGGTCCTGGCTGCTCGACCTCATGGTCAAGGCGCTCGAGGAGAACCCGCACCTCGACGACGTGTCGGACTACACCAACGACTCCGGCGAGGGTCGCTGGACCGTCGAGGAGGCCATCGCCCTGTCGGTGCCGATGCCGGTCATCTCGGCCTCGCTCTTCGCCCGGTTCGCCTCCCGCCAGGAGAGCTCGCCGACGATGCAGGCCGTGGCGGCGCTGCGCGGCCAGTTCGGCGGCCACCAGGTCATGACGATCGCCGAGGGCGAGACGCTGCGCACGGGGTCCGCCCCGGCGGCGCCGGCCAAGAAGGCTGCCGCGAAGAAGGGGGCGACCAAGCGCGCCGCGACGAAGGCCGCGAGCAAGCGTGCCGCCGCGTCGGCGTCGAAGGCGAACGTCGCCACCGCGAAGACGGCGGCCACGTCGGGGCGCAAGGCGGCCTCGAAGGCGACCGACACGGCCGACACGGTGCGCGGTCAGAAGCGCGCCGCCAAGAAGGCCTGAGCCAGGCCGGGTTTCGTTGCATGTCCGGCACCTGACCCTCAAGGACTTCCGCAGCTACCCGAGCGCGGAGCTCGCCCTGTCGCCGGGGGTCACGACGCTCGTCGGTCTCAACGGGCAGGGCAAGACCAACCTCGTCGAGGCCGTCGGCTACCTCGCGACGCTCGGGTCGCACCGGGTCGCGACGGACCAGCCACTGGTGCGGTTCGGGGCGAGCCAGGCGGTCATCCGCGGTGCCGTCGTGCGCGACGACCGCGAGACGCTCGTCGAGCTCGAGATCACGCCGGGCCGGGCCAACCGGGCCAGGCTCGGCCGGGCCCCGGTCAAGCCGCGCGACGTGCTCGGCACGGTGCGCACCGTGCTCTTCGCGCCGGAGGACCTCGCGCTCGTCAAGGGTGACCCGTCCGAGCGGCGTCGGTTCCTCGACGACCTGCTCGTGCAGCGTCAGCCGCGGTGGGCCGGGGTGCGGTCTGACTACGACAAGATCCTGCGCCAGCGCAACGCCCTGCTGAAGTCGGCGGCTCCCGTGCTGCGGAAGGGCTCCCGGTACCGTCCGCGGCCGGGTGACCCGAGCAGCGACGAGGCGCGCGAGGCGGCGCTGCACACCCTCGACGTGTGGAACGACCACCTCGCCGGCGTCGGCTCCCAGCTGGTCTACGCCCGGCTGCGGCTGCTGCGCGACCTCGTCCCCGACCTCGCCGAGTGCTACGACGCCGTGAGCGCGGCCGCCTCCAACGCCAGGGCCGTCTACCGCAGCTCACTGCACGAGGACCTCGCCGCACGGATCGCCGCGGGCGAGGTGCCGGAGGTCGACGAGCTGCGCGCCGGGATGCTCGAGACGCTGGCGCAGGTGCGCGGCACCGAGGTCGAACGCGGGGTCACCCTGGTCGGGCCGCATCGGGACGACCTCGTCCTGTCGCTCGGCGAGCTGCCGGCCAAGGGCTACGCGAGCCACGGCGAGTCGTGGTCGTTCGCGCTCGGGCTGCGGCTCGCGGCCTACCGCCTGCTGCGCCGCGACCTCGGCGATGACCCCGTCCTCGTGCTCGACGACGTCTTCGCCGAGCTCGACTCCGGCCGGCGCGAGCGGCTCGCAGCCCTCGTCGACGACTGCGAGCAGGTGCTCATCACGGCCGCGGTCGGTGCCGACGTGCCCGACCGGCTCCGCGAGCGGGGGTCGACCTTCGCCGTCGAGCTCGGTGCCGTCGGGACGCCCGGCGCCGTGGCTCCGGGTGAGCTGTCGGGCGGCGAGGCTCCCGAGGCCACGGCCGTCCCTGGCGTGCTGTCCGACGACGCGCCCGATGACGCGCGCGACGCGGGTGAGGACCCGTCGGGTGACGACGCGTCGGGTCACGACTCATCGACACTCGCTGCCGACGGCGAGGTCGCGGCCGATGGCTGACGAGGTCGCGCCGGACGCCGGAGGATCCGGGCGCGACGAGGGCGCAACGCCCGTCGACGACGCGGCGCGCCCAGCGGGCGAGAACGCGGCGGACGCCGGCAACCCCGCGTCGTCCGATGAGCCGGGGCCCTCGGACACCGACACCCGGATCGCCGACGCCGCCGCGTCGGCCCTGGCCCGGGCGCGGGCCGCGGCGTCGGAGAAGGGGCTCCGGCCGGGCATGAAGCCGCGCAAGCGGCGCCGGCCCATCGGCGAACCGACGCTGTCGGGCTCGAGCCGCGACGGGCGGGACCCGACGCTGCTCGGCGACCAGCTCGACCGCCTGCTCCTCGACCGCGGATGGCGGGTCGACGTGGCGGTCGGGTCGGTGATGGGGCGTTGGCCCGAGATCGTCGGCCCGGACATCGCGACGCACGTCGAGCCGGCCACGTTCGTCGACGGCGTGCTGACCGTGCGCGCCGACTCGACGGCCTGGGCCACCCAGATGCGGCTGCTCGCCTCGTCGCTTCTTGCGCGGATCGAGGAGGAGGTCGGCGTCGGTGCGGTGAGCGAGCTGCGGGTCGTCGGTCCGAGCGCGCCGTCGTGGAACCGCGGGGCCCGCCGTTCTCCCGACTCCCGCGGCCCGCGCGACACCTACGGCTGACCGGCGGGAGCGCGGGTCGCTCGGCAGGCGACTGTCAGCGACGCGTCGCAGACTGGCTCCATGACCCCGACGCCGACGCACCGCTGCACGATCGTCCCGCCCTACATGCTCGAGGAGCTCGCGCGCAGCGCCGAGCCCGCGGTCGCGGCGGAGGCGCGCCAGGCGCTGCGCCACGACGCGTCGGTCCGCGAGCTGCGCAGCGCGCCGACCGTCGCCGCGAAGCGGCGCCACCACCGGCCCGGCAAGCCCGGCGCCGCGACCCCGTCGACGCCGGTGCCCGAGCGGACCATCGCCGACGCGAAGGGTGCCCAGACCACTCCCGGCACCACGGTGCGGCGCGAGGGCGGGGCGGCCTCGTCCGACCCGGCGGTCAACGAGGCCTACGACGGGCTCGGCGCCACGTGGGAGCTGTGGTGGCAGGCCTACCAGCGCAACTCGCTCGACGGCCAGGGGCTGCCGCTGCTCGCGACCGTCCACTACGGCCGCAACTACGACAACGCGTTCTGGGACGGCACCCAGATGGTGTTCGGCGACGGCGACGGCGTCATCTTCGAGCGGTTCACCAAGAGCGTCGACGTCATCGGGCACGAGCTCGCGCACGGGGTCACCGAGCACACGGCCGGGCTGCAGTACCAGGGGCAGTCGGGCGCGCTCAACGAGTCGATCTCGGACGTCTTCGGGGTCCTCGTCAAGCAGCACCAGCTCGGGCAGTCCGCCGACCAGGCCGACTGGCTCGTCGGTGCCGACCTGCTCAACCCCTCGGTCAAGGGACGGGCGCTGCGCGACATGCGCAACCCCGGCACCGCCTACGACGACCCGCGCCTCGGCAAGGACCCGCAGCCGGCCGACATGGCCGGCTACGTCGACACCCAGGACGACAACGGCGGCGTCCACATCAACTCCGGCATCCCCAACCGCGCCTTCGCCCTCGCCGCCGTCGCCATCGGCGGCAACGCGTGGGAGGACGCCGGTCACATCTGGTACGCCGTCGTGTCGGGTGGGTCGATCAAGCCCGACTGCGACTTCGCGACGTTCGCGACCCTCACGGTCGACGCCGCTGCCGCCGCCCACGGTGACGGCTCCTCCCAGCACACCGCGGTGCGCGACGCGTGGCAGCAGGTCGGCGTCCTTGCTGCCGGGGGCCAGGCGCCCGGCGGTCCGGGTTCGGGTTCGGGTGCGGCTGAGGGCGGGTCGAGCGGCGGCGCCGGGCCCGCGACGCCGCCGAGCCCCGACGCGCAGGTCGTGCTCCGCCGTACCGGCGGCTTCGCGGGCCAGGTCCGGGAGCGGCGGGTGGCCATCGGCGAGCTGTCCGAGCGCGACCAGAAGGACTGGCAGCACCTGCTCGCGGCCCCGACGCTGCAGCGCATCGCGGCCTCCACCGAGGGCACGCACCCCGATGCGTTCATCTACTCGGTCGTGTGCGACGAGGCGGGCTGCGACGTGACGATCCAGGAGCCGCACCTGCCCGAGGCCATCCACTCTCTCTTCGAGCGCACCCTCGATCCGCGCGACGACTGAGGGCGGTCCGGCTGTTCGTCACCGGTCGGGTCTCTTCGACCGCGGTGGAGCACGGACGGAGAGACCCGAACGGGCCCCGAACCGCCGCGGAGGTCAGTTCCCGGCGAGGAAGTACGGGTCCTCTCCTTCCGGAATGTCTACCTGGTCGCGCGGCCGGGCCGGGGCCACGACCTGGCAGACACCGTTGAGGTTGCACCGCTGCAGGGCGCGGCTGCCGGCTGCGGCCCCGACCTGCACCGTGACCGTGCCGTCGGAGCCCATGCGGTAGCTGACCGGGGAGTCGATCCCGGTGGCGGGGTCGCCCCTGCCCTCGAGCACGACTGCGGCGTCGCTGGTGCGCACGACGACGAGCCCGCCGTACCGGAACGTCCGGTCGGGGTTGAGCTCGGAGTCCGCGAGGCCGTCGATCTCGCCGGTCGCGAGCAGGTAGCGCCCGTCGGCGGAGAACGACCGGAACAGCAGCGGACCGCAGAGCCGCCACAGGGTGCGGTCGCTGGCGAGGTCGACGAGCGCGTTGCACGTCCGCGCGGATGGCGTGTTCGGATCTGGTGCCACGAGCGCCGTGCCCGTCGCCGCGTCGACGAGCGCGAGCCGGTGCGGCACCGGAGTGATGTTCCCGTCGAGGACGTCCCAGGCGACGGCGTCACCGCCGGACCCACGGTTGGCGTAGACGACGCGGTCGATGACGCCGACGGCCTCGAACCCGGCGGCGCAGTCGCAGGCCGAGGCGGGGAGCGTGCGAATCAGGATGCCGCCCGCCTCGTAGGCACGCAGCGTTCCGCGCGTCTCGACGACGATCAGGTTGCCGTCGCCCGCGACGGTCACCGTGTCCCCACGCAGGCGCACCGTGGCCAGGTCGAGGGGTTGCAGGACGCGCACGACGCCGGTCTCCCCCTGCGCGACGAGCCAGCGACCGCCCGGCAGGTCCCATAGGGAACCGCCGGAGATCGACCGCCCGACGGTCAGCGTCCTGCTCCCGTCGTGGATGACGCCGTCGACGAGGTAGGGGATCTCGGTCGTGGCGGTCGGGTCGCCGGTGGCGGGTCGCAGGTCCGCGGGCGCGGGCGACCCGTCGGCCGTGAGGGTCGGCGTCGGGGTCGGCGCAGGGGTCGGCGCGGTGGACGGCGGGGGCGTGACCGGCGCCGAGGGCGTCGGCACGTCGGTCGGCCGCGTCGTCGACGCCGACCGCCGCCGTACGGCGACGGCGCAGCTGGGTGTCGCGGCGGATGGCGCGCTCGGCGAGGTCACCGACGACGCGGACGCCCTCGCCCCGCGCGTCGAGGGCCTGCCTGAGCCCCAGGTCCGGGGGGCCGGCGGCGTCCGGGGTGCGGTTCGGGTCGCTCATGCCGTGACCTCGCTCATCCTCGTGCGCAGCGCACCGATGGCGCGGCTGGTGTGGCTCTTGACGGTCCCGACCGAGCAGCCGAGGACCGCCGCGGTCTGGGCCTCGGTGAGGTCCTCGTAGTAGCGGAGCACGACGGCGGCCCGCTGCTGGGTGGGCAGCGCCTGCACGTGCCGCCACAGGTCGAGGGCCTCCGACGCGTCGAGCCCGGCCGGCGCCGGCGGCGCCACGACCTCGAGCACGTGGCTGCCCGGCGACTCGGGCCGGCGCAGCACCCGCCGCCACCGCGAGTTGTTCTCGTTGACCCTGAGCCGCCGCACGTACGCGTCGGGCAGCTCGGCCGCCCGCACCCGCTCCCAGTGCCGGTACACCTTGGCGAGGGAGTTCTGCAGCAGGTCCTCGGCGGTGTCGCGGTCACCGGTGAGCAGGAAGGCGAGCCGGCCGAGTGCCTGCTCGCGCGACCTGACCCAGGCCGTGAAGTCGTCCCGCCGGTCGGCGTCGTCCATCGGTGCTGTCCCCTGTCGTCCGACCCGAGGGGCCTGTGGAGGCGTCCGGCGAGTCATGTCGCCGGCGGCTGCCGGCACCAGTCCAGACGCCCGCGGCCGCGTCGGCGTTGTCACCGGAGTCTGGCCGATTCGTGCGGATCCCGGGGTTTCGCGGCCCGGCGCGGTGGGCGAGGACGCCGTGTCGTGAGAAGGCACCTGAGGCGCGCTGGGGGGCCGGGTCGTGATCCTCCCCCCGGATCAGCGGGGTTTCGGGCCGGAAAAGTGCCCTCCCGGGCGTTTGCGGGGCACGGTCGAGGCGCTCGGCCCGTTAGAATGAGTGGGACTCGGCTCGACCGTGCCGTCTGACACGGGCGGGCCGTCCCGATGTCACCGACCGGTGGCACGACGCGGGTCGCAGGCGTGAAGTGCGCACCCGCGTCGACGTGTGAAGAGGAGAGACGTGTCCGAGGCCGACCAGACGCCCCAGAATCCCATCGACCCCGCGGCCTCGGCAATCGACCCGGCGATCGACGCGGCCGGTGACCCCGCCGTCGCGGCGCCCGCCGACCTCCGGCCCAACGGCGTCGACTACGACGCGAGCGCGATCACGGTCCTCGAGGGGCTCGAAGCGGTCCGCAAGCGTCCGGGCATGTACATCGGCTCCACCGGTGAGCGCGGCCTGCACCACCTCGTCTACGAGATCGTCGACAACTCCGTCGACGAGGCCCTCGCCGGCTACGCCACCCAGATCGACGTCACGCTCCTCGCCGACGGTGGCGTCCGCGTCAAGGACAACGGTCGTGGCATCCCCACCGACATCCACCCGGTCGAGAAGATCAGCGCCGTCGAGCTCGTCCTGACCCAGCTGCACGCCGGTGGCAAGTTCGGTGGCGGTGGCTACAAGGTCTCCGGCGGCCTGCACGGCGTCGGGTCCTCGGTCGTCAACGCGCTGTCGACGACGCTCAAGGCCGCCGTGCGCCAGAAGGGCCACGTGCACCGGATGAGCTTCTCCATGGGCGTGCCCGACGGGCCCCTGCGCCAGGAGGAGGCCACCGACGAGACCGGCACGACGATCACGTTCTGGGCCAACCCGGAGATCTTCGACACGACCGTCTACGACTACGAGACGCTCCGGGCGCGCTTCCAGCAGACGGCGTTCCTCAACAAGGGGCTGACGATCAGCCTCACCGACGAGCGCGTCGACGCGTCCGCCGAGGGCGAGGTCGACCTCGACGGCGTCGAGTCCGACCTCACCGAGGTCGAGGCCAGCGACGACGACTCCGCGGCCGACGCGTCGGGCGGCGCCGGCGAGAAGAAGAAGGTCACGGCCAAGAAGGTCACCTACCGCTACGACGGCGGCCTCGTCGACTACGTCAACCACATCAACAGCAGCAAGCGCAGCGAGCCGGTGCACCCCGACGTCATCTCGCTCGAGACCGAGGACTCCGAGCGCATGCTCTCCCTCGAGCTGGCGATGCAGTGGACCACCGCGTACTCCGAGTCGGTCCACACCTACGCCAACAACATCAACACCCACGAGGGCGGCACGCACGAGGAGGGCTTCCGCGCGGCGCTGACCAAGCTCGTCAACGACTTCGCGCGCAAGCAGAACCTGCTCAAGGAGAAGGACGAGAACCTCACCGGCGACGACATCCGTGAGGGCCTCACCGCCGTCATCTCGGTCAAGCTCGGCGAGCCGCAGTTCGAGGGCCAGACCAAGACCAAGCTCGGCAACTCCGAGGTCAAGGGCTTCGTGCAGCGCGCCATGACCGACGAGTTCGGCCACTGGCTCGAGGCCCACCCGAACGAGGGCAAGGACATCGTCCGCAAGTCGGTCCAGGCGGCCGCGGCCCGCATGGCCGCGCGCAAGGCCCGTGAGGCGACGCGACGCAAGGGCCTGCTCGAGTCCGGTGGCCTGCCGGGCAAGCTCAAGGACTGCCAGAGCAAGGACCCGAGCCGCTCCGAGGTGTTCATCGTCGAGGGCGACAGCGCCGGCGGCTCGGCCACCCAGGCCCGCGACCCGCACACCCAGGCGATCCTGCCGATCCGCGGCAAGATCCTCAACGTCG
This sequence comes from Intrasporangium flavum, assembly GCF_001956915.1. Classification (GTDB taxonomy): domain Bacteria; phylum Actinomycetota; class Actinomycetes; order Actinomycetales; family Dermatophilaceae; genus Monashia; species Monashia flava. Next base: position 23,158 of record NZ_MLJO01000018.1, on the reverse strand, counting down.
AGAAGGCGCGCATCGACAAGATCCTCGCCAACAACGAGGTCCAGGCGCTCATCTCGGCGTTCGGCACCGGCATCGGCGAGGACTTCGACCTCGCCCGGGCGCGGTACCACAAGATCGTCCTCATGGCCGACGCCGACGTCGACGGCATGCACATCCGCACGCTGCTGCTGACGCTGCTCTTCCGGTTCATGCGCCCGCTCATCGAGGCCGGCTACGTCTACCTCGCGCAGCCGCCGCTGTTCCGCCTCCGGTGGAGCAACGCCGACCACCAGTTCGCCTACTCCGACAAGGAGCGCGACGGCCTGAAGAAGCTCGGCGAGGAGAAGGGCTGGCGCCTGCCGAAGGACAACCCGATCCAGCGCTACAAGGGCCTCGGCGAGATGAACTACGGCGAGCTCGGCGAGACGACGATGGACCCCGAGAAACGCACGCTGCTCCAGGTCACCCTCGACGACGCCGCGAAGGCCGACGAGGTGTTCGCGGTCCTCATGGGCGAGGACGTCGAGTCGCGACGCACGTTCATCCAGAAGAACGCCCACGACGTGGCGTTCCTCGACATCTGACCCCGAAGCGGCGGCCGGCGGGACATCCGCGACGTTCCACGTGAAACGTCCGCACCTCCCGCCACGGCCCTCCCCCAACGCCTCCCACTCCGACTGACAGACAAGAGGATCTGACGTGAGCGACGACCTGCCCCCCAACGAGCCGCCCGAGTCCACCGACGGGCCCGGCGCCGACGGGGACGACGTCACCCAGACGCCCGAGGAGAACGTCGACGCCCGAGCGGTGGTCGCGCGGGAGCCCGGCGAGCACGACCGCGTCGAGCCGGTCGACCTCAACACCGAGATGCAGCGCAGCTACATCGAGTACGCGATGTCGGTCATCGTCTCGCGCGCGCTGCCCGACGTCCGTGACGGCCTCAAGCCGGTGCACCGGCGCATCGTCTACGCCATGTACGACGGCGGGTACCGCCCCGACCGCGGCTTCAACAAGTGCGCCCGCGTCGTCGGTGACGTCATGGGTCACTACCACCCGCACGGCGACTCGGCGATCTACGACGCCCTCGTGCGCCTCGTGCAGGACTGGTCGCTGCGCTACCCGCTCGTGCAGGGCCAGGGCAACTTCGGCTCGCGCGGCAACGACGGCGCGGCCGCCCCGCGGTACACCGAGTGCCGGATGGCCCCGATCGCCATGGAGATGGTGCGGGACATCGAGCAGGACACCGTCGACTTCGTCCCGAACTACGACGGCAAGACGATGCAGCCGGCGGTCCTGCCGAGCCGCTTCCCCAACCTGCTCGTCAACGGCTCGGCCGGCATCGCCGTCGGCATGGCCACCCAGATCCCGAGCCACAACCTGCGCGAGGTCGCCGCCGGCGCCCAGTACTACCTCGACCACCCGGAGATCTCGCGCGAGGAGCTCCTGGAGGCGCTGCTCGGCATCATCAAGGGCCCCGACTTCCCCACCGGGTCGCTCATCATGGGCCACAAGGGCATCGAGGACGCCTACCGCACCGGCCGCGGCTCGATCATCATGCGGGCGGTCGTCAACGTCGAGGAGATCAAGAACCGGCAGTGCCTCGTCGTCACCGAGCTGCCATACCAGGTCAACCCCGACATGCTCGCGATGAAGATCGCCGACCTCGTCAAGGACGGCAAGATCGCCGGCATCGCCGACATCACCGACGAGACCTCGGGCCGCACCGGCCTGCGCATCGTCATCACGCTCAAGCGTGACGCCGTCGCGAAGGTCGTGCTCAACAACCTGTACAAGCACACGCAGCTGCAGACGACGTTCGGCGCCAACATGCTGGCCCTCGTCGACGACGTGCCGCGCACACTGCCGCTCGACGGGTTCATCCGGCACTGGGTCGACCACCAGATCGAGGTCATCGTCCGGCGCACGCGCTTCCGCCTCAACAAGGCCGAGGCCGACATCCACATCCTGCGTGGACTGCTCAAGGCGCTCGACATGCTCGACGAGGTCATCGCGCTCATCCGCGGGTCGCGCACCGTCGACATCGCCCGAGAAGGCCTCATCGAGCTGCTCTCGATCGACGAGATCCAGGCCAACGCGATCCTCAACATGCAGCTGCGCCGCCTCGCCGCCCTCGAGCGCGAGAAGCTGCAGTCCGACCACGACGAGCTGCAGGCGCTCATCGACGAGTACAACGCGATCCTCGCCTCGCCCGAGCGGCAGCGTCAGATCGTCTCCGAGGAGCTCGCGGCGATCGTCGACAAGTACGGCGACGACCGGCGCACCGAGATCATCCCCTTCGACGGCGACATGTCGATGGAGGACCTCATCCCGGAGGAGGACGTCGTCGTCACGATCACGCGCGGCGGCTACGCCAAGCGGACGCGCGTCGACCAGTACCGCGCGCAGAAGCCGGGCGGCAAGGGCGTCCGGGGCGCGTCGCTGCGCGGCGAGGACATGGTCGAGCACTTCTTCACGACGACCTCCCACCACTGGCTGCTCTTCTTCACCAACCTCGGACGCGTGTACCGGGCCAAGGCCTACGAGCTGCCCGAGGGCAGCCGTGACAGCAAGGGCCAGCACGTTGCGAACATCCTGGCCTTCCAGCCGGGCGAGCAGATCGCCCAGGTGATGGCGCTGCGCTCGTACGAGGCGGCGCCCTACCTCGTCCTCGCGACGAAGGCGGGCCTGGTCAAAAAGACGCGTCTGGCCGACTACGACTCGCCGCGCTCGGGTGGCCTCATCGCCATCAACCTGCGCGACGAGGACGAGCTGGTCGGGGCCTCGCTCGTCAGCGCCGAGGACGACCTGCTGCTGGTGTCCCGCAAGGGCATGTCGGTGCGCTTCCACGCCACCGACAGCCAGCTGCGCCCGATGGGCCGCTCGACCTCCGGCGTCACGGGCATGAAGTTCCGCGGCGACGACGAGCTGCTCGCCATGTGCGTCGTCGAGGACGGCACCGAGCCCGACGTCTTCGTCGTCTTCGAGAACGGCATGGCCAAGCGGACCGCCGCCAACGAGTGGAACCCCAAGGGTCGGGCCACGCTCGGCGTCGCGGTCGCCAAGATCACCGACCGCAACGGCGACCTCGCCGGCGCCCTGACCACCACGGGCGACGACGAGCTGCTCGTCGTCTTCGAGCGCGGCAACATCGTGCGCGCCACGACGGCCGGCATCGCCCGCAAGGGCCGCAACACCCAGGGCGTCATCCTCGTCAAGCCGGGCAAGAACGACCGCGTCGTCGCGATCGCGCGCAACCCGGAGAAGGAGGAGGCCGAGGTGGTGGGCGAAACCGACACGACGGGCGAAGGCGACGCTTCGGGCACGGGCGGCGTGCCAGGGGCGTCCGCTCCCAGTGCGCCCGCTACGGTTCCCGGGCCCGATGGCGTACCGTCGGACGAAACCTCGGGTGACGAGGATGGTTCGTCCGAAGGTGACAACGGAGGTGACGCATGAGCGCGACGAGCTCTGACCGCCCGCTCGGGGCGACGGGGTACGGCGCGGGTCCGTCCATGAGCAACGGCAGCCCGACGTCCGGCTCGACGCCGTCCGCTGGCTCCGCCGGGGCCTCGTCGTCCGCACCGTCGACGCCCTCGTCGGGCGCGTCGTCGGCGTCCTCGGGTACGAGCGACGCGACCATGACCTCGGGGGCCGACTACTACGGCAGCGGCTCGCCCTACGCGTCCGGCTCGACGACCTCCTTCAGCAGCTCCAGCGGCTCGTCGGGCTCCAGCGGGGCCTCCGGTGCCGCGCGGTCCGGCGGCGCGAACGACACGTCGCTGTCCCGGGGCGCGGTCACCACGCGCACGAGCCCGCAGCAGCGCGTGAGTGGTGCCGGCGCGTCCGGCGCCTCAGGTGCCTCGGCCACCCCGGGCACCGGTCCGGCGACGGCGGCCACGGCCGCGGTGCGCCCAGCCAACGCCCCGCGCAAGGCCAAGGGCCCCCGACGCGTCCGCCTGGCGGTGGCCCGCGTCGACCCGTGGTCGGTCATGAAGATGAGCTTCTTGCTCTCGGTGGCGCTCGGCATCGCCGGCGTCGTCCTCACGGCCGTGCTGTGGATGATCCTGTCGACGATGAACGTCTTCACCGACATCGAGGGCGTCCTGCAGTCGCTGCAGACCACGACGTCCGACCCGTTCTCGATCAAGGACTACGTCGGCTTCGGCCGGGTCGTGTCCCTGTCGATCGTCATCGGCGTCATCGACGTCATCCTCATGACGGCGATCGCGACCGTCATGGCCTTCCTCTACAACATCTGCTCCGCCCTCGTCGGCGGCGTGCAGCTGACGCTCACCGACGACTGACGCGTCGGATCAGCGCGTAGCCAGCCCGTCCTGACGGCCCCCGCCCTGCCCGGGCGGGGGCCGTTTTGGAGACAGCTGGGGGCATCCGGTAACGTTTCCCATCGCGCCCGGTCATCAGCCCAGACGTCGGATCCCGACGGGTTCGGCCAGGCGCGCGAAGGTGACGATGGGCCTATAGCTCAGACGGTTAGAGCGCTTCCCTGATAAGGAAGAGGTCGGAGGTTCAAGTCCTCCTAGGCCCACCATCACCGTCACCACGGAGAGGATCCCGGAATGCTCAAGCGTCTCGCTCTCATCGCTGGGGCCGTCGCCGGCATCGTGTTCCTGCGACGCAAGGCCAAGCAGCAGCAGGCCGAGCAGGACCTGTGGACGCAGGCCACCGACGACGTCTCGGCCCCGGCAGCGCCGGTCACGCCCGACGCCCCGGTCAGCCACGACGAGGCGACCACCTCGTCCTGATCCTCCCTGCTTCACCCGCCGGACGCGTCCGGCGAGCCAGGGGCCATGGCGCAATTGGTAGCGCACCTGCTTTGCAAGCAGGGGGTTAGGGGTTCGAGTCCCCTTGGCTCCACCACGAAGAGGCCTGTCCCGACGCCCGGGACAGGCCTCTTGTCGTCCCCTCTCCTGGCGCCGATACCCCGTTGGGCCGGGTGCACCCCTTGCAAGGGGTGCGTCTACGCCTCAGGCGTGCACCTGACGCGATCGGTTCGGCAGTGGCTAGACGACCACGCTTGCCGAGGCGAAGTCTGCAGCCGGCATCGGCGTGCGAAGGTGCCAGGTGATCGCGATCGGTCGTTCACCCCGGTGCTCCACGTAGTCAGCCTCGCCCAGGAACAAGTAGGGCGCGCCAGTACCCATGGCAGTGACCTTCTGCTGCCGCGTGAAGAGCAGCACGTGACTGCCGCGCGCCTTGTGGTGGAGGTACCGCTGACCTGTAGCTGATGCCACCCGCGTCCCCGATTGGGACTCCCAGTGGAACAGCTCAGGGCTGATGGCATAGTCCTGGTACATCGTGGTCGGTGAATAGTCTGCCTCGGACTTGTTGAGGGTGACGAGGAAGGCATCCGAGTTCGCCTCAGCGGCGAACAGGACCCCCTCGCGAAAGCTGTTCGGCTTGCGGCCATCGATGGCGACGTAGTCGAGCGCGGCCACCAACTCCTCACGCGTGTAGCGCGCGTGCACCCGTAGCGGCCGCCCAGCCAACTCACCGCTCAACGACGAGGTGACCCGCTCCGCAGAGCGCAGACTCAGGGCGATGACGGCCTGAAGGTCTCGAACGACCGCGCTCTCGCCGCGCAGCGCGTTGAGTCCTGCTTCGTAGGAGGTGAAGCCTCCTCCGTCAGGCCACAGCGAGAAGAAGAGCATCCGTCCGTAGGCCTGCAGGGCCGGGTCAGCCGCCTCGTAGCGGGGTGCCTCCGGGCTGAGCCAGACAAGGTAGGCAGCTGCCCGTTCCGCGTCATCAACGTGGGCGAGGGTGCGCACGCGCTTCAGCAGGTGCTTCTCGAGGGAGCCACCAGGGGGTACCTCGATACCGGCCTCGCGTCGCAGCCGAGTCCAGGAGCGGTCCGCTCGCACCACGTCGGACAGCTCGAAGCCCGACTCCGTCAGGAAGCTGCCCAGGTCATCCGTCGGATGGGCACGCAGCTCGGCCGCGATGGCCGACCACCGCGTCGTGACCTGGCTTCGGATGTTCTCGAGGACGAGGTCTTGGCTTTGCTGGTCGAGCACGATCTGGGTGCCAGCGGGCAGGAACGGAAAGCCATGCTCGATGTCGCGCTGAAGAGCAGCACGAGTACTGCCGGTCATGGCGCGGAATCGCTGATCGAACCGGAACTCCTTGCGGTGGTGGCCGACGAAGTCGACGGCCGTCAGGACCGCCTTGTCCTTGGCGCGACGCAGGCCCCGTCCGAGTTGTTGGAGGAAGACGGTGGAGCTTTCGGTTGGGCGGAGGAACAGGACTGTGTTGATGGCCGGCACGTCCACGCCTTCGTTGAAGACGTCCACGGCGAACAGCACTTGAACCCGGCCGTCTTTCAGTCCCTGCACGGCCGCGTCGCGCTCGGGAGTTGCTGTATCCCCCAGAACTACCGCAGATGCGATGCCGGCCTCGTTGAAGACCCTGGACATGTACCGGGCATGGTCCCGGGAGACGCAGAAGGCCAGCGCCTTCATGGTGCTCAGATCGGCGATCTTGTCCCGGATTGCTTTGAGCACGATGCGCGCGCGGGCGTCATTGCCCGTGAAGAGGTTCGAGAGGTCGGCAGCGTCGTACGCGCCAGCCTTCCAGTCCACCCCGGTGAGGTCCACACCATCTGCGATCGCGAAGTAGTGGAACGGGGTCAGCAGATCAGCCTTGAGGGCGTCCCACAATCGGAGTTCGGCGGCCGTGTGGCCCTCGAAGAACGACCGGACGTCGAGACCGTCCCCTCGCTCGGGCGTGGCGGTCAGGCCAAGCAGTTCTCTTGGCTGCAGATGCTCGAGGAGGCGTCGATAGGTCTGCGCCTGGGCATGGTGGAACTCATCGATGACCACGATCTCGTAAGCGTGTGGCGGCACATTGCCGACTCCATAGGACGACAGGGACTGGATGGAGGCGAAGACGTGGTCCCACCGTTCGGGGCGGTGCCCGTCGACGTACAGCTCCCCGAACCCCGCGTCATTCAGGACCTCGCGATAGGTGCGCAGCGACTGTTGGAGGATCTCGCGTCGGTGTGCAATGAACAGGAGGCGGGGCGGTGTCGCGGAGCCTGACGCGAGCCGGCGGTAGTCAAGCGCAGCCACGACGGTCTTGCCGGTACCCGTCGCCGCGACGACCAGGTTCCGGTGACGGTCGTGGACGACGCGTTCGACGTCCAGCTGATCGAGCATTTCCTGTTGGTAGGCGTACGGCCGAACCTCTAGACCGGACAGGGTCAGGGTCACTCGGTCGTGTGTGCGTCTGCCGGCCGCCTCAGCGAGGGCATCGTCGAGGCGATCACGGTCGACATCCGGGTGGTAGGACTCGAATGACGCGTCGTTCCAGTAGCTGTCGAAAGTGGCACGGAACTTCGCGAGCGGTGCGGGGGTAGAGATAGCCGAGAGGCGGACATTCCACTCCACGCCGTCGAGCATCGCGGCGCGAGACAGATTGCTCGAGCCGACGTACGCCGTGTCGAACCCAGTGTTGCGCCGGAACAGCCATGCCTTCGCGTGCAGCCTCGTTCGCTGGGCGTCGTACTGAATCTTGACCTCGGCTCCGAAGTCACGGACCAGCCGGTCCACAGCGGCTCGCTCGGTTGCCCCCATGTACGTGGTCGTGATGACGCGGAGACGAACTCCCCGGGCTTGCAGAGCGGCCAGTTGTGTCTCAAAGAGTCGAAGGCCGTACCACTTGACGAAGGCCATGATCACATCGACGTGGTCGGCGCTCGCCAGCTCTGCACGTACTTCATGGCCGAGGCCCGGCTCGCCCGAGGCGTTCGTCAGAAGGGCAGCCTCGGACAGCGGAGTCGAGGGGCGCTCTGTGAGGCTTCGCGCTAGGTGGTCGGGCCCTGGGGGCGCAGAGACTGCGAGCAGTTGATGCGCGGCGGACAAGGAGTACTCCACGGCACCCACCGTCTCGACGAGCCGGTTGACGAGGTCCAGCCGAACCTCAGGCCGCCGCTCTTCGCGCAGGGCTCGGAGGACGACTTCACCGATGTGCCGCGCCAGGACTTCGGGCTGATCTGCCTCGTCCACGGATCCACGTCGGACGTCGAGGGCCGTGACACGCTCGAGCCGTGCCTCGAGCGCCTTCGTGATGAGGCTCTCGTAGAGCCCCTCGAGCAGGCTGCCGTCCCCTGTAGTCACCGACGCAGCTTGCCAGGAGTGAGTCTGTTCGTCCGGGAAATGCCGGCTGTGCCTTGCAGGCGTCGGTTCCCGGAATCCCCCATCAGCCGGGTGCGACCGCGAGGGCTAGGGCGTTGAGGCGGAGCTGGATGCCGCCGCGGAGGTGGGCGAGGTCGACGCTGCCGCCATCCTCGCTCGGGACGAGCAGGACGACCTGTTCGGTCCAGGTCAGCTCCGTCGCCTCGACGCCACTTTCCCCGGTCGTCGGCTCGAGCTCGACCATCACGAGCGAAGCCCACCGGACGACGCCGTCGACGGTGGCGCGGTAGGCGAAGACGAGCCGCCGGGCGGGCACCAACTCGAGGTAGTGCGACTCGTTCTCGAGCAGCTCGGTCGGGTGGTCGAGCGTCGTGAACGAGGCGCTGGCCCGCTCGCCGCCACCGACCCGGAAGTCGTGCTCGAAGCGGGCGCCCGATCCCGGCATCCGCATCCACCGGCGTCGGATCGAATCGTCGGCGAAGGCGGCCCAGACCGCAGACGGTGCGACGGGCAACGTGCGGGTCAGCGTGAACGAGTCGTGGCGCATGCCGGTACAAGGCCGAGCCGCCGGCGGTTACTCCCCGCGCCGCCGCCACACCGTGCTCCAAGAGCACCCCGCACGGCCATCCACACCCCGTGCACGGTGTGTGGATGGCCAGCGCAGGCGTCGTCCACGGGCAGGAACGGGGCGGTGTTCCCGACGGCGCGCGAACCGTTCCGAACCGTGGACGTCGTGTGGATCTCGTGGGGGAATCGCGTGGTTCGCCCCTCCGTAGGTTTCTCGTCAACAGGGATCGACGCGATCCCGACAGACTTCCGGGCCAGGCCCGGTCCACCGACAGGGAGCCCACACCATGCGAATCCTCGCCACCAAGAAGGTCCTCGTACCGCTCGCCACCGCCGCCGTCGCCGGCGCTCTCGCGGTCGGGTCCGGTGCCGACTTCTCCTCGACGTCCGGCAACACCGCGAGCACGGTCACGGCCGGCACGCTGGCCCAGACCAACAGCAAGTCCGGCTCCTCGATCCTGAGCCTGGCCAACATGAAGCCCGGCGACTCGGTCTACGGCCAGGTCACCATCACCAACTCGGGCTCGCTCGGCTCGGTCTTCTCCGTCACGCAGACCGACACCTCGACCTTCAGCTCCGGCGTCCTGACCGAGAAGATCGAGGACGTCACCAACACGTCCTCGCCCGTCACCGTCTACAGCGGGGCGTTCGGCAGCGCCGGCACCAAGAGCCTCGGCACGTGGGCCGCCGGCGAGGCGCACACCTACCGCATCACCGTGACGCTCGCCTCGAGCGCCACGAACACCGAGCAGGGCAAGTCCGCGTCGGCCTCGTTCTCCTGGAACGGCACGCAGAGCTCCGCCACGGTCACCAACGCCGACACCGGCGCGGTCACCCCGGCGGCCTGACGCACTGACTCCCCGGCGTCGACGCGGGAGGGCGTCGACGCCGGGTTCAGCCCGCAGCCGCAGGAGCCCCAGCAGCTCCAGCAGGACGAGCACGTAGCACCAGCAGCCAGCACCGCCGACTCGAATTGAGAGGAACAGCCATGGCCACCACCACGCAGCGCCGCCGCAGCGCGCGGGTCGCCGGCGCCCTGGGCAACCTCGCGATGCTCGCGCTCCTGCTCCTCGCCGTCGCCTACGTCGTGCCCTCGGTCCTCGGCTACCAGCGCTACGTCATCACCGGCGGCTCGATGACCGGCACGTACGACAAGGGCTCGGTCGTCTTCGAGAAGGTCGTGCCGGTGCGCGACGTCAAGGTCGGCGACGTCATCACCTACGTCCCGCCGGCGAGCAGCGGCGTCACCAACCTCGTCACGCACCGCGTCGTCTCGGCCGAGCCCGGCGTCGACGGCACCGTGTACCGCACCCGCGGCGACGCGAACCCGAGCACCGATCCGTGGACGTTCACGCTCGACTCCGACAGTCAGCCGGTCGTCGCCTACCACGTGCCCTACGTCGGCTGGGCTCTACTCTACCTCGCCGACCCGCACCACCGCATGCTCCTGGTCGGTGTCCCGGCAGGCCTCATCGCGCTCCTCAGCATCCGGGAGGCCTTCCGCAACGCACGTACCGGGGAGGAGGGTGCCGGCCGTCGCGCCGACGGCCGGCACCGCACCGGCGCAGCCGCCTCGAGACGTGTGGCCGCCGGCGCCGCCCTCGCCCATGGCGTCGCCCCGCGCTGACGCCCCTCAGCTGTCCGGTCGTCCCACCGCCCGGACCGACCACCGGCTCCCCCGGCCGTGGTCACCCACCCAACCGGCAGGCCCGTCCCACCAGGGACCGGGCCTGCCGGCGCGTTCCCCGACGCGTCCCGACCGTTGCCGACGCCCCCGCCGCCCGCTCCCCGACGCGTCCCGCCCCGTCCAGGCGTCCCACGCGTCGAGGTGGCAGTTCCCTTTTGTGGAAGAGCAGCGTCCCGGGAGTGTGTTCTCGAACGGCTCCCGTGGGGGCCGTCTCCGTAACGTTTGGAGCATGCCGAGGACCCGACTGATGCTGCTGGCCGTGGCCGCGCTCGCCGTGGTCCTCGGCGCCGGCGCGTCCTTCTCCTCGGCGTCCTACACCTCGAGCTCGACCAACTCGCCCGCCGTCTTCACGGCCGCCGCCGACTGGACGCCGCCGACCGTCTCGATGAACAGCCCCGGCTCCGCCGTCAGCGGCACGGTCAGCGTCTCGGCCACCGCGTCCGACGCCGGCAGCGGCCTGGCCTCGGTGCTCGTCGAGTACGTCTCCCCGGGCAGCGGCACGTGGACGACGCTCTGCACCGCGACCGCGAGCCCGTGGTCGTGCAGCTGGGACACGACGCGCGGCGTCGACGGCAGCTACGCGCTGCGGGCCACCGCCACCGACAAGGCCGGCAACGTCGCCGTGTCCGACCCGGTGTCCACCACGGTGGCCAACAACGTCGTCGTCGTCCTCGCCGAGCCCGGCACCTACGTCCGCGGCGCCACGTCGCTCTCGGGCACCGTCTACGGCGGCGGGGCCCTGCTCTACGGCGTCACGATCGAGTACGCCGTCAGCGGCACGACGACGTGGAAGACGCTGTGCACGTCCGCGTCCGTCACGACGACCTTCGGATGCTCCTGGGTCACGACGACGCTGGCGAACGGTACCTACGACCTGCGCGCCACGGCGACCTCCGGCAAGACGAGCGCCACCTCGGCCGTCGTCACCGACGTCATGGTCGACAACACCGCCCCGGCCGTCACGATGACCGACCCGGGCGCCACCCTGAGCGGCACCGTCACCCTCGCCGCGACCTCGACCGACGCCGACTCCGGCGTCAACCAGGTCGCGATCCAGTACGCCGTGACCGGCGCCCCGCTGCCGACGTGGACGACCGCGTGCACCGTCACCACCTCGCCGTGGTCCTGCCGCTTCGACACGACGAAGCTCACCTCCGGCAGCAGGTACGACTTCCGGGCCGTCTCGACCGACGCCGCCGGCAACACCGCAACGTCCGCGTCGGTCACCGGACGCACCGTCGACAACACGGTGTCGTCGGTGTCGATGGAGGACCCCGGCGCCTACCTCACCGGCACCGTGACGCTCACGGCGAGCGCGACCGCCAGGGCCGGCGTCGCGTCGGTCGCGATCCAACGCTCCCCCAACGGGGCGGGCACGTGGACGACGGCCTGCACCATCACGTCGGGGCCCTCGCCTTACTCCTGCTCGTGGGCCACCACCTCGACGGCGGACGGCCTCTACGACTTCCGGGCCGTGCTCAGCGACACCGCCGGCGTCGTCACCACCTCGACGCTCGTCACCGCCCGACGCGTCGACAACACCGCCCTGCGCGGCTACGACGTCCAGGCTGCCAACGGTGGCGCGACCGTCGGCAAGATCGAGACGAACGACTCGTTCACCTTCACCTACACCGACTCGGTCAAGCCGTCCTCGATCACGCCCACCTTCACCGGAGCCTCGCTCGCCGTGCAGGTCCGAGTCCGCGACGGCGCGCTGCTCGGGCTCACGAGCAAGGACGACACCCTCGACGTGCTCGTCGGCGGCACCGTGGTCAACCTCGGCTCGATCGACCTCAAGGAGGACTTCGTCCGCACGAGCAAGACGAGCGTCTTCACCGCGACGATGACGGCGAGCACGGTCGTGGTGGGTTCGGCCAACCGCACCGTCATCACGGTCAAGCTCGGCGCCCTCTCCAGCGGCGGCGCGCTGCACGCCGTCACGACGGCCCAGAACATGGTGTGGAGCCCCTCGACCGCTGCCACCGACGCCTTCGGCACGGCCTGCTCGGGCGCGCCGGTCACCGAGCTCGGCGCACTGGACAAGGACTTCTGATGCGGCAGCCCTCATCAGTGACCACCGAGGCCCGACGCGTCAGCGTGCCGCTGCGGGCGGCGGCCGTCTGTGCCCTCGCCCTCGCGGTCGTCGAGGTCGCGACCCTCGCGGGCCAGGCGGCGCCGCCGCCCTACGTGACGGTGCTGCTCGGCGTGGCCGCGACGGCCAGCGCGGGCGTGGGTGTCGCCCTGGCGCGGGGTGGGTGCGCGGTCTCGCGGACCGCGGCCGGGGTGCTCGCAGCGGCCGTGATCGGCGGGGTCCTCCTGCTCGTCACGGTCGGTCGGCCCGGCGGCCGGCCGGTGCCGTTCGGGCCGCTGTCGCTGCTCGCCCTGGGTCTGGCCGGAGCGCTGCTGGCGCTCCTCGGTTCGGAGGCCGTGCGGCGTCGCCGGAACACGACCACTGGTGCGAAACGTGCAGAAACGGATAATTTGGGTCATGGCGACTCACGTGCTGCTCGTGGAGGACGACCCGGACATCGCGCCGACGCTCGTCATCGCACTGGAGCGTGAAGGACACCTCGTGACCCACGCACCCACCGGCGCCGCCGCCCTCGCGCACGCCTCGACCGCGCCCACCGACGTCGTGCTGCTCGACCTCGGCCTGCCCGACATGGACGGCCTCGAGGTGTGCCGGCGGCTGCGTTCCGGGGGCTACACCGGCGCGGTCCTCATCCTCACCGCCCGCGGCGGCGAGCTCGACCGCGTCGTCGGGCTCGACGTCGGCGCCGACGACTACCTCTCCAAGCCGTTCTCCCTGTCCGAGCTGCTCGCTCGTATCCGCGCCACGCTGCGTCGGGGCTGGGCCGTGGGTTCGCCGCGCGACGACGCGTCCCGCGCGTCCACCGCGTCCGGCGCCGACGCGTCGCCCACCGGGCCCCTCGGCGGTGCCGCGAACGGCACGTCCGGCTCGCCGGCGGGTACGGCCGACGCCGCTGCCGACGCGCTCAGCGTCGACACGCGGTCGCGGCGCGCCTTCGTCGGTGGCGGCGAGATCGCACTGACGGCAAAGGAGTTCGACGTCCTGGCGCTGCTCGACGCCGAGCGCGGAGCCGTCATCACCCGCGAGGCCCTGATGAGCGAGGTCTGGGACGAGAACTGGTTCGGCTCCACCAAGACGCTCGACGCCACCGTCGGGCGCCTGCGCCAGAAGCTCGAGACCGCCGACAGCGCCGCTCGCATCTCGACCGTGCGCGGCGTCGGCTTCCGTCTCGAGGACGAGCCACCGGATGCGTGAGCGGCTCGTCGCCGCGCTCGTCGGGACGGTCGTCGTCGTGGTCGCCGTCATGGGGGCGGTGCGCGCCTACGCCACGGCCGGCGAGATCGAGCGCTCGGCGCAGGCCACGGTCGAGCGGTCGCTGACGATGGCCGGCGTCGCGGTCGACGAGCGGCTGCACGGCGGGCGGCCGGTCACGTCGGACTTCCTCGACGCGCTGTCCGGCGACGTCGTCGGCCTGCGCTACCGGCCGCGGCAGGGGGCCGCGGTCACCGGCGGCCTGGCGGTCGCCGACTCCGACCGCGAGTACGCGGCCAGCGCGACGCGCCCCGACGGCGCCGAGCTGACCGCCGTGCGCCCCGCCGACGACATCGGACGCCGCATCTCCGACGCGCTGCTGCCCCTCGTGCTGCTCGCGTTGGGCCTCATCGCCGCGGCTGCCGTGGCCGGGTGGCTGCTCGCCCGCCACATCGCCCGCCCCTTCCAGCAGCTGGCCGACGCGGCACGCGGCCTGGCCCGGGGCCGCGCGGGCGTGGCCGTCCCGCACTACGGCGTGGCCGAGGCCGACGCCATCGGCACCGCTCTGCGAGAGGGCCTTTCGCGCCTGGACCGGTTGCAGGAGCGCGAGGAGCAGTTCGCCGTGACGGCCTCGCACGAGCTGCGCACGCCGATCACCGCCCTCAGGCTGCGGGTCGAGGGACTGGCGCTCGACCCCGACCTGCCTCCCGCTGCGCGCACCGACGTCGACGAGCTGGGGCGTGGCCTCGACCGCCTCTCCACCGCGGTCGTGGACGTCCTCGACGCGGCTCCCTCCCGGCGTGACCGCGTCGTTCCCGCGGTCCCGGCCGAACCCTTGGTGGCCGAGGCCGTGCAGCGGGTGTCGCCGTGGCGCGCCCGGCGCCGCGTGCGCCCCGACGTCGACGGCGGCGTGCAGGTCGGGGTCCCGGCTGACGCGTTCACCGACGCCGTCACGGCGCTCGTGGAGGACTGCGCCCGGGCCGGGCGGGGCAGCGTCGGCGTCGGTCTCGTCGACCGCGGCTCCCACCTCGAGCTCACCGTGACGGACGAGGGGCCCCGGCGCGGCGAGCCCGACCTGCTGCACGCGGACACGGCGCCCCCACCGCTGGCGTCCGTGGTGTCGACCGTCGAGTCGTTCGGCGGCCGGCTCTTCGTCACCGACGCCGCGACGCACGGCTACCGGCTGCTCCTGCCGCGGGGAGCCGCGTAGCGGACCCACCCCACGGCAACGTCGCCGACGCGTCCGGCCGATTCGGTGGACGCGTCCCGGGTGCGGGTGGACGCTGGGAGGGTGTCCACGGCGAACGGTCTCGTGGGCCGTGACGCCGAGGCCGAGGTGGCCGCGGCTGCGGTCCGCGGGCTCTCCGAGGGCCGGGGATCGGTGCTCGTGGTCGAGGGGGAGGCCGGGATCGGCAAGACCCGGCTCGTCCAGCACGTCATCGACGACGCGCGTGCCCGCGACGTCAGCGTGCTCGCCGGTCAGGCACACCCGTTCGAGCGCACCCGTCCCTTCGGCGTCATGGTGTCGGCCCTCGCCCTGGACCCCCGGTCCGGCAACCCCGGGCGCGCCCGGCTCGGAGCCCTGCTCACGGGGGTGACGCACGACGGCCAGGACCCTCTGGTCCAGCACGGCGTCGTCGACGAGCTCGTCGACCTCGTCGACGCGGCCTGCCTCGAGGGCCCGGTGCTGCTCGTCGCGGAGGACGTCCACTGGGCCGACACCGCGAGCCTCGCAGCCCTGTCAGCGGTGGTGCGACGGCTGCCCCTGGCGCCGCTGCTCGTCGTCGTGACCCACCGACCCGCGCCGGTGTCGGCCGAGGTGTCGCGTCTGCTCGAGGACCTCGCCGGGGCCGGCGCGCGCACCGTCACGCTCCACCCGCTGACCCCCGACGACGTCGGTTCCGTCGCCCGGGGCATCCTGGGGGCCGACCCGGGCCCCGTGCTCACGGCCCTGCTCGACAAGGCCGATGGCAACCCGCTCTGGGTCGTCGCCGTCGTGCGGTCCCTCGCCGACGCGGGTCACCTCCGGTGGGACGGCGAGCGCGTCGAGGCGACGACGCGGGAGCTGCCGGCCTCCCTCGCCGAGCTCGTCGTGCGACGCCTGCGCGACCTGCCGCCCACCACGTTGCAGCTGCTCGAGGTGACGGCGGTGCTCGGTGACTCCGTGTCGTTGCGCGACGTCGCGGCCGTGGCGCACCTCGCGCCGGTGGAGGTGGTGGCGCAGCTCGGTGGCGCCTTCGACGCGCAGCTGCTCGACGAGAGCGACGGGCGGGTCGTCTTCCGCCACCAGCTGGTGCACGACGCCGTCTACCTGCACGTCCCCGGGCCCGCGCGGAGGCGGCTGCACCGGGAGGCGGCGATCGCCCTCGTCGACGCCGGGGCCGACCGGAGCGCCGTCGCCGACCACCTGATGCTCGGTGCCGAGCGCGGGGACGAGTGGGCCGTGAGCTGGCTGCGTGAGGCGGCGCGCGACACCGGTGGGCGGGCGCCGCTCGTCGCCGTCGACCTGCTCCATCGTGCCGAGGCGCTGCTGCCCGAGGGGCACCCCGCTACCGACGTCGTGACGGCCGAGGTGGTGGACGCCCTGGTGCGGGCCGGCCGCGTCGCCGAGGCCGCCTCCCGCGCGGAGACGCTCCTCGAGCGACCCCACGCCACCGAGGTGGACACGCCGCTGCGGCTCGCCCTCCTCGGCGCGCTCGCGCTGCAGAACCGCGCCACCGAGCTCATCGGCGTCGTCGACGCCAGCCTGGCCGACGGGCACGCGCTCCTGCCGCACGAGCAGGTGCCGATGCTCGCGCAGCAGAGCTGGGCCCTGACCTTCACCGGTGACGCCAAGGCCGGCGCGGCCGCGGCCTCGCGGGCGCTCGACGTCGCCGAGCAGGTGGGCGTCAACGGGCTGACCGTGTGGGCGCTGACGGCGCTCTTCGTCGCGCTCGGGCGCCAGGGCCGGCACGTCGAGGCGCTCGCTCACGCTCGCCGTGCGGCCCTGCTCGCCTCGCAGGACCCGTCCGTGCAGGCCCTCCCGCTCCAGCCGAACCTCTTCCTCGGCCTCGGGCTCTTCGACTGCGACCTCGTCGAGGACGCCCGCGCTGCGTACCGCCGTGCCCTCGACGCCGAGTTCAGCTCCGGCTGGTGGCTCTCCGACACCCTCCTGGCCGACGCGCACGCCGCCTTCGCCGTCGGCGACTGGGACGATGCCGGCCCGGGGCTCGTCGCCGCCGGCGATGCCGCCCGCGACAAGGACCACGCACTGCTCGCCTCGCAGGCCCTCGCCCTGCGCACCGTCATCGCGACCGCCTCGGGAGACGTCACGACGGCCCGCGACCTCGCGGCTCCGCTCGTCCGCACCCTGCAGGGTGACGACCTGGGGTACAACGCCGGTGTCGTCGCGGCCGCCGTCGCCGGGATCCTCGAGGCGGAGGGCGACGCGCGCGGGGCCTACGACCTGCTGCTGCGGTGCTGGCGGTTCGAGGCCGCCCGGGAGGACCGCTTCTACGACCGGTGGCTGGCGCCGGACCTCACGCGACTGGCCCTCGTCCTCGGGCACCGCGACGTCGCCGAGCAGGTGGCCGACTCCGTGGCGCAGGGCGCCCGACTCGCCCCGACGGTCTCGACCGTGCAGGCGGTGGCGCTGCGTTGCCGGGGCCTCGTCGGCGGCGACCCGGAACCGGCGGTCGAGGCGGCCACGCTCACGCGAGGCACGCCGCTCCTGCTCGAGCACACGGGGGCGTGCGAGGACGCCGCGAGCCTCCTGGTGCGCTCCGGTCAACCGGCCGACGCGGCGGCGCTGCTCACGGAGGCGCTGACGCGTCACGAGCGGGCCCGGGGCCGACGCGTGGGCGGCACGCGTGCGCGGTTCCCTCCGCGCGCTCGGCGTGCACCCCGGCTCCCGCAGCGGTCGGCGCCGACCGAACCGCGGTTGGGCCGCCCTGACGAGCACCGAACGGGCCGTCGCCCAGCTCGTGGCCGAAGGACTGACCAACGGCGCCGTGGCGCGCCGGCTCTACATGTCTCCGCACACCGTCAACACGCACCTGCGCCACGTGTACGCCAAGCTCGCCGTGCCCAACCGGGTCGCCCTCGCCGCGGTGGTGCATCACTCGATCGAGTGATGTCTGCGGCGCCTCCCGCGCCGAGGATCGATGGCGTACGCAACCAGCCGTGGCGCGGGTGGTCGTGGCGACGGAGTCCGTACCGATGTGACACCGCACCGGCCCGCCCCGCACGGGACGAGGAGGAACAGCATGGCCGTCATCATGATCTCCGAGGTGCCCGGCGCCGACCGTGGCCTGGTCGAGGGGCTGCGCGCCTCCGGACTGCTCGACCAGCTCACCCGGATGCCCGGGTTCGTCAGCCACCTCAGCGGTCCCACCGACACCGGCTTCCGGGTCGTCGAGGTGTGGGACACCAAGGAGTCGCACCAGGACTGGTACGACCACCACGTCGCCCCCAACCTGCCACCCGGGATGGCGGCCACCCCGCCCGAGTACATCGAGCTGATGCTCACGCTGCCCGAGCACCGCGACCACGAGCAGGGCGGCCACCGGGCCGCTGCGTCCGCCTGAGAGGAGCACCGTCATGGGAAACGCGGACACGATGCGTCGGGCCTACGACCTGCTCAACGGCGGCGACGTCGACGGCTTCGGCGCGCTGGTCGCCGACGGGTTCGTCGAGCACCAGGAGACGCCGGGGGTCCCCCCGACGAAGGCCGGCGTCCTCGACATGTTCCGCTCCTACCTCGAGATCTTCCCCGACCTGCACATGAAGGTCGACGAGGTGCTCGAGAGCGGCGACCGGGCCGTCGCGCGCGTGTCGGTGTCCGGCACGCAGAAGGGCGAGTTCATGGGCGTCCCGGCTTCGGGCCGGCACGGCGAGACCCAGCTCATCGACATCATGCGCTTCGACGCCGACGGCAGGATCGCCGAGCACTGGGGCGTCATGGACATGCTGACGCTCATGCAGCAGATCGGGGCCATCCCGGGCGGTCCCCCGGAACCGGCCGGCGCCCAGCACGGCAAGCCGGCGGGGACGCCCGGCCGCTAGGGCGCTGCGCTCGGGTGGCGCGACGGGTCAGACCGCGGGGGCGGGCAGCGAGACGCGCAAGGTGCGGGTGCCGCGCAGGTCGAGGACGACCTCGTCGCGGATCTGCGCCGCCCGCAGCACCACCGCACCGCACCCGCGGCAGCGCGCCGTCGCTCCCATGCCCGTCTCGTAGAGGACGAGCTCGGCGACGCACTGCCCGCGGCCGCACCCGACACAGATCACCCTCGCACTCGTGACGTCGACGCCGAACACCTCCCCGAGCCGTCCGGCCAGCACGTTGCCGTCGAGGGCCGGGGTGGCCCGGCCGTCGTCGTGAACCGTCATGTCACCCTCCGCTCGGGCCGAACCGCTCGGTCCTGATGGTGTGTTCGTCGTGTCCGAGGTCGACGAGCGCGTCCGCGACCGCGTCGACGAAACCGGTGGGGCCGCACACGTAGGTCCGCTGGCCCTCCCGGTACGGGGCCCAGGCGGCCAGCTCCTCGGCGGTGATGCGGTGCGCGCCCCGCGCGTCCCCCGGTGGTGCGGAACGCGTGTACGCGACGGTCACCGTGAGCCCGTCGTCGAGGCGCCCCCGGCGCTCCAGCTCGTCGGCGTAGAGGACGTCGGCCGGGGTGCGCACCGAATAGACGAGGTGCATCGGCGCGGTGCTGCCGGACTCGTGCCGAGCGCGCACCATCGCCATGAGCGGCACCACGCCGGAGCCACCGCCGAGGAGCAGCACCGGGGCGGCGGCTGCACCGACCTGTGGCGACCACACGAACCACCCGCCGACCGGCCCACGCACCTCCACCGGGTCGCCGACGGCGTAGTCCCGGGCGAGGAACGAGGAGACCTCCCCGTCCTGCACCACCTGGACCGTCAGCTCGACCTGGGCGCCGTGGTCCGGGGCGGCGAGGGAGTAGGAACGCTGCGCGGAGTAGCCGTCGGGGGCCGTGAGCCGGACGTCGACGTGCTGGCCCGGCAGGTGGCCGGGCCACTCGGGCACCCCGAGGACGAGGGTCACGGCGTCGGGCGTCTCGTCCTTGCGGGACACGAGGTAGGCCACCTGCCACGTCACGCGTGCCATCACCCGGCCGCCCTCAGTCGCCGGCGTAGCGCTGCTCGCGCCACGGGTCGCCGTACTCGTGGTAGCCCAGCTGCTCCCAGAACCCCGGCTCGTCGTCGAGGAGCAGGTCGATGCCGCTGACCCACTTGGCCGACTTCCAGAAGTACAGGTGCGGCACGAGCAACCGCGCCGGACCGCCGTGCCACGGCTCCAGCGCCTCGCCGTCGAACTCGTGCACGACCCAGGCCTGCCCGTCGAGCAGGTCCTCGAGCGGCAGGTTCGTCGTGTACCCGTCGTAGCAGCGCACGAGCGCGAACTCCGCTGCGGTGTCGACGTCCTCGAGGAACGTGTCGAGCGAGACGCCGCGCCATGACGTGTCGAGCTTGGACCACTTCGTGACGCAGTGGATGTCGACGGTCGGCGTCTCCTGCGGGAGCGCCTGCAGCTGCTCCCACGACCACGCGTGCTCCTCGCCGGTCTCGGTCGTGACGGTGAACGACCACTCGTGGACCTCGACGCGGGGGGTCGGTCCGGCCTGCAGCACCGGGAAGTCGTGCGTCAGGTACTGGCCCGGTGGCAGCTCGACGTCGGCGCGTCGTCGTCCACGGAAGCCCGGCGTCACGATGCCCATGCGTCCTCCTGTGCGGTAGTCGGTCACGTTCGGTCGGTCAGGCTGGGTCGATCAGGCAGGCTGCGGCCGTCGTCCCAGCATGATCGCGGCGACGACGATGACGACACCGGCGACGACGCCGAAGATCAGATGGAGCGAGTCGGTGTGTGTGACGGCGTAGAGGTAGGACGCGAGGGTTCGACTCACGAGCCCGACACCGGAGGCAGCCAGCCAGGCGCGACGGGCCGTGACCGGATCGAGGGGAAGGCCGATGGCGACGAGGAGTACCAGGGCGACGATGCAGACCCAGACCCACGCCACCCAGTAGGCCCCCGCGTTGGTGCTCGAGAGGTAGGTGGCCACCTCGATGATCACGAGGACGCCGACCGCCGTGGCGGCCAGGACGATGATGGTCGCGGGATCCGTCCAGCCCACCCCGCCACGGGCGACGGACGACCGCAGGGGCCCAGCCAGGACAGTGACGGCAGCGACGACGACCATGCAGGCCTGGCCGAGGATGCTCAGCCACCATCCCGGACCGGGAGCCGGAGGCGTGTTGTCGCGCAACAGGCCGATGGCCCTGAGCGCGTCGATGACCGCGAGGGTCGCGGTGGGGACCACGAGAGCGACGCCGATCGCCGGTGATGACCGTCGGGCCAGCAGGGCGACGCCGGTCGCGACGGCCAGGGCGAGGTAGCAGACGACCTGGACCACGACGTCGTTCGACGGGTTGGGCGTGGAGTCCTCGGCGCCCCACGGCGCGATCATGCCCCCGACCAGGACGAGCGCGCCGGAGACGATGGCCAGCCAGCCCAGCACGCCGCGGACCCGGGCCGCCTGCTCGGCCTGGCGTCCGGGGTCCGGCGGGGGTGGCTCTGTGGCAGCGGATTCCGGCCTGGCCGGCTCGGTCGCAGCGACGGCGCCGCTCGTCCCGGCGGCCGGGTCGGCGGAGACGGGCACGAGCCGACGTGGCGTGCCGACCAGGTCGGGCGCGGCGTCCTCGCCGGCCGTGGCCGCTGGGACCGGTGTCGCGTCATCCGCAGGGGTAGCGCCACTGCCGGTCGGCGCGTCGGTGCCGGCGACACGTGCCGTCACGGGCACCGTGACCGCGCCGGTCGGCGCGGTCAGGACGAGCGTCCCGCTGAAGGCCCGTCCCGTGGGCGAGAAGGTCACGACGACCTCGTCGCCCTCGACCTCGGCGGCCAGCGGCGGCTCGGCCTCGACCGACACCTCGCGTGCGAGCGGCACGCCACCGAGCGTCAGGGTGCGCTCCACGTCGACCGACGCGTCGGCGTCGACGTCGCCGAGATCGACCGACGCGGGCGTCACGACGGGGCGGGCGGCGTCGATCGCGGCCTGGGCGTCGTCGGCGACCGCGCGCACGTCGCCGGCCGCCACCGCCCGCAGCGCCTCGAGCGCGCCGAGCGCCACGGCGAGGTCGGGATGGCCGAGCCGGTCGCGCAGCTCGAGCACGGCGCCGCGGCGGTAGGTCGGGTCGGGGTTGCGCAGCGCCGTGGCCAGCGCGTCGGGCAGTGGTGCCGCCTTGACGCGTCGCCGCCTGGTGCGGGCGACGTAGATCTCGCCCGACATCTCGATGTCGCGTCCCGGCGTCTGCTTCGGGTTGGCCTCCCGGACGCGGTCGAACACGTAGTCGTAGAGCTCGTCGAGCGAGACGAACCCGTCCTCGTCCCGGTCGGCATCGCCCGTGCGCAGGCCGTGGACGACGGCCGAGGTGAACACCGACGGCGGCGCCTCGTGCTCGGCGGTCAGCGTCGTGCCCTCGAAGGCGTACTCGATGGCGCTCGACGCGCTGATCACGGCACGCCCACGCCCTCCGCCGAGCCGACCCTTCGGGAAGGCGTCCATGACGTTGACCGGGCCCGCGGCCCGCACCGCGACGCCCTCGCCGAACGCCCCGCCGTAGCAGCAGTCGAGGAAGAGCACGATGCTGTGGGCACGCGAGCCGCGCATGCACCGCTGCACGAAGTCGGCCGGTACCGACGACGACGCCAGCCGGTCCGGACGCGTGTTGCGCGCGGCGATGAACAGCTCGCCGGAGTCGCTCTTGAGCCCGTGGCCGGAGAAGTGCAGCAGGACGAGGTCATCGGGACCGCTGTCGGCGAAGAGGTCCTCGATGTGGGCCTGCACCTCGTGCGACGCGGCGTTCTGCACGACGTCGACCTCGAACCCGCCGACCTCGGGGTCACCCAGCACCTCGCTCAGCGCCACCGCGTCGGCGGCCGCGGAGCGCAGCTGGCCGAGCGCCGCGTGGTCGTAGGTGTCGGTCGCCACGACGAGCGCGCGGCGTCGCCCGGTCACGCCGGCGCCTCCGTCCCGTCCACGTGCCGCAGGAACACCTGCAGCAGCCGCTCCTGCTCCTCGGCCGACGCGTCCGTCAGCTCGAACACGTCACCACCCACCTCGATGCGCACCGAGCGGGCCTCGCCCGTGCCGCGCCGCAGCCAGCCGCGCAGGGAGGCGAGCAGGGCCGTGAGGCCGCCGGAGCCGAAGACCGCCACGGCGAAGGCGCTCACGGTGGCCGGGTCGACGGCGCGCGAACCCGGCTCGACGGGCGCGGGGCCGGCCGGCGCGGGCAGCGGCTCGACCTCGTCGAGGTCGCCGAGCTCGGTGCGCAGCTGTCGGTGCAGCGAGTCGAGGCGCAGGCCATCGGCCCCCGACTCCGACAAGGCCAGAACGACCGTCGCGCGCATCTCGCCACCTCGCACATGCCGTTTCCAGAACAGTACGCGCGAGCAGGGCGTCCGATACAGGGTCTTTGCAGGTTCGTCCGGCCCGG
>NZ_MLJO01000017.1 GCF_001956915.1 Intrasporangium flavum | reverse complement strand
CCGCCCGGACCTGACGATCCGGAACCGGTACGGCGGCGTCTCGGTGATCCCGGCCAGCGAGCGCGGCCACGTCGACTACGTCAGGCGCGTCGTGCGCACCGGCATCGACGTGGACCACGTCAACGACCTCGGCTGGACGGCCCTGCTCGAGGCCGTCGTCCTCGGCGACGGCGGCCCGCGCCACCAGGAGATCGTGCGCATCCTGCTCGACGCCGGCGCCGACGCGTCGATCGCCGACAAGGACGGCGTCACGGCGCTCGAGCACGCCCAGAACAGGGGCTACCGCCAAATCGAGCGCATCCTCAGCGAGAACCGCTGAGGCTCAGCGGAACTCGGCAAGCAGGTCGGGGCTGACCTCGCCCATGACCTCGTAGGCGCGCGCCACCGGCACGTCGACGACGTCGTAGTGCGACGCGCCGGCCGCTGTCGTCGCGACGAGCGTGGCCACCCCGGCCCGGCGCTGGAAGAACGACTGGCGCACGGTCCAGCCGATGACGCCGTCGCGGTCGAGGGCGACCCGGTGCCGGTCGAGCGAGCCCTCGCGCACGACGAGGTGGCGCGGTGTGATCCGATGCCCGAGGCCGGCGTAGCGGTCGACGGCGAGCCACGCGGCCAGGGCGAGCAGGACCGGGGCCCCGGCGAACCACCCGACCGGCGCGTCGGTGGCCGAGCGGAGCACCGCGAGCGCCACGAGCACGACGAGCGTCGGCACGATGGTGCGGGTGAGCCTGCGCCGCAGGGCCGCCCGGCCGTGGGGCTGGAGAGCCGCGGTCACGGCGTCGTCGTCGTCGACGACGCCGGTGGCGACGCGGAACACCTCGGTCGCGGGCGCCGGGGGCACGAGCCAGTCGGCGCCCCCGCGCTCGCGGAGCAGCCCGGTGGTGACGACCTTGAGCCGCCGCGCTCCGACGAGGCGCAGGCCGGCCGGCTCGTCGACCTGGACGCCGCGCACCCGGCCGCGGTCGATGCTCGTCTCGCGGGTCGTGAGCAGGCCACGGCGGGTGTGCAGGCTGCCGAGCCGGTTGCGGGTGAGGCGGAAGCCCCAGAAGTTGAGGACGTAGGCGACCGCGGCGAGGACCGACACGACGACGAGCAGGAGCAGCACGTCGACCCAGATCGCGAGGCCACGCACCCACTCGGTGCCCGACGCGATGACCTCGCCCTGGTCGCGGACCCGCCCGACCGACTGGAAGAGGAAGCCGACGCCCGCCGCCGCCGTGGCGATGCCGGTCAGCGTGAAGGGCGCGTAGCGGACCCAGGCCGGGTCGAGTCGGACGAGCTCCTCGTCGTGGGGTGCCGGCGCCGACGCGTCGGGCCCGGAAGCGTCGGTGCTGACGGGCAGGCCCGTGGGGGTGGGGAGCCCGGTGACGGCGGGGTCGATGCGGTGCAGCAGCTCGGCCCGCAGCCGCCGCCCTTCGTCGACCCGCAGGGAGTCGAGGACAAGGCGGTCGCGGTGGCTGCCGCCCGTCGAGATCTCGACCTTCGCGAGGCCGAGGACCCGGTGGTACACCCGGGCCGTGAGGTCGACCGTGCGGACCTTGTCGAGCTGGGCCTTGGTCGTCTGCTTGTTGAGCAGCCCGCGCTGCAGCTCGATGCGGCCGCCGGTGATCCGGTAGCGCGTGGTGAACCAGCGCAGCACGCCGAAGGCGACGATGACGGGCAGGGCGTAGAGCTCCCACGGCTGGTCGCTGTCGGAGTTCGCCCGGGCCACGAGGAGGGCGAGCAGGGCCGGAAGCAGCCGGATGACGGTCTCGACGGGGTGGATGAGGAGCATCCGCGCGTCGAGGCGCCGCCACTCGGTCTCCGGCACCTCGGGCACGGGTTCCTCGGGCGACGCACTGCTCACGTCGCGTCGCCCTTCTCGAGGACGGCGGCGGCCGAGAGCGTCTCGACGAGCTCGGTGGCGACGGGCAGGTCGAGGGCGTGGATGCGCAGCGGCCCGGCTGCCGAGGCCGTCGTCACGGTCACCGACGCGAGGCCGAGCAGCTGGGCGATCGGGCCGCGCTCGAGGTCGACGGTCTGCACGCGGCTCATCGGCGCGATGCGCCGCTCCTGGCGCACCCAGCCGGTCTGGGTGTAGATGGCCCGCCCGGTGGCCTCCCACCGGTGCACGCGCCGGCGCCACCGCGGCATGACGAGCACGTAGGCCGTCGACAGCGCGAGCCACAGCGCCCCGACGAGCCAGTGCGCGCCCCGGGCGGGGTCGTCGTCGACGAACCACCAGATGACCTGCGCCACGAGCAGGCCGGTGACGGGCACCAGCGCCTCGACCGTCCAGAGCGTCACGGCGCGCGGTGAGACGAGGTTGGCCGGGGCGCGGAGGGTCGCTGCCTCCTGGGTCTGCATGACCCCACCGTGCCACACGCCGCGTCCTGCACCACTCAGGCCGCGAGCGGGGCCTCGGCGCTGGACTCGACGAGGCGCGCGTACCGGCCACCGCGGGCGAGCAGGGTGTCGTGGTCGCCGAGCTCGACGACCCGGCCGTGGTCGAGCACGGCGATCTGCTCGGCGTGCCGGACCGTCGAGAGCCGGTGCGCGATGGTCACCGTGGTGCGCCCGGCCATGAGCCGGTCGATCGCCCCCTGGACCTCGCGCTCGGTCTCGTTGTCGAGGGCGCTCGTGGCCTCGTCGAGGACGAGGACGCGCGGGTTGCGCAGCAGCGTGCGGGCGATGGCGAGGCGTTGCTTCTCGCCGCCGGAGAACCGGTGGCCGCGGGCGCCGACGACGGTGTCGAGGCCTGCCGGCAGCTCGGCGACCAGGGGCGCCACCCGGGCGGCGGCGAGGGCCCGCCAGAGGTCGTCGTCGGTGGCGTGGGGCGCCGCGAGGAGGAGGTTCTCGCGGATCGAGGCGTGCACGAGGTGGGTGTCCTGCGAGACGACACCGACGATGCCCGCGAGGTCGGCGGCCGCGAGGTCGCGCACGTCGACGCCGTCGATGCTGACGCGTCCGGCGACCGGGTCGTGCAGGCGTGGCAGGAGCGTGGCGAGGCTCGACTTGCCCGAGCCGGTCTCGCCGACGAGGGCGAGCGTGGTTCCGGCGGGCACGTGGAGGGTCACGTCGGCGACGGCGTCGACGCGTCCGTCGTGGCTGACGGTGACGCCCTCGAAGCGGACGTCGCCGCGCGCGGTGGCGGGGTCGAGGCGCACCGGACGCGTCGGCTCGGGCACGTCGACGGTGAGGTCGAGGTAGCCGAAGATCCGGCTGAAGACCGCCATCGAGGTGACCCACTGCGCGCCGACGTCGAGCAGGCCCATGAGCGGCCGGAAGATCGCGCCCTGCAGGGTCGTGAAGGCGATGAGCGTGCCGATGGTCATGCCGCCCGAGCTCGCCGGGAAGCCCGCGGCGAGGTAGATGAGGGCCGGGATCGCGGCGAAGACGATCTGCATCGTCGCCATCCGCCACCGGCCGGCCAGCTGCGAGCGCAGCTCGAGGTCGATGAGGTCGGCCGAGGTGTCGGTGAACCGCGCGGCCGTGGCCTCGCCGGCGCCGAGCGTCTTGACGAGGGTGGCGCCGCCGATGCTGAGGCTCTCCTCGACCTGGCTGTGCAGGTCGGCGAGCCGACGCTGCCGGCGGGCGGTGACGTCGCGGCGCAGGAGGGCGACGCGTCGGGTCATCCACACGGCCGGCGGGACGACGAGCAGCGACAGCACGGACAGCCGGGGGCTCAGGGCCACCATGGCGATGACGGTGGCCACCGCGGTGGTGGCGTTGCTCGCGACCGACGTGGCCGTGTTCGTGATGACCGACTGCATGCCGCTGATGTCGTGGGTGAGGCGCGACTGCACCTCGCCGCCTCGCGTCCGGGTGAAGAAGGCGAGCGACTGGCGCTGGAGGTGGCGGAAGACGTCGGTGCGCAACCCGTGCATGACGCGCTGGCCGACGCTCGTGGTCAGCCAGGTCTGGACGACGCCGAGCAGCTGGCCCACGACGGTGACGGCGAGCATGCCGGCGACGGCGAGGAGCAGGAGGCGCACGTCGCGGCGGGGGAGGGCGTCGTCGATGACGGTGCGCAGCAGGAACGGCTGGGCCATCGAGACGACGGAGACGACGACGATGAGGGCGGTGACGACGGCGACGGTGGTGCGGTGCGGCCCGAAGAGGGCGGCGACGCGGCGCATCGACACGGGCGACTCGTCGAGCTGGGCGCGGTCCTCGGCAGTGGCCCGCTGGGGACCACGACGGGTGGTGGGGGTGCTGGGTTTGGCGTCGGTGGGGCGGTCCAAGGGATCACTCTCGATTCGGGTCGGAGACAATATGGTGAGGTTACCTCACAATGAGGCAGCACGACAAGGTCGACCGTATGCTGTGCCCATGCACGACGCCGATCCCTCCCTCGACGAGCTCCTGGTCGGCGCCGCCCGTGCGCTGCGCCGCCGGTGGGCCGGAGGCCTCGGGCCCGACCTGACGCCCCACGACGCCCGCGCCCTGCGCGTCATCGGCCACCACGGGCCGACGCGCCTCGGCGTCGTCGCCGACCACCTGCGCATCGCGCCCCGCTCGGTCACCGACGTCGTCGACCGCCTCGAGCAGCGCGGCCTCGTGACCCGGGCCCCCGACCCCGCCGACCGGCGCGCGCTCACGGTCTCGCTCACCGACCGGGGCGAGTCCGCCCTCGCCGAGGTCGACGAGGCCCGGCGCGTCGAGTCGACCGACTTCTTCGGCGTCCTGAGCGAGCGTGAGCGTTCCTCTCTCGCAGCGATCCTCACCCGTCTCGACACCCCGCGGCCGTGACCGGGTGCCCTAGAGTGGGTCGCCGCGCCGCCGCAGCACGGGTGGCCCCCGCGTCGGCAACCGGTCGTCGACGCCCCGCGTCCCTCCACGAGACGCGTCTGCACGCGTCGAGTCGAAGGTGAGCCACATGTCGGGTCTGGTCATGGTCGAGGGGCTGCCCGGCACGGGCAAGAGCACGACGGCGGCCGGCATCGGAGCCTGGCTGGCCGGTCGCGGCGTCCCCGTCGAGCAGTGGCCCGAGGGCCGCACCGACCACCCGGTCGACCTCGAGCAGGTCGCGGTGCTGACGAACGAGGACGTCGTGCAGCTGCTCGCCGAGCTGCCCTCGGCCGCCGACGCCTTCATCCGCACCGCCGAGCGGGCCGGGGACGCCTGGCTCGTCCGCCTCGGCCGGCACCCCGAGCTGCCCGCTGACCTCGTCGAGCGCCTGCGGCGCCACGACTGCTACGACGGCGACGTGACGCCCGAGCTGCACGCCCGGGTCCTCTCCGACAGCTGGCGCCAGTACGGCGACCGCGGCCCGCGTGCCGCGGTCCAGGTGTGGGAGGGCGTCCTGCTGCACAACCCGGTCGGCGCCTTCGTCGCCCGCTTCGACGAGCCGGTGTCGGTCCTCGAGGCCTACGTCCGCGGCCTCGTCTCCTCCGTGTCCGGCCACGCGCCCGCGCTCGTCTACCTCGACGCCGGCGACCCCGCCGAGGGCCGGGCCGGCGTCGACGACCACGTCGAGGCCATGCGCCACCGGCGCGAGATCGAGCTCGACCTGCTCCCGCACCTCGCGCTGCCCACCCTCGTCGTGCGCACCGACACCGGGTCGTGGGACGAGCACACCGACCGCATCCGCACCTTCGTCGGCGGGCACCTCGGCCTCGAGGCCGCCCCGGAGCCCGAACGGGCCGCCTGAGCCGATGCCCCTCCACTCGGTCGAGGCGCTCCTCGACGACGCGACCTCGGCCGAGGTGCGTCGCGAGTGGGAGCTGCTCGCCGCCGCGGGCCTGCCCAGCCAGGCGGCCCACACGGGGGCGACCAACGCGCCGCACCTGACGCTCTCGGTCGCGAGCGCGGTGCCCGACTTCGTCGAACGGCGCCTCACCGACCGCATCGCCGCGCACCTGCCGCTGCCGGTCCGGCTCGGGGGCCTGCTCGTGCTCGGCTCACGACGGTTCGTCCTGGCGCGGCTCGTCGTGCCCGACGCCGGCCTGCTCGCCCTCCACGGCGCCGTGGCCGAGGCCATGGTCGCCTGTCCCGACGTGCCCGAGCCGGTCCGCGCCGGACGCTGGACTCCGCACGTGACGCTCGCGCGCGGCCTCGGCTCGCGTCAGGTGGGTGAGGCGCTCGCGGCCCTCGGGCGCACGCGTCCGGTCGACGGCACCGTCACCTCGGTGCGCCGGTGGGACCCCGACGCCGGACGCGTGTGGGGCCTCGCGGGCTGAGTCCTCCCTACGATGGGCCCATGGCTCTCGAACTCGGGCTCGACACCTTCGGCGACATCGCGAACGGCCCCGACGGGCAGCCGCTGCACCCCGCGGTCGTCCTGCGGGAGGTGCTCGCCGAGGGTGAGCTCGCCGACCGGCTCGGCCTCGACTTCTTCGGCATCGGCGAGCACCACCGCCCCGACTACGCCGTCAGCGCGCCCGACACCCTGCTCGCAGCCCTCGCGACGCGCACCGAGCGCATCCGGCTCGGCACGTCGGTGACGGTGCTGTCCTCCGACGACCCGATCCGGGTCTTCCAGCGCTTCTCGACCGTCGACGCCGTCTCGAACGGACGGGCCGAGATCACCGTCGGCAGAGGGTCTTTCATCGAGTCGTTCCCCCTGTTCGGTCTCGACCTGGCCGACTACGAGACCCTCTTCGAGGAGAAGCTCGACCTGCTCGCCGCCGTCGTCGCCGAGCGTCCGGTGCGGTGGCAGGGCTCGATCCGCCCGCCCGTTCAGGTCGACCGCGTCATGCCCGCCACCGAGTCGGGGCGGCTGCCCGTCTGGGTCGGCGTCGGCGGCACGCCGCAGTCGGTCGTGCGGGCCGCGCACCACGGGTTCCCCGTCGTCATCGCCATCATCGGCGGCTCGGCGCGGCAGTTCGCCCCGCTCGCCGACCTCTACCGGCGGGCGCTGACCGAGATGGACAAGCCCGAGCTGCCGGTCGGCGTCCACTCGCCCGGCTACGTCGCGGCCACCGACGAGCAGGCCGTCGAGGACTTCCTGCCGCACTTCGTGCCGTACATGAACAAGCTCGGCCGTGAACGCCGCTGGGCGCCGATGACCAAGGAGCAGGCGCTGGGCCAGCTCGGGCCGGAGGGGGCCGTCTACTGCGGGTCGCCCGACACCGTCGCCGCCAAGATCGTCGACACCGTGCGGGTGCTGGGGCTCTCGCGCTTCCAGCTCAAGTACTCCTTCGGCACCCTGCCGCACGACCAGCGCATGGAGTGCATCCGGCTGTACGCCGAGGAGGTCGTGCCGCGCGTCCGCGAGCAGCTCGGCTGACGCGTCGATGCGGGTCGCGCTGCTGGGCATGGGCTCGCGCGGTGACGTGCAGCCGTTCGTCGCGCTCGCGCCGCACCTGTCGGCGCTCGGCCACGAGCCGGTCGTCGTCGCGGCCGCCGACTTCCGGGGGTTCGTCGAGGGGCACGGGGTCGCCTTCGAGCCGCTGTCGTTCGAGGTGCGCCCGGGCGTCGAGTCCGACCTCGGACGGCGCTGGCTGCGGGGCTCCTCGACCAACCAGGTGCGCGAGGCCGCGCTCATGCGCCGGGTCGTGGCCTACACGGCCGACGCGCTCGGCGCCGACGTGGCCCGCGTCGTCGGTGCCGCCGACGCCGTCGTGTCGAGCGCGCTGACCCTCGACGCGGTGGCGAGCCTCTGCGCCCGGGACGGGCGTCCGCACGTTTACGCGACCTTCCAGCCCGTGTGGCCGTCGCGGTACGGGCCGTCGTCGTCGTTCGCTCTTCGGCCGGGGTCGGCCTCGGTGCTCAACCTCGGCTGGAGCTGGCTCGCGGCCCATGCCGCGTGGTCGATCTTCCGCCAGCCGGGCGACCGCATGCGTCACCGGATGGGCTTGCCCCGCAAGGGTTTCCGAGGCTACGTGCACGACGCGTCGACGACGCCGACGCTGCTGGCCGCGAGTCCGCACGTCGTGCCGCACGCGCCCGACTGGCCCGACACTCTGGCACAGACAGGGTGGTGGTTCCGGTCCGACGCGGCGTCCTGGCAGCCGCCGGATGCCCTCGCGTCGTTCCTCGACGCCGGTGACCCACCCGTCCACCTCGGCTTCGGCTCGATGCCGACCCACGACCCGCCGGCGGTGCTGCGCGCGTTCGTCGACGCGCTGCGGGCGGTCGGCCGGCGCGGGATCGTCAGCGCCGGGTGGGCGCGGCTGGGCCGTGCGGGCGTGCGGCCGGACGACCTTCCCGACGGGGTCCTCGCCATCGACGAGGCCCCGCACGAGTGGCTCTTCCCGCGGTGTGCGGCGGTCGTCCACCACGGCGGCGGCGGCACGACGGCCGCGGCGTTCCGGGCCGGCGTGCCGCAGGTCGTCGTGCCCCACATCGCCGACCAGCCGTACTGGGGCCGACGCGTCCACGACCTCGGCTGCGGTCCGGCGCCGTTGCCGCGCAAGCACTTCGGGGCGGCTCGGCTGACCCGGGCGCTGGAGGAAGCGCTGGCCCCCGCGTCGGTCGGGACGGCGCAGCGGCTGGGTGGGCTCGTCACAGCGGAGGACGGCGCCGCCGACGCTGCACGCGTCGTCGCCGCCGTCCTCGCGCGCTGACCCTGCGGGCGGTCGTCAGCCGGCGGCCTTGCGCAGCACGGCGGTGAGCTGCTTCTCGACGGCCGGGGTGAGCTCGAGCACGGCGAAGGCCACGGGCCACACGTCGCCGTCGTCGAGCATAGCGGGGTCGTTGAACCCGAGCGTCGAGTAGCGCGCCTTGAACTTCGCGGCCGGCTGGAAGGAGCAGACGACCTTGCCGCCCTTCGACCACGACGGCATGCCGTACCAGGTGCCCGGCTCGAGGTCGGGCGCGGCCTTCTCGACGAGGGCGAGCACTCCCTCGGCCAGCGCGCGGTCCTCGTCGCACATCTCGGCGACCTTCGCGAGCATCTGGGCCTTCGCCTCGGCCGGGTCGGCGCCCTTGCGGCGGGAGGCCTTGACCTCGTTCGCGCGCTCCTTCATCGCCGCCTTCTCGTCGTCGGTGAAGGCCGGGCCGGTCCGCTTCGTCGTGGTGCTCATCTCTGGTGTGTCCCCTCTGTCGTGGTGGTGCACCCAGTCTCGGGCAGGGCGGCCGGTGGCGGCTTCTCGATTCCTGACCGATGGGTGGCCTCCGGTGCGTTCCGGACGAAAGCCGCGCGTTGGCCGGTTCGCCGGTGCGCCTCCGGAGCCGGTCGTAGCCTGCCGAGAGGGGGGGAGGCAGGGGACTCCGGCGTCGCCGACGACCGAGGGTCGAGTACTCAGGAGGAGCACGCGCATGAGCACAGCCATGGGAAGAACCGGGAGACGCCGCCGCATCGCCGCGGCCGCCGCGACCGTCGCCGTCGCCGCCGGCCTCTGGGGCGGGGCACCGGCAGGGGCGGACACCGATGGGCCGACGGTTGTCGCGACCGGCCTCAACAACCCGAGGCAGCTCGCCTTCAGCCCGGGTGGTCAGCTGTACGTCGCCGAGGCGGGTCTCGGCGGCTCGGGACCGTGCCAGGTCGGCGAGCTCGGGGAGGTCTGCTTCGGCCTCACCGGCTCGGTCGCCAAGGTCGGCCGGACGGGCGTCACGCGCGTCGTGCAGGGCCTGCCCTCGGCGGGCGGGAGCGACGTCATCGGCCCGAGCGACATCGTGTTCACGGGCAACCACCGCTTCGCCCTGACGATCGGGCTCGGCGGCAGCCCCGACTACCGGGCCGGGTTCGGGCCCGACGCCGCGCTGCTCGGCAGCGTCGTCACCGGCGACCTGCGCCACCCGGGCGCCGGCGTCCGGCGCGTCTTCGACGTGGCCGGCTACGAGCAGAGGGCCAACCCGGACGGCACCGACGTCGACAGCAACGCCGTCGGGCTCGCCCGCAAGGGCAACGGCTTCGTGGTGGCCGACGCCGGTGGCAACGACGTCGTCTCGACGCGCCACGGCGGGTCGACGGTCGGCGTCCTGCCGCCCGTGCCGACGACGAAGGCCGCCGAGGGGCTCCCGGTCGGCTTCCCGGCCGACGCCGTGCCCACCGACGTCGTCAAGGGCCCCGACGGTGCCTGGTACGTCTCCCAGCTCGTCGGCTACCCGTTCGAGGCCGGCGCGTCGACGATCTGGCGCATCGTGCCCGGCCACCGGCCGAAGGCCTACGCCACCGGCCTGACCAACGTCACGTCGCTCGCGTTCGACGAGCACGGGCGTCTCTACGCCGTCGAGCTGTCGGCGACGGGCCTGCTGTCGGGCGGCCCGGGTGACCTCGTCGCGGTCAAGCCGTGGTCGAGCTCGCACCGTGTCGTCGCCGCCGGCCTGCCGCTGCCCTACGGCGTCGCGATCCGCGGCGAGTCGGCGTACGTGACCACCTGCAGCACCTTCTGCCCGCCGGGAGCCGGCAGCGTCATGAAGGTGCACCTGCACCACTGAGGGGAGGCGCAGGGCGGTGTCGGGTCGCCACCTCGGCGGTGGCGGCCCGACGCCGTGACGGTCAGAGGCGGGCGGCCAGCTCGGTGCCCTGGCGGATGGCCCGCTTGGCGTCGAGCTCGGCGGCGAGCTCGGCCCCGCCGATGACGTGGACGGGCACGCCGAGGCCCTCGAGCGTCGTGGCGAGCCCGTTCACCGACTCCTGGCCGGTGCAGAGCACGACGGTGTCGACGTCGAGCACCTGCGGGTCGGCGCGGTCGGGGCCATGCGTGACGTGCAGGCCGGCGTCGTCGACTCGCTCGTAGTTGACACCGACGTGGTGATGGACTCCCTTGGCCTTCAAGGCGGCCCGGTGGACCCAGCCGGTCGTCCTGCCGAGCCCCTTGCCGATCGGGGTGTCCTTGCGCTGGAGCAGGTGCACCTCCCGCGGCGACGCCTCCGGCTGCGGGTCCACGAGCCCGCCGCGCGACGCGTCGGGCGACCCGACGCCCCACTCGGCCATCCACTGCTCGACGGTGAGCGGCGAGGCGGTGTGCGTGAGGAACTCCGACACGTCGACGCCGATGCCGCCGGCCCCCATGACGGCGACGCGTCGGCCGACGGGCGCCTCGCCCCGGACGGCCGCTGCGTAGGTGACGACCTTCGGGTGGTCGATGCCGGGCACGTCGGGGATGCGGGGCTCGACGCCGGTGGCGAGCACGACCTCGTCGAACTCGGTGAGGTCGGCCGGCTCGGCCCGGCGGCCGAGGTGGACCTTGACGCCGGTCAGCTCGAGGCGTCGGCGGAAGTAGCGGATCGTCTCGGCGAACTCCTCCTTGCCCGGGATGCGCATGGCGAGGGCGAACTGGCCGCCGATGTCCTCGGCTGCCTCGAACAGCTCGACGCGATGACCGCGCTCGGCGAGCGACGTGGCCGCGGCGAGGCCCGCGGGGCCGGCGCCGACGACCGCGACCGACCTGGCCCGACGCGTCGGGGCGAGGACGAGGACGGTCTCGTGGGCCGCGCGCGGGTTGACGAGGCAGGTGGCCGTCTTCTTGGCGAAGGTGTGGTCGAGGCAGGCCTGGTTGCAGGCGATGCACGTGTTGATCTCGTCGGCGCGGTCCTGCTCGGCCTTGCGGACCCAGTCGGGGTCGGCGAGGAAGGGGCGGGCCATCGACACGAGGTCGGCGCTGCCGTCGGCGATGGTCTGCTCGGCGAGGTCGGGCATCGTGATGCGGTTGGAGGCGACGACGGGCACGGAGACCTCGGGCCGGAGCTTCGCCGTGACTCGGGTGAAGGCGCCGCGCGGCACGGAGGTGACGATGGTCGGCACGCGGGCCTCGTGCCATCCGATGCCGGTGTTGATGATCGTCGCGCCGGCGGCCTCGACCTCGCGGGCGAGGGCCACGACCTCGTCCCACGACTGGCCGTCGGGCACGAGGTCGAGCATCGAGAGGCGGTAGACGACGACGAAGTCCTCGCCGGCGGCCTCCCGGACGGCGCGGACGACCTCGACGGGCAGGCGGCGCCGGTTCTCGGGGGAGCCGCCGTAGCGGTCGGTGCGCTGGTTGGTCCGCGGCGCGAGGAACTGGTTGAGCAGGTAGCCCTCGGAGGCCATGATCTCGACGCCGTCGTAGCCGGCCTCGCGCGCCAGGCGGGCGCAGCGGGCGTAGGCGCGCACGGTGCGCTCGACGCCGCGGGTCGACAGGGCGCGCGGCGTGAACGGGGTGATGGGGGACTTGAGACGGCTCGGGGCGACCGACGCCGGGTGGTAGGCGTAGCGCCCGGCGTGCAGGATCTGCAGCGCGATCTTCCCGCCCTCGCGGTGCACGGCGTCGGTGATGCGACGGTGCCTGCGGGCCTGTCTGGAGGTGAGCAGGGCCGAGCCACCGGGGTAGAGGGTGCCTTCGAGGTTCGGCGCGAACCCGCCGGTGACGATGAGCCCGGCCCCGCCGCGGGCCCGCTCGGCGTAGTACGTCGCGAGCCGGTCGAGGTCGCTCGCGCGGTCCTCGAGGCCCGTGTGCATCGAGCCCATGACGACGCGGTTGCGCAGCGTCGTGAAGCCGAGGTCGAGGGGTTCGAGCAGGTGGGGGTACGGGCTCACCCGCTCGAGGGTAGCCGCGGTTACCGTGCGGTAGCCATGGGCGCGGCACACGTCACAATGGCGGGGTGAGCACCACGGACGGAGACCGGACCCTCGAGCACCTCGACGTCCTCGTCGTCGGCGCGGGCCTGTCCGGGATCGGTGCCGCGTACCGGATCAGCACGATGCTGCCCGGCCGGTCCTGGGCCGTGCTCGAGGCTCGTGACGCGAGCGGCGGTACGTGGGACCTGTTCCGCTACCCGGGCGTGCGCTCGGACTCCGACATGCTGACGCTCGGGTTCCCGTGGGCGCCCTGGCGCGACGACGACGCCATCGCCGACGGCGGGAAGATCCTGCGCTACCTGCGCGAGACCGCCGCCGAGCACGGCATCGAGGAACGGATCCGCTACCGGCACCGGGTCGTAGCGGCCTCGTGGTCGACGCCCGACGCCCGGTGGACGGTCACGGTGGAACGGCCGGGTGGCGTGCACGAGACCCTCACGTGCGGCTTCCTCTACCTCTGCTGCGGCTACTACGACTACGACCGCGGCCACGACCCCGAGATCCCGGGTCGCGCGGACTTCGCCGGCCGCGTCGTGCACCCCCAGTTCTGGCCCGACGACCTCGACGTCGCGGGCCGGCGGGTGGTCGTCATCGGGTCGGGGGCCACCGCGGTCACGCTCGTGCCGGCGCTCGCCGACCGCGGCGCCGACGTGACGATGCTGCAGCGCACGCCCTCGTGGGTCACGGCGCTGCCACGCCGCGACCGCGTGCGCGACGCGGTGCGCCGGGTCGTGCCGGGCCGCGTCGGCGACGACGTCGTGCGGTACAAGAACGTGCTGACGACGATGGCGTTCTACCAGCTGAGCCGGCGACGTCCGGCGCTCGCCCGGGGGCTGCTCGCCCGCGGTGCGGCGCGGGCGCTGGGGTCGAAGGAGATGGCCGAGCACTTCACGGCGTCCTACGACCCGTGGGACCAGCGCCTCTGCATCGTGCCCGACGGCGACCTCTTCCGGGTGCTGCGCGAGGGCCGGGCGCACGTGGTCACCGACACCATCGACACGATGACCGCCCAGGGGGTCCGGCTCGCCTCCGGGCGCGAGCTGCCCGCCGACGTCGTCGTCACGGCGACCGGGCTGAGGCTCGAGATCGCCGGGGGCATCGCGTTCGACGTCGACGGCGAGACGCGGTCCACCCGCGACCTCGTCGTGTACCGGGGCCTGATGTTCGGCGACGTGCCGAACCTCGCCGTGTGCGTCGGGTACGTCAACGCGTCGTGGACGCTGCGGGCCGACCTGGCGTCGCGGTACGTGTGCCGGCTCGTCGACCACATGGACGCCCACGGCTGGCGCACTGCGGTGCCGCGACCGCCCGACGGCATGACCGGCAGCCCGTTGCTGCCGCTGTCGTCGGGCTACGTGACCCGCGCCGCGAGTCTCCTTCCCCGACAAGGTGACCGGGCTCCGTGGCTGATGCGCCAGAACTACCTGCTCGACCGGCGCGACCTGCTCCGTGGTGACGTCGCGGAGGCGATGGAGTTCTCCCGCTGAGATTGCTGTCCTGGTGTCACGAACTGCTGGTCACGCCGCCAGACACTATGTAGACTTCTGCTATGAGTGGCGAACCGAGGATGACCGTCACGACGGTCGAGGTGCTCCAGACCTTCGTCCGCGACGCGTCGAGCGAGCGGTACGGGCTGGAGGTCATGGCGCTCACCGGGCTGCCCAGCGGCACCGTGTTCCCGATCCTGGCGCGGTTAGAGGGCCTGGGCTGGCTCGAGAGCGGCTGGGAGGACGTCGATCCCGCCGCAGTCGGGCGACCGCAGCGCCGGTACTACCGGCTCACCCAAGAGGGTCTCGAGCGCGCCGAGGCCGCGCTGGCGAAGGTCGCCCGCGCTCGGGAGAAGCGGCGCTCGGTGCTGCGCCCGGCGCCCGGCAGCGTGGGGTTCTCATGAGGGCGCTCTGGCCGGCCACGCCCTCGCTCCCCGGCCTGCTGTGTCGGGCGGCGGCGGCGCTGCTGCCGCGCGCGAGCCGGGGCCGGTACCTGGCCGAGTGGCGTGCCGACCTCTCAGCCGAGCCCGAAGGGGCCACCGGCTACGCCTGGAGCGTGCTGGTGCACGCCGTCGAGCTGCGACGCATCATCGTCGGCACCGACCCGGATGCGGTGCCCCTGCGGTGCCGCCTGCACCTGCACGCCTACCTCGCTGTCCACGACAACCCGGAGAACCGCAGGTACGTGAGTCACCACTGTCGCCGCTGCGGGCACGTCAAGGACGACGGCCGTGCCGACAGCAGGCCTCAGGACGGCCTGGCGTGGGGCGCCTCCATGGGCGTGCACTGAGGCGAGAAGACGGCCGGTAACCGCCGCCACGGTCGGATCGACCTCCCGTCACGCGCCGTCGCCTCGAACCGCGCGTGGCTCGGGGTCGAGGTCGACGGGGTCGCCGACGCTGATCGTGCCCGACCCGAGCAGGCGGAACACGGTGCCCGAGCGGTCGTGCAGCGCCCGCGCGGCGCCCGGACCGAGCTCGTCGTCGAGGAGCCGGCACGGTGCGGCCACCCGGACCACCTCGAGGTCGACGTCGCCGATGCGGATGCGCTCGCCGGGGCGTCGGGGCACCGCGGCGCCGCTGATGGTCACGTTGCGCCGCGTCAGGCCCGGGTCGACCGGTCGCCCGAGGTCCGCCGCGGCCGCCTCCAGGGCCTCGACCGCCTGCACCGTGACGTGCCGGTGCCGGCTGCCGTGGTAGCGGTCGCCGACGAGCCCGGCTCCCGCCTCGGCCTCGACGCTCTGCACCGACCGGGTCGGCAGGCGTCGGGCCTTGGCGACGTGGATCGCGACCACCGTGGGGCTCACCCGGCCACCTCGACGCGTCCGGAGACCGCACCGGCGTCGAAGAGCTCGCGCAGCCGCGTCACGGTCCGCTCGCGCAGCGTCCACGGATCGATCGTGTTGACGTAGATCTTCGTGCCGCCCTCGAAGCCGGCGAGCGTGGAGATGCGCCACTTGATGACGGCGCGCAGGGGGATCGGCACGTCGACCGACGGGGGCCGGTGGTGCCACTCCTCGTTCGAGGGCACGTGGACGCCGGTCGCGGCCTGGCAGGCGTGGACGAGGTCGGAGAAGTCGCGCACCTGCTGCTCGGACAGCTCCCACGGGCACGGCTCGCCGTCGAGGACGTGCACGACGAGCGCCGGGTAGCGGTGCCCGACACCGGCGAAGGCGACGGCGTGCTCGGTGCGGGCCACGACCAGGCCCTGCTCCTCGGCGAACCGCGCCCCCCAGCGGAGGAAGAGGTCGGGCTCGCGGCGCACCCGCCGCACCTCGACCTCCTTCTGGGCGCTCAGCTCGTCGATGGCCACGACCTGCTTGTGCAGGTGGTCGAACGAGGCCCCCGACGCCGCCAGCCAGTTCTGGAACACCGACACGTACCGGGCGTACGGGTTGCCGCGGTAGAGGTCGCGCACCGCCTCGATGCTGAGGCGCACGTACTGCTCGTGCTCGCCGGGGGTCAGCGTGCCCGACGCCGCCAGCTGCGTGTCGTCGGTCGCGCCGTCGACGTAGTGGCGCCGGGCGACGACCACCTGGTGGTTGCCGGCGAAGAGCCCCACGGCCTCCCGGTCGAGGTCGTCCTCGGCCAGCGGCTCGGCGTCGGCGCCGTGGGCGCCTCTGGCGCGCATGCGGATCCGCGCCAGCTCGGTGACGTGCGCCCGCCCGGCCGGCGTGGCCAGGTAGGCCTCGCGGTGCGCCTGGGACTCGGGGGTGGGCTCGAACCCGTGGGTCAGGTGCCAGTAGTCGTAGCTGAGGATCTCGAAGAGGTTGGGGATGAGCCGGAACTCCGCGACGGAGTCGTCGAGCTGCTCGGCGAGCAGGCCGCGCAGCTGCGTCCACCCGGCGGCGGTGCGCACGAGCCGGGCGATCTCCGGCGTCGTCTCGAGCATCCGGCCCGCGCAGAAGGCGCAGTGCCGGTCGTGGTCGTCCGGGTCGATCGGCAGCGGTACCCGGTTCGGGACGCCGATCGGCCGGGCCGCGCGGCCCGGCAGCGTCCACACCTTGGTGCCGGTGAGGGGGTTGACCTGCTTGACCGTGCCGTCGGGCAGCCGGGTCAGGGGATGCAGGGTCTGGGCTCCGGACTGGCCGACCGATGGCTGGCTCACGCCTCCAGACTAGGTGGGCTAGCGTCGGTGCGTGGCCGCCGACGACCCCCTCCACCCCTACCTCGACCCGAGCTGCGGCGTCGACGAGCGCGTCGAGGACCTCCTCGGACGCATGACGCTGCCGGAGAAGGTCGGGCAGATGCTCCAGCTCGACGCGAGGGGCGACCTCGAGGACGTCGTCCTGACGCGCCTCGCGGGCTCGGTCCTGCACGCCTCGCCCGAGCGGATGCTCGAGGCCATCGACCTCGTCGGCCGCACCCGGCTGCGGATCCCGCTCCTCACGGCCGACGACGCCATCCACGGTCACTCGTTCTGGCCGGGCGCGACGATCTTCCCGACGCAGCTGGCGATGGCCTGCTCGTGGGACCCCGGCCTGCTCGAGCAGGCGGCCCGCGCCACCGCCGTCGAGGTGGCGGCCACCGGCATCCACTGGACCTTCTCGCCGGTGCTCTGCATCACCCGCGACCTGCGCTGGGGCCGGGTCGGCGAGACGTTCGGCGAGGACCCGCACCTCATCGGCGAGCTCGGCGCGGCGATGGTCCGCGGCTACCAGGGCGACGGGCTCACCGACCCCACAGCGGTGCTCGCCTGCGCCAAGCACTTCGCCGGCTACTCCGAGACCCAGGGCGGACGCGACGCGAGCGAGGCCGACCTGTCGCGCCGCAAGCTCGCCTCGTGGTTCCTGCCGCCGTTCGAGCGTGCCGTCCGCGAGGGCTGCCGCACCGTCATGCTCGGCTACCAGGCCATCGACGGCGTGCCCGTGACCGCCAACGGGTGGCTGCTCGACGACGTCCTCAAGGGCGAGTGGGGCTTCACCGGCACGCTCGTCACCGACTGGGACAACGTCGGCCGGATGGTCTGGGAGCAGAAGGTCTGCGCCGACGACGTCGAGGCTGCGGCCGTCGCGGTCGGGGCCGGCAACGACCTCGTCATGACGACCCCCCAGTTCTTCGAAAGTGCCCAGGAGGCCGTCGCCCGAGGCCTGCTCGACGAGGCGGCCGTCGACGACGCCGTGCGCCGCGTCCTGCGCCTCAAGGTCGAGCTCGGCCTCTTCGAGGACCCCCGCGCCCCCGACGCCGAGCGCCAGCGGGCCGTCATCGGCTCCGCCCCGCACGCCGCCCTCAACCTCGAGGTCGCCCGGCGGTCCCTCGTCCTGCTCACCAACGACGGCTCGCTGCCCTTCGAGCCGGACGGCCCTGACGCGATGCCGCGCACCGTCGCCGTCATCGGCCCGAACGCCCACGACCCGCAGGCGAACCTCGGAGACTGGGCCGGCGCGTCGGGCCAGGTCGACTGGATGCCCGACGGGCACCCGCGCGAGACCGTCGAGACCGTCCTCGACGGCTTCCGGGCCGTCGTCCCGGACACGTGGACCGTGACGCACGCCCGCGGCGCCGACATCGAGGAGCTCCTGCCCGACCCCGACGGCCCGACCTTCCCCGACGGGCAGCCGCGCCCGCCCGTGTCCTCGCCCGCCCCGGTCGACGCCGACCAGGTGGCGCAGGCCGTTGCCGCGGCACGGGCGGCCGACCTCGCCGTCGTCGTCCTCGGCGACACGGTGGCCCTCACCGGCGAGGGCTGCTCGACCGCCACGCTCGACCTCCAGGGCGGCCAGGTCGCCCTGCTCGACGCCCTCGTCGACGCCCTCGAGGGCACGGGAGTCCGGCTCGTCCTCGTGCTGCTCCACTCCAAGCCGAACGTCCTGCCGCCCAGCGCCCTTCGCGCCTCGGCGATCGTCGAGGCGTTCAGCCCGGGGATGCGCGGCGGCCGCGCCGTCGCCGAGCTCGTCCTCGGGCACGTCGACCCCGCGGGGCGCCTCCCGGTGTCCGTCCCGCGCCATGTCGGCCAGCAGCCCACCTACTACAACCAGGTGCGCGGCCAGCACGGCCACCGCTACGCCGACCTGACCCAGGAGCCGCAGTTCGTCTTCGGCGACGGCCTGTCCTACACGACCGTCGACTGGTCCGACCTCGCCCTCGACGCCACCGAGCTCGACACCGGCGGCACCGTCCGGGCGCGCGTCACGCTGAGGAACACCGGCACCCGTCCGGCGCACGAGGTGGTGCAGGCCTACGTCGCCGACGTCGTCACGAGCGTCACGTGGGCTGC
Source organism: Intrasporangium flavum (assembly GCF_001956915.1). Lineage (GTDB taxonomy): Bacteria > Actinomycetota > Actinomycetes > Actinomycetales > Dermatophilaceae > Monashia > Monashia flava. Next base: position 112,665 of record NZ_MLJO01000017.1, on the reverse strand, counting down.
CAAGGAGCTCAAGGCGTTCCGGCGCGTCACCGTCCCGCCGGGGGAGTCGCTGGTCGTCGACGTGCAGGTGCCGGTCGCGGCGTGCACCGTCGTCGACGCGTCCGGCCGCCGCGTCGTCGAGCCGGGCGAGTTCGAGCTGCTCGTCGGCCCGACGTCTCGCGACGCCGACCTGCTCCGCGTCCCCTTCTCCGTCCGCCACCCCGCCCCCGACCCAGCAGGAGCCCGATGATGCGCGCCGCCCGAGTGACCACCCTGGACGGCCCGTCGTCCGTCCGCCTCGACGACGTCGAGGCACCGACCGTCGCGCCGGGGCACGTCGTCGTCGACGTGCACGAGGCGGGCGTCGCCTTCCCCGACGTCCTGCTGACGCGCGGGCTCTACCAGATGCGTCCCGACCCGCCCTTCACCCCGGGCGCCGAGTGCGCGGGCGTGGTCAGCGCGGTGCCCGAGGGGAGCGCCTACTCGGTCGGGGACCGCGTCGCGGCCTTCCCGGTGCTCGGAGCCTTCGCCGAGCAGGTCCTCGTACCAGAGGCGCTCACCTTCCCGCTGCCCGACGCCGTGTCGTTCGTCGCCGGCGCCGCGCTGCCGATGAACTACCTCACCGTGCACTTCGCCCTGACGCAGCGCGGTCGCCTCGAGCGCGGAGAGGTCGTCCTCGTGCACGGTGCCGCCGGCGGCATCGGCACGGCGGCGATCCAGCTCGCGCGGGCCATGGACGCACGGGTCATCGCGGTGGTGTCGAGCGAGGAGAAGGCAGCCGTCGCCCAGGCCGCAGGTGCCCACCACGTGGTGCCCGCCGACGGCTTCCTCGAGGCCACCCGCGAGCTGACCCAGGGTCGCGGCGTCGACGTCGTCGTCGACCCGGTGGGCGGCGACCGCTTCACCGACAGCCTCCGCGCGCTCGCCCCGGAGGGCCGCGTGCTCGTCATCGGCTTCACGGCGGGCTCGATCCCCGAGGTCAAGGTCAACCGGCTGCTCCTCAACAACGTCAGCGTCGTCGGCGTCGGCTGGGGAGCCTTCTGGCAGAAGCAGCCCGAGTTCGTCCGCACCCAGTGGGACGCGCTGCTGCCGCTCCTCGAGCGCGGCCTCCTCGACCCCCCGATCGGCAGCCGCCACGCCCTCGACGACGTCGCCGCGGCCCTGACCGAGATCGACGAGCGGCGCGCCACCGGCAAGGTGACGATCACCGTCCGCGGGTCGTGAGGCGAGCCGTGCCGCTGCGACGCCGCGCCCCCCGATCGCCCCGACGCGTCCTCGTCACCGGCGGCGCGTCCGGCCTCGGGCTCGCGCTCGTGCGCGCGCTCGACGCCCGCGGCGACCGCGTCCTCGCCACCGACCTCTCGCCCGAGCGTCCCGACGCGCTGCCCGCGTCGGTCGGCTACCGGCGCCTCGACGTGCGCGAGGACGCCGACTGGGACGCCGCGCTCGCCCACGTGCGTGACACGTGGGGCGGCCTCGACGTCCTCGTCAACAACGCGGGCGTCGCCGCCGGCGGACGCATCGACGTCGCGACGATGGACGAGTGGCGGTGGATCGTCGACATCAACCTGCTCGGCGTCGTCCGCGGCTGCCGCACGTTCACGCCGCTCTTCAAGGAGCAGGGCAGCGGTCACCTCGTCAACACCGCCTCGCTCGCCGGCCTCGTGCACGCGCCCGGGATGTCCGCCTACAACGCCGTCAAGGCCGGGGTCGTCGCCGTGAGCGAGACCCTTTCGCACGAGCTCGCGCCGCACGGCATCGCCGTCACCGTCGTGTGCCCGTCGTTCTTCCGCAGCGGCCTCGACGCCTCCTTCCAGGGTGCCGACGCCGAGATGGAGGACGCCGGACGCGCCATGGTCAGCCGGTCGCGCCGCTCGGCCGACGAGGTGGCCGCGACCGTCGTGCGTGGGATCGACGCCCGCCGAGACGTCGTGCTCACCGACCTCGACGGCCGGATCGCCTGGCGCGCCAAGCGGTTCGCGCGTCCGGCCTACACCGCCGTCATGAAGCGCGCCGCGCGGCGGGTGTCCGCCGGCCGCTGACCTTCCCCCGGCGGGTCACGCGTCGTGGGGTGTCCTGTCGTCGACGGGAGAGCGTCGCACGCAGCGGAACCCGACGTGGCTCATGCCGGTGTCGACCATCTGCGGCCGGCGTGCCGCGGGACGGTAGCGCAGGCAGTAGCTGTCGGCACACAGGTGCGAACCGCCCTTGATGACCTTGCGCCCGATCCGGAACTGCGGCTGCCTCGGGTCGTAGCTGCCCTCGACCCTGCCGCCGCGCGGGTCCACCGGCGCGCAGCAGTGCGACTCGGCCGCCTCCGGGTGGGCGCTCGTCCACCAGTCGTCGGTCCACTCCCACACGTTGCCGGCCATGTCGTGCAGGCCGAAGCCGTTCGCGGGGAAGCTGCCGACAGGCGAGGTGCGCAGGAAGCCGCTCTCGCGGGTGTGTCGCCACGGGAAGTCGGGGCCGTCCCACGTGTTCGCCATGATGCGACCCCCGGGACGGGCCTCGTCGCCCCAGGTGAAGGTCGCACCCTCGAGACCTCCCCGCGCCGCGTACTCCCACTCGGCCTCGGTCGGCAGGTCGGCACCGACCCAGTCGGCGTACGCCCGGGCGTCCTCGTGGCACACGTGCACGACGGGGTGGTCCGGGATCCGCTTCACCGAGCTGCCGGGACCGTACGGCGCGCGCCACGACGCCCCCGGCACCCAGGTCCACCACTGGCTCAGGTGCCGCAGGTCGACCGGCCCCGACGTCGGGGTGAACACCATCGAGCCCGGGACGAGGTTCTCCGCCGGGGCGCCCGGGAACTGCTCGGGGTCCAGCGGCCGTTCCGCCACCGTGACGTAGCCGGTGACCCCGACGAAGGCTGCGAACTGCGCGTTGGTGACCGGCGTCGCCCAGATCTCGAACGCGCCCACCCGCACCGGGTGCACCGGCGCCTCCTCCGGGTAGTGGGCCGCCGAGCCCATGAGGAAAGTGCCGCCCGGGAGCGCGACCGTGTCAGGAGCTGCCCGCACCGGCGGCCTTCAGCTTGGCGAGGACCTGGTCGATGGTGAAGCTCGCTGGCTCCTGGCGAGGCGGGAACTCGACCAGCGTCTGCAGCATCTGCCCGACGTACTGCTGGGCCGGCACGAAGAGCCAGATGTGGTCGAGGATCCAGTCCCAATAGGTGTTCGACGTGACGTCGGCCCGCTCGTACGGGTCCGTCTTGAGGTTGAAGAGCTTGGGGAACCGCAGCTCGGTGAACTGGTCCTGCCAGATCGCCAGCGTGCCGGGGGTGCGCTGCTCGAGGAAGACCACCTTCCAGTTGTCGAAGCGCATCGCGGTGAGGTCGCCGTCGTCGGAGACGTAGAAGAAGTGCTGGCGGGGACTCCGGTCCGTCTCGCCCGTGATGTAGGCGAGCTGGTCGTGCCCGTCGAGGTGCACCCGGTAGGACGTGCCGGCGAGGTCGGTGCCGCCGCGCAGCCGCTCGGCCACGTCGGTGTCACCCGCGGCCGCGAGCAGCGTGACGAACCAGTCGCTGTGGCTGACGATGCCGTTGAGCACCGTGCCCGGCTCGACGTGTCCGGGCCACCGGACCATCGCCGGCACCCGGTAGGCCCCTCCCAGTTGGAGTTCTTCTCGCTGCGGAACGGGGTCATGCCGGCGTCGGGCCAGCTGTTCATGTGCGGGCCGTTGTCGGTGGAGTACATGACGAACGTGTTCTCGGCCAGGCCCGCCTCGTCGAGGAAGTCGAGGACCTCGCCGACGAGGTCGTCGTGGTCGCACATGACGTCGTGGTACTCGGACTGCCAGCGGCCCGCCCGTCCCCGGCTGCCGTGCTTGGCGTGGGTGCGGAAGTGCATGTGCGTCGTGTTGAGCCACACGAAGAACGGGGTGTCGGCCGCCTGGGCGTCCCGCATGAAGCGCAGGGCCTCGGGGAGGACCTCGTCGTCGACGGTCTTCATCCGCTCCCTGGTGAGCGGGCCGGTGTCCTCGACGCGCTGGCTGCCGTCGCCGTCGGCCCAGCAGTGCAGCACGCCGCGGGGACCGAACCTCTGGCGGAAGTTCGGGAACTCCTCCTCCGTCGGGTAGTCCGGCAGCTCCGGCTCCTCCTCGGCGTTGAGGTGGTAGAGGTTGCCGAAGAACTCGTCGAAGCCGTGCATCGTCGGCAGGAACTCGTCGCGGTCGCCGAGGTGGTTCTTGCCGAACTGGCCGGTGGCGTAGCCGAGGTTCTTCAGGGCCGTGGCGATCGTCGGGTCCTCGGCACGCAGGCCGATGTCGGCGCCCGGGAAGCCCACCTTCGTCAACCCGGTGCGGTAGGGGTTCTGGCCGGTGATGAACGCCGCCCGTCCCGCCGTGCAGGACTGCTCGCCGTAGTAGTCGGTGAACCGGACGCCCTCGTCGGCGATCCGGTCGATGTTCGGGGTGCGGTATCCCATGAGGCCGTCGGAGTAGCAGCTGAGGTTGCTGATCCCGATGTCGTCGCCCCAGATGACGAGGATGTTCGGCCGGTCGGCCATGGCGCCTCCAGAGACAGGAACGGACGGTCCGATCCCAGCACGCTAGGGGTCGCTGGGCCCCGGGAACTCACTCTTCGAGGGTGGCTTCGGCGGTTCCGGAGGGCCGGGGCGCCCGGCGGACGTCGACGTCGGCCGGGCTGGTCGCGCCGAGGACGAGGGCGAGGCTCGCGTGCACCAACCGGGCGGCGTCGGCGCCGGCGGTGAAGGTCCGGCCGAACTCCGGCTCCGGGCCCTCCCGCTCCCAGCCCAGCCCGGTGAGGGTCGTCTGCTGGTCGCGGGTCAGGTCGGTCAGGCCCTCGAACTCGGTGTCGCCGATGCACTCGAGCGCGACCACGCCACCGACGCGGCTCGCCTGGACGAGGACGTCGGGCACCGAGGGCCGGTCACCCGGACACGCCGCGCCCCGACGCCACCCGCGTCGGGGCCGCGGGTCGGCGTGCTCGACCGCGGCCCGCGACGGCACGTGGACCGTGAACGTCATCCAGTCGTCCTCGGCCAGGTCCGTGAGGTCGGCTGCGATGCGCGCGGTCCACGCCTCCCACGTCTCCTCGAGCGGATCGGTCATGCGTCCGGCCCCGCCACCGCCGTCTCCATGAGGGCGCGCAGGTGGTCCGGGATCGGCGTCGGCCGACGCGTCCTGGCGTCGATCTCGACGTGCACCCAGTGCCCGAGCGCGCAGATGGGCTGGTCGGTGGCGTCGGCGGCGTCGGCGCCGTGGGCGAAGAGCCCGAGCTGGTAGGTGACGCTGCTCGTGCCGAGGCGGGTGACCCGCAGGCCGACGACGAGTGGGGTCGGGAAGGCCACCTCGGCGTAGAACGCGCAGCCGGACTCGGCCACGACGCCCTGCGTGGGGTCGCGCGTCGGGTCGATCGTCACGTGCTCGGCCTGCCAGCCGTTGATCGCCGAGTCGAAGAGCTCGTAGTAGACGGCGTTGTTGAGGTGGCCGTACATGTCGTTGTCCGACCACCGCGTCGTCACGGGCCGGTGCACGGGGAAGTCGGCGAGCGTCAGGGAGCGTGGGTCGGCCATCCGCCCATCCTGCCGGACCGGTGGACGGCCGCCGCCGGTGTCGGCGCGGCGACCTAGAGTCGAGGGATGGCGTGGAGCGTGGGGCGGGCGACGTGGGTCGCGCAGGTCACCGATCCCGACATCGCCCAGCAAGTCGGCTCGCGCACCTTCGGCCGCGGCGAGGCCTACGCCGCCGAGCGCCGGGTCCGCTCCATCGCCACGCGCCCCGACGGGCTCATGATCCTCGGCACCATCGAGGGCAGCGGCACCGAGACCTACCAGACGATCATCGAGGCCCGCCCGCACCCGAAGGGCCGCGCGCACCTGTGGAACGGGCGCTGCAGCTGCCCCGTCGCCACCGACTGCAAGCACGTCGTCGCCCTGCTCATGACCGCCCGCGACGTCGCCAACGGCGTCCTGCCCGAGGCCGTCGTAGAGCCGGAAGAGGGGCCGCGCGTCGGCGAGACCGCCGCGGCTCCCCGCCCCGACACCGCGCCCCGGCTCGTGCACTGGTCCGACGTCCTCGGCCACGTCCGCCCCCGCGCCGACACGGCCCCGGGCCCCGACGCGCCACCGGAGCCCCGCGGCGACCTCATGCCCGCGGGCCTGCTCGTCGACGTCGTCTACCGCGACCCGCGCGGCCGTGGCGGCCTGCCCGAGCCGGGCTACGGCGTCCGGCCCACCCGGTGGACCCGCGCCGGCACGTGGCACCGCACCCTCACCTGGCACGACGCCCTGCCCCAGTGGCGCGCCGGCATCCGCCTGCTGCCCGAGCACGAGCGGGTCCTGACGCGTCTCTACGACGCCGCGCGCCACGGCTCCGGCGGCACGACGCACCTGACCGCCGCGCCGCCCATCGCCCTCGACGCGAGCCCCGACGTGTGGCCGCTGCTCTCGCGCGCCCGCGACGCGGGCGTCGCGCTCCTGCCGGGCGAGGGTGTCACCGGACCGGTCACCGTCCTCGACGATCCCGCCACGCTCGAGCTGCACGTGCGCCGGGCCCCCGGCGACTCCGGCGACCTCGTCGTCGACGTGCAGGTCGTCGGTCTGCCCGAGCCTGACGGAGGTGCCGGCGAGGAGCCCGAGGTCCTCTTCCTCGGCGACCCGGTCCACGGCGTCGCGGTCTCCGCCGACGACGGCACCCTGACGTTCGTGCCGCTCGAGCAGGACCTCGGGCTCACCCCGGCCGCCCTCGAGCAGGCCGTTGCCGGCCTGCGGGTCCCGGCCGACGAGCGGGCCCGCTTCCTCGGGTCCACCGTTCCCGGCCTGCGCCAGCGGGTGCGGGTGCGCTCCGAGGTGCCGCTGCCCGTCGCCGACCCCGCGGACGCGCCGGGCGGCCCCGAGCGGGTCACCGTCCACGTCCGGGTCGTCCACGACGTGCCGGGCGAGCTGCGCCTCGAGCTCGGGCACGCCTACGACGGCGTGCTGCGGCCGATCAGCGAACGACCCACCCACGGCACGCACGGTGCGCTCGGCGCCCTCGGCATCCGCCGCACCCGCGACCGCGACGCCGAGACCGTCGCGACGCTCGCGGCAACGTCGCTGCACGCCGTGCCCGGCGCCGTCGGCGGGCTCGCCGAGAAGCTGCCCTGGCTGCGCTCGCGGCTGCACCTGCGCGGCGTCGACGCAGCCCGGTTCGTCTCCGAGCAGCTGCCCGCGCTCGAGGCCGACGAGCACGTCACCGTCGAGGTCGACGGCGACCTCCCGCCGTACGAGGAGGTCACGGCGCCGCCCGTCGTGCGCATCGGGGCCACGGACGTCGTCACTGACGCGCTGCCGGCCGGCGGCCCCACGCGGCGGCGCGAGCCCGCCGAGCAGGGCGACTGGTTCGACCTGCGGGTCACCGTCGAGGTCGACGGCGAGGAGGTGCCCTTCGAGCCGCTCTTCGCCGCGCTCGCCGCGGGCGATGACATCATGCTGCTCGAGTCCGGCTCGTGGTTCCGCCTCGACCGGCCCGAGCTCGTCCGCCTGCGCACCCTCATCGACGAGGCCCGCGACCTCGCCGACCCCGAGACCGGCGGGCTGCGCCTCAGCGCCCACCACGCCGACCTCTGGGAGGAGCTCGCGGCACTCGGCGTCGTCGAGCAGCAGAGCGCCCGCTGGGCGGCCAACGTCGCGGCGCTCGCGCCCCTCGCCGACGCCCCCGCCGCCGAGGTTCCGCCCGACCTCCGGGCCACCCTGCGCCCGTATCAGCTCGAGGGCTACCACTGGCTGACCCGCCTGTGGGACGCCCACATCGGCGGCATCCTCGCCGACGACATGGGCCTCGGCAAGACGCTCCAGGTCATCGCGGCGCTCGCGCGGGCCCACGATCGCGGCGAGCTCGGTGGCGTGACCCCCGAGCGGCCCGACGCACGTGGACCGGTGCTCGTCGTCGCGCCCACGAGCGTCGTCGGCACGTGGCTGCAGGAGCTGCACACGTTCGCGCCGCACCTGCGTGCCACGGCCGTCACCGCCACCGAGCGCAAGCGCGGCACCGCCCTCGCCGAGGCCGTCGCCGAGGCCCAGGTCGTCGTCACGTCGTACGCCGTGCTGCGCCTCGATTCCGACGCGTTCCACGGGATCGCTTGGGGCGGAGTCGTTCTCGACGAGGCCCAGTTCGTCAAGAACCGCCAGGCCAAGACCCACCTCGCGGTGCGCCGGCTCGGGGTGCCGTTCACCCTCGCCGTCACCGGCACCCCGCTCGAGAACTCCCTCATGGACCTCTGGTCGCTGCTGTCGCTCACCGCGCCCGGGCTCTACCCGCGCCCCGACGTCTTCACCCAGCACTACCGGCGGCCCATCGAGTCGGGGGAGCGGCCCGACCTGCTCGACCTCCTGCGCCGGCGCATCCGGCCGCTCGTGCTGCGCCGCACCAAGGAGCAGGTGGCGCTCGACCTGCCGCCCAAGCAGGTCCAGGTCGTGCCGCTCGAGCCGCACCCGGTGCACCGGCACGTCTACGACCAGCACCTGCAGCGCGAGCGACAGCGGATCCTCGGCCTGCTCGGCGACGCCGACGCCAACCGCGTGGCGATCCTCGCCTCGCTGACGCGCCTGCGCCAGCTCGCCCTCGACCCCTCGCTCGTCGACCCCGCCCAGGCGGGGCGGGCCACCGCGGCCAAGGTGGAGTTCCTCGTCGACCAGCTGCGCGAGCTCGCCGCCGAGGGGCACCGCGCCCTCGTCTTCAGCCAGTTCACCGGGTTCCTGCGACTCGTCGAGGCCGCGCTGACCAGGGCGGGCCTCGCCACCTCCTACCTCGACGGCTCGACCACCGACCGCCAGGACGTCGTGCGCGGCTTCCGCGAGGGCGACGCCGTCGCGTTCCTCATCAGCCTCAAGGCCGGCGGCTTCGGCCTCACGCTCACCGAGGCCGACTACGTCTTCGTCCTCGACCCGTGGTGGAACCCCGCCGCCGAGGCCCAGGCCATCGACCGTGCCCACCGCATCGGCCAGGACAAGCCCGTCACCGTCTACCGCCTCGTCTCGGCCGGCACCATCGAGGAGAAGGTCGTGGCGCTGCAGGAGCGCAAGCGCGACCTCTTCGACCGCGTGGTCGACGAGGGTGGGTCGATGACCGGGGCGATCACCCCCGACGACGTCCGTGACCTGCTCGGCCTCGACTGAGCGGACTCCGTGGGTGGTGCGTCGTACCGGCCGCTGCGACGGTGTTCGCAGGGGCACGGGTCTCGTTTGACCTCAAGTGTGCTCGAAGTTCAAGGATGGGGCGAACGGGTACGAAACCCGGCGAGCCGGCCCTCCGGACACCCCTGTCGACGCCTCGAGCGCGCGGCATAGAGTGATCGGAGCCGGATGGTCTCCAGAAAGGAACGACAAGTGGCTTACACGCTTCCCGAGCTCGACTACGACTACGCAGCTCTCGAGCCGCACATCAGCGCTCGCATCATGGAGCTGCACCACAGCAAGCACCACAAGGCCTACGTCGACGGCGCGAACGCCGCGGTCGCCAAGCTCGAGGAGCTGCGCGAGTCCGGTGACTACGCAGCGGTCAACGGCGTCGAGAAGAACCTCGCGTTCCACCTCGGTGGCCACACCAACCACTCGGTGTTCTGGAAGAACATGAGCCCCGACGGCGGCGGCCAGCCCGAGGGCGAGGTCAAGGCCGCGATCGACGAGTACTTCGGCGGCTTCGAGAAGTTCCAGGCGCACTTCAACGCCAACGCCAACGCCATCCAGGGCTCCGGCTGGTCGATCTGGGCCTGGGACACCATCGCGCAGCGGCCGCACATCATGCAGCTGTTCGACCAGCAGGGCAACATCCCGGTCGGCCAGATCCCGCTGCTGCAGCTCGACATGTGGGAGCACGCCTTCTACCTGCAGTACGAGAACGTCAAGGCCGACTACGTCAAGGCCTGGTGGAACCTCGTCAACTGGGAGGACGTCTCGGCCCGCCTCGAGCGCGCCAAGGCGACGTCCGGCCTCATCATCCCGGCCTGACCCACGCCGTACGCGGGAGGGCGGTCACCCATACGGGTGGCCGCCCTCCGTCGTCCCCGGGACGGCGCCCCACGCGACTGCGCGCTGGAGAAGTCAGCCCTGTGCGTCGAGGCACTCGACGGCCCGGGCCGCCGCGCGCTTGCCGGCCGCGAGGGTCTCGCCCGACCACGACACGCGGTCCCACGACACCGGCAGCCTGTCCGACACGGCGACACTGAGCGGGATCATCGCCACCGAGCCGTCGGTCCTGCGAGCCGCGTTGGTCAGCGCGAGCGAGCGCGAGTGGTCGCCCTCGGGCCCGAGGCCGGGGCTGCCGTCGTCGTGGACGTAGGTGCGGTCGAGGCCGAGCACGTACCAGTCACCCGTGTCGGTCGTCGCGGCGAAGACGTAGGACGTGCCGGTGATCGTGCCCGGATGGGCAGCGATCGACGTGGCCGCACGCTCGACGAGAGCCTTCGGCGCTGTCCCGCACGCCAGCTCCCTCGCCGGCGCGGCCGACGACGACGTGGCGGTGCGCTGCCCGATGGCCGTCGGTGCCGCTCCCGGTCCGGCCGTGCAGCCGGCGAGCAGCCCGACGGCACCGACGACGCCGAGGGCTCGTCCCCTGTTCCCCTGTGTACGAGTCATGCCGGCGACCCTAGGGGGTGGCGGTGGGTCCTGTGGGCCGGGCGAGGCGGTCGACGACGCCGAGCAGCAGCGCCTCGCGCAGCGCGGGTGGCACGACGTCGAGCAGCGCGTTGACCGGGGCCATCCGCTCGGGCAGCTCGATGGTGCCGCCCTCGCCGCCGAGCCCGGCGGCCGCGAGCAGCGCGTCGAAGGTCGCCTCGTCGAGCGTGACGGGGTCGACGGTCGAGGCCATCGCCGCCAGCTCGCCCGGGACGACGACCGGCCCCGACGCGCGCGCCGCGGCCGTGGCGTCGGCGAGGTCGCGCGCAGCCAGGTCGGTCGACGCGGCCGTCGCCGCGCTCAGCGTGAGGTGCAGCGTCGGGGGGAGCGGACCGAACCGCATCTGCGGCTGGACGAACCACCCTCGGGCCAGCATCTCGTCGCTGACCGTGAAGACGTCGCAGGTGTCGTCGGTGGTCAGCGCGAGCAGCGTCGAGTCGGGTGGCGCGGCGAGGGAGAGGCCCGGCGCGCCGGCTGCCGCAGCGGCGAGCTCGAGCGTGGCGCGTCGGGCGGTGCGGGCCAGCTCGCCGTAGCGCTCGGCCCCGATGTGGTGGACGACCGCCCACGCGGCGGCGACGGGGCCGCCCGACTTCGTCGACTGCGCCGTCGTGTTGAGCATCGTGTACCCGGGCCACCGTGCCGACGCGAACAGGTGCGTGCGCCGCAGCGCGGCCGACGCGTGGAGCAGCACCGACACGCCCTTGGGTGTGTAGGCGTACTTGTGCAGGTCGAGGGAGATGCTCGTGACGCCGGGGACGGCGAAGGTCCACGCGGGCTGGTCGGGCTCGGTGGCGCGCAGGTGCGGCAGCACCCAGCCGCCGATGCACGCGTCGACGTGGCAGCGGGCGCCGGCCGCGGCCGCCGCGGCGGCGATCGGCGTCACGGGGTCGATGACGCCGTGCGCGTACGAGGGCGCGGAGGCGACGACGAGGACGGTGTCGGCATCGATCGCCGAGACCATCGCCTCGGGGTCGGCCCGCTTGGTCACCGGGTCGACGTCGACGAGCACCGGCTCGACGCGCAGCCAGTGCGCGGCCTTGTGGAACGCCGCGTGGGCCGTGACGGGCAGGACCATCCGCGGGTGGGTGACCTCGGGCCGGGCGTCGCGGGCCGCGAGGACGGCCAGGAGGATCGACTCGGTGCCGCCGGAGGTGACGACGCCCGCGAATCCCTCTGGGGCGTCGACGAGCCCGCCCGCGATGCCCACGAGGTCGTTCTCCATGGCGAGCAGCGACGGGAACGCCGTGGGGTCGAGGCCGTTCGTCGAGGCGAACTCGGCCAGGGCCTCGCGACCGATGGCGTCGGCCTCGGCGAGACCGGAGTCGTAGACGTAGGCGAGCGTGCGGCCGCCGTGCGTGGGCAGGTCGCGGCCGCGCATCGCGACCAGTGCCGCCCTGATCTCGTCGTGGTCCATCGTCATGGCGTGCCCCCTTCGTGGGACGGGAAGGAGCGGAGCGCGAGGAGGGACAGCAGCACGAGCGAGGCCGGCAGCACCGAGAAGCCGACGACGATCGCCGTGAGGGCCGAGTCGGACTGCGCCACGGTCGAACCCGCCGACGACTGGTACCCGCCGACGGCCAGCACCACCGCGTACAGCCCCGGCCCGAGGGCCAGGCCGAGCGTCTCCCCGGCGGTCCACACGCCGGTGTAGAGGCCGGCGCGCGTACGGGTCTCACCGGTGCGCGTCGCGACGTCGGGCAGCATCGCGAGCGGGAACATCTGCGCGCCGGCGTACCCGACGCCGACGAGGGCCACCGCGGCGTAGACGGCGCCGTCGGGCAGCACCCGGGCCCCGAGGAGCAGCAGCGCGCCAGCGGCGAGGAGCACCGAGGCGACGACCCAGCCGCGCCGCTTGCCGTACGCGGTGCCGACCCGCTGCCACAGCGGCATGACGACGAGCGCCGGCCCGACGAAGCAGACGAAGAGCAGCGTGGCTGCGACCGGGGTGCCGAGCACCCACCGCGCCACGTAGTCGACGCCGGCGAGCATCGCTCCCGTGGCCAGGGCCTGGAGCACGAACGTCAGCAGCAGCGAGCGGAACGTCCGGTCGGCGCGCACGACCCGCAGCTGCTCGCCGAGCGGTGCGGTCGGGGCGTCCGCCTCGTGCAGGTGGGCGGAGCGCGTCGCGCGCCAGGCGCCGTACGCGCCGCCGGCGATGAGCAGCGCGACGAAGAACCCGACGGCGCGGTACCCCCACTCCGGGCCGAGCGCGTCGCGGATCGCGGGGGAGGCGCCGCCGCTGACGAGGATGGCGAGCGCGAGCACGGCGACCCGCCACGTCATCAGGCGGGTCCGCTCGTCGTAGTCGTCGGTCAGCTCGGCCGGCATCGCGACGTACGGCACCTGGAAGAACGCGTAGGCCGTCGCGCAGGCCAGGTAGGCGACGGCGACCCACGCGGCCCCGAGCCACACGGGCGCCGACGGGCCGAGGAACAGCAGCACGAAGGCCGCCGCGAGCAGCAGGCCAGCGCGGATGAGGAAGGGCCGGCGGCGTCCGTCGGGGTGGCGCGAGCGGTCGCTGACGCGTCCGGCGACAGGGTTGAGCACGACGTCCCACGCCTTGGGGGCGAAGACGATGACGCCGGCCGCGGCCGCCGGCACCCCGACGTGGTCGGTCAGGTAGGGCAGCAGCAGCAGGCCGGGCACCGTGCCGAACGCGCCGGTGGCGACCGACCCCAGGCCGTAGCCACGCCGTACGACCGGGGGCAGCGGCGGCGACGCGAGGGTCATGGACGCACCCTAGGTGCTCAGGCGTCGCGGTGTGCCGAACTTCCCGCGGTGACGGCGAAGGACGACGGTGCGGTGAAGCCCCGTTCGGCGAACGCCGCGTCGACGGCCTGCGTGATGTCGTCGACCGCGTCCGTGCGCACGATGGCGATGCACGACCCGCCGAACCCGCCGCCGGTCATCCGGGCCCCGAGCGCGCCGAGGCGTCGAGCCGTGTCGGTGGCGAGGTCGAGCTCGTCGCAGGAGATCTCGTAGTCGTCGCGCATCGAGGCGTGCGAGGCGTCGAAGAGCCGGCCCACCTCGTCGAGGTCGCCGGCGCGCAGGGCCGCGACGGCCCGCTCGACGCGGTCGATCTCGGTGACGACGTGCCGCACCCGCCGACGCATCTCGTCGGTGGGCAGCCGGTCGAGCGCTGCATCGAGCCCCGACGCCGGCACCTCGCGGAGGGTGTCGACGCCGAGGATCCGGGCCGCCTCCTCGCACGCGTCGCGACGCGCGGCGTACTGGCCGTCGACGAGCTCGTGGTGCGCGCGGGTGTCGGTGACGAGCAGGGCGTAGCCGGCCGAGGCGAGGTCGAAGGGCACCGGCTCGGTCTGCCAGGACCGGCAGTCGAGCAGCAGCGCGGTGGCCTCGTCGCAGAGCAGCGCGGCCGACTGGTCGAGGCCGCCCGTCGGTGCCCCGGCGATCTCGTTCTCGGCGCGGATGCACGCCTGGGCGAGGCGGGCCCGCGCGTCGGCGCCGTCGAGCAGCCCGAGCCCGGCGAGGTCGCTGACGGCAGCGCCGACCGAGCACTCGAGGGCCGCCGAGCTCGACAGGCCCGCGCCGACCGGCACGACCGAGTCGATGACGACGTCGAGCCCGGGCACGTCGTGGCCCTCCCGGCGCAGGGCCCACAGCACGCCCGCGACGTAGGACGCCCAGCCCCCGGGACGCTCGGGGGACACGTCGTCGAGCGCGACCTCCGCCGGGGCCTCGCTCTGGAGCGAGCAGACGCGCAGCACGCCGTCGTCGCGGGTGGCGACGGCCGCGTACGTGCGGTGCGGCAGCGCGATGGGCAGGCAGAGCCCGCCGTTGTAGTCGGTGTGCTCGCCGATGAGGTTGACGCGCCCGGGCGCCGACCACACACCCTCGGGCTCGCGACCGTACCGCTCGGCGAAGTGCGCCCGGACGCTCTCGATCACCTGCGCCGGCTCGCGGGAGCTCACGGAGCCACCTCTCGCAGCCGTGCCGCGGCCCGCTCGGGTGCGACGTCGTTGACCCAGCCGCCCACGCCCGACTCGGACCCGGCGAGGTACTTCAGCCGCCCCGGGCCGCGCAGCACCGACATGAGCTGCAGGTGCAGGCGCGAGGCGTCGCGGCCGACCTTGGCCGGCGCCTGCTGCCACGCCGCGATGTACGGCAGCGCCACCGGCGAGCCGTCCTCGGCGACGTAGTAGCGGTCGAGCCGGCCGAGCAGGTCGTGGTAGACGGCCGCGAGGTCGTCTCGCTCGTCGTCGTCGAGGGCGACGAGGTCGGGCACGTCGCGGTGCGGCGCAAGGTGCACCTCGACCGGCCACCGGGCCGCGAACGGCACGTAGGCCGTCCAGTGCCTGCCCTCGATGACGACGCGGGAGCCGTCCTCGCGCTCGGCCGCGAGCAGGTCGGCGCCGAGGAGCCGCCCGGTGCGCTCGAGGTGGCGCTCGGCGGCGTCGAGCAGCTGGCGGGTGCGGGCCGGCACGTACGGGTAGGCGTAGATCTGCCCGTGCGGGTGCGGCAGGGTCACCCCGATCTCGCGACCGCGGTTCTCGAAGGCGAAGACCTGCTGCACCTCGGGCCGGGCGCCGAGGGCCTCGGTGCGCTGCGCCCACGTGTCGACGACCGTGCGGACGCGGTCGACGGACAGGTCCTTGAACGAGCTCTCGTGGTCGCTCGTGAAGCACACGACCTCGCACCGCCCGACGGCCGGACGCGTGTCGAGCAGCCCTGCGGCGGTGGAGGACTCACAGCCGGCGGCCTCGACGGCGTAGGACGGGAAGCGGTTCTCGAAGACGACGACCTGGTACTCGGACTCGGGGATCTCCGAGGGGGCCGTGCCACGGCAGGCGGGGCAGAGGGGGCACTCGTCCTTCGGCGGCATGAACGTGCGGTTCTGCCGGTGCGCGGCCACGGCCACCCAGTCGTCGACGAGGGCGTCGTAGCGCACCTCGCCGGACTGGACGCGCGGCTCGACCGGACGCAGGTCGGGCGCGGTGCGCTCCGGCGTGCCCGGCTCGTCGACGTAGATGATCTCCCGGCCGTCGGCCAGGGTGCGGGTGGTGAAGCGGTGGCTCATGAGGTGGCTTCCACGATCTCGAGGGAGCCCACGGCGTCTCCGAGGGCGGTGCGGGCGCGCTCGCCGAGGCCGGCGTCGGTGACGAAGACGTCGACGTCCTGCAGGTCGGCGAAGGTGCTGAGCCCGACAGTGCCCCACTTCGAGGCGTCGGCGAGGACGCAGACGGTGCGGGCGGAGGCGATGAGGGCCCGGTTGGTCTCGGACTCGACGAGGTTGGGCGTCGTGAGGCCGGCGCGGTCGTCGACGCCGTGCGCGCCGAGGAAGAGGACGTCGTAGTGCAGCGACCGCAGCGCGGACACGGCGACCGGCCCGACGAGGGCGTCCGACGGCGTGCGGATGCCGCCGGTGAGCACGACGGTCTGCCCCGGGGCGCCGGACTCGTGGAGCAGCTGCGCCACCGGCACGGAGTTGGTGACGACGGTCAGCTGCGGCACGTCCTTGACGGCGCGGGCCAGCTCGTAGGTGGTCGTGCCCGCGGAGATGCCGACGGCCATGCCCGGCCCGACGAGGCGGGCGGCGTGCTGGCCGAGCGCCTGCTTCTGCGCCAGCTGCAGGTGCGACTTGGCCGAGAAGCCCGGCTCCTCGCTCGAGCGCGTGCCGCCGATGGCGAGGGCCCCGCCGTGGACGCGCTCGAGCAGGCCGTCGCCGGCGAGCCGCTCGATGTCGCGGCGGATCGTCATGTCGGACACGCCGAGCCGCTCGACGAGGTCGGACACGCGGACGGCGCCCTCGCCCTCGACGAGGTCGAGGATGACGGTTCGGCGTTGGCTGGCGAGCACGCTCAATCCTCTCGTACGACGGCGACCGCTCCGGCGGAAAGCGCGACGACACCGTCGACGCGTCGGTCGGTGACGAGGTCGTACCCCGTCGCGGCGACCTCGTGCGCGGCACCGGTGTGGTTGAGCAGGAACAACCACGAGCCGTCGTCCCCGACGCGACGCGTGGCCTCGACCCCGGAGGGGAGCCCGGCGAGCGAGGGCCCGACCCCCGCGGCGCCGAGCACGTCGTCGAGGAGGGCGCCGAGCGTCGCGTCGTCGGGCAGCGTGCTGAGGTACCAGGCGGCGCCGCCGCCGGTGTCGCGACGCGTCACGGCTGGACGGCCCGACAGCGGTCCGGCCGTGTACGTCGAGAGCACCTCGGTGCCCGGCAGCGCGGTGAGGTCCTCGCTCCACCACGTGCCCTCGCCCTGCGACAGCGCGACCGTCTCGTCGCCGTCGAGGGGGAAGAACTCCTCGACGCGGACGCCGAGCAGGTCGCGGAAGGCGCCGGGGTAGCCGCCGAGGCGGACGTGGTCGTCCTCGTCGCTGATGCCGGAGAAGTAGGTGACGACGACCTGGGCGCCACGCTCGGCCGCGGCGGAGACCGCGGCGGCCGCCGTGTCGGTCACGGCGTAGAGCTGCGGCACGACGACGACGTCGTAGCGCCCGAGGTCGGTGTCGGGGTGCACGACGTCGGCGGTGACGCCCCGGTCGTGCAGCACGCGGTGCACGGCGTAGGCGGCCTCGAGCGCGTCGAGGTCGGAGGAGGGCAGGCACGGACCCTCGGAGGCCCAGATCGCCTGGTAGTCGTGCAGGATCGCGACCCGCGACTCGACGCGGCTGCCGACGAGCTCGCCGAGCCGGCCGGCGATGCGGCCGAGCTCCTCGACCTCGCGGAACCGGGCGCTGTCGGGCCCGGCGTGCGGCACGACGGCGCTGTGGAACTTCTCGGCGCCGGCGCGCGACTGGCGCCACTGGAACCAGCCGATGGTGTCGGCGCCGCGCGCGACGTGGGCGAGCGCGTCGCGGATCGTCTGGCCGGGGGCCTTGGCGTGGTTGACCGGCTGCCAGTTGACGGCGCTCGTCGAGTGCTCCATGAGCATCCACGGCGCCCCGCCGGCGAGGCCGCGGGTGAGGTCGCCGCTGTAGGCCAGCTCGGCGCGCGGGTGGGCCAGGGCGTCGACGATGTAGTGGTCGGTGCTGACGACGTCGACGGTGTCGGTCCACTGCGCGTAGTCGAGGTGGCGGAAGTGGGCCAGGGTCATGAAGTTCGTCGTGACGAGGACGCCGGGGGAGCACTCGTCGAGGACGGCGCGCTCGGCGCGCATGAAGTCGAGCAGCGCGTCGGAGGAGAAGCGCTTGTAGTCCAGCACGTGGGTCGGGTTGTTGAACGTCGTCGAGCGACGCGGCGGCAGCACCTGCTCCCACGCGGTGTACCGCTGGCTCCAGAAGGCGGTGCCCCACGCGTCGTTGAGGCGCTCGAGCGTCGCGTACCGACGCTGCAGCCACGAGCGGAAGTGGCGCGCGCACTCGTCGCAGTAGCAGGGCAGGTTGTGGCAGGCGTACTCGTTGGACACGTGCCACATCGCCAGGGCCGGGTGCTCGTGGTAGCGCATGGCCAGCTGCCGCGTCAGGGCGAGGGCGTACTCGCGGAAGACGGGTGAGGTGGGGCACCACGCCTGCCGGCTGCCCGGCCACAGCGTGTGGCCGTCGACGTCGACCGGCAGGATCTCCGGGTGCGCGGCCGAGAGCCACGGCGGCGGGGTCGCGGTGGCGGTCGCGAGGTCGACGGCGATGCCGCCCGCGTGGAGCTTGTCCATGACCGTGTCGAGCCACTCGAACTCGTACTCGCCCTTGGCCGGCTCGAGCCAGGACCACGAGAAGATGCCGAGGCTGACGAACGAGACGCCGGCCCGCTGCATGAGCGCGACGTCCTCGTCCCAGACGGCACGGGGCCACTGCTCGGGGTTGTAGTCACCGCCGAGGGCGAGGGTCTTCGTCGGCCAGGATCGCATGTCGCCCAGCGTGGCCGGTGACGTGAGCGATGTCAACATTTTCAAACACGTCCGCTCGCTCGGGTTGTCCGGTCGCCACGACAGTCGCCGTTCCTCGAGCGCGGCTTCGGGCGGTGCCGCACCGCCCGGAACACGCACCGTCCCAGCGTGGTCCGAGCATGGCCTGTCCAAGGTTCTCGGCCGAATCTTTATGTCCGGTCCTCTTGACAGAAGTGTCAGCGCTCGGGATTCTCATGTTTGTTGTTGGCCGGTTCTGATCGTCAGTGTTCGTTCTGAAGCCGTCCGCACCACACCAGGCAAGCGTCAAAGGAGACCGCAATGACCCGCCCGAGCACCGAGGCCGAGTACCTCGCTCGCATGGTTCCCCCCTCCGTTCGCGGCATCGACCGCAGGACCCTGCTGCGCGGCGCCGTCGGCGTCGGCGCCCTGCTCGGTGCCGGCGGCCTCGCGGCCTGCGGCAGCAACTCGGGCAGCAGCGGCGTGCCCACCGGGGCCGTGACCGGCACCGTCACCGTCGGCTCCAACCAGTCCGACGCCGTGCCGAAGGCCGCCGTGCAGTCCTACATGGACGCCTTCCAGAAGGCCAACGCCGGTACGACGGTCAAGATCAACACCGTCGACCACAACTCCTTCCAGGAGAACATCAACAACTACCTGCAGGGCTCGCCCGACGACGTCTTCACGTGGTTCGCCGGCTACCGCATGCAGTTCTTCGCCGAGAAGGGCCTCGCCGGCGACATCTCCGACGTCTGGTCCGGCATCACCGGCATGGGCGACGCCCTGAAGAAGGCCTCGACGGGCGCCGACGGCAAGCAGTACTTCGTGCCGATGACCAACTACCCGTGGGCCGTCTTCTACCGCAAGAGCCTCTGGCAGGCGAAGGGCTACGAGGTGCCCAAGACCCTCGATGACCTCAAGACCCTCGGCGCCCAGATGCAGAAGGACGGCCTCGCCCCGATCGCCTTCGGCGACAAGGACGGCTGGCCCGCCATGGGCACCTTCGACCAGCTCAACCTGCGCGTCAACGGCTACGACTTCCACGTCAGCCTCATGGCCGGCAAGGAGGACTGGACCAACCCCAAGGTCAAGAAGGTCTTCGACACCTGGGCCGGCCTGCTCCCGCTGCACCAGCCCGACGCCCTCGGCCGCACGTGGCAGGAGGCGGCGCAGTCGCTCCAGCAGAAGAAGTCCGGCATGTACGTGCTCGGCTCGTTCCTGGCCCAGCAGTTCGGCAAGGGTGCGGAGCAGGACGACCTCGACTTCTTCACCTTCCCCGAGGTCGACTCGACCATCGGCACCGACGCCATCGAGGCGCCGATCGACGGCTACATGATGAGCGCCCGCCCCAAGAACGAGGGCGCGGCCAAGAAGCTGCTCCAGTACATCTCGCAGCCCGAGGCCCAGCTGCTGGCGCTCAAGGCCGACCCGAGCGTCATCGCGACGAACGACAAGGCCGACACGAGCGGCTACACGGCGCTGCAGAAGAAGTCGAAGGAGTACGTGCAGTCGGCCAAGTCCATCGCGCAGTTCATGGACCGCGACACCCGCCCGGACTTCGCCTCGACGGTCATGATCCCCGCCCTGCAGACCTTCCTGAAGAACCCGAAGGACATCGACGGCCTCTGCTCGAGCATCCAGGCCCAGAAGAAGAGCATCTTCGGGTCCTGACAGGAGGCGACTCACCATGGCGAGCACACGCAGGTACAAGGGCATCGACCAGCTGTCGGCGCGTGACCGTGTGGTCATCGCGCTCATGGTGGCGGTGCCGACCCTCCTGGTCCTCTGGCTCGTCTGGATCCCGGCGATCGGCTCGGTCCTGCTCTCGTTCACCAACTGGGACGGGATCGGGCCGCTCTCCGGCATCAAGTCGGTCGGGCTCCAGAACTACCGCGACGTCACGTCGATCTACCCGCCGTTCTGGCCGGCGATCCAGCACAACCTCATCTGGTTGGCCGTGATGTTCCTCGTCGCGACGCCGCTCGGCATGCTCTTCGCGGTCCTCGTCGACCGCGGCGCGGCAGGCACGCGGTTCTACCAGACGAGCATCTACCTGCCGGTCGTGCTGTCGCTGGCGCTCATCGGCTTCATCTGGCAGCTCATCTACTCCCGTGACCAGGGCCTGCTCAACGCGGTCCTGCACACCAAGACCGACTGGTACGGCGACTCCAGCGTCAACCTCTGGGCCGCCCTCGTTGCGGCGACGTGGCGCCACTCGGGCTACATCATGCTGCTCTACCTGGCCGGCCTCAAGGGCGTCGACCCGTCGCTGCGCGAGGCCGCCAAGATCGACGGCGCGAGCGAGACGACGACGTTCTTCCGCGTCGTCTTCCCGGTGATGCGGCCGATCAACATCATCGTCCTCATCGTCACGTTCATCGAGTCGCTGCGCGCCTTCGACCTGGTCTGGATCATCAACAAGGGGCGCAACGGCCTGGAGATGATCTCGACGCTCGTCACCCAGAACGTCGTCGGCGAGGCGAGCCGCATCGGCTTCGGGTCGGCGCTCGCCACGATCATGCTCGCCATCTCGAGCGTGCTCGTCTTCGTCTACCTGCGCATCGCCATGAAGGAGGACTGACATGTCCGTCACCGCCGACGCCGCAGACACCGTCCAGGAGCGCACCCGGTCGCGGGTCCAGCCGCGCGAGGGCGGCCCGACGTCAGGACGCCGCTGGTTCCTGCCGCTCGTGCTGACCGTCGTCTCGCTCATCTGGCTCTTCCCGCTGCTGCTCGCGCTCGTCAACTCCTTCCGCGACTACGCGTACACGGCGCGCAACGGCTACGTGTCGTGGGGTGGCTTCACCCTCGACAACTACAAGAACGCTTGGGAGAGAGGCGACTTCGCGCTCCACTTCTGGAACTCGTTCATCATCACGGTCCCCGCCGTGCTCCTGACGCTGTTCCTGTCGGCGTGCGTCGCCTTCGTCGTCGCGCGCTTCTCGTGGAAGGTCAACTTCGCCCTGCTCGGCTTCTTCATGGCGGCCAACCTCCTGCCGCCGCAGGCGCTGCTCATCCCGGTGTACCGGATGTTCCGCGCCATCGAGGTGCCGTTCTGGTTCAGCGAGTCGGGCACCCTGCTCAACAGCTTCCAGGGGCTCATCCTCGTCAACGTCGCCTTCCAGACCGGCTTCTGCGCCTTCGTGCTCAGCAACTACATGAAGGCACTCCCCCGGGAGCTCTACGAGTCGGCCGTCATCGACGGCGCGAGCGTGACCCGCCAGTTCTTCCAGATCACCCTGCCGCTGTGCCGGCCGGCCCTGGCCGCCCTCGCGGTGCTGCAGACGACGTGGATCTACAACGAGTTCTTCTGGGCCACCGTGCTGCTCCAGCAGGGCGACAAGTACCCGGTGACGAGCTCGCTCAACAACCTGCAGGGCCAGTTCTTCACCGACAACAACCTCGTGGCGGCCGGGTCGATCATCATCGCGGTGCCTACGCTGGTGATCTTCTTCGTGCTCCAACGACACTTCGTGGCGGGCCTGACGCTCGGCGCGACGAAGGGATGACGTGAACGACCCGACCCACCCGTCCCAGCCCACTTCCTCCCCGGTCGTCGTCGAGTCCGCCGGCACCGCCCTGGCGCTCGAGCCGCGCGCCGGGGGCCTGCCGGAGGTGCTCCACTGGGGTCCCGTCCTCGAGGGTGGCGCCGGCAGCTACGCGGCCCTGTCCGCCCTGACGGTCGCCCCGGTCCCGCCGAGCGCGCTCGACGAGCCGTGGCCGCTCACCGTCCTGCCGGGCGAGGCCGACGGCTGGTCGGGGACCCCCGGGTGGGCCGGGCACCGTGGCGGCGCGGCCGGCGCGGTGCGCTGGTCGGACGTCACGTGCACCGCCGAGGGCACGACGGCCGTGACGCGCGCGACCTCTCCTGACGGCATCCGCCTCGAGCTGCGCCACGCGCTCGACGCGCACGGCGTCCTCCGCGTCGACGCGTCGGTGACGAACACCTCCGACGCCGAGGCCCCGCTCGACGTGTCGGCGCTGCGCGCGATCCTGCCCCTGCCGCTGCGCGCCGACGAGGTGCTCGACCTCACCGGGCGCTGGTGCCGCGAGCGCTCACCGCAGCGCAGCCGGCTCGACCACGGCACGCA
The DNA here is from genome assembly GCF_001956915.1 of Intrasporangium flavum. Classification (GTDB taxonomy): domain Bacteria; phylum Actinomycetota; class Actinomycetes; order Actinomycetales; family Dermatophilaceae; genus Monashia; species Monashia flava. Next base: position 90,174 of record NZ_MLJO01000017.1, on the reverse strand, counting down.
CCTGCGCGCGTCCCGGCGCGGTCGCACGGGGCACGACGCGACGCTGCTGCTCATGGCCGGCACCCGCGGGTTCGACTGGGGCACGGGCGAGGTCTGGGCCGTGCACACCGCCTGGAGCGGCAACCACGAGCACCTCGTCGAGTCCCTGCCCGAGGGAGCCGGGCGCCACCACGCCGTCCTGGGCGGCGGGGAGCTCCTCGCACCCGGCGAGGTGCGCCTCGCGCCGGGCGAGACGTACGCGGCCCCGACCGTCGTCTTCGTCCACTCGACCGAGGGGCTCGACGGCCTCTCGCGCCGCCTCCACCGCAGCCTGCGGGCCCGCGCCGGCCACCCGTCGCGACCGCGTCCCGTCGTGCTCAACACGTGGGAGGCCGTGTACTTCGAGACCGACCTCGACCACCTGAGGTCGTTGGCCGACACGGCCGCCCGCGTCGGCGTCGAGCGGTTCGTTCTCGACGACGGCTGGTTCGGCGGGCGTCGCCACGACCGCGCCGGCCTCGGCGACTGGGTCGTGTCGCGCGAGGTCTGGCCCGACGGGATGGGACCCCTCGTCGACCACGTCAAGGGCCTCGGGCTCGAGTTCGGCCTGTGGTTCGAGCCGGAGATGGTCAACGAGGACAGCGACCTCGTGCGCGCCCACCCCGAGTGGGTCCTCGGCCCGGCCGAGGGCGCACCGCGCGAGTGGCGCTGGCAACAGCTGCTCGACCTCACGGTCGACGCCGCCCGCGAGCAGCTGCTCGAGCGGATCAGCGCGCTCGTCGCCGAGTACGGCATCGACTACATCAAGTGGGACCACAACCGCGACCTCCTCGAGGCCGTCCACACGGTCGAGGGTCCCGGCGGGCCCCGCGTCGACGCCCCGGCGGTCCACGCGCACACGCTCGCCTTCTACCGGCTCCTCGACGACCTCCGGGCACGCCACCCGCGGCTCGAGATCGAGTCGTGCAGCAGCGGTGGCGGGCGCGTCGACCTCGAGGTGCTCGACCACACCGACCGCATCTGGACCAGCGACTGCAACGACGCCCTCGAGCGGGCGAGCATCCAGCGGTGGACCAGCCTGCTCGTGCCCGCCGAGCTCATGGGCACGCACGTCGGCCCGGCCACGGCGCACACGACGCACCGCACCGTCGACCTCGGGTTCCGCACGCTCATGGCACTGCAGGGGCACGCCGGCCTCGAGTGGGACATCAGCTCGTGCTCGGAGGAGGAGCTGGAGCGGATCACCGCCTGGACCGCCCTGGCCCGCGAGCTGCGTCCGCTGCTCCACTCCGGCGACCTCGTCCGCTCGGAGAGCCCCGACGGGACCGTTTTCGTCACCGGCACCGTCGACGCCGACCGTGGCCGCGCCGCCTACACCGTGGCGCGCCTCGTCACGGGCCGCGACGCCACCACGGGGGCGCTGCCCCTGCCGGGTCTCGACCCGCGGCGCAGCTACGCCGTGCGGGTGCGTCCGGAGGCGGGAGCGCCCGCGGTCGTGCAGCACGGGGCGCCGTCGTGGTGGGAGCCGGCCCTCGCCGCCGACGGGGTCGTCGTGCCCGGCTCGGTGCTCGGCGTCGTCGGCCTGCCGGTGCCGGTGCTCGGCCCGGCCCAGGGCTACCTGCTCGACGTCCGCGCCGTCTGACGCCGGCTGCCCGGCTGCCCGGCCGCCCGGCTCAGGGCAGTGGCACCGGCACGTCGATGCCGCCCTCGATCGTCAGCCGGGCGCCCATGCGCCCGAACGACGGCACCGGCACGAACGCGCCGGCGAAGAGGGCCTCGCCCTGGTAGAAGTTCGGCGACGCGTCGAGCATCGCCTCCGGCGCGAAGCCGAAGAGGCGCGAGAGGTCGGCGACGTCGGAGGGCGAGTTCATCCGCATCAGCATGAGGTTGTCGCACTGCGAGACGACCTGCGGGTGGACCTTCGAGGGCCGCTGCGTCGACAGCAGCAGCCACAAGCCGTACTTGCGCCCCTCGGCGGCGATCTGGATGAGCCGGTCGGTCACGGCGCGCTGCAGGGGCGTCGAGGGGTCGGACGGGCAGATGTTGTGCGACTCGTCGATGACGACGAGCGCGGGCTGGCGCTGCTCGCGCTCGGCCCAGAGCCGGTCGAGCAGGTCGAGGGCGACGACGAGCTGCTCCTCGTGGCGGCCGAAGCCGGAGACGTCGAGCACCGTGGTGCGCGCGGACCGCTCGTGCATCGGCACCGCGCCGGGGGTGTTGATGGGCCACACCTGCCAGCCCCCGATGCCGAGGTTCTCGACGCGCTGCGCGAAGGCCCGCTCCGACGCCGAACCGTTGGCCATCCGCGCCATGAGGTCGCCGAGGTCGATGCTCGGGTCGTCGACGTCGACGTGCAGCCACTCGTTGAACTCGCCTCGGTCGGTCACCGGGTTGAGCTGCATCACCGACGCCTGGGCCGCGAGCGACAGGTGCCCGAAGCGCACGCGCAGGGCATCCGAGCCATCGGCGTCGGCCCGCTGCACGTCGAGGTCGCCGGCCGCGCGGAGCCGCGCGCCGGCGTCCACCGGGGCGTCGTCGCGGGTCGTGCCGAGGTGGATGAAGTCGGCGTTCGGGTCGATGACGAACAGCCGCAGCCGCGTCTGGAGGATGAGCTGCTCGAGGACGACGCCGAGCGCGTACGTCTTGCCCGAGCCGCTCTGCCCGCAGACGAAGGTGTGCCGCGCGAACCCCGCAGGCCGCAGGCGCAGCGTCGCCTCGGCGCCACCGAGCTGCCACGTGCCGACCTCCATCGTGGCCCGGGTCGCCGCCTGCAGCTGCTCGGCCTCCTCGCGGTTCGCGGGCCGGATCGTCGCCTGCTCGAGCAGGTCGCGGCCCTGCGGGCGCACGAGCCGGCCGTCCTTGAGGTGGCCGAGCACGACCCCCGCGGCCATGGCCGGGCTGCCGGACCGGGACCGCACCTGCGCCAGCAGCGCCTCGTGGTCGGACTCGATGACGGCGAGGTCACCGGGACTGAGCCGCTCGGTCGCCGCGACGAAGGTGCGCCCGTCGTCGGACCGGACGTCCGCGCCGAATGTCGTGTCGTGGGTCGTCATCATCGCCTCCGCACCCGCTGCCCGGAACTCGCCACCCTTTCCATGGTGGCGCGCCGACGTGACCGGTGTCGGCGAATCGGCTCAATCGGCGGCGCAGTCGCGGCAGGTGCCGAGCAGGGCCGCGTGGCCGGTGTCGAGGACGAAGCCGAGGTCGGCCTCGAGGCGCGCCGCGACGTCGTCGAGGACGTCGGGCGGGACGTCGAGGACGCGTCCGCACGCGTGGCACTGGACGTGCGCGTGGTCGTGCGGTCCCTCCTCCTCGGGCCCACCGCCGAGGTGGTAGACCGTCGCGGACCCGCCGAGGTGCACGTGCGAGAGGGCGCCGAGCTCGGTGAGCGAGGTGAGCGTCCGGTAGAGCGTGGCCCGGTGCACGGCCGGCTCGAGGTCGCCGACGCGCGCTCCGATCTGCTCGGCGGTCAGGTGCTCGCCCGACGCGTCGGCCGCGTCGACGACGGAGATCACGGCCCGCCGGGCGGGTGTCATGCGCTCACCCACGGCGCGCAGCCGGGCGAGGACCTCGGCGACGCGCGGCGTCGGGGACTGGGTCGTCGGCACGCCCTCATCATCCCGCGTCCGGCGTCGGGTGGCAGACTGCCCTCCGTGCGTGCCCTCACGAAGCTGTCCGCCGGCCCCGGTCTCGAGCTCGTCGACCGCCCCGAGCCCGACTGCGGCCCCACCGACGTCAAGATCCGCGTGCTCCGGGCGGGCATCTGCGGCACCGACCTGCACCTCGCGGGCTGGGACGACTGGGCCGAGTCCACCGTCAAGCCGCCGCTCGTCATCGGCCACGAGTTCTACGGCGAGGTCGTCGAGGTCGGCGAGGACGTCACGAGCGTGTCCGTCGGTGACCGCGCGTCCGGCGAGGGCCACGTCGTCTGCGGCGTCTGCCGCAACTGCCGCGCGGGCCGCCGCCACCTCTGCATCCGCACCCAGGGCATCGGCGTCAACCGCGACGGCGCCTTCGCCGACTACGTCGTGCTGCCGGCGAGCAACGTCTGGGTGCAGCCCGCCGACCTCGACCCCGACCTCGGCGCCGTCTTCGACCCGCTCGGCAACGCCACGCACACGGCGCTGCAGTGGCCGATGGTCGGCGAGGACGTCGTCATCACCGGCGCGGGACCCATCGGCGTCATGGCCGCGGCCATCGCACGCCACGCCGGTGCCCGCTACGTGGTCGTGTCCGACGCGAGCGACTACCGCCTCTCCCTCGCCGAGCACGCCGGCGCCGACCTGACGATCAACGTCACCCGCGAGTCGCTCGCCGACGCCCAGCACCACCTCGGCATGAAGGAGGGCTTCGACATCGGTCTCGAGATGTCGGGGGCCGCCCCGGCCGTCACCGACATGATCGCCAACATGAACCACGGCGGGCGCATCGCGCTGCTCGGCCTGCCGCACCAGAGCTACGAGCTCGACTGGGGCAAGGTCATCACCCACATGCTGACGCTCAAGGGCATCTACGGCCGCGAGATGTACGACACGTGGTACGCCATGTCGCAGATGATCGCGACGTCCGAGCGCTTCCGGTCGGCCGTCACGCAGGTCATCACGCACCGGTTCCCGGCCGAGCGCTGGGAGGAGGCCTTCGACACCGCGCGCTCGGGCCAGTGCGGCAAGGTCGTCCTCGACTGGTCATGAACCAGCCCGGTCAGCCGCGCCCGCTCGTCCTGCTCCACGGCGTCGGGCAGTCGCCCATCGCCTGGCAGGACTTCGTGTCGGCCTTCGGCGCCGGTCGCCCGATGACGGCCCCGTGGATGCGCGGCCTGCGCCCCAAGGACCCCGTCGGGTTCGACCTCGACGCCGCCGCGTCGGGCGTCGCCGACGGGCTCGAGCTGCAGGGCGTGCGCAAGGCCGACCTCCTCGGGGTGTCGGTCGGGGCGAGCGTCGCGCTGCGCCTCGCGGTGCAGCGGCCCGAGCTCGTCGGGCGCCTCGTCGTGGCCGGCGCGCTCGTGCGCCCGTCGAAGGGGGCGCTGCGGATGCAGAAGCTCGCGATGCGGCTCGTGCCCGAGTCGAGGCTCGTCGACGCCGGGGTGTCGCGCCCGCGGATGCTCGCCGTCCTCGACGCGCTGCGCGACTTCGACGGCACCGACGCGCTGCGACGCGTCGAGGCCCCGACGCTCGTCGTCGCGGGGTCGCGCGACCGCGCCGGGGTCGAGGCCGGACGCCGCCTCGCGGCCGAGGTGCCCGGTGCGCGCCTGCACGTCGTCGACGGGGCCGGGGCGATGCTCAACACCGAGTCGGCGCGCGAGCTCGCCGACCTCACCGCCGAGTTCCTCGCCGAGGACGACCCCGACGCCTGACGCCGGCGCGGCTCACGTGATGGCGTCGAGGCCCTCCTGGAGCGTCCGGAGGAACGCCGCCTGCGGCGGGTGGTCGGAGTTGGCCATGTCGGCGAGCCAGTCGACCTGGTCGCGCACCTGGCGCAGCTGCTCCTCGCTGCCGATGAGGGCCGCCCGCTCGTAGCGGTCGACGGCCTTCGCCGCCTTGGCGCGTGTCGGCTCCGGTGCCCACAGCGCCGCGAGGGCGACGAGGTCGCCGACCACCGCGACGGTCCAGAACGAGGGCGAGTGGCGCGCCTCCTCGTCGGCCTCCTCGAGGGCGTCGTGGAGCAGCCGCCGCGCGGTGTCGGGCTCGACGCCCGGGCGGTCGGCCACCGGGCGCCACGTCAGGGCCAGCTCGGCCGCGAGCCAGTTGGCGAGGGCCCCGTTGGTGCGCCGGTCGTGCGGGCCGGCGGCCTCGTGGGCCCGCCGGTACCAGTCCGCGGCGTCGACGAGTGCCGCCGTCGCGCGCGTCCAGTCGTCGGGAGCCGCGGCGGCCGCCGCGGCGGACCGGGCCGGGCACGTGACGAGCGCGAGCCGCTTGTAGGCGCTGGCGACACGCCACAGCCGGTCGATGCTCGGGGCGGGCACGGCGTCCGCGGCCGCGAGCACCGAGGGCCCCGGGCCGCTGCCGAGCACGACCGAGCCGGGGTCGTCGATGAGGTGGCGCAGCGTCGCGATCGAGGACTCGATCGTCGCGGCCGCGGTCTCCACCGCGTCGGCGCCGAGCAGCGCGATCCCCGAGCCGCCGGGGGCGCCCGAGCCGTGCACGGCGTCGGTCGCGGCGGTCCGCACGGTCTGGTCGATCCACACCTCGAAGTCGCGGACCGTGAGCGCCGTCCCGCCGGAGGCGAGCGTGCGGCGGAAGTAGTCGCGGGCGAGGTCGAAGTTGCCGAACTTGTTGTACGTGCGGGCGATGAGCACCTGCAGCGCGCCGTCGGCCAGGTCGGACGCGTCGAGCTGGCCCACGAGGGTGTGCAGCCGGCGCAGGCCGTAGTTCGTGTCGCGGCTGACGTCGACCGACTGGCCGAGGTTCTCGATCTCGACGCGGGCCTGCTCGGTGCTCGCGAGGTGGTGCGCCGGGCCGGACGTCAGCTCGATGCCCTCGCGGGCCAGGCGGTAGTCGGGGTCGCCGTAGCACTGGTAGGCACCCCACGTGTTGACGTCGGGGTGCTGGTTCCACGTCTCCGCGCGGGCCCGGGTCACGGCGTCGCCGAACGTCTCGCCGGCGAGGATCGCGTCGTAGAACGTCGTCGCGAAGGTCGCGGCGGCCTCGTCGTCGACGGCCCAGCCGCAGGCCACCACGGCCCGCACGCCGATGTCGATGAGCTCGGTGGCGACGCTCGCGGCGAGCCGGTGGTAGCGGCCCCCGAGCGTCGGTGCGGCCGTGCCGCTCTCGGCCACCGCGCCGAGGTGGCAGCAGTTGACGAAGACGAGCTCGGGCACCTGGCGCAGCTGCCCGATCTCCCCGGCGGTGAGGAACATCCCGCCCCCGAGGACGAGGCCCGTGACGCGCGCCGTCCCGTCAACACCGTCGGTCCCGGCCGCGGGCACCGGCCAGTCGAAGACGCCGTGCCCGGCGAGGTGCACGATGCGGTACGCGCCGTCGAAGAGCCCCTGCACCACCTGGGTGCCCGACGCCGTGATGAGCGGATCGCACTGGAAACCCTTGTCCTGCAACGTCTTCGCCACAGCTCGGGCCTCGTTCTGGGCGGCCGGCAGCGGCCCGAGACCGCTCTCGGTGTCACCGATGACGAACGCCCGTCCGGTCGTCGCCGACAGCACGTGGCTGCGCATCGTCGTCCCCTCGAGCTGGCGCACGAGGCCGCGGCGCACCCCGAGGGGCGTGCGCCGCTCGCCGTCACCCGCGCCGACCCGGTCGGCCCCGTGGTCGTCGAGCAGCTCCCACGGGAAGTGGGCCGAGCCGCGGTCGACGACGAGCACGATGTTGTCGGTGTCGGGCGCCTGCGCCTTGAGGTCGTTGGGGAAGAGCAGCTCGAAGAGCGTGTGGGCCGACACCGCGTCGGGCGAGGGGGTGTCGACGAGCGACTCGACGAGCCGGTCGACGAGGGCCCGCTGGGTGCCCACCGTCCGCGTCGGCGTGCCCGCCCGTCCGACCGAGGCCTCGAACGTCAGCGCCCCGTCGTCCTCGCTGCGCACCCGCACCTGCTGCCACCAGCCGTCGCGCTCGCTGAAGACGAGCCGACGCTGCCGCCCCGGCATCTCCCGCAGCCGCGGGTCGAGCACGTAGCAGTCGGCGAGCTCGCCGGTCGACATCGACGCGGAGACGGCGTCGAGGGCCTGGAGGGCGCGGTCCTGCCACAGCTCGATGACCTCGAGGTCGCAGATGTGCACGGCCATGCCGGTGTCGGCGAGGCGGTCGTTGGCCCGCTGCAGGCCGGTGAGCAGCGCCTGGACGCTGTCGCGCACCGGCAGGCCGCCCGCGCCGGTGGCGATGAGCAGGCTCGACAGCCGCATCTGCAGCACGCCGCCGGTGCGGCGGGATGCCTTGCGGGGCCGGGCGATCGACAGGTTCCCGAGCGCCGCAGTCAGGGCCGCGTGGGCGACGGCGCGGGCCAGCGAGGCCGCGCTCAGCTGGCCGATGGGGCCCAGGCCCGCGACGACCGCACCCGGCGGCGTCGACCACTTGTCGGGGTCGGTGAACACCTGGCACGTCTCGAGCGCTCCCGGGTAGATGCCGAGCATGGCTGCGCGGGAGAGCCGCCCGTCGAGCAGCTGGTCGAGGGCCGCCTCGCCGCCGACGAGCGTGCTGCCGGCGTAGTGGCCCACGACGAGGTGGTTGCGCGCGAAGCGCAGGTCGCCGTGGGCGACGTGCACCGTCGGGCGGGGACGCGGGTCGGACGTGTCGCGCGCGTCGGACACGCCGGACGTGCCGGACGTGCCGGACGGCCCGGTGTCCCTCGCGTCCGGCGATGCGGCGGGTGGGCTGGGTCTCGTGGAGGGGACGGGCGGCGTCGCCGTGGGGACGGGCCCGTCGAGCGGGGCCACGACCTCACCCCGCGGGCGACAGGAAGGGGGCGTCGAGGCGGACGCCGCGGCCCTCGAGCTGCGGCACCTGCGGGTAGGCGCCGCGCAGCCCGACCAGGGTGCGGCGGTGCACGTCGCGGTAGGACGCGGTCGGGTCCTCGCGCATCGCCTTGACGAGGTAGTAGGTCAGGGCGCCGTTGTACGAGCCGTCGATGTGCGCGTCGGCGGAGGTCTGCGTGTCGCGGCAGCCGCTGACGAGCGTCTCGACGATGTCGACGTCGTGCACGTCGCCGTCGCGGCGCCGGCGGGCCCGACGCGGCGTGCCGGTGTGGGCACCGCCCCGGTCCTCGTCGTCGGGGTTGGGCAGGAAGCGGTCGACCACCTCGGGCTGCGGCATGCCGGGCGGCGGCAGCGGCTCGCGGGTGTTCGTGCCGGAGTGGCAGCAGTCCATGACGACGGTGAGGCTCGCCGCCGGGTCGAGGCGGTCGAAGGTCGTGCGCAGCCAGTCGTCGGTGAGCGGGTCGTCCCAGTCGAGGTCGTGCGGGCAGAGGATCTCGTCGCGGCCGTCGGCCTCGTCGCCGTTCGTGTCGGGCACGTTCGAGCCGTGGCCGGAGTAGTGCAGGTAGAGCACGTCGCCGGGGGCGGCGCCGTCGACGAGGCCGGAGATCGCCTCCTGCATCGCCGTCTTCGTGGCCGCCGCGTCGGTGAGCAGCGTGACGGCGTCGTCCGGGAAGCCGTAGAGGTCGCGCAGGACGCCGGCGGCGAGCTCGACGTCGTTGACGCAGCCGCGGAGGTCGGCCCCCGGGATCGCGTACTGGTTGATGCCGATGAGCAGGGCGCGCCGGGCCATGACGGACTCCTTCCGCCGAGCGCACTGGGGCAGGGTGGGGCCCCACCTCCCAGAGTCCTCCTGCGCCGGCGGTGATACACCCGGTTCGGGCGTCTCAGGCGTCTCGGGCGCTTCGGGCCCTCAGCAGAGGTTGATGCCGCCGGCGTCGAGCAGCTTGCCGGCCATGGCGTCGTCGGGCACGACGGGCACGAGCCAGTCGTCGCCCGAGATCGACTTGACGCCGGTCTTGCACTGGAAGGTGCTGACCGTGCGGTCGAGGTCGACGGCCCGGTCGTAGAAGGACGCCTCCACCTGCTGGCCCTTGGGCCCGGTGCACGTGACCTTGTGGTCGTCGACCGACCCCTTGGCGTCGGAGTCGGGGGGACAGACGACCTGGGCCACCGTGATCCACGCGGGGTGCGCGCCCGCGACCTCCTTCGTGGCGCTCGGGCCGCCGTCGCCGCAGGCGGCGAGGGCGAGAACGGTGGCCGCGGTGGCGCAGCTGAGGGCGAGTCGTCGGTGCACGGGAGGTCCTGGCGTCCTGGTGGGAGGGCTGGTCCGGCGGGCCTCGTGGGCCGCGCAAACCCCGCCACTCTAGTGGCGCAACGTGCTTCGCACCGACTCGAAAGGGGCTCCGACGGAGTTCGGACGGGCCCGCCGAGCACGCCGGCGTGACACAGTCGACACATGGGACGCCTCGTCTACACGTCCATCTGCTCGCTCGACGGGTACGTCGCCGACGCGTCGGGCGGCTTCGGGTGGGCCGCACCCGACGACGAGGTGCACCGCTTCGTCAACGACCTCGAGCGCGGCCTCGGCACCCACCTGTGCGGCCGACGGCTCTACGAGGTGCTCCGCTACTGGGACACCGCGCCCACCGACGACCCCGAGGGCTCGGTCGGGGACGACTACGCCCGCGTGTGGCAGGCCACCGACAAGGTCGTGTACTCGACGACGCTCGAGGGGGTCAGCGCCCCGCGGACGCGGCTCGAGCGGTTCTTCGACCCGGTCGAGGTCGCGGCGTGGGTGCGTGAGCAGCCCCGTGACGTCGGCATCGGCGGGCCGACGCTGGCGGCCCAGGCGCTGCGGGCCGGCGTCGTCGACGAGGTCAGCGTCTTCCGGGTGCCGCACGTCGTCGGGGGAGGGACGCCGGTCCTGCCGGGCGACGTACGGATGGAGCTGCGCCTCACGGACTCCCGCACGTTCGGCAACGGCACGACCTACGCCCGCTACGACGTCTGACGCCACTCCCGTCGTGGGTCAGCGGGCCGACCAGCCGCGCCACGCGTCGACGGTGACTGCGACGAACGGGCCCGCGGGCGGCTGCTCGGCGTACTGCGGGTAGCGGCCGACGAGCGCGTCCCGGCCGGCGCGCGTCGCAGCGTCGGTGGCGTCGAGGACGCGCGCGGTGCCGTCGGCGCGCACCCACCACAGCCTCGTCCAGTCGTCGTCGTAGTGGTCGACGAGGAGGCTGACCCGGGGGTGCGCGGCGATGTTGGCGAGGCGGCGCAGCGCCCGGGTGGACTTCGGCTTGTCGTCGACCGCCGACCACACGACGTCGCCGGTGACCTCCCCCACGACGGCGAAGACGACGGGCACCAGGTGCGGTGCCCCGTCGGGGGCGACCGTCGCGAGCCGGGCCACCCGCGCGGCGGCGAAGCGCGCCCTCGCCTCGTCCGCGTCCACCCGGCCCACGCTAGTCCCGGCGGGCCGCAATACGCTGGGTGACGCCACACGCCCGCCGACGCGCGAAGGACGACCATGTACGGATCGGTCAAGGACGAGATCGCAGCGACCCTGCAGGAGATCGAGGACGCCGGCCTCTACAAGAACGAACGCGAGCTGACCTCACCCCAGTCGGCCCACGTCACCACCCTCAAGGCCGAGGCGCTCAACTTCTGCGCCAACAACTACCTCGGCCTGGCCGACGACCCCGCGATCATCGGGGCCGCCAAGGCCGCGCTCGACGACTGGGGCTTCGGCATGGCGTCGGTCCGCTTCATCTGCGGCACGCAGACGCTGCACACCGACCTCGAGCGCACCATCAGCGAGTTCCTCGGCACCGAGGCGACGATCCTCTACTCTTCGTGCTTCGACGCGAACGGCGGCGTCTTCGAGGTGCTCTTCGGCGCCGAGGACGCCATCATCAGCGACGAGCTGAACCACGCGTCGATCATCGACGGCGTGCGCCTGTCCAAGGCGATGCGCTACCGCTACAAGAACGCCGACATGACCGACCTGCGGGCCCAGCTCGAGGCCGCCGTCGCTGCGGGGGCCAAGCGGAAGGTCGTCGTCACCGACGGCGTCTTCTCGATGGACGGCTCGTACGCGCCGCTCGACGAGATCTGCGACCTCGCCGACGAGTTCGGCGCGCTGGTGTTCGTCGACGACTCGCACGCGGTCGGCTTCGTCGGCGACGGCGGGCGCGGCACCCCTGAGCTTTTCGGCGTCCAGGACCGCGTCGACATCATCACCGGCACGCTCGGCAAGGCCCTCGGCGGCGCGTCGGGCGGCTACGTGGCCAGCCACCGCGAGATCGTCGACCTGCTGCGCCAGCGCTCGCGCCCGTACCTGTTCTCCAACTCCGTCGCGCCGGCCGTCGCCGCGGGCTCCAAGGCCGCCATCGAGCTCGTCGCGAGCTCGGCCGAGAAGCGCGAGCAGCTGCGGCGCAACACCGAGCTGTTCCACTCGCTCATGACCGAGGCCGGCTTCGAGCTGCTGCCCGGCACGCACCCGATCCGCCCGGTCATGTTCCCGGGCGAGGACGGCGCCCGCCGCGCCGCGCAGGTCGCCGACCACATGCTCGGCAACGGCGTCTACGTCATCGCGTTCTCCTACCCGGTCGTGCCCAAGGGCAAGGCGCGCATCCGCGTGCAGCTCTCGGCCGCGCACTCCGAGGACGACGTCCGCGCCTGCGTCGACGCCTTCGTCAAGGGCCGCGACGCCGTCGGCTGACCCACGTGCCACGGTGCCCCCGCGTCGATAACCCGTCGCGGGGGCAGCGCCGTGGGTGTCACCATCCCGGCATGAGCCGTCGCGAACGCCTGCACCGACGCCTCGCGTCCGCAGCCGCCGACCGCGAGGTCGTCGACGTGCACCGGTTCGGGCATCGCAGCGCCAGGGTCACCGGGGTGGTGCTGGCCGCTGGCTGCCGGTGGGCGCTCGTGGCCGAGGTCGCCGACGACGGGTTCCTCGACGGCCTGACGGCCATCCGGGTCAAGGGCATCCGACGCGTCCGCCCGGCCACGGGATTCGCCCGCCTCGTGGCCCCGACGCAGCCCGGCTGGCCTCCTGCCGCACCGGAGGGTCTGCTCCTCGACCGGACGAGGGACGTCCTGCGGACGCTCGTGGCTGAGGGTCGGCTCGTCGCCGTCGAGCAGGAGCGGCGCCACCGCGACGTCATGTGGGTCGGCATCGTCGACGAGGTGGCCGACGGGATGCTCTGGCTGGTCGAGGTTCGCTCGGACGGGTCGTGGCACGACCGGCCGCTCGGGTACCGGCTGCGTCACCTGACCAAGGTGTCGGTCGGTACCCGCTACCTCGACGCGCTCGCGTCGGTCTCCCCGCCACCGCACCCCGTCCAGTGAGCGACTGCCCCAGGAGTGCGGGCTTCCGCGAAGGGTGCGCGATGCAGCGGGCACCGATGCGGGAAGCCCGCACTCCTGGAGGGAGTGCGCGTCGCTAGCCGACCGTGTCGAGGCGGCGGGCCAGGGCGGGGACGCGGCGCACGACGAACCGGTCGAGCAGCAGGGCCAGCACGAGCGAGGCCCCGAAGAACGGCAGGAACACCCCGAGGGCGACGACCACGGCGGCGAGCAGCGGTGAGGCGGCCAGCGGCATCCCGCCCCGCGGCGCCCCGACGGAGCCCGAGCCGCGCGGTCGGCGCCGCCACCACATGACCGGACCGGTCACGCACGACACGACGACCGCGACGCAGAGCAGCGCCGACAGCCAGAAGTTGACGGGGCCGAACCGCCGCCCCTCGTGCAGCGCGATGCCCTGGGCGACGACCTTGGCCAGGGCCGGGTAGTCGTCGTAGCCGTAGGTGCTCACCACCTCGCCGCCGAACCGGTCGACGTGGACGGTGCGTTCGCGGCCCGGGTCGTCGAAGGCGTAGCCGATGACCGAGTAGACGCCGCGCTCGTCCGACGGCAGCGCGACGGTGAAGGGGTGCGTCAACCCGGCGCGGTCGCCGACCTCCACCGCGGTGTCGAGGTTCGCGACGCTGACCTCCGCGTCATCCTCGGTGCCGGTCTTCGGGTCCGACTGCGGCACAGGCGACTTCCCCTGCGCCCACGGCACGGCGTGGTGGCTGTGCGGCAGCGACTCGTCGAGCGTCGAGGTCGGGTTCGACAGGGCTCCCGGGTCCTCGGCCCACATCGAGGTGCCGCCGTCGGTGGCGAACCGCTGCACCTGCTCGCCCCAGAAGCCGGTCCACGGCAGTCCCGACACGACGAGCAGCAACAGGCCGGCGCCGACGAACGCGCCGGTGCGCGCGTGCCACGTGCGCCACCCGGCCCCGCGGGCCCCAGCGGCACGCTGGCGACGTCGGGCCCGGCGTCCGCGGACGAAGAGGACGTAGCCGGTGACCGCCATGACGACGGCCCAGCACGCGCCGAGCTCGATGACGGTGTCGCCGATCCGGCCCGCCATGAGGTCGGCGTGCAGCCGCACGGCGGTGCCGCTCAGCGTCGTGTCGGGGTCGAGCGAGCCGAGGACCCGGACCGTGTACGGGTCGACGAAGACGTCGCGCGTCGCGCCGGCCGTCGTCTCGACGGTGAAGCGGGTCGAGGCGTCGGGGGAGTCGGGCTCGGTGAAGGACACGACGCGCGCCACGGCACCGGCGTCGGTCGTCGCGTCGGTGACGGCCCCGAGCTGGGTCTGCCACGGCTGGGTCAGCTGGCCCTGCGCGTGGTCGACGCGCATGAGGTCGGGGTGCAGCAGGGGCTCGAGCTGGAACCGGAACAGGTAGACGAGGCCGGTGGTGGCCAGCACGAGCAGGACGGGCACGACGACCGCAGAGGCGTAGAAGTGCCAGCGCCAGAAGGCGCGGAACAGGCCGGACGCCGGTCGGCGCCTCGGCTCGGTGAGTGGGCGGGCAGGGTGGGCAGGGCGAGCGGGGTCGTCGACGACGGACACGGGTCTCCTCGGGCATGACGGAACGGCTCGGCCGCCGCGGTACGACGCGGCAGCCGGGAAGGGGTGTCAGGAACCGAGGAGCAGGGGTGGGCCGCGGTGGCCCGGCACACCGGCGCGCCAGGCGTCGCGGAGGGAGCGGGGCAGCGCCCGCGGGGTGGTCCCGGCGCGCGTGACGCGTCGGGGCACGAGGGTGACCGGCGCCCTGACTGCCGCGAGGATCGCGACCAGGGCCTGCGCGGCGCGTCGGGCGAGGGCGTCCACGAGCGACGTCGCCGCCCACCAGGCGGCCTCGCCGCGGGCGAGGACGACGCCGACGACCACGGCCGCGGCGACGTGGGCCAGCACCATGGCCGGAGAGGGCAGCAGGTCGGCGAGCGGCAGGGAGGTGGACGCGTCGGCGACGCTCGACGCGGCGACCGCGCCGTGGGCGTGGTGCGCGTGGCCGCCCGGCGCGTGGCCACCCGGCGCGCGGCCTCCCGAACCCCCGGCGACGAGACCGGAGACGCCGTGGACGACGTGCGCCGTCACCTGCAGCCCGGCGAGGAGGGCCACCGTGCGGACCCGGCCGGGGCGGGCGCGCACGAGCGGCAGCGCGCCGCCGGTGAGCAGCGCGACCGCCACGAGGACCGCCGGCCCCGACGCGACGTGGCCGCCGGCCGCGGCGTGCGCGACCGTGGCCGTCACCGACGCGACGGAGGCGAGCACGAGGGCGCGCAGCAGCTGCACGCGCTGGCTCGTCTCCCCGGTCGGCACGCGCCAAGGCTAGCCGGGCGTGGCCGACGGGGACGAGGCTGCTCAGGCGTCGACGCGGGCGTGCAGCCAGGGGCGGTGCAGGTCGAAGCGGCGGCCGGTGATCTCGTCGACGACGATCTCGACGACGATCGTCTTCGGGGTGTCGACCCACGGACGCAGCGGCAGCTGCTCGGTGGCCCACGTCGTGTCGCCGGTCAGCTCGTGGGCGCGGCCGCGGCAGATGACGCTCGTGGCGTGCTCGCCCTCGAAGTCGTCGACCTCGAAGGCGACGTCGCAGTTCATCGCGACGCCGAGCAGCTTGCTGCCCTCGGCCGTCAGGAAGAGCAACCGGTGGTCGACGACGGCGTAGTTGATCGGGACGAGGTGGACCTCGTCGGCGAGGTGGTAGGCGAGCCGCCCGAACTCCTTGGTGCGCATGAAGTCCCAGCTCTCCCCGGGATGCAGCTCGTGCACCGGGCCCTCAGTCGTGTTCATCGTCGTCACCTCTCTCGGTTCCCGGGTCGGTCGGGTCCCGCCTCGGACTACTACTGATTGTAGTAAGAAGAGGCCCCGACGCACCCGGATCGTGGCGAGGCTCGCGTCACAGCCACGGTGCGATTGACTGTGGCCATGGACTTCTGGAGTGCGTACGCCCAGGGCTTCGCGCGAGTGGCCGCCTGCACCCTGCCCATCACCGTCGCCGACCCGGCCCGCAACGCCGACGCCGTCCTCGAGCAGGTGCGCGACCTGCACGACGAGGGCGTCGCCCTCGCCGTCTTCCCCGAGCTGTGCCTGTCCGGCTACGCGATCGACGACCTGCTCCTGCAGGACCCCCTCCTCGACGCCGTCGACGACGCCATCGCGCGGATCGCCGAGGCCACGGCCGACCTGCGACCGCTCGTCGTCGTCGGAGCCCCGCTCGATCGCGACGGCCGCCTGTACAACTGCGCGGTCGTCATCCACGCCGGACGCGTCGTCGGCGTCGCGCCCAAGTCGTACCTGCCGAACTACCGGGAGTTCTACGAGCGGCGCCACTTCGGCGCGGGCGACGACCAGCGCGGCGGAACCATCGAGGTGGCCGGCGACCGCGTCCCCTTCGGGCCCGACCTGCTCTTCCGGGCCACCGACGTGCCAGGCCTCGTCGTGCACGTCGAGGTGTGCGAGGACATGTGGGTGCCGCTCCCACCGAGCCACGAGGCGGCGCTCGCGGGCGCGACCGTGCTCGCCAACATCTCCGGGTCGCCGATCACCGTCGCCCGCGCCGACGACCGGAAGCTGTTGTGCCGCAGCGCATCCGCCCGCTGCCTCGCCGCCTACGTGTACGCGGCGGCCGGCGAGGGTGAGTCGTCGACCGACCTGTCGTGGGACGGCCAGACGCTCGTCTACGA
Organism: Intrasporangium flavum; assembly: GCF_001956915.1. Taxonomy (GTDB): domain Bacteria; phylum Actinomycetota; class Actinomycetes; order Actinomycetales; family Dermatophilaceae; genus Monashia; species Monashia flava. The sequence continues at coordinate 73,748 of NZ_MLJO01000017.1, read as the reverse complement.
GAACGGCGCCCTGCTCGTCGAGTCCGACCGCTTCCCCGACGGCCCGCGCCGGTCCGTCGCCGACATCGACCTCGACCTGCTGCGCCAGGAGCGCCAGCGGCAGGGCACCTTCGACGACAACCGGCGCACGCACGCGGCACGCACCGCCCAGTTCCGCACCGTCGAGGTCGAGCTCGCCCCACCGACCGGCGACCTCGGCCTGCTCCGCAAGGTCGACCGGTTCCCGTTCGTGCCCGACGACCCCGAGCGCCTCGCCCTCGACTGCTACGAGGCCTACAACATCCAGGTCTCCGGGCTAGAGCAGCGCCTGCGCGCGATGTCGACCGAGACGTGGCGCCCCAAGGTGGTCATCGGCGTCAGCGGCGGCCTCGACTCGACCCACGCCCTCATCGTCGCGGCCAAGGCGATGGACCGCCTCGACCGGCCTCGCAGCGACATCCTCGCCTTCACGATGCCCGGCTTCGCCACGAGCGAGCACACCAAGCGCAACGCCGTCGCGCTCATGGAGTCGCTCGACGTCACGTGGGAGGAGCTCGACATCCGCCCGGCGGCCACGCAGATGCTCGACACCATGGGCCACCCGTTCGGCCGCGGCGAGGAGGTCTACGACGTCACCTTCGAGAACGTCCAGGCCGGTCTGCGCACCGACTTCCTCTTCCGCATCGCCAACCAGCGCGGCGGCATCGTCCTCGGCACCGGCGACCTGTCCGAGCTGGCCCTCGGCTGGTGCACCTACGGCGTCGGCGACCAGATGAGCCACTACGCCGTCAACACCGGTGTGCCCAAGACCCTCATCCAGCACCTCGTGCGCTGGGTCGTGTCGTCGGGCCAGTTCGAGGACCACGTCGACGAGACGCTCCTGTCGATCCTCGACACCGAGATCAGCCCCGAGCTCGTGCCGGCCCGGGAGGGCGAGGCGCCGCAGAGCACGCAGGCGACGATCGGGCCGTACTCGCTGCAGGACTTCACGCTCTTCCACGTGCTGCGGCGCGGCTACCGGCCCTCGAAGATCGCCTACCTGGCCTGGAACGCCTGGCACGACCCGGAGCTCGGCGAGTGGCCGCCCGGCTTCCCCGACGCCGACCGCGTCGCCTACGACCTGCCGACGATCCGGCGCTGGCTGGAGGTGTTCGTGACCCGCTACTTCGCCAACCAGTTCAAGCGATCGGCGCTGCCGAACGGCCCGAAGGTCCTGCCCGGCGGGTCGCTGTCGCCGCGCGGCGACTGGCGGATGCCGTCCGACGCGTCGGCGTCGGCGTGGCTGGACGAGCTGGACGCCAACGTCCCCGACGCGTGAGGCTGGGCCCGTGCCCCTGGGATCCCGAACCGCCGTGACCGTCCGCGACCACACCGACGCCGACTGGCCCGCCGTGTGGGCGATCGTCGAGCAGGTGGTCCGCGCCGGTGACACCTTCCCGTACCCCGTCGACCTCGACGAGGCCACGGGCCGCGCGATCTGGCTCGACAACGGCCCGGGCGGGCGGGTGAGCGTCGCCCTCGTCGGTGACGAGCTGCTCGGCACCGCGAAGATGGGCCGCAACCGGCCCGGCCCCGGCTCGCACGTCGCCACGGCGAGCTACATGGTCAGCGACGCGGCCCGCGGGCGCGGCGTCGGGCGGGCCCTCGTCGAGGACTCGCTCACGTGGGCGCGCGAGGCCGGCTTCGCGGCCATGCAGTTCAACGCCGTCGTCGAGACGAACCGTGGCGCGGTCCGGCTCTACGAGAGCCTCGGGTTCACCGTCATCGGCACGGTGCCCCGCGCCCACCGGATGCCCGACGGCACCCTCGTCGGCGCGCACGTCATGCACGTCGACCTCTGAGGGCCCGTCGCGCGTCCGGCCCGCGTGGCCCGCTCAGGCGGAGATGGCGACCTTGAGGGCGCGGGTGTCGGCGGCACGGGCGAAGGTGTCGTAGGCGTCGAGGAACTCGTCCATCGTGAAGCGGTGGGTGACGAACCTCGCGAGGTCGACCTGGTGCGTCGCGAGCAGCTTGAGCAGCGTCGGCGTCGAGTAGGTGTCGACGAGCCCGGTGGTGATGGTGACGTTCCTGATCCAGAGGTCCTCCAGGTGCAGCGTGGCCGGGCCGCCGTGCACGCCGACGTTGGCCACCCGGCCGCCGGGTCGGACCAGCGCCGCGCACTGCTCGAAGGTCGCCGCCACGCCCACGGCCTCGACGGCGACGTCGGCGCCGAGGCCGTCCGTGAGGCCGCGCAGCACCTCGACCGCGTCCTCGTGGGTCGGGTTGACGGTGATGTCGGCCCCGAACTGCTTGGCGGCCTCGAGTCGGGCATCGGCCAGGTCGATGGCCACGACGTGGGAAGGACTGAAGAGCTTGGCACCCATGATGGCGGAGAGGCCGACCGGGCCGGCGCCCACCACCGCTACGACGTCACCGGGTGAGACCCGGCCGTTCAGCACGCCGACCTCGTAGCCCGTGGGCCCGATGTCGGCGAGCATGAGCACCTCCTCGTCAGTCACGCCGTCGGGGACGGCGTAGGTCGAGGTGTCCGCGAAGGGCACCCGGACGTACTCCGCCTGGGTGCCGTCGATGAGGTGTCCGAGGATCCAGCCGCCGCCCCCGATGCACTGGCCGTAGCTGCCGGCGCGGCAGTAGCGGCACGAGCCGCAGGCCGTGATGCACGAGACGAGGACGCGGTCGCCGGGGCGGACGTTCGTGACGCCGGCCCCGACCTGCTCCACGGTGCCGACCGCCTCGTGGCCGAGGATCCGCCCGTCGGTGACGGCCGCGACGTCGCCCTTGAGGATGTGCAGGTCGGTGCCGCAGATGGTGACGGTGTCGACCTTGACCACGGCGTCGGTGTCCTCGCGGAGGGTCGGCTTCGGCACCTCCTCCCAGGCCTTCTGGCCGGGACCGTGGTAGACGATGGCGCGCATCGTGTCCGCGCCGGTCGTTCCTGCGTCGGTGGTCATGGTGATCAGCTGATCTCGATGTGCGTGGTCTTGGCCTCGGTGGCCTCCGAGTTCGCGCTCATCATTCCTCCTCGTGACCGCCGCAACGGACTGCGGCTCCACCACCAGTGGATGCCGCCGGGGCGGAGCGAAACAGGTCCGTTGGTCCCTACCAGTGGGCCGGTTCCGGAGCGAGGTTGAGGGCATGGCCGAGCCGGTGGCATTCGGTCGACCCGCGTGCCTGCTCCCGGCACGGGGCTCCGGATGTCACCGCTCGCACGAACGTCGCCGACGCGTCGGTCGCCGACGCGTCAGGCCCTCGACGCGTCAGGCCCAGGTCTGCGTGAGCGCCTCGCGCAGCAGCGCGACCAGCGCGTCGCGCTGGAGCGTGTCGCCGGAGGCGACCTCCTCGTCGCTGCCGTCGAGGGCCCGGGCGGCCAGGCCCTGCTTGGCGTCGATGAGCTCGGCGATCTTCGAGTCGATCGTGCCGGCGGCGAGGATCCGCCACGCGGTGACCGGCTCGTCCTGGCCGATGCGGTGCACGCGGTCGATGGCCTGCTGCTGCTCGGCCGCCGTCCACGACAGCTCGGCGAGCACGACGTTGGACGCGGCGTGCAGGTTGAGCCCGACGCCGGCCGCGGTGAGGGAGCAGACCGCCACCGACACCTCGGGGTCCTTCTGGAACCCGTCGATGGCCTCCTGGCGCTGCTTGCCGGTCTGGTCGCCGCGCACCGACACCGTCGTCAGGCCCGCCGACGCGAATATGGCCTCGGCGGCGTCCATGACGTCGATGTGCTTGGCGAAGAAGACGACCTTGCCGACGGAGTGCGACAGCTGCACCGCGTAGTCGGCGGCCAGCGTCGACTTCGCCTGGCCGATGCGGCGCACGAGGCTGAAGACGTTCTCGCCCTTCTCGCCGCCCTCCGACGCGTGCCGCAGCTCGGCGGCGGCGACGCGGCGCAGCAGCGCCTCGTCGGGCTCGCCGTCGTACTCGTGCCCCTCGCCCTCGGCGAGCAGGGCCCGGTAGCGCTGCGCGAGACGGCGGCCCAGCGCCTGCTCGGCCTCGCGGATGGAGCGGCCGAGGTCGTCGTCGAGCTCGACGGTGATGTCGGCGATCCGCTTGTCGGGCAGGTCCTTGGCGACGTCGACCTTGCGGCGGCGCACGATGCCCTGCTCGATCACGACCTTGCGCGCCTCGGGGTAGAACCCGCGGTCGGCCGGGGTCAGGCCGATGCCGTCGAGCTCACGCAGGATCGGCGAGGCCGGCTTACCGTCCTTGATCCAGCCGAGGAAGCGCCAGATCGCGTCGAAGTCCTTGACGTCGTTGATGAGCGGCGTGCCGGTGAGCGCGAGGAGGAGCGGGTCGCCGCCCGGCGTCGTGGCCCGGAGCCGGTCGCCGAGGGCCAGCACCTGCTGCGAGCGCTGCGAGGACAGGTTCTTGATGAAGTGCGCCTCGTCGACGACCATCGAGCGGAAGCCGAACGAGGACAGCCAGCCGAAGTGCCGGTCGAGGATCTCGTAGTTCACGACGAACACGTCGGCGAAGGCGTCGACGTCGTCACCGTCGCCGTGGATGACCGTGACCCGGCGCTGCGGCGTCCACCGCTCGACCTCGCGGGCCCAGTTGATCTTCACGACGTTCGGGACGACGGCGAGCATCGGGTAGGCGTTCGCGACCGACGCGGCCATCACCGACTGGGCCGTCTTGCCGAGGCCGGGCTCGTCGGCGAGCAGGAAGGTGCGGTGCCCCTCCTGGACGGCCTGCAGGAACTGCGACTGGTGCACCATGAGCTGCTGCCCGGCCGGGGAGAACCGGTCGACGCGCGGCTTGGGTGGCAGGTCCATCGACGCGGCCTCGCCGCCGGCACCCTGCTCGAAGGCGCGGTAGAGCGGCGAGAGCAGCTCCCACCCGGCCAGTCGCGTCGGCAGGTACGGGCGGCGGGTGGCCGCCTCGAGGTCGGGCACGAGGAAGGGGTTGGCGCGGGCGCGGGCCGGCACCGAGCGCGGCAGCACCTGGCGGGCCGCGATCTGCGGCGGCACGACGGGGCGGTCGGGCTCTGGGGCGGCCTCGGCCGGCTCGTCCGGCACCTCGGCGCCGGACTCGAGCAGCCACTCGCGGCGCATCTGCTGCGCGGCGGGGCCGGGCTTGACGCTGGCGTCGAGCAGGGAGATGAGGCTGGTGTCGCGGGCGGCGATCTGCGCGAGGATGCCGGCGATGCCGTCGAGCCGCTTGAGCAGGTCGGCGCGGGTGCCGGCGGGCAGCGTCGCGTCGTCGCGGACGCGCGCCCGCTCGGAGCGCATGAGGAGCGCGACGACGAGGAACTTGGTCCGGTTCGTCGGGCTGGCCTTGCCCTTGCTCGCGACCCGCGACTCGACCTCGCGGACGCGTCGGGCGAGCACGGGGATGAGCGGCGCCGGCTCGTCCCGGCGCGAGCCGTTCGCGGCCGAGCCGTTCTGGCCCTTCGAAGCGGCCTGGCCGTTGCCGGCCCGGGTGCGCGCACGCGTGGGCATGTTCCTCCTGGTGACGCGTCTGGCGCCGTGGCGACGCCCTGACGATGCCGCGATGCCGCGACGACCCGGACGGGGAGGACCCCGCCGGCCGTGACGGCCTCGACTCGAGTCGGGGGACACGCGCTGACGTGCCCCCGCTGACGTCCCGGTGGGCCCGAGCCGGAGCCCGTCGGAGGCGGGAGTCGGCGGGTCGGGCCGCGCCTCGTCGGCGCGGGGACTCCTCGACTCTACATCGCCGCCGACCTCGACGCGTCGTCGACGGGACAATACGGACGGCTCAGCCGACGTTGACGCCGACCAGGGCCCCGATCGCGTACGTGACCCCCATGGCGACGAGGCCGCCCGCGACGTTGCGGGCCACCGCCCGTCCGACCGGCGCCCCACCGAGGCGGGCACTGACCCACCCGGTGACGGCGAGGGCCACGGCGACGCTCGCGACGGTGACCCAGAGCCGGACGGACTCGGGGCTGAAGGAGATCGTCAGCAACGGCAGGAGGGCCCCGACGAAGAAGGCGACCATCGAGGCGCCCGCCGCGTGCCACGGGTTGGTCAGGGCGGTCGGGTCGATGCCGAGCTCGGCCTCGGCGTGCGCGGTGAGGGCGTCGTGCGCCGTCAGATCGCGGGCCACCTGCTCGGCGAGCGGGCGGCTGATGCCCTTGGCCTCGTAGAGCTGGGTCAGCTCCTCGAGCTCGCCGTGGGGGTCCTCGTGCAGCTCGCGCCGCTCGAGGGCGATGAGGGCCCGCTCGGTGTCGCGCTGGGTGCTCACCGACACGTACTCGCCGGCCGCCATCGACAGCGCGCCGGCCGACAGGGCCGCGATGCCGGCCACGACGATCGCCGCGCGACTCGTCGTGGCGCCCGCGACCCCGACGACGACCCCGGCCGTCGAGACGATGCCGTCGTTGGCCCCGAGGACGCCGGCCCGCAACCAGTTGAGCCGGGCCCCGACGCTGTCGTCGTGCGGCTCCTCACGGGCGTGCCCGTTGTCGTGCCCGGTGTCGTGCCCGGCGTCGGCGTCGGCGACGGCGTCGCTCCGGGACTCGTGCGACTCAGGCTGCGTCATGGGCCCGATCGTCGCACCGCGGTGCGGGCCTGTCACGGTAGGCGAGGCTGTCCTTGCCTCCGCTTCCGTCGACGCGGAGACCGGGGCAGACTGGGACGGAATTCGCGAACTGCCCGGTGCAAGGCCGGGCGATGGGGGAGGATTCGCACCATGTCGGACATTCCGGGCCTGGGAGACGCCGCCGCCGGCGACCTCGCCAGGTGGATCACCGCTGCGTCGCCGGACGGCCTCTGGCTGTTCGACGGCGAGGGGCGCACCACCTACGCGAACCCGCGGATGGCCGCCATGCTCGGGCGCACCGTCGAGGAGATGGTCGGCTTCAGCGTGCTCGACGCCGTCGACGCCGTGGGCCAGGACCAGTTCCGCGCGCACCTCGCCGACCTCCGCTCGGGCGTGAGCGCCGGCAGCGGCGACAACATCGAGTGCAGCCTCCTCGACAAGCAGGGCAACCGGTTCTGGGCCCTCGTCTCGCACACCCCGCTCCTCGACGACGACGGCGTGTGCCGGGGCTGGCTGCACCGTGTCAGCGAGCACAGCCACCAGCGCGAGCTCGTCGACCTCCTCGCCGAGGCCCAGTCGATCGCCCGGCTCGGCAGCTGGGAGTGGGAGGTCGGCTCGGCCGCCGTGACGTGGTCGCAGGAGATGTTCCACATCTACGACATGGACCCGTCCGAGCCCGCCCCGACCTACGAGGACTTCCTGGCGCTCATCCACCCCGACGACCGGTCTCACGTCGCCGACACCATCCAGCGGGCCCTCGCCGAGGGCAACACGTGGGAGTTCGACGCCCGCGTCGTGCGTCGCCACGGCGGCAACGTGTGGGTGCGCGGTCGCGGCGTCGTCAGCCGCGACGCCGACGGCGCCGTCGTGCGCATGGGCGGCACGACCCAGGACATCACCGAGAAGAAGGACGCCGAGCAGGCGCTCGCGCTCATCACCGCGATGGCCACGGCGGCCAACGAGTCGGCGACGCTGTCCGAGGCGCTCCCGGCGATCCTCGCCGAGGTGGCCGCCCACACCACGTGGCGCCCCGTCGTGGCCGCCGTCGTCGACGCCGAGGGCCACGTCGGCGGCGTCGTGCCTCCTCCGCGCGGGGTCGAGCCCAGCGCGATCGCCCCGCACGAGGGCCTCGAGCTGGCCAACCGTGCCGTCAACGCCCGCGAGGTCCGCCTCGAGCCGGGGCGCACCGGTACGTACGTGGCCGGCATCCCCGTCATCGCCGAGAACCGCGTCGCCTGCGTCGTCGTCCTCGACACCCGCGCCGCGACGCCACCGGTCGCCGGCGACGCCGAGACGATCCGGCAGGTCACGGCGCTCTTCGCGCGCGTCGCCGAGCGCGAGTGGAACGCCGAGCGGCTCGCCCAGGCCCGCGACGAGGCCGAGAAGGCCTCGCGCGCCAAGTCCGAGTTCCTCGCGACGATGAGCCACGAGATCCGCACCCCGCTCAACGGCGTCATCGGCCTGTCCGAGCTGCTCGGCCGCTCCGACCTCACGCCGCACCAGCGTCGCCTGTCCGACGGCATCGACCAGGCCGGGCACGTGCTGCTCGAGCTCGTCAACGACATCCTCGACCTGTCCAAGATCGAGGCCGGCCGCCTCGAGCTCGAGTCGGTCGACTTCGACCCGGCCGCGGTGCTCGAGCGCAGCGCGATGCTCGTCGCCGAGCGGGCCAGGGCCAAGGGCCTCGAGCTGACCGTCGCGCACGACGGCGAGGTGCCGTTCATGGTGTCCGGCGACCCGGTCCGCTTCGGCCAGGTCGTCGCCAACCTGACGACCAACGCCGTGAAGTTCACCGACTCCGGACGCGTCGACGTGCGGATGTCGCTCGAGCGCATGGAGGTCGGCGGGCCCGTCCTGCGCGTGCAGGTGCACGACACCGGCACCGGCATCACGCCCGAGGTCCGCGAACGGCTCTTCGAGTCCTTCACCCAGGGCGACTCCTCAACGACCCGGCAGTACGGCGGCACCGGGCTGGGCCTGGCCATCTCGCGCCAGATCGTCGCGGCCTTCAACGGCGAGATCGGCGTCGAGAGCGTGCCCGGGGAGGGCAGCGTCTTCTGGTTCACCGCCTGCTTCTCCGGCGCGTCGTCGCGGTCGGTCGGCCGGCCCGAGGCGCAGGTGGCGGCGGTGTCGTCGCTCCGCGTCCTCGTCATCGGCCGCGACGCCGGGCACCGCCAGCGCATCGAGGACCAGCTCGGCGCGTGGCAGGTCGACGTGCGCTCGGCCTCCTCCGGCGTCGAGGGCATCGTCGAGATGCACCGCGCCGACCGCGCGGGCACCCCGTTCGACGTCGTCGTGTGCGACGACCCCGGTGTCGGCACCGGCGGCCTGCAGATCGCCTCGATGATCCGCTCGGACCGCAACTTCACCGACGGCCGCATCCTGCTCGTCACCGACACCCCGACGCCCCCGGACCCCGACACGCTGCGTGCCGCCGGCATCGAGGCGGGGCTCACCTCGCCGGTCATGCCGTCCGCGCTCTTCGACGCCATGGTCAACGTCGCCGGGGCCCACCTGTCCGACGACCCGCGGCCCGACGCCCGCCAGCGCGACGCCGCGACGCCGGCCACGAGCAACGGCACCGTCCTCGTCGTCGAGGACAACGAGATCAACCAGCTCGTCGCGCAGGGCGTGCTCGAGAGCCTCGGCTACGACGTCGTGCTCGCGGTCAACGGCGTCGAGGCCGTCGACCTGCACCGCGAGCGCGCCCGCGACTTCGTCGCCGTCCTCATGGACTGCCAGATGCCGCAGATGGACGGCTACGAGGCCACCCGGCGCATCCGCGGTCAGGAGCCGCCCGGCACGCGCCTGCCCGTCATCGCCATGACGGCGGCCGCCATCGCCGGTGAGCGCGAGCGCTGCCTGCAGGCCGGCATGGACGACTTCCTCACCAAGCCGATCGACGTCGCGCTGCTCGGCACGACGCTGCAGCGGTGGACCGGCTCGCGCGTGGCCCGGCACCGGCCGAACCACCTCCGGGCCGCGGTAGCGGCCGCGACGCCCGTGGCGGCCTCCTCCGGCGGCGCCCCGGTGCTCGACGTCATCGACCACCGGCGCCTCGAGGAGCTCGGCGGCATCGACCCCGAGGACACCGCGCTGCTGCTGCGCTTCATCGCCCGGTTCGGCGTGGGGGCGCGCGAGAAGGTGGCCGAGCTGCGCGGCGCCACCCACGTGGGCGACGCCGAGGAGCAGCAGCGGATCGCCCACGGGCTCAAGGGGACCGCGTCGAACCTCGGCGCGGCAGCTCTGGCCGACACGTGCCGCGCCATCGAGGACCTCGGTCGCGATGGGCAGGTCGCCGGCGCCGACCTCGTGGCACGCCTCGAGGACGACGTCGAGCGCGCGACGAACGCGCTCGAGCGGTACGCCGACACCCTCCGCGCCGGCTGAGCCCGACCGGCCGGGCGGCCGATCGGGCTCAGGTGGGAGCGGGACGGTCGTCCCGGCTCAGGTCGTGCTGGACGAGCCGTCGTCGCTGCCGCCGGTCAGCTGGTCCAGCTGCTTGAGGAGGTCCTGCGGGTCCAGCCGGCTCAGCTGGTTCGGGTCGATGCCGTTCAGGTTCGGCAGCTGGCCGCCCTGGTTGGTCAGGCCCGGTCCGCCCTGCTGGCCGTTCTGGTTGCCCAGGCCGTTCAGGCCCGGCAGCTGGTTCTGCAGGTTGCCCTGCCCGTTCTGGTTGCCGAAGCCCTGGTTGCCGCGGCCGAACGGGGTGAACCCGTTCTGGCCGTTCTGGCCCCCGGGCCCGAAGCCGCGCCCGAAGCGGCCGGTGTCGCCGCCGGTCGAGCCGGCCGGCATCGCGGCGGCGGCGCCGATGGCCCCGGCCGAGGCCAGGACGATGGCGAGCCCGGCCGTCACGGCGGTCTTCTTTGCGCTCCAACGCGGTCCGTCGCTTGTCGCCGGACGCGGCGGGACGACCGGCGCCGCGGCCCCGGTCCGGTCCTCGGGCGCCGGGTGCGCCGCCGTGTAGGTGTACGGGACCTGCGGCGGGGCGATGGGGGAGGGCTGCGCGGGCGCCGCGGGAAGCGTCGCCGTGTCGGCGCTCCCCTGGGCGGGGATCTCCCGCGTCACGTCGGCGGTCGGGACCTCGCGGGTCGCGTCGAACTGGGGCAGGGCCGAACGCCCCGGGGCGACCGGGACCGGCGTCGTGGCATCGGTGCTCATGGGGACGACGGTCGGGCCGGATGCTGTGCGGGTGCTGTGCCACAGCCGTCGGGGTGCCGTGACTTGCCCGGCGCACGCACCTCCCGAGCCGGCCCGAGCCGGGCGGATCCGCACCGGGATCCCACAGGAATCGCACAGGAAGGTACTGGCGGTCGCACAGTCCCCGGGGTTTCACTGGGTGACATGAGCGAGAAGACCAAGCCGGCTGCAGCGCGACTCCAGCGACTCGACGGGTCGCCGGTGCGCGTCCTCGTCGTCGACGACGAGGCCAACCTCACCGAGCTGCTCGGCATGGCCCTGCGCTACGAGGGCTGGGAGGTGCGCTCGGCCGGCACCGGCATGGAGGCCGTGCGGGCCGCCCGGGAGTTCGACCCCGACGCCGTCGTCCTCGACATGATGCTGCCCGACTTCGACGGCCTCGAGGTGCTGCGGCGGATGCGCGGCGACAACCCCAACGTGCCGGTCCTCTTCCTCACGGCCAAGGACGCCGTCGAGGACCGCGTCTCGGGCCTGACCGCCGGCGGCGACGACTACGTCACCAAGCCCTTCTCGCTCGAGGAGGTCGTGGCCCGCGTCCGCGCGCTGATGCGCCGCACCACCGTGGCGGTCTCGGCGTCCGACTCGGTGCTCGTCGTCGGCGACCTCACCCTCGACGAGGACAGCCACGAGGTCACCCGCGGCGGCGAGGAGATCCACCTGACCGCCACCGAGTTCGAGCTCCTCCGCTACCTCATGCGCAACCCGCGCCGCGTGCTGTCCAAGGCGCAGATCCTGGACCGGGTGTGGAACTACGACTTCGGCGGCCAGGCCAACGTCGTCGAGCTCTACATCTCCTACCTGCGCAAGAAGATCGACGCCGGCCGCGAGCCGATGATCCACACGATGCGGGGTGCCGGGTATGTCCTCAAGCCGGCGGCCTGAGGCCGCGCCGCCCGGCGACACCGAGGTCGACCTGCCCGTCGAGGTGCCGGCCGAGGTGCCGGCGACCCGCGCCGACCTGCCCGAGTCGGTCCCGGCCCCGATGCCGGGCCTCGACGCGTCCGCCCCCGAGCCGTCGGGCGTCGGCTTCTCCGACGACACCGAGCCCGGCACGCGGTCCCCGTTCGGCGACCCGCGCGTCGTGCTCCGGGACGGGGTGCCCGCGGCGGCAGGCCCCGCCACCGAGGCGGCCGACGCGGTGCACGAGCCGGGGCCGACGCTGCGCGAGCGGCTCGCCGAGGCGCGCGGCCGCGTCCGGCCGCTGTCGACGTGGACCCTGCGCGCCAAGCTCGTCGCCTCGATGCTCATCCTGTTCACCGTCATCGGGGCAGCGACGGGCGCCTTCACCGTGGTCGCCCTGAGCCGCCAGCTGACGAGCCAGGTCGACGACCAGCTGCACACGTCCATGGGGCGCCTCATGTCGGACCGGGGCGGCATCATCGACTTCGGCACGCAGCCCGACGGTGGCCCGCCCCGCGGCCCCGGTGACGAGGGCCTGCTCGCCTACCTGCCGTCCACCCCGACCTCGTCGCTGCCCAAGGCGATCGGCAAGGTGAGCAGCGGCGGACAGCGGCCGGTCGCGTTGACCGCCACGCAGCTGTCCGCGCTCGACAGTGCGGGGCTGCGCGGCGAGGCCAGCAACATCCAGATCCCGGGCCTCGGCAGCTACCGGGTCCAGACCACCACGGTCACCGCGAACAACGTCCCGATCGGGGTGCTCGTCATCGGCCTGCCGATGGACCCGACGGAGAGGACCATCCAGCAGATGGTGCTCGTCGCCGTCATGACCCTCGGTGCGGGCATCATCCTCGTCGCCGTCCTCGGGACGTGGCTCGTGCGGCGCAACCTCGAGCCGCTGAGCCGGCTCGCCGCCACGGCCACGAAGGTGTCGCGGATGCCCCTCGACACCGGCAAGGTGGCGCTCGCCGAACGCGTCGACCCCGCCGACACCGACACCCGCACCGAGGTCGGCCAGGTCGGCGCGGCCTTCAACGAGATGCTCGACCACGTCGACGAGGCCCTCAACGCCCGCCACCAGAGCGAGCAGCGGGTGCGCCAGTTCGTCGCCGACGCCTCGCACGAGCTGCGCACGCCCCTGGCCTCGATCAAGGGCTACGCCGAGATCTCCCGGCGCGAGCCGAACCCGGTGCCACAGTCGGTGACCCACGCGATGGGCCGCATCGAGTCCGAGGCCAACCGGATGAGCTCGCTCGTCGAGGACCTGCTCCTGCTCGCCCGCCTCGACGCCGGGCGCCCCCTCGACGACGCGCCGGTCGACGTCTCGATGCTCGTCATCAACGCCGTCAGCGACGCGCACGCCGCCGCGCCCGAGCACCGGTGGGACCTCGACCTGCCGCCCGAGCCGGTCGAGGTGCGGGGTGATGCCGCACGGCTGCACCAGGTCGTCGCGAACCTGCTCGCCAACGCCCGCACCCACACCCCGGAGGGCACCCGCGTCACGACGTCGGTGCGCCCCGAGGGCGACTGGGTCCGCGTGGCCGTGCACGACGACGGCCCCGGCATCCCGGACTCCTTGCAGCCCAACGTCTTCGAGCGGTTCGCCCGTGGCGACGACGCCCGCAACCGGGCCGGCGGCAGCACGGGTCTCGGACTGTCGATCGTCGCCGCGGTGAGCAAGGCCCACGGCGGGCGCGTCGAGATGGACAGCCGCCCCGGCGACACGACGTTCTCGCTCATGCTCCCCGCCACCTGACGCGTCCCGCCACCTGACGCGTCCCACCCCCTCCTCGTCGAGGGAGCACCCAGCCCCACCCGTCACACGACGGGTGGGGCTCGTGGGGTTTCGTGCTCACTCGATGGAGGGGGAGCGAGGCCGGGCTGGAGGGCAAACCACTCATCAGCACGCCAAAGTCATGTCATAGGAACGGCACAGCGACCGGCCCGACCGTTGAGCCATGGACACCATGACCCTCACCTCCCCGGGCGCCTCGGCCCCCGCGGCCGCCGAGACCGCCGAGACCACCGGGCTGCCGGGGCGCCGGCCCACCGACGCCCCGCCGCCCGCCGGTGCGGGCCGTGGCACGAGCCGGCTGCACCGCCTCTGGCGCGGCGCCGACTCCGACCCGAGCTGGGCGCGCCCCGCCCTGTTCGGCCTGCTCCTCGTGACCCTCGTGCTCTACACGTGGAACCTCACCGCGAGCGGCTATGCCAACTCCTTCTACTCGGCCGCGGTCCAGGCCGGCAGCGCGAGCTGGAAGGCGTTCTTCTTCGGCAGCTCCGACGCCGCCAGCTCGATCACCGTCGACAAGCCCCCGGCGTCGCTGTGGATCATGGCGCTGTCGGTTCGGGTCCTCGGGCTCAGCTCGTTCGCCATCCTCATCCCGCAGGCGCTCATGGGCGTCGCGACCGTCGGCGTCGTGCACACGACCGTCAAGAAGCAGTTCGGTGCCGCCGCCGGCCTCATCGCCGGCGCCGTCGTCGCCCTGACGCCGGTCGCCGCGCTGATGTTCACCTTCAACAACCCCGACGCCCTCCTGACGCTGCTCATGGCGCTCGGTGCCTGGGCCACGATGAAGGCGATCGCCCAGGCCTCGCCCAAGTGGATGATGATCGTCGGCGTCTTCATCGGCCTCGGCTTCCTCACCAAGACGCTCCAGGTGCTGCTCGTCGTGCCGTTCTTCGGGCTCGCCTACCTCATCGCGGCACCGACGACGCTGCGCAAGCGGATCGTCCACTCGCTCATGGCGGTCGGCGCCATGGTGCTGTCGGCCGGCTGGTGGGTCGCGATCGTCGAGCTCATCCCTGCCTCGGCCCGCCCCTACATCGGCGGCAGCCAGAACAACTCCTTCCTCGAGCTGACCTTCGGCTACAACGGCCTGGGCCGACTGAGCGGCAACGAGACCGGCTCGGTCGGCGGCGGTGGCGGTGGCGCGACCGGGGGTGGCATGTGGGGCTCGACCGGCCTGTTCCGGATGTTCTCCAGCAGCGTCGGCGACCAGATCTCGTGGCTCATCCCGAGCGCGCTGGTCCTGCTCGGCGTCGGGCTCTTCCTCCGGGGCCGTCGCCCCCGCACCGACCTGCGCCGCGCCGCCTACCTCGTCTGGGGCGGCTGGCTCGTCGTGACGATGCTCGTCTTCAGCTTCATGGCCGGCATCTTCCACGAGTACTACACCGTGGCTCTCGCCCCCGCGATCGGTGCGCTCGTCGGCATGGGTGCCGTCGAGGCCTGGGAGAACCGCCGGCGCGCCGTCGGCACCGTCGCCCTCGCGGTGGCCGTCGCCGCGGCGTCGGTCTGGAGCTTCATCCTCCTGTCGGGCACGACGGCCTACGGCGACTGGCTGCGCATCACCGTCCTCGCGGTCGGGATGGCCTCGGCGCTGCTCCTGCTCGCCACGCAGTGGCTGCACGTCAAGGCGGTGCCGCTCGTCCTCGCCGGGGCGCTCGTCGCGGGCCTCGCCGGCCCGGCCGCCTACACGGTGTCGACGACGGCGCAGGGCCACACCGGCTCGATCGTCACGGCGGGCCCCGCGGGCTCCAACCGCGGTGGCCCCGGTGGCGGTGGCGGCTTCGGTGGCGGCGGTCCCTTCGGCGGCCAGACCGGCACGCAGGGCCAGGCTCCGCAGCTGCCCGGTGGCACGACCCAGGGCAACGGCACCACGCAGCAGGGCGGTCCGCAGGGTGGCCCTGGCGGTGGCGGGGGCATGGGCGGCCTGCTCGACGCGTCGACGCCGAGCACCGCGGTGGTCGCGGCCCTGTCGGCCGACGCGGACAAGTACGCCTGGGTCGCGGCGGCGGTCGGCTCGCAGACGGCGGCCGGGCTCCAGCTCGGCACGCAGCTGCCGGTCATGGCGATCGGCGGGTTCAACGGCTCCGACCCGAGCCCGACGCTGGCCCAGTTCCAGCAGTACGTGGCCGACGGCAAGATCCACTATTTCGCCTCCGGCGGCGGCTTCGGTGGCCAGAATGGCGGCAGCAACGCGTCCTCCCAGATCGCGTCGTGGGTCGAGCAGAACTTCACGAGCGTCACCATCGGTGGCTCGACGTTCTACGACCTGACCCAGCCGGTGGCCGGCTCGGGCACCACCACCGTCCAGTGACACCGACCCGACCCCGCGAGGAGGACCGACCATGACGACCCTGACGTCCACGAGTGGCACGCGAGTCCGGCTCTCGCAGCAGGTGATCCGCTTCGCGGGCGTCGGCGTCCTCTCCACCGCCCTGCACCTCGGCCTCTTCGCGGCCCTGGTGCGGGGCGGGGTGGGCTCGATCCTCGCCAACGGGCTGGCGCTCGTCGTCGCGACGCTGTTCAACACCGGGCTCAACCGGGCGTGGACCTTCGGGGTCACCGGGCGACGGGGCCTCGTCACACACCACGGCCAGGCCCTCGTGGTCTTCGCGATCACCTACGCCGCGACGACGGCGGCGCTGGCCGTGCTCGGTGCCGTCGCCCCCGACGCCGGCACCGCGGTCCAGACGCTCGTCGTCGCCGTCGCCAACGTGCTGTCCACCTCCGCGCGCTTCGTGGCGATGCGGCGCTGGATCTTCGCCCCGAAGCGGACCGAGGCCTCACCTGCGGACGATCACCCCCGGAACGCCTCCGTGCCGCAGTAGCGTTGAGTGCCCGCGTCGCCCGGGCGCGGGCGCAGGGGAGGCGATGATGCTACGCACGACGTCACGACTCACGACTGCGACAGGGGCCACTCCGAAGCGGATCCCGAAGCGTGCCACGGCCACCGCCGTCGCGCTCGCAGCCACGACTCTCGCCCTCGGGGCCCCGGTCGCCGGGGCGAAGGACGACCACGGCGGGCCCGGTGGGCACCGCCACTTCACGCCCGGCGCCCCCGGCGTCGGGGACCGCTACTACCCGCTCGCCGGCAACGGCGGCTACGACGTGCGGCACTACGACATCGACGGCCGGTACGACCCCGCCACCGACGTCTGGACCGCGACGACCGTCGTCAGCGCCCGAGCCACCCAGGACCTCAGCCGCTTCGACCTCGACTTCGACGGCATGACGATCCGGACGCTCACCGTCAACGGGCACGCGGCGTCTTACTCCCGCAACGGCGGCGAGCTCGTCGTGACGCCGCGGCACCCGGTCCGGCGCGGGACCGACCTCGTCGTGCGCGTCTCCTACACCGGCGTGCCGAGGGAGTTCGCCCTGCCGATCGGTGGCGGGAACTCGCTGCGCACCGGCTTCATGGCCACCGACGACGGCGCGACGGTCGCGGGCCAGCCCGACGTCGCAGCGGGCTGGTTCCCCGTCAACGACCACCCGCGCGACAAGGCCACCTACGCCTTCCACGTGAAGGTGCCCACCGGTCTCGGCGTCGTGGCGAACGG
This sequence comes from Intrasporangium flavum, assembly GCF_001956915.1. Taxonomy (GTDB): domain Bacteria; phylum Actinomycetota; class Actinomycetes; order Actinomycetales; family Dermatophilaceae; genus Monashia; species Monashia flava. Next base: position 56,825 of record NZ_MLJO01000017.1, on the reverse strand, counting down.
CGTGCTCAAGCGGACGAGCTCGTCGAAGGGTTGGACCCGGTTCGACTGGCGCGCAGACGAACCCATGGCCAGCTACCTCGCCACCATCGACATCGGCAGGTGGGACGTGCGCCGTTGGACGACGACGTCCGGCCTGCCCGTCTACGACGCCGTCGACCCCGACCTCGTCGCCGACCCGGTGTACGGGCCCTCCATCGACGCGTCGCTGGCCCGCCAGGGCGAGGTGCTCGACGTGCTCGGGGCCGCCTTCGGGCGCTACCCGTTCGGGACCGTGGGCGCCATCGTCGACGACCAGCCCGACCTGTTCTTCGCGCTCGAGACGCAGACGCGTCCGGTGTACTCGAAGTACTTCTGGCCCGACGGTGGCGACTTCGTCGTCGCGCACGAGCTGGCGCACCAGTGGTACGGCGACGACGTCGCGCTGCACGACTGGCAGGACATCTGGCTCAACGAGGGCTGGGCCACGTACGCCGAGTGGGTCTGGGCCGAGCACGAGGGCCTCTTCACGCCCCAGGACGTCTTCGCCGACGCCTACGCGGGCATCCCGGCCGACGACCCGTTCTGGTCGTTCGTCGTCGGGCAGCCGCCGGCCGACGACCTGTTCGGCAACCCGGTCTACCTCCGCGGGGCGATGACCCTGCAGGTCCTGCGCAACCGCGTCGGCGACACCGCGTTCTGGCAGATCGCCAGGGACTGGGTGCGCGAGCGCGGCGGCGGCACCGGCACGACCGCGCAGTTCATCGCGCTCGCCGAGCGGGTGTCGGGCCAGCAGCTCGACGACCTCTTCGACGCGTGGCTCTTCACCGGGTCCAAGCCGACGGTCACCGGCCTCGCTGCCGCAGCCCGCTCCGGGTCGGCCCTCGCCGGCCGCACCCTCGACACGTCGCTCGCGGTGCGCTCCTGGCAGGGCGCGTTCGACCGACGCGTCGCCACCGGTCGGTACTGACGGCGGAGCGCCCACCGACGACCGTTGGTCCGCGCGAGGTCCCGACACGCGGCGCGACACGCCGCCTCACGGGTAGGGCGCGCACCAACGGTCGTCGGCAGGGCCGACGACGGGGTGCGCTCAGTCGTGGTCCTCGGGACCGGCGGCGGGCTCCCACCACGGGTCCTGGTGCTGCGCCACGACCGCGTCGACGTCCCCGCCCGACAGGTCGACGCGCGCACCGACGAGGGGTGCCACGAGGCGCACGCCCTTGTCGGCGGCGACGCGTCGGGCCCAGCGGATCGGCTCGCTCCACCAGTGGTGGGCCAGGTTGAAGGTGGCCCAGTGGATCGGCAGCATGACGGCCTCGGTGCCGCCGCGGTTGACGTCGAGGTGGGCCGAGATCGCCTGCTCGGGATCGAGGTGGATGTCGGGCCAGTGCACGCTGTACGCGCCCACCGGGATGATCGTCAGGTCGAAGGGGCCGAGGTCGGTGCCGATGTCGGCGTAGCTGTGCGTCGGGCCGGAGTCGCCGCCGAAGAACACGGCGTGCCGGGGCCCGCGCAGCGACCACGCCGCCCACAGCGTCTGGTCGCGCACGAACCCGCGCCCGGAGAAGTGCCGGGCCTCGGTGCACGTCAGCGTGATGCCGGCAACGACGGTCGACTCGCGCCAGTCGAGGCTGGTGATGCGACCGGCGGGCACGCCCCAGGCCCGCAGGTGCTCGTCGACGCCGAGCGGCACGACGTAGTGGGGGCGGTGGGTGCGCTCGAGCGTGACGATCGAGGGCTCGTCGAGGTGGTCGTAGTGGTCGTGGCTGATGACGACGGCGTCGAGGGGCGGCAGCTCGGCGATGGTGCCGGGCACCGGGTGCAGCCGCTGGGGCCCGACGATCCCCGAGGGCGAGGCGCGGCGGCCGAACACCGGGTCGAGGAGGAAGCGCGCGCCGTCGACCTCGACGACCGACGTCGCGTGGCCGTACCACGTGACCGCGAGCTCGGCAGGCTGCGCCGGGTGCTGCGGGCGCACGAGGGGGACGCGTCCGGCCGGGCGCCCGCGACCCCGCTCGCGCCACATCGTGCCGAGCAGGCTGCCCGGCCCCTCGGCCTCCGGCGTCGCGACGACGTGCGCGGGCTCGTGCGCCCGGAACTTGCCGTCGCGGTAGTTGGGGGAGGCGGTGACGCGGGAACGGACGGCGCTCGTCGTGGCGCCCATGCGTCGCAGGATCGGCAGCTGCACCGGGTGTCCTCTCGGGTCCTCGGGGGACCGGCTGGTCGGTCGGCGGGGTCAGTCGCGGTCCTCGGGGGCCGCGCACTCCTCCCACCACTGCTCGTTGAACTTTCGGGCCACCTCGTCCGGTTCCCCGATCGTCAGGTCGACCCGCTCGCCGACGCGTGGGCAGGCGACGGGTACGCCCGCCGCGGCCGCCGCGGCACGGGTGCGGCGCACCGGCTCGGACCACCAGTGCATGGCGAGGTTGAAGGTGGCCCAGTGCACCGGCACCATCACCGACCGGCGTGCCGCCGTCGCGACGCGGTGCTCGCCCGAGGTCGGCTCGCCCTCCTCGTGCGCCCCACCGGGGGTGTCGACCCGGTGCTCCTCGGGCAGGAACCCGTCGGCCTCGCCGGCGGCGTCGGCGGTGACGCCCTCGGGGTCGGAGCCGATCCGGTTGACGTCGCGGTGGGCGGCGACGGCCTGCTCGGGGTCCATGTGGATGTCGGGCCAGTACGGGTCGTAGGCGCCGACCGGCATGAGCGTCAGGTCGAAGGGCCCGAGGTCGGCGCCGATGGCGGCGAAGCGCTTGGAGGTGCCGGAGTCGCCGGGGAAGTAGGCCGAGTGGCGGGGGCCGCGCAGGGCCCACCCGGCCCAGAGCGTCTGGGAGTCGATGAGCCCGCGCCCGGAGTTGTGCCGCGCCTCGGTGCACGTGACGTGGACGGCGCCGACCTCGGTGGACTCGCGCCAGTCGAGGGCCGTGACGCGGTGCTCGTCGACGCCCCAGGCGACGAGGTGGGCGTCGACGCCGAGGGGGACGACGTAGCGCGGGCGGTGGGCGCGCTCGAGCCGCGCGATGGAGGGCTCGTCGAGGTGGTCGTAGTGGTCGTGGCTCAGCAGGACGGCGTCGATGGGCGGGAGGTCCTCGATCTCGCCGGGCACCGGGTGCATCCGCTTGGGGCCGGTGCGCAGGACGGGTGAGACGCGCTCGCCGAAGACCGGGTCGATCAGGAACCGGACGCCGTCGACCTCCAGGACGCTCGTCGCGTGGCCGTACCACGTGACGGCGAGGTCGCCGGGCTGCTCGGGGTGCTCGGCGGGCACGACCGGGACGGTGCCCACGGGCTGGCCGCGCTTGTGCACCCGGACCGCCGCGAGCAGGGCGCTCGTCTGGGCCTTGACGCGGGGGCGCAGCGACGGCTCTGCCGACTGGAAGCGTCCGTTGCGGAAGTTTGGGGAGTCCTGCACCCGCGGCACGATCGACGCGGGGGCCGCGCCCATGCGCCGCATGACCCGGGAGAACTGCCGGGCGCGGGTGCGCGAGGAGACGGTGCCGATGACGGACGAGAGCGTCCGGACGGCCGGGTGTTCGGAGGTGGCGAGGCTGCGCATCGGCACCCTTTCGTGAGGGGTCCACGGCCCGAGGGGAGGGGTCGCGGTCGGGGACCATTCTGCGTCCCGTCGACGCCTCCGACGTACCCGTTTCCGGCCCGTCTCCCGAGCGGTTCGAGCAGAGCCGCGCGCCCGTGACGCCATTTGATGGCGTCATGGTGTTGACGTGACACCACAGTGGTGTCATAGTGATGCGTATGGACATCACGGAGCACGTCGACGCACTGCGTCGGGATCTCGCCCAGGCGGCCAGGGCGATGGGTCCGGAGCTCGAGCAGGCCGCCGAACGCCTCGGGTACGCCCTCGACTCATCGGCCCGGCTCGCCCTCATGGACGCGCTGTCGCACGCCGCCGCCGAGATCACCAACGAGCTCGACGGCACGTCGGTCGAGGTTCGCCTCCAGGGCCGCGAGCCCGTCTTCGTCGTCGTCGGCGGAGGCCCCGCGGCCGTGGCCGACGACACCCAGGCCGTCCGCACCGAGGACACGACGGCCCTGTCGGCCGACGACGAGGGTGCCGAGACCTCCCGCATCACCCTGCGCCTGCCCGAGGCCCTCAAGGGCCGCGCCGAGGAGCTCGCCGGGCAGCGCGGCCAGTCCCTCAACACGTGGATCGTCAACGCCGTGCGCGCCGCGACGAACCCCGGCTTCAGCGTCAACGTCGGCCCCACCGGCGTCCAGTTCGGCCCGGGCGCCCCGGGCCGCAACCGCTCCTCGAACAAGCGGGTCCAGGGCTGGGTCCGCTGACCCGCTTGACCCGCTGACCTGACACACACCGCCCACCGGCTACCGCACGACACCACGAAGGGGAACCACCATGAGCGACACCCTCGAGACCCGCTTCGACACGACGGGTCCCATCAACCTCAAGGTCGAGCTGCTCGTCGGCGACGCGACGCTCACCGTCACGCCCGGCACGGCCACCGTCGTGCGGCTGATCCCGCGCGGCCGCAGCGGCGCCGAGATGGCCGAGAAGTTCACCGTCGAGGCCCGCGGCAACGACGTCGTCGTCATCGCCCCGAAGAAGGAGGGCTTCTTCGGCCTCGGCAGCAAGGGCTCGGTCGACGTCGAGATCGAGCTCCCGTCCGACAGCACGGTCGAGGCCAAGACCGGCGCCGGCGACGTCACGGCCACCGGCCTGCTCGGCGACGTCCGCGCCAGCACGGGCGCGGGTGACCTCACCTTCCACGAAGTGGCCTCGGCACAGCTCAAGTCCGGCTCGGGCGACCTCACCCTCCAGTCCTCCCGCGGTGACGTCAACGCCAAGACCGGCTCGGGCGACGTCTCCATCGGCACGGCCGGCGGCCGGCTCGACCTCGTCTCCGGCAGCGGCGACATCGCGCTGCGCCGCTCCGACGCCCCGGTCAAGGCCAAGACCGGCTCCGGCGACCTCCACGTCGACGCGAGCACCGGCGACCTCGAGCTCATGACCGGCACGGGCGACGTCGTCCTCGGCGCCGTCCACGGCGGGCAGGTCCAGGCCCGCACCGGCACCGGCGACGTCACCATCGGCATCGCGCACGGCGTGGCCACCTACCTCGACCTCAACAGCGTCACCGGCGACGTCGACGTCGACCTCGAGTCGACCGACGCGCCCGGCGACTCCGAGGCCCGGGCCAGCCTGACGGTCCACTCCGGCAGCGGCGACATCCACGTCAAGCGCGCCTCGGTGAGCCTCGCATGAGCACCGTCAACGGGGCCATGACCCTGAGCCCGCAGGAGGCGCTCGCCCGCGACCTCATCGTCCAGCGCTCGGCCGCGCGGCACCACGCGCCCCGACGCGTCACCCGCCACGTGCGCGCCGCGCTCCTGCTGCGCCGGCTCGCCGAGCGGCTCGACCCGCCCGCCGCGACCTGCGCCCCCGAGGTCCACGCCGACCGCACGGCACCGCGGCCGTGGACCGCCGAGCCCCGCCGGGCACCCCACCGGCACTCCTGAGCCGAGGCCGCCTCCCGGTCCCTCCTCGGCTCCCTCTTGGCTCCCTCCCCGGACCGCCCGCCCGACACTCCCGTCGGGCGGGCGGTTCCGCGTGCGACGATCGAGGGCATGTACGTGCCCCGCGCCAACGCCATGGCCGACGCGGACGTGCGGCGCTTCCTCGACGCCCATCCGTCCGGCCACCTCGTCACGGTCGGCCCCGACGGGCGTCCCGACGCGACGCTGCTGCCCGTCCTCGTCGACGACGCGCCCGACGCACCGGCCGGCCTGCGGCTCGTCGGACACCTGGCCCGGTTCAACGAGCAGTGCGCCCGGATCGCCGCGGGCTCCCCGGGCCTCGTCGTCGTCACCGGGGCCGACGCGTACGTGTCGCCGGGCTGGTACGCCAGCAAGCGCGAGCACGGCCGGGTCGTGCCGACGTGGAACTACAGCGAGGTGCACCTCTCCGGCGCCGTCACCGTGCACGACGACCCCGACTGGGTCCTCGACGTCGTCACCCGGCTGACCCAGCGGCACGAGTCGGCCCGGCCGCAGCCGTGGGCCGTCACCGACGCACCGGCCGCCTACGTGCGCGGGCAGCTGCGGGCCATCCTCGGCGTCGAGCTCGTCGTGGAGAAGGTCGAGGGCAAGGCGAAGCTGTCGCAGAACCGCTCCGACGCCGACCGTGAGGGCGTGGTGGCCGGGCTGCGCGACGAGCCGGGCCGGCTCGCGCACGCCGTCGCCGACGACATGGCGGAGGAGGCGGCGCGAGCGCACGAGGGCTGAGCCCGTCGCTGCCGCAAGGACTTCGGTGGCTCAGGGGATCGTCACAGACGCCCCACAGCGCCCGGCCCGAGGGTCGGGACATGGACACGACACACGGACCCCGGCCCACCGACCTCCCCGACCTGCCGACGGACGCGCGCCCCGCGACGCGTCACCGCGTGCGGTCCTCGCTGCGGCGCGGCCTCGGTGCCGCGGGGGCCGCGGTGGCCGTGGCCTTCGTCGGGACGGCGGGCATCGGCGCGGCCCAGGCGCAGGCCGCCGGCGTCGAGCGCGGGCTGGCGTACGCCGCCGACGCGTCGCACCGCCAGCACCCGCCGCGCCGTGCCGCGCACCCGACGACGCTCCCGCCGGCCACGACGACGGCGGTGCGCTACACCTTCGACTCGGGCCGGCTCATCGAGCTGTGACGCGCTCGGCGGCCGGTGCCCACCGCGTCGGGTCGAGCCAGGCGTGCACGAGGGGCACGACCGAGGCGCCCTCGCCGCTCGCGGCGGCCACCCGCTTCATCGACCCCGCACGGATGTCGCCGGCCGCGAAGACCCCGGGCACGGTGGTCTCGAGGCTCTCGGGCGGCAGGTCGCCGGTCCAGCGGTCCTGCGGCACGTCGCGGCCGGTGAGGACGAACCCGCGCCCGTCGCGGGCCACGGCGTCGGGCAGCCAGTCGCAGTAGGGCGCCGCGCCGATGAGCAGGAACAGCCCCCGGCAGTCGCGACGCGTCTCGGTGCCGTCGCGGGTGTCGCGGACGGTGACCCAGCCGAGGCGGCCGTCGTCGCCGGCGCCGCCGGCCACGACCTCGGAGCAGCCCTGCACCGTGATCCGCGGGTTGTACTCGATCTCGCCGACGAGGTAGTCCGACATCGTCTCGGCGAGGGTCTCGCGCCGGACGAGGATCGTGACCGAGCCGGCGAAGCGGGCGAGGTGGATCGCGGCCTGCCCGGCGGAGTTGCCGCCGCCGACGACGATGACGTCGTAGCCCTCCATCTCGCGAGCCGCCGTCATGGCGCTGCCGTAGTGGACGCCGAGGCCGACGAGCTTCTCGATGCCCGGGGCGTCGAGGCGTCGGTACTTGACGCCGGCCGACACGACGACAGCCCGGGCCAGCACGTCGCCGCCCTCGGTGCAGAGCCGGTGGGGCGTGGGCACGCCGTCGTCGCCGACCGTGCCGGGCACGACCGTCGTGACGGGCCAGCCGGTGAAGAACTGCGTGCCGAAGCGGATGGCCTGGTTGCGGGCGCGCTGGGCCAGGCGCATGCCCGAGATGCCGCGCGGGAAGCCGAGGTAGTTGCGGATCATCGAGGACGTACCGGCCTGTCCGCCGACGGCTTCCGCCTCGAGCACGACGGTCGTCAGGCCCTCGGACGAGGCGTAGACGGCGGCGGCCAGCCCCGCCGGACCGGCCCCCACGATGGCGACGTCGACGACGCGGTCGACGGTAACGTCGGCGGGCCGGCCGTAGATGCGCGAGGCGACGTCGCGGACGCTCCGCGCGCTCCCGACCCGCTTGTTGAGGTCCATGACGAGCGGGAACTCGGGCTCGCCGCCCTCGGCCGCGACGAGCTGCAGGACGTACTGCCCCTTCTCGCTCTCGGGCGGGTAGACCCGGTTGGGCATGCCCATGCGGTCGAGGTAGTCGCGGATGGCGAGGGTCAGGGCGTCCTCGACCGGCGAGACGATCGCGACGGCGACGACCTCGGGCTCGGCGACCGTGGAACCCCAGTCGGAGAGCAGCTCGCAGACGGCGGTGTGGAACTCCTCGTCGCGGGCCCCGCGCGGCATGAGCAGGTAGGCGTCGTACTTGCCCTTGGCCATGCCGCCGCGGAGGCGCTCGGCGTCGTCGCGGAAGGTCGACACGTGGGCGGCGATGACGCGCCGGGCGGTCGGGACGGTCTGGCGCCACCAGTGGAAGGCCTGGTGCACGTCGGCGTCGGGCAGCCGCGACTCGGTGACGAACATCGCCACCTGCCCGCCCTCGGCGACGACGCGCCTGGCCTCCTGCTTGGCCTCGCGGGCCGAGGTGGCGGTGGGCAGCTCGTAGTCGCGCTCGTAGCGGCTGAACTCGTCGCGCAGCTGCTCGCAGCGGGTCTCGGACACGAGGATGATGGCCGGCTTCACCCTGTCGATCCTAGGAGCCGCGCGGCGCCTGCGGTATGCCCTCGGGCCCGGCCGCGACCGCCTCCGGGTGCTCGCGCAGCGTGAGCCAGAGCCGGTGTGCCGTGATGACGACGAGCGCCCACGCCAGGCCGATGAGCCACCCGGCCAGCACGTCGGTGAGCCAGTGGTGGCCGAGGAAGACCCGCGACAGCCCCATCGACACGACGAAGACCGCGCCGACGGTGACGGTGACGGCCCGCTGCCAGGTGGCCGTCGTCTCGATGAGGACGAGGTAGACGACGACGGTCGTCAGGACCGTCGCGTTGAGCGTGTGACCGCTCGGGAAGGATGCCGACGTCTCGAGCGGTGGCACGGCGAGCGAGGCGGGTGGGCGGGCCCGGTCGACGAAGCCCTTGCCGACGATCGTCATGAGCAGCGACCCGGCGGCCGCGACGAGCATGAGCACGAGCGGGGTCCACCGCCGGCGACGCCACGTGATGACGGCGACGGCCACGAGGGCGAGGATCGGCATGCCGACCGGGCCCCCGACGTCGGTGAAGGCGGTGACGGCGGAGTCGAGCCCGGGGGAGCGCATCGACACGGCGGCGTCGAGCACCGGCTGGTCGACGACGGTGACGCCGTCGCGCCCGACGACGGCCTCGTAGACGGTCTCGGCACCCTCGACGAGGGCCATCATGACGAGCACCGCGATGACGGCGAACACGACGAAGGCCACGTGCGCCGACGACCACGCGGCGACGCGTCGGGCAGCCGGGCGCGAGGCCCGGGCCAGCGCCGTGAAGACGCCGACGAGCCACCGGCCCGCACGGGTGTGCCACGCGGTGAGGTCGCGGGCGCCGATGGTGTCGTCGGGGGTGCGCCGACGCGTGGGCTCGGTCATGCCCCCGTCGTACCCGTCGGGACTCAGCCGACCTCGACCGTGACGCCCTCGGGGGCCGCGAGCACCGTGACCTCGCCCGACGCGTCGACCTCGAGGTCGACGCGACCGCCGAGGAAGCGCAGCCCCTCGACCCGCATCGGCCCGAACGGTGCCGGACGCGCCGGCGACAGGCGCAGCGTGCGCGCCGGCGCGTCGGGGCGCAGCCCGAGGGCGACGGAGACGAGGGCCGCGGCCGAGGCCGCCGACCACGCCTGCGGTCGGCACGAGGCCGGGTAGGGCGTCGGCGCTCCGGCGAACGGCACGCCGGAGTAGAGCTCGGGCCAGCGGTAGCCGAAGGCCTCGGCCGAGGCGAGCAGGGTGCGTCCGACGGCGACGGCCTCGTCGGTGAGGCCCTCGCGGGCCAGGCCGGTGGCGGCGATCGCGGTGTCGTGGGTCCAGATCGAGCCGGTGTGGTAGCCGATGGGGTTGAAGCCGCCGTTGCCCGTGCCGAAGGTGCGCACCCCGAACGCGTCGAGCAGCTCGGGCCCGGTGAGGGTGGTGGCCACCTGACGGGCTTCGTCGGCCGTGAGGGCGCCGGTGCCGAGCACGTGCCCCATGTTCGAGGCGAGCCCGTCGACGGCGCGGCCGCCACCGTCGAGGGCGATCGCGAGGTGGTGTCCGGCGTCGGTGTCGACCCAGAACCGCTCTCGCAGTGTGGATTCCAGCCGATCGGCAGCGGCGTCGGCCGGGGCGGCCTCCTCGTCCGGCTCGCCGAGCGCGCGGAGCAGCCCGGCCGCCGCGCGCAGCGCCTCGACCGCGTACGCCTGGGCCTCGACGAGGGCGATCGGTGCCGTGGCGACGACGCCGTCGCGGCCGCGGATGGAGTCGCCGGAGTCCTTCCAGCCCTGGTTGGCGAGGCCGGTGCCCGACTCGTCGACGTACTTGAGCACGCCGTCGCCGTCGGGCTGCCCGTCGCCGGTGAGCCACGCGACGGCGGCGCGCAGGGCCGGCAGGAGGTCGGCGACCTCGGCGTCGGGCAGCCCCCAGGCCCGCGCCTCGGCGAGGAGGCAGACCCACAGCGCCGTGGCGTCGACGGTGCCGTAGTAGACCTGCGGCAGGGTCATGCCGGTGTTGGCGTCGCGCAGCACGTGGCGGCGCAGCTCGTGCGGGATCTTGCCCGGCGCCTCGCCGGTGAGGGGGTCGGTGGTGCGTCCCTGGCGGCGGGCGAGGGTGCGGAGCGTGCCGGCGGCCACCTTGGTGCCGAACGGCAGCAGGAGCCGCGCGGCCCACAGCGAGTCACGACCGAAGAGCGTGAGGTACCAAGGGGATCCGGCTGCGGTGAAGACGTCCGACGGGTGCTCGGGATCGCGCAGCAGCAGGTGCTGGAGGTCGTCGAGACCGGCGCGCACGGTGGCGCCGAGGCGGTGGTCGCCGGCCGTGACGACGACCTCGGACCACGGCACGGCGTCGGCCCCGGCGTCGGCGTCGAAGGCGGAGGCCGCGACGCGCTCGGTGCGGACCGTCAGGGCGACCGACTCCGTGGCGCCCGGGGCCACCACGACCTCGGCCGTCAGGGCCGCCGTGCCGTCGGGCAGCGCCTCGACCTTCGCCGGCTGCGAGCCGTCGAGCGACACGGTGGTGCGGTGCCACTCGTCGGCGAGCACCACTGTCGCGCCGTCGATCTCGGGTGTCGTGTCGGTCCCGGCGAGGTGGCCCGACTTGACCGCCGCGATGTCGCGGCCGTCGCCGGCGACGACGAGGCGCAGGACGGCCGTGACGGGCGCGTCGGCCCGCGACGTGACCGCGACGACCTCGGTGAGGCACCGGCCGCCGGTCGAAGAAAGGGTCCGCGTGCGGGCCACCTCGACCGTGGGGTCGGGACCCGGGTTGCCCAGTGCCCGAGCGGCGCTCGCGTAGTGGCCGACGGCGCCGGAGGCCCGCTCGGCGACGGGGGAGGGCTGTTCCCCGGAGACCTCGAGGCGCAGGGTGTGCAGCACCCGGCGGTCGTCGACGTAGAGGCCCTGGGCGGTGCCCGGCAGGACGTCGCCCGAGCGGTCGGCGAGCACCGTGGCGTTGCCGTCGACGAGGATCGACAGCTCGTGCAGCCAGGGCTGGCGAGCGGGGGTGGACGCGTCGGGCTGGGGCACGTCGTGGGCCTTCCGTCGGGCGGGGGTGGGGCGGTGTCGGCGATCCGGGGTGCGGGTCGGGCGGCCGGCGCGGCCGCCTCCCAACCTGTCACGATCCGGTGTCGGGCGCTTGACCTCGTCGGCAGGACAGAGCATGCTCCGTCTCGTATGAACGTTCAAGTCCGCGTCCGTCGCGGCTTTTGAACGATCAAAGACAGCGAGCGCGAAGGAGCGGTCATGGGCGACGGGACGACGACGACGCCGGGCGGACGCCCGACCATCGTCGACGTCGCGAGCGCTGCCGGCGTGTCGCGGCAGACCGTGAGCAACGTCCTCAACCGGCCCGACCGCGTCGCCCCCGACACCCTCGAACGGGTGCAGCGCGAGATCGACCGGCTCGGCTTCACGCCGCACGTCAGCGCCCAGCAGCTTCGCCGCAAGCGGGCCTGGGCCTACGGCTTCGAGGTCAACCCGTCGGGACACCGGCGCATGGGCCACATCCTCGACGAGTTCCTCGTCGAGCTGACCGTCTCGGCGCCGAGCCACACCAGCCACCTCGTCGCCTTCGCGCCCGACCCCGACGACGTCGTCGCCGGCTACCGCCAGACCCTGGCGAGCGGCCTCGTCGACGGCTTCGTCCTGGCCGACACCCGCCAGTCCGATCCGCGGCCGCCCTGGCTCATCGAGCACGAGGTGCCGTTCGTGTCGTTCGGACGCGTCTGGGACCTGCCGGAGCTGACCCGCTGGGTCGACGTCGACGGCCACGCCGGCGTCCGCACCGCCGTGCACCACCTCGTCGACGCCGGCTACCGCCAGGTCGGCTTCCTCGGCTGGCCGGCCGGCTCGCCCGTCGGCGACGACCGCCGGCGCGGGTGGAGCGACGCGCTCGCCGAGCTCGGCCTCGACGCGGCGGCCCCCGCGGCCGCGTCGGTGCAGGACATCGACGAGGCCACCGACTCCGCCGAGCAGCTGCTCGGCCGGCTCGGGCCCGACGCCGCGATCGTCTGCGCCTCCGACCTGCTCGCGCTCGGGGCGCTGCGCGCCGTGCGCAACCACGGCCTGCGCCCGGGCGCCGACGTCGGCGTCGTCGGCTTCGACGACACCGACGTGGCCGCCGCGATGAGCCTCACCAGCGTCCACCAGCCCGTCGCCGACGCCGCCCGCATCGCCTGGGACATGCTCGTCGACCCCGACCGCCACCCCGGCCCCGTCCTGCTCGAGCCGACGCTGACGATCCGCGCCTCGAGCCTGCGCGGGGACTAGCCGCCCCACCCCGAGACCCCCGGGACCCGCCCGGACCGCACCACCCGAGCACCACCCGAGCACCACCTGAGCACCACCAGCACCACTCCAGCAGCACGCAGCACCAGCACCGACCAGATGCCGACAGCGCAGTCAGGAGAAGAACGATGTCACGCAGGACCAGGCGCACCACCGCGGCCCTCGCCGCGGGTCTCGCCGGAGCCCTCGCCCTCGCCGCGTGCGGCGGTGGCAGCGGGTTCGACAACGGATCCGGAAGCGGCGCCACCCAGCCGGCCAAGAGCGGCCCGGTGACGCTGAAGTTCATGATCACCTCGAACGGCCCCGCCGACGTCAAGCTCCAGCAGGACACGGTCAAGCCGTGGGAGGACAAGACCGGCAACAAGGTCGAGGTCATCGCGGCCTCGGACATGAACCAGCAGCTGACGCAGGGCTTCGCCGCCGGCTCCCCGCCCGACCTCTTCTTCACCGACGCCAACGTCTTCCCGACGTACGCCAAGGCGGGGAACATGGTCGCCTACGGTGACCAGCTCGACATGAAGAGCGACTTCTACCCCAACCTCGTGCAGACGTTCACCTACGACGGCAAGTTCTACTGCGCGCCGAAGGACTTCTCGACCCTCGCCCTCATCATCAACACCGACCTGTGGCAGCAGGCCGGGCTCACCACGGCGGACGTCCCCAAGGACTGGTCCGCGCTCGAGACCGTCGCCCAGAAGCTGACGAAGGGCAAGGTCAAGGGTCTGGTCATCGGCGACACGCGTGACCGCGTCGGTGCCTTCATGAAGCAGGCCGGCGGCTGGATCGTCAGCCCCGACCAGACGAAGATGACGGCCGACACCGCGAGCAACCTCGCCGGCCTCACCGAGGTCAAGAAGCTGCTCGCCAGCGGCTCGACCTCCTTCCCCAAGGGCGTCGACGCCGGCTGGGGCGGGGAGGCCCTGGGCACCGGCAAGGCCGCCATGACGATCGAGGGCAACTGGATCAAGGGCGCCATCAAGAACGACTACCCCAACCTCAAGTGGCAGGCCGTCGAGCTGCCCGCGGGCCCGGCCGCCAAGGGCACGCTGTCGTTCACGCAGTGCTACGGCATCGCGTCGGCGAGCAAGAACCAGGCCGCCGCGATCGACCTCGTCAAGTACCTCTCCACCGAGAAGCCGGCGATGGCCCTCGCGACCGGGCTCGGCGTCATGCCGTCGATCAAGTCCGCGGTCACCGCCTACAAGGGCGCCTTCCCGAACGATGCCGCCTTCCTCGCCGGGGCCGAGTACGCCCAGGGCCCGGTCACCGTCGCCGGCATGGACCCCGTGCTCAAGGACTTCGACACCCAGCTGGCCAGCCTGCCGGGCGGCGACCCGAAGGCGATGCTGGAGCGGCTCCAGAAGAACGGCGAGGCCGTCCTCAAGTGACGCGCTGACCCCACCAGCAGCGGTGGCCGGTGCCGCACACACCCCTGCCCGCACCGGCCACCGCAACCCCGACCCGACACCCGGGCCCCATCCCGCACGACCTCACCGCCCCGTCATCGAGGAGAGTCGAATGAAGCTGGGACGCAACAGCGCCCGCGCAGCAGAGACCCGATCCGGCTGGCTGTTCGTGTCGCCCGTCATCATCATCCTCGGGCTGTTCCTCGTGCTGCCGATCCTGCTGGCCTTCTGGGTCAGCCTCAGCGACTGGCAGGGTCGCGGGTCGCCGCTCAGCCCGAGCGTCCAGTTCGTCGGCGGGGAGAACTACCAGCAGCTGCTGACCCAGGACTCCCTGACCCGCAGCGACTTCGCCACCTCGCTGCGCAACAACCTCTACTACGTGCTGCTCGTCGTCCCGATCCAGACCGTGCTCGCGCTCGGCCTGGCGTTGCTGCTCAACCAGCGACGCCTCAAGGGGCTCAGCTTCTTCCGCACCGCGTACTACTTCCCGTCGGTGACCAGCTCGGTGGCCATCGCGTCGGTGTTCCTCTTCCTCTTCGCCGGCAGCGGCAGCATCAACGCGCTCCTCGGGATCTTCGGCATCGACGGGCCGAACTGGTTCGCCGACCCGCGCGGGGTGCTCCACATCGCGCTCGGCTGGGTCGGCATCGGCAACGGTCCCGACGCGCCCGGGCCGGCGTTCATGACCTCGCACGACTTCCTCGGGCTCACCTGGTGGGACTGGGTGTCCGGCCCGTCGGTCGCGATGCTGACGATCATCGCCCTCGTCATCTGGGTGTCGGCCGGCGGCTACATGCTGCTCTTCCTCGCCGGCCTGCAGAACATCTCCGCAGACGTCTACGAGGCCGCCGCGATCGACGGTGCGACGCGGTGGCGCACGATGCGCTCGATCACGATCCCGCTGCTGCGCCCGACGCTCTTCACGGTGCTGACGCTCGGGCTCATCGGCACGTGGCAGGTCTTCGACCAGGTGTACGTCATGAGCAAGGGCAACCCGGGCAAGACGACCCTGACCCCGGCCTTCCTCTCCTACGACCAGTCGATCAACAACGGCGAGTGGGGCACGGGCACGGCGATGTCGTTCGTCCTCTTCGCGATCATCATCGTCTTCACCGCGATCCAGACATTCGTCCTGCGCGACAAGGACGCCCGCGTGGGCGGCTTCCTCGGACGGCGTCGCACCGGACCGCCCGCGGCACCCGCGAACCCCACGACTGGAGCAGGCGCATGAGCCAGACCTCGACGACCACCCGGCCAGCGGCGGCCGGCGGAACCGCCACTCCGACGCCGGCCGCCGAGCCGCGTCCGCACGCGACCCGCAGGGCGATCCTCAAGGCGCTCGGCTACTCGGCGCTGACCGTCTTCGCGCTGCTCTACCTGTTCCCGTTCGTCATCCAGGTCGGCACCAGCTTCAAGACCGACCCCGACGCCACGGCCAACCCGCTCAACCCGATCCCCTCGCAGTTCACGACGGCTGCCTACCAGTCGCTGTTCCAGCAGGACTTCCCGTTGTGGTTCGGCAACTCGGTCGTCGTCGCGGTCCTCGTGACGCTCGGACGCGTCTTCTTCGACTCGCTCGCCGGCTACGCGCTCGCGCGGCTGCGCTTCCGCGGCCGTGGTGCCGTCACCCTGGCCATCGTCGCGACGATGGCGGTGCCGGGCGTCGTGCTGCTCATCCCGAAGTTCCTCATCATCAAGCAGTTCGGCATCTACGACACGTACGCGGGCATGGTCGTGCCGCTGCTCGCCGACGCCGCAGGCGTGTTCATCATGAAGAACTTCTTCGAGTCGGTCCCGGTGAGCCTCGAGGAGGCCGCCAAGCTCGACGGGGCCGGGGTGTTCCGCACCTTCTGGTCGGTCGTGCTGCCGATCGCCCGACCGGCCCTCATCACGATCACGATCATCGCTTTCCAGTCGTCGTGGAACGAGCTGCCGCACTTCCTCGTGTCACGGCAGTCGCCCGAGACCAACACCCTGACGACCGGCGTCGCCGGGCTGCTCACCGGTGCCCTCGGGTCGGGCAACCGCTACCCGCTCAAGCTCGCGGCGGCGGTGCTCATGACGATCCCGGTGGCCGCGATGTTCTTCGTCTTCCAGAAGCGCATCATCTCCGGCTCGCTCGAGGGCGCCGTCAAGGAGTGACGCCGGGGCGGCCTAGGGTCGGTGACCATGACTGCCCGTGTCGCCCCGCTCGCATCCATCTCGATCGACTGCCCCGACCCCGACGCGCTCGCGCCGTTCTACCGGGCGCTGCTCGGTCTCGAGGAGGCATTCGCGACGCCCGACCGCGGCGTGGTGTGCCTGTCCGGCGCCGGGCCGATGCTGACGCTGATGCGCGTCGACGCGTACGAGGCGCCGCAGTGGCCGCACGGCCCGCAGCGCCAGCAGATGCACCTCGACCTCGCGGCCGATGACCTCGACGCGTGCGTCGCCGCCGCGCTCGAGATCGGCGCACGCGAGGCCGAGCACCAGGCCGCGCCCGACCAGTGGCGCGTCATGCTCGACCCCGTCGGCCACCCGTTCTGCCTCAGCGCGGTGCGCCCCGACTGAGGCCACTCGCGCCGCTCAGCCGAAGCGGCGTCGGTGCTCGGCCCGCCACGACGTGTAGGCCTCCACCTGCTCGACGGCGTCCCACGCGTCCTTGAAGATGCGGGCGGCCTCGACCTTGTCGGGGTCCTCGGGGCCGCGGGGCAGCTCGCGCCGGCCGTGGGCCCCGCTGCTGCCGCGTCGGTCCTCCGGCACCGGACCGTCGTACTTCCGGCCACCGGGGTGGTTGGCGTACCGACGCGCCCGGGTGTGGCCCATCTGGAGGAACTTGCGCGCGACGTCGGCCCCCACGAGGTCGCCGTCGGCGAGGTAGGCCTCGAACCGCGCCCGGATGGCCGCAGCGCTCTCGCGCGCGAGCTCGGGCGTGCGGAACCGCCACAGCGGCAGCAGCTCGTCCTTGTACGGCGGGACCCGCAGCACGCCCTGCTCGCCGCGGCCGACGCGGTACTGCTCCGGGTGGGCGCGCAGGTCGAGGTGCTCGAGGTCGACACCCTCGTACGGGTCCGGCGGTGGGCTCACGCCTCGGACGTACCCCGCGCCGGCCTTCCGCGGCGGCCGAGCCCGAAGCCGATCAGCCCGGCGAGGAGCACGAGCCCGCCTGCGGCGAGGCCGAGCGCCACCTGCATCCTCGGGGTCAGCATCGAGACGTCCGGCACGACCGCCTGGTCGGCGAGCGGGGCGTAGGCGAACCACCCGTAGACCGCAGGCCCCGACTGCGACCACGCGACCGCGGCAGCGACGAGGAGCGCGAGGGCGACGACGGCCACGGCGGCGACCCGGACACGGAGCGACATGCCAGCACCGTAGCGCCGACACCGGTCCGAGCGTCGGTGGTGCGGGCTAGGTTGCCGGCATGACCTTCGAGGTGCGGCCCGCCACCGCCGACCGGTTCGACGACGTCGCGACAATGCTCGGGCCGAAGAACCCGGACTCGACCGTCTGCTGGTGCCTGAGCCACCGCCTCCCGTCGAAGCAGAGCCGGTCGCTGTTGGGGGCGGCCCGCGGCGAGTACGTGCGCGACCTCTGCGGGCGTGATGTCGCCCCCGGCGTCCTCGCCTACGACGGCGACACGGTCGTCGGGTGGGCGGCGATCGCCCCACGGGCCGAGCTGCCGTTCGAACGCTCGCGCCTCATCCCGCACGTCGACGACCTGCCCGTGTGGTCGGCGTGGTGCATCCGGGTGCGGTCCGGTCACCGCAGGCGCGGCATCTCGCTGCCGCTGCTCGAGGGCGCGGTGGCCTACGCCCGGGAGCACGGCGCGCCCGCCGTCGAGGGCTACCCGGTCGACAACCACGGGCAGAAGGTCGACCAGACCATGGCCTACGTCGGCACGCGCGGCCTCTTCGAGCGCGCCGGGTTCACCAAGGCCGCCGACACCGACTCGATCTCGGGTGGGTTCCCGCGCGTCGTCATGCGGCGCGACCTCACCTGAGCGCGCGTCCGGCCGGCGCGTCGGGCTGTCGCCGGGGCGTCGTAGGGTCGGCGCCATGACGGTCGTCGGAACTGACGGTCTGGTGCGCCCGGTGTGGGCCGCGTCCGACCCCATGCTCATGGAGTACTACGACACCGAGTGGGGCATGCCGGTCCGCGACGAGCGGGGGCTCTACGAGCGGATCTGCCTCGAGGGGTTCCAATCCGGGCTGTCGTGGGCCACGATCCTGCGCAAGCGGCCCCGGTTCCGCGAGGTCTTCGCCGACTTCGACCCCGACGTCGTGGCCGCCTACACCGAGGCCGACGTCGAGCGCCTCCTCGGCGACGCCGGCATCATCCGCCACCGCGGCAAGATCCAGGCCGCGATCTCCAACGCGCGGGCCACCATCGCGCTGCGCGAGGAGGGTGGCCTCGTCGACTTCGTCTGGTCGTTCCAGCCCACTGACACGCCCCGACCCAGCGACCACTCCGAGGTGCCGACCGTCTCCGACGAGAGCAAGGCGCTGTCGAAAGCCTTGCGCAAGAAGGGTTTCGCCTTCGTGGGGCCGACCACGATGTACGCCCTCATGGAGGCCGTCGGCATCGTCGACACGCACCTCGTCACCAGCCACCGGCGCGGCAGCAGCGGCGTCTGGCCCGCCTGACGCCGCTCGTCAGCCCTCGAGCACGGCCCGGGCGGCGTTGTGGCCCGGGATGCCGCTGACGCCGCCGCCGCGTCGGGCGCCGGCACCGGCGAGCAGCAGCGACGCGTGCGGCGTCTCGACACCCCACGTGCCCACCTCGGACTGCTGCTCGGCCCACGGCCACTGCAGCGAGCGGTGGAAGATGTTGCCGCCCGGCAGGCCGACGGACTGCTCGAGGTCGACGGGGCTCTTGACCTCGAGGCACGGGTTGCCGTCGCCGTCGCGCATGAGCACGTCCTCGATGGGCTCGGCGAGCACCGAGTCGAGCGAGCGCAGGGTCGCTTCGAGGGCCGCCTTCGTCGCCGCCTCGTTGTCCTCGCGGAAGAGCCGGGCCGGCAGGTGAAGGCCGAAGAGGGTCAGGGTCTGCGCGTCGGACGCCGCGAGCTCGGGCCCGAGGATCGAGCGGTCGCTGAGCGTGTGGCAGTAGATCTCGCACGGCGGCAGGTCGGGGACGCGCCCCGCGGCGGCCGC
Organism: Intrasporangium flavum; assembly: GCF_001956915.1. GTDB lineage: Bacteria > Actinomycetota > Actinomycetes > Actinomycetales > Dermatophilaceae > Monashia > Monashia flava. Next base: position 37,678 of record NZ_MLJO01000017.1, on the reverse strand, counting down.
GGCCCACGCGTCCTCGAGCTGGCGGTAGCCCTCGTTGATGTGGAAGGTGCCGGCGAACGCCGCACGCGGGTCGGCGCCCGGTTCGCGCAGCCGCGGCAGGCGCGTCAGGAGCATGTTGACCTTGAGCTGGGCGCCCTCGACGTCGTCCTCGGTGGGCACCGGCTCGGCGCCGGTCGCGGCGAGGGCCCGGTTGAGGACCGTCGGCGCGCACGCAGCGAGCAGCGTCGTGGCCCGGGCGCTGCCGCCCGCGCTGCCGGCGTCGATGCCGCTGCCGCCCGCCCAGGTGACCTCACCCGTGGACGGGTCGACGGCCGTGACCTCGGCGCCGTTGACGATCGTCGCGCCGGCGTCGACGGCAGCCCGGGCCAGCGCGTCGGTCAGCGCGCCCATGCCGCCCACCGGCACGTCCCAGTCGCCGGTCCCGCCGCCGATGAGGTGGTAGAGGAAGCAGACGTTCTGGCGCAGGTCCTCGCCCCGCATCGAGGCGAAGGTGCCGATGAGGGCGTCGGTGGCGATGATGCCGCGCAGGGTGTCGTCATCGGTCACTGCCTCGACGAGCTCGCCGACCGGGCGGGTCGTGAGCGCGTCGAAGAGCTCGGGGTCGCCGGAGAGGGCGCGCACGTCATCGCGCGAGCGAAGCGGGTGCAGGACGGTCGGGAAGACCTTCTCGGCGAGCGTCGCCATCCGGCCGTAGAAGTCGGTCCAGCCGGCGTACGCGTCCTCGCCGCCGGTCAGCGCGCGGAACGCGGTCCGGGTGGCGTCGGCGTCGCCGTGGTCGACGAGCAGGCCGCGGGCCGGGTCGGCGGGCACCGGCGTGTACGAGGAGTACCGGCGCCGGATGAGGCGCAGGTCGAGGTCGAGGTCGGTGAGCACCTGCCGCGGCAGCAGCGAGACGAGGTAGGAGTAGCGCGACAGGCGGGCGTCGACGCCGGGGAACGCGCGGGCCGACACCGCGGCCCCGCCGACGTGCTCACCCTTCTCGAGCACGAGGACCCGTCGGCCCGCGCGGGCGAGGTAGGCGGCGGCGGTCAGGCCGTTGTGGCCGGCCCCGATGACGATGTCGTCGTAGTGCACGCGCGCCACCCTAGCCACCGCCCGTGGTCGGGCAACAGGTCCCGCGACGGGTCAGGCACCCGACCCGCAACACACCGAGAAATCGCCAACCCCCACTGGAATATCCAGTAGGGGTTGGCAGCTACTCGGTGTGTTGCGGGTGGCCTGGGGTCAGCGTGTCGTGGTGGAACCCGAGGTCGCCCGGGCGTGGGCGGCGGCTTGGCGGGCGCTCCAGGCCCGGTCGGCGGCGTCGATGCTCGCGCGGCTCGACAGGTCGACCCCGGCGCGGGCGGCCGCGGCACGCGCCCTGGCCGAGGTCAGGTCGGGGGCGCTGAAGCGCTCGGGCGTGATGGTGCGGTCGACCGACGCGTACCGGGCTGCGCCGCGGGCCAGTGCGGGTCCCGACGCCTCGGCCTGGGCGAGCGCCGCCGCCGGCGACAGCCGTACGGCGAGGCCGAAGGCCGGCTTCGTCAGGACCGCGTAGCCGTCGCGGTGCCCGGCGACGTTCGGGTGGTAGCTCTCGGTGATGGGGTTGGACAGGCCGTTGAGCCACTCGGTGCTGTCGCACACCGCGTGCCCGACGAACTTCGAGGTCGGGTTGACGAAGGTGAAGCCCTTCGACCCGGCGATCGAGGACGTCTTGCTGTTCAGCAGGTCGGCCGTGGCGTTGAGGCGGCTCTCCTCGGTCGGGCTGAACCACGTGAAGGCGTTGCAGTCCTCGCCGTTGAAGATGCGCGGGTAGCCGACGACGATGACCTTGGCGTTCGGGGCCTTGGACCGGATCGAGGTGTAGAGCGTCGTGAGCCGCCCCGGCAGGGTGTTGTTGATGATGCTCTGGGCGCCGTCGATGGCGCCGTTGCAGTCGCTCATCCAGCCCGGCTGGGCGCACTCGGTGAGCACGTCGGCGAACCCGGCGTCGTTGCCGCCGACCGAGATCGTCACGTAGGCGGTGCTGCTCGACAGCGCCGACAGCTGGGTGTTGGTCACGTCCGCGACCGTCGCGCCCGAGCACGCCCGGAAGGTCAGGGCGAGCCCGAGGCTCGACGCGTCGAGCGAGGGGTAGGCGTACACCGAGCGCTGGCACGAGGTGCCGTCGCTGATGTACGTGCGCGTGCCGGTGCCCGACGAGTAGGAGTCGCCGAGGGCGACGTAGCTCGCTCCGGCGGCCGACGCGGGGGCGCCCAGCGCGAGGGCGGTGGCTGCTGCGGTCAGGGCGATGGCTCCGGCACCGGCGAGGCGGCGACCGAGGGAAGACCTGGTACTCACGACACACTCCTTCGTGGATCGATCACTGGGAAGAGCGCGGGCGTCGACAGGTCCTCCGGCACGTCGTGTGTGCCCCTGATCACACGTCCATACCGGACGGTAGGGCCACCCGGTCCGGGCCGCGAGCCGAAGTGTCGCGGGCCGCTCCGGCGTCGAGCGCCTACGCTGACGACAGGGGTTGCTGCGCACCGTTGACGGCGACCGTGACCACAGGAGTACCGATGGGCTTCCCCGAGAACGTCCTCGCCCGGGGCGAGCGGGTCGAGCGCGACCTGCACCCGCACTGGCTGACCGTCGTCGGTCCGACGCTCGTCGGGCTCGTCGTCGTGGCCGTGTGCGTGCTCGCCGTGGTCTGGACCCCGAACGACAGCACCGGCAACACGATCCAGTGGATCGCCGTCGCGGTCCTCGTCGTCGTGGCGGTCGCGTTCGTGGTCACGCCCTACCTGCGTTGGCGCACGACGCGCTACGTCATCACCTCGCACCGGGTCATGGTGCGTCGCGGCATCCTCACCAAGACCGGCAAGGACATCACCCTGTCGAAGATCACCGACGTCAGCTTCGAGCAGACCCTTCTCGACCGGCTCATCCGCTCCGGCTCGCTGCACATCGAGTCCGCCGGCGACAGCCCCGACGAGAACCTCCGCTACATCCCGCGCAGCAACGAGGTGCAGCAGCTCATCAACCGCCTCATCGACGAGGACGACCTCCGACGCCGAGCCCACGGCCGGGGCGAGGTCGCCGACGCCTACGACGCCGGCTACGACGACGCCGGCTATGACGACGCCCGCGAGCGCGGGGCGGGCTCGGTCGACGACACGACGGTCATCCGCCAGGGTCGCCGCGACCCGCGTGACCGCCCGCCGCTGGCCGAGGAGCGCCGCCGCCCCGGTACGGCCGGCGACGACACGTACTGACGCGGAGCGCCGGCGGCAGACTCTTCTGGAGCGGGCGTCCGCGTGGCACAGTCGGTCCCATGACGAACCCGACCGACGCCTACCGCGCCTCCCGCGACCAGCTGCTCGACCTGCGGGGTGACCACGCCCGCGCCGTGGCGGAGTTCGCCTGGCCCGAGCTCGGTGACCGGTTCAGCTGGGCCGTCGACTGGTTCGACGCCATCGCCCGCGGCAACGACAAGCCGGCTCTGACGATCGTCGAGGAGGACGAGTCGTCGGCCACCGTCAGCTTCGACGAGATGGCCAGGCGGTCGGACCGGGTCGCGGCGTGGCTCGGCTCACTCGGCATCGGGCGGGGCGACTCGGTCGTGCTCATGCTCGGAAACCAGGTCGAGCTGTGGGAGACGATGCTCGGCGTCATGAAGCTCGGCGCCGTCATCGTGCCGACCACCACGGCCGTCGGGCCCGGCGACCTCGCCGACCGCATGGAGCGGGTCGCGGCGCGTGCCGTCGTGACGAACGCGTCGGAGGTGCACAAGCTCGACGACCTGCCCGGCGACTACGTGCGGGTCGCCGTCGGCGCCGACCCGGCCGGAGGCACGCTCGGGGGCTGGCACGCCTACGCCGAGGCCCACGCGTCCGACGCCGCACCGGCACCGCACCCGGGCACCGGCCCCGAGGACCGGCTCCTGCTCTACTTCACCTCGGGCACGACGAGCCGGCCCAAGCTCGTCGAGCACACCCAGCGCTCCTACCCGGTCGGCCACCTCACGACGACGTACTGGATCGGCCTGCGGCCCGGCGACGTCCACCTCAACATCAGCAGCCCGGGATGGGCCAAGCACGCGTGGTCCTCGTTCTTCGCGCCGTGGATCGCCGAGGCGACGATCTTCGTGTACAACTACGCCCGCTTCGACGCCGCGGCCCTGCTGCGCGTGCTGCGCGAGCACGCGGTGACCTCGATGTGCGCCCCGCCGACCGTGTGGCGGATGCTCATCAAGAGCGACCTGACGGGCGGTCCCGGCGCGCTGCGCGAGGTCATCGGCGCCGGCGAGCCGCTCAACCCCGAGGTCATCGCTCAGGTCGAGAAGGCGTGGGGCCTGACGATCCGCGACGGCTACGGCCAGACCGAGATGACGCTGTCGGTGGGCAACACCCCAGGGTCCGTGGTCAAGCCGGGATCGATGGGCCGGCCGCTGCCCGGCTACCCGGTCGTGGTCGTCGACCCGGTGACGAACGAGCCTGTCACGCAGGCCGATCCGGACGGCAACCGCGAGGGCGAGATCTGCCTCGACCTGTCGCAGCGGCCGGTTCCGCTCATGACCGGCTACCAGGGCGACGAGACCCGCAACGCCGAGGCGATGGCCGGCGGTTTCTACCACACGGGCGACGTCGCCTCGGTCGACGCCGAGGGCTACATCTCCTTCGTCGGGCGCACCGACGACGTCTTCAAGGCCAGCGACTACAAGATCAGCCCGTTCGAGGTCGAGTCGGTCCTCATCGAGCACCCGGCCGTCGCCGAGGCCGCCGTCGTGCCCGCCCCGGACCCCGTGCGCCTCGCCGTGCCCAAGGCCTACGTCGCGCTCGCGCCGGGCCACGAGCCGGGCGCCGACACGGCGCGCTCGATCCTGGCCCACGCCCGCGCGAAGCTCGCGCCGTGGCAGCGGGTGCGGCGCATCGAGTTCTACGAGCTGCCCAAGACGATCTCGGGCAAGATCCGCCGCGTCGAGCTGCGGGGGCGCGAGAACGACCTCGACGCATCGGGCGCGGCGCAGCCCGAGAACGAGTGGCGCGACGACCAGTTCCCCGACCTCAGGGGCTGAGCGCCAGGGAGTGACCGCCGGGAGCGACCGTCACGGGATGAGCTGCGGCGGGAGGGTCACGGTGGAGGTCGTCGGCGTCGGCGTGGCCGGCGCGGTCGACCCGCCCGGGGCGGTCGTCGCCCCGGCGCCCTCGGGAGCGGGCGCCGGCAGCGTGCGCAGCGTCGTGTCGTCGACGCGTCCGCACGTGCGCTTGGCCGGGGCGGTCTCGCCCGGCTGGGACGTCGTCTTGTCCGGCTCGTAGGAGTCGATCCGGCTGCCGCTGATGACCTCGACGCTGTCGTAGGCGGGCCGGCCCTCGAGCAGGTTGCGGAAGGTGTAGCGGGTCAGCGAGTTGAGCTCGCACGCGTTGCCGAAGGCGAGGATGTCGAAGGCGTAGGGCTGGCCGTTGAGCTCCTCGCCCTGGCCCTCGGCGTAGTGCGCCACGACCCCGCCGCCGGTGAAGGTGCCGACCTGGATGCGGTTGCCGTCGAGCTTCGGGGTGTGCATGTGCCCGTTGACGAGGATGCGGCCCTTGTCGATGCCCTGCGTGGCGTACGGCTCGTGCGCGACGACGACGTCGGGCTCGGGCTGGTCCGCCATCGTCGCGTTGTAGCGGTCGACGGCCGGCTTCTCCTTGGCGACGGGGTCCTCGTTGTCGTCGCCGAAGTAGCGCGGGTCGTTGAAGCCGGTGATGCGCAGGCCGTGGAAGGACAGCTCGCGGAGGTCGCCCTTGGCGTCCTCGAGGAGCACGACGTTGGGGATGCGACCCAGCCGGGCCACGAGGGCCCGGTCGGTCGGGGAGGACTGGTCGTGGTTGCCGCTGACGAAGACGTACGGCACGCCGAGGCCCTGGATCGAGCGGAAGATCCCGGCCGCCTCGGCCTCCTGCACGCGCCCGAAGTTGATGAGGTCGCCGCTGTCGACGACGGCGTCGATCCCCTCCTCCTCGACGATCGTCTTCATGAGGGCGTACTGGTTGGCGCCGTGGATGTCGGACACGAGCAGGATGCGCGCCGACACCGGCTCGTTGACGCTGCCCTGGACGTACTTCTGCTGCAGCGCCTGGGTGACGGCGAGCAGGTTGCGGAAGTAGGGGGTCACCTGCGCGGCGCGGGCCTCGACGTCGGCGAGCAGCCCGGCGTTGCGCTGCACGACGCCGAGGACGCCGGTGGTGCGGTACTCGGCGAACCGTGTCGGCTGGTAGGTCAGGGCGATGCCGCCGAAGGTGCCGACGAGCGCGACGACCATCGCCGAGGCGACGAACGCGACGTGGTGGCGGCGGGTGTTGCGCTGGCGGATGTAGTGCGACGCGAAGGAGAGGAGCACCGCGATCGCGAGCGCCCCGAGGAGGAAGCGGATGCCGACGCCGACCGCGGCCTGGGTGATCGCCGAGGAGATCTCCTCGCCGGACGGCTGCAGCGAGCGGATGTCGACGTTGGGCCGGGTGAAGAGGTTGGTGATCTCCTCGCGCACCGCGACCTGCACGTCGAGCCCGGGCGCGATGAGCGGCGAGGCGAAGGCGACGTCGACGTCGCCGATGATCGTGGGGGAGTGCAGGACGGGGGTGTGCCGCGGGATCGGGTCGAGGCGCAGGACGGCCCGGTACTGCGAGGTCTCGGCGACGGTCGGCGCGAGGTTCGTGGCGGCCACGCCGCCGAGGTAGCAGGCCGCGAGGACGGCGAGCCACTTGAGCACGTGCGAGCCCCGGCGCAACCAGGGGTTGTCGCCGGACCGGAGATCCCGCACGAGGTCCCGCACGCGTCGCACCGTTTCACCCTAACTGCCCGACGCGTCCGGTCCGGTGACCTGCCCGCGGCCGGCGCGAGCGGCGTTGGTGCTGCGCAGTGTCCGGCTGGACTCCGACGCGCCGACACCGTGCCGGCACCGCGCGTTCACCTGCGTCTGCTGCTATCGGGGCAGAAGGGAGGAGCCATGGGTCCAGCTCGTCGCCGCCACGTCGTCGTGGTCCTGCTCGCCGCCTACGTCCTGCTGCTCCTCTTCGGGCAGCGGGTGTTCGGCGGTGGCGCCGGGGTCGCCGTCCTCGTCGGCAGCTTCGTCGTGGGGTTCGCCTGGCTGCTCCTGCTCGTCGCTCCCTGGGCCGCGCGGGGGCGCCCGCGTCCGTGATGCGCCACCGCGACCGCCCTAGGGTGGGGGCGTGGGTGTCGAGCACCGGCCGAACCGGATCATCCTCGTGCGTCACGGCGAGTCCCTCGCCAACGTCGACGACACGATCTACGAGACGGTGCCCGACCACCGAATCGGCTTGACCGCCAAGGGGATCGAGCAGGCCCAGGCGACCGGCGCCGCCGTCCGCCAGATCATCGACGGCGACCGTGTCGACGTGTACGTGTCGCCGTACCTGCGCACCCGCCAGACGCTCGAGGCGATGGCCCTGCCCGTCGACGACCGGGACGTGCGCGTGGAACCCCGTCTGCGAGAGCAGGACTGGGCCAACTTCCAGGACCCCGCCGACATCGCCGAGCAGAAGGCGGTGCGCGACCGTTACGGCCACTTCTACTACCGTTTCAGCCACGGGGAGTCCGGCTCGGACGTCTACGACCGGGTCTCGACCTTCCTCGAGTCGATGTTCCGCAACTTCGAGACCCAGCACGCGCCGGGCGAGGTCGTCATCGTGACCCACGGCCTGACGATGCGCCTGTTCTGCATGCGCTGGTTCCACTGGAGCGTCGAGTACTTCGAGTCGCTCGAGAACCCCGGCAACGCCGAGGCCGTCGTCCTCGAGCGCCAGCCGGACTTCCGCTATCGCCTGCAGCGCCCCTTCCGCCAGTGGGACCCGTCGGTCAACCCGACCGAGCGCGAGCGCTCCTCCTGGCTCTGACGCGTCGGTGGGCTAGGTTCGGCGGGTGCCGCTGCTGCGAGACCTGGACCACGCCGACCTCGACGACCTGCTCGTCGTGCAGCGCGAGGGGGCCGTCGCCGGGATGGGGCATTTCTTCCCGCAGGAGACGCACCCGTTCCCGACCGAGCGGATCCGCGAGCGGTGGGCCCGTGAGATCGAGAGCCCCGACGTCGAGTGCTACGCCGTCGTCGAGGACGGTCGGCTCCGCGGGTTCGGGGCCCTGCGGGGCAGCGAGCTGCTGCACTTCGGCACCGCCGTCGACACGTGGGGGACCGGGCTGGCCGGGCGTGCCCACGACGAGCTGCTCGACCGGCTGCGGGCGGCCGGGCACGCCGAGGCGTCGCTGCGGGTCTTCGACGAGAACGAGCGTGGGGTGCGGTTCTACGCCCGACGCGGGTGGGTCGCCACCGACGTCACGTCACGCTCGTCGTTCGCCCCGTTCCCCGTGCTCCGACGCCACGAGCGTCGCCTCGACGACGCCTGAGCCGCCGCGGCCGTGGCCGACGTGCCGCGACAACGCGCCAGGTGGCGTCCTGTTGCGCTCCAGACGCCGCCGGTACCGCAACAACGTGCCACGTGGCGTCCTGTGGCGGTGACGGAATGGAGTCGGGTCAGAGGTACTGGCCGGTGGGACCGGGGTCGCCGGCCTCGGGCGGCAGCGAGCCGTCGTGCGGGCGCAGTCCGGGCGGCGTGCCGTAGGACGCGCCGGGCCCGGGCGGCAGGGCGCGCATCTGCTGCAGCTGCTGCTGGGCCGCCATCTGCTGGGCGACGAGGGCGGTCTGGATGCCGTGGAAGAGGCCCTCGAGCCAGCCGACGAGCTGGGCCTGGGCGATCCTCAGCTCGGCGTCGCTCGGCTCGTCCTCGCGGAACGGCAGGGCGATGCGGTCGAGCTCGGCGACGAGCTCGGGGGCGAGGCCGTCCTTGAGCTCCTCGATGGAGCGGTGGTGGATCTCGGCGAGGCGGCGGCGGCCGGCGGCGTCGAGCGGGGCGTTGCGCACCTCCTCGAGCAGCTGCTTGATCATCGACCCGATGCGCATGACCTTGGCCGGCTCCTCGACGAGGTCGGCCGGGTTGGTCGGCTCGCGCTCGTCGCGGTCGTGGCCGCGGCGCTCGCCGGAGCCGTCCGACGCGTCGCCGACCGGCGTGGCAGAGACGCCCATGCCGTCGGGGGTCACGACGACGACGCGCTGCTCGTCGCCGGTGCCGCCCTGGCCGGTGGTCGAGCCGGTGGTCGAGCCCGTGGTCGTGGCGTCGTCACTCATGCCGACCATCCTGCCTCACGGGCAGGGAGTGGGGCCCGCGCGTCCCCCGTCGGTTCGCGCGGGCCCCGGTCCTTGGGGGGACGGGCCCGGTCAGGTGGTCCGGCGGACGACGACCGGCGCCGTGCGGATCGACACCCACGCCAGTGCCCCCGCCACGACCGGCACCAGGACGACCGGCACCAGCACCTGCAGCCACGGCACGTCGATGATGACGGTGCTGTAGTCCATGCCGCTGTCGGTGTAGGTGGCGGTGAGGATGCGTGAGATGGCGACGCCTGGCGCGAGTCCGACGAGGAGGCCGAGCACTGCACCGACCAGCGCGAGGTAGACGGCCTGCGAGGCCGCGAGCGCGCGCCGCGTGCGTTTCGTGGCGCCCACGGCGGCCAGCGTGCCCAGCAGCGGCGCAGCTTCCGCCTGGCCCAGCGCCGTGGCTATGAGCGTCGCGACGAGGATGATCAAGGCGATGAGGGCGATGACGAGGGTGATGATCATCGTGTCGTCGCGTTCGTAGCCGCGCTCGACCCTCACGATCCCTTCAGCGAACCGGGCCTGCACTGCATCGCGCAGCCGCGCCTCCTGCTCCTGGGTGATGGGACCGTCCGCGCGGACCAGTGCCTGGTCGGGACCCGTCACGATGCCGAGGCGGTCTGCGACCGGTCTGGGCAGGAACACCCCGGGGCCGCCGTACCCGGCGACGACCGTGCGCAGCCACTGAGCGTGGCTCAGGGTGACCACGGGCAGGGTGACCACTTCGGGGTGCCTCGTGACGATGGTGGGAGTCGCATTCGCGTCGTAGGTGACCGAGTACCTGAACCACCGGCTCTTGCCGTCCGACACCGCGAGATCGAGGGGGCGGAGCTGGTCGAGGGCCAGCCCAGTGAACGCGGTCGCCTGCGAGGGCGGCAGCGCAGCGGCCTCGGCAGGGTCGAGCATGCCGACGGCCCCGGCGGCGAGCGCGGACCGCTGCGTGGCATCGAGACCGGCGAAGTCGGCGAGCTCGTCCACGTCGACGACGAGCGCCGGGCTGCCGGGCCAGGACGTCTCGGTCGCGACCGTCGCGCAGCGCGGCAGCGTGGGCTCCTGCGTGGAAGTCGGGGTCTGGGCGGCGAGCAGCTCGGGCGCGGTCTCGGCGAACGAGCAGCCGGGGCGGACCGCGGCGAGCCGAACGACCGCGTCCCCGACCCTCGCCGGCGGCGCCACGCGGCGCGGCTGGAGGACGTGGAGCGAGGGGTCGCCGGACGTGATGGCCCGCGTCGTCTCCTCGGCGTCGGCCGGCGTGGTCCCGGCGTAGACGATGGCCTGCCCCACGGCGATGTCGGGATGGTAGGTACGCGCCCCCCGTTCGGTGTCGGCCTGGAGCCCGACGCAGACCGTGACGAGGACCGCAGCGCTGCCCATGATGGCGGCGACGGTGGGCGTCGCACGTCCTCGCAGCCGACCCGACTCCCGTGCCGCCATGCGGGCCGGCAAAGGCAGCCGGTGGGCGACCCGAGCGCCGAGAGCGAGCACGAGGGGGACGATGAGCAGCGCGCCGACGACGATGAGCAGTACGCCGCCGAGGAAGACGAAGAAGTACCGGTCGTCGGAACGGAAGGAGGCGAACGACACCGCCGCGACGCCCACGGCCGCCATCACGGCGCCGACGACCGGCACCCGACGTCGCAGCGGCGGCGAGATGCTCTGCCCGCGCAGCACGGAGACGATGTCGATGCGTCCGAGACCTCGGCTGGGGATGAGGGCGGCCACGACCGAGCTGACGATGCCCGCCACGGTGACGATCGCGACGGCGCGCCACGACACCTGGGCCGGCCCGAAGAAGTGGGCGGGGGCGAAGCGGTGGACCACGGCCGTGGCGACAACGGCGCCGGCAACGCCGAGAACGGCCCCGCTGAGGGCGGACACCACGCCGAGGACGAACGCTTGAGCGAGGACGGTCCGGCGCAGCTGTGCCCGGGTCGCGCCGTTCGACGCCGCGAGGGCAAGGGTGTGCCGCTGCCGCGCGGCGCCGACCGCGAAGGCAGGTCCGGCCAAGAGCGACGTGAGCAGGAGCAGGCCCAACGAGGCCGCCGCCACGACGTACAGCGTCGCCAGTTCGTTGTCACCTGTTCCCGACGTGAAGCCCGTCGTGACGGACTCGGGGTGCTCCGCGACGTACCTGCTGTACGCACCGACGCCGTACTCGTTGAGCTTCTGGATCTCCGGCCACCCGATGGCGGCCGGGCGATCGACCAGCCACTGACGATCGCCGGACCCTGCGGCCGGCAGCGTGACGACCTCGACGGGGTGGACCTCGTCGACGCCCCAGGACGCATATCCCGTGCCGACCCCCACGATGGTCACGGTGCGCCAGGTGGCTGACTCCTCACCGCCCGTGCTGACGCGCAGCTCCATCGTCCCCGAGCTCGGCAGCCCCGCGGCGATTCCGAGCCCGGTCACGACCACCTCGTCGGGCCCGGTGGGCCAGCGACCGGCCTGAAGGGTCGCCCGCGGGGAGAACCAGTCTCCCGCGCCACGAGGGTCGATACCCAGCACACCGACCTGGGACCCGTGACCCGCTACCCGGGCCGTGCCCATCGACTGGGTCACCTCGCGCAGTCGAGCCCCGACGAGGCGTTCGAGGGCGGCCTGCTCGCGGCCGGGGGCATACCCCGGCACGGGCTTGGCCGGCGGCGGCTCCTGGCCGTCACGGGACCACGACGACCGCGGATCGGTCAGCTGCTGCAGGACCTGAGGGGTCGGGTCGACGAGGTAGCCCGGGCTGCTCGCGAGCTGGAGCGGCAGTCGCTCGGATGTGTCGAGGTTCTCGCTGAACCAGAGGGTGCTGCCAGCCGTGAGGAGCAGGACCGGGAGGCCGACCATGATGATGACGAGCAGGCTTCGGCCACGGTGGCGTCGGACGTCGCGGCGCGCCATCCGCAGCGACACCCGCCAGCCCGCGCGCCAGCGATCGAGGCGGCCCGCCTCGCGGCCGCCCACTTCTGCCGCGCCCACCTCAGCGGGCCTCTGCCAGAAGGGACTCCGCGCTGTCGGCGGACCCGGTCTCGTCGACGATGACGCCGTCGCGCAGGAACACGACGCGGTCCGCCCAGGCGGCGTGCCGTGCCTCGTGGGTGACGAGCAGGCCCGCAGCACCGGCGTCGCAGCGCTGCCGCAGCAGCTTGAGGACGCCCTCCCCGGTGTGCGAGTCGAGGGCGCCGGTGGGCTCGTCGGCGAGGACCAGCGTCCGCTCGCCGACGAGTGCCCGCGCGATGGCGACACGCTGCTGCTGACCGCCGGACATCTGGTCGGGGTAGCGGTCGGCGAGCTCACGCAGCTTCAGCTGGTCGAGCGCGTCGATGGCCTGGGTGCGGGCTCGACGCACCGACCACCCGTCGAGCTCGAGCGGCAGGCCGATGTTCTCGGCGGCGGTGAGGCTCGGGATGAGGTTGAGGTCCTGGAAGACGAAGCCGATGGACCGGCGACGCAGCGCCGCGAGGCCCGACGCGTCGAGCGAGGCGACGTCGACGCCCTGGACGACGACGCGTCCGCTCGTCGCGCGGTCGAGGCCGCCGGAGAGGTTGAGCAGGCTCGACTTGCCGGAGCCCGACGGGCCCATGACGGCGACGAGCTCGCCGCGGGCCACGGTGAGCGAGGCGTGGCTCAGGGCGACGACCTCGGTCTCGCCGGAGCCGTGCACCCGCGAGACGTCGTCGAGCACGAGGACGGGAGCGTCGGCGGTCACGACCGGGCCCCCTCCACGGCGGGGGAGGCGTCGGGTGCGTCGGACGCGTCGGCACCCGCCTCGCCCCGGCGTCGGAGCGTGGCCGGCGGCATCCGGGTGATGGTCGCCTCGACGTGGTCGAGCCAGCGCACCTCGGACTCGGCGGCGAAGAGGAGGTTCTCGAGGACGAGGAGCCAGGCGAGGTCGTTGGCGTCCGGCTCGTCGCTCGCGCGGCTCTTGAGGCGGGTGAGGTCGCGCAGGTGCCGCAGCGTCGCGGTGCGCTGGGTCTGCACGACGCGCGGGACGTCGACGCCGGGGGACGTGACGGCGAGTGCGAGCTTGATGACGAGCTCGTCGCGCGGCGTCGAGTCGCGGTCGACGGGCGTCAGCCACCACGACGCGGTGGCCTCGCGGCCGGCGTCGGTGAGCCGGTAGGCGATGCGGCCTTCGTCGTCGGCACCGCCGACGGCCTCGACGAGGCCGTCGCGCTCGAGCCGGGCGAGGGTCGTGTAGACCTGCCCGACGTTGAGCGGCCACGTGCCGCCGGTGCGTGCCTCGAACTCGCTGCGCAGCCGAGCGCCGTACATCGGCTCCTCGGCGAGCAGCGCGAGCAGTCCCTGCTTGACGGACATCTCCGCCTCCCCTGAATACTCGGTATCCCCTGTGGTGAGGTGAATGTATACCGAGTATCAGGGGTCCGCAAGCAGGTGCGGGACAGGCGTCAGCGGGCCCCGGCCGAGGCGAACCACGGGTGGTGCAGGTCGTGGTAGCTGACGTCGGTCATGAGCGAGGACATCTCGTCCATCATCTGCTGGGCGTCGGGCGGCGGGGTCTGCCGCTCGCCCTCGCGGGCGGCGTCCTCGGTCGTGAACGCCATGGTCTGGGTGAAGAACCCGTTCGCGTCGATCGCGATCGTGCCGCCGATGATCTCCGGACGCATCTGGCGCAGACCGTCCATCGGCTCCTCCATCGCGTGGCGGAACTTCTCGGCGTCGCTGAGCCGGCCCTGGATGACCTGGACGAAGCCGGCGTCGTCGCGGCCGCCGTCGAGCATCATCGTCACGTCGTCGCAATCGTGGAAGGTGACGTCGCCGTCGAACAGCTTCGACGTCTCCGCCCACCACGCACCCTGTTCCATGCGGCCCGAGTTGCGCTCGGCCGACTCCTTGGAGTCGAAGCGGACGACGCCGACGAACTCACCGTCGTCGGTCATGCCGTACGTGCCGCCGAGCCAGCCGGACGCGCCGGGCTCGAGCTCGTCGCGCCACCGGTCCATCTGCCGGTGGAGGGCGTCGGCATCGGTGCACCTGCCCTGGATGACCTGGATGAACACCTGGGGACCTCCCGTCGGTCGGGGGCCGCTTCCTGGCGAAGTGGTCCACCTGTCGACGGTACGCCGGGCGGCCGGGGGCGTCACCGGGACGAGTCGGACTCGGCCGGATCGTCCCGCGGCCCAGCGGGACCCGAGGTCGGCTGGGCTGCTCAGGTGGTGAGCAGCACCTTGCCGATGTGGCCCGACGCCTCGAGCTCGCGGTGCGCGTCGGCGGCCTGCTCGAGCGGGAACCGGCCGTGGATCACCGGCCGCACGACGCCCGACTCGACGAGCGGCCACACGTGCTCGCGGACCGCGGCAACGATGGCCGCCTTCTCGGTGGCGGGGCGGGAGCGCAGGCTCGTGGCGATGACGGCGCCGCGCTTGGCGAGGAGCATCCCGAGGTCGAGCTCGCCGGTGCGCCCACCCTGCAGGCCGATGGTGACGAGCCGCCCGTTGACGGCGAGCACGTCGACGTTGCGGGCGAGGTACTTGGCGCCCATGTTGTCGAGGACGACGTCTGCGCCGTGGCCGTTCGAGCCGGCGCGGACCTCCTCGACGAAGTCCTGCTCCCGGTAGTTGACGAGCACCTCGGCGCCGAGCTCGCGACACGCGTCGAGCTTGGCCTGCGACCCGGCGGTGACGGCGACGTGCGCACCGACGGCCTTGGCCAGCTGGATCGCCATGGTGCCGATGCCCGAGCTGCCGCCGTGCACGAGCAGCCACTGGCCGGGCTGGATGTTGGCGGTGAGGAAGACGTTGGACCACACGGTGCACGCGACCTCGGGCAGGCCCGCCGCGTCGACGAGGTCGACACCGCGCGGGGCGGGGAGCAGCTGCCCGGCCGCGACGGCGACCTGCTCGGCGTAGCCGCCTCCCTCGAGCAGCGCGCAGACCTCGTCGCCGACCGACCAGCCCGTGACACCCTCGCCGAGGGCCGCTACGTGTCCGCTGACCTCGAGCCCGGGCAGCTCGCTCGCGCCCTTCGGCGGTGGGTAGTGCCCCAGGCGCTGCATGACGTCGGCCCGGTTGACGCCGGCGGCGACGACGTCGACGAGCACCTGGCCGGGGCCGGCCACGGGGGCGGGCACGTCGGCGGGGACGAGGGCGTCGGCGTCGCCGAACTCCGGGACCGTGATCGCGCGCATGGGGCCGAGCCTAGCGACGCGGCAGCGGCGTCAACGGGCCGGGCTGAGGCGTCGGGCGACGTCGTCGGCGGCCGACCGGGCGCGCGCGACGAGGTCGGCGACGTGCTCGGGGGAGGACTCGGCGGTGCGGAAGGTGACGGCGATCGCCGCGAGCGGACGCCCCCCGCGGCCGAGGACCGGCACGGCGACCGAGGACAGGTCGGGCGTCACCGTGCCCTCCTCGCGGGCGTGGCCGTCGGCGCGACAACGGGTGAGCACGCCCCGCAGCTCCGCGAGGGAGCGGGGGCCGGTGCCGTGGCGCTGCACGAACGCCCCGCGGTCAGGGTAGAGGGCGCGCACCTGGGTGCCGGGCAGCGCGGCGAGCATCGCGAGCCCGGACGCCGTCAGGTGGGCCGGCAGGCGCACGCCGACGTCGGTGACGAGCATCGGCTGCCCGGGCGCGCGCTCCTCGAGCAGGTAGATGACGTCGCGCCCGTCGAGCGTCGCGAAGTGGGCGTTGCGCCCGGACCGGTCGACGAGCCGACGCATCGGGCCGCGCGCCACGCGGGCCAGTGGTGCCTGGCGCTGGTAGGCCGAGCCGAGCTCGTAGGCGGCCTGCCCGAGGCCGTACCGACGCTCCTCGACGTAGTGCGTGACGTAGCCGCGCTCGAGGAGCACCTTGAGCAGGTGGTAGACCGAGCTGCGGGGCAGGCCGAGGTCGCGGGCGATCGAGGCCGCGGGCACCGGCTCGGCGTGGCGCGACAGGTGCTCGAGCACGTCGAGCGCGTTGGCGGCGGCCGGGGCGTTCGACACGCGTCCACCACCTCCTCGGGGCCGGGTGCGAGGCCGGGTGCAAGGTCGGGTGCGAGGTCGGCGAACGTCTCGCATCCGAGACGATTGTGCTCCCCGCAACGCGTTCGCACCAGTCGGGACGCGGTTCCATGGAGCCATGAACGCAGCGCTGCCCGGCACCCCCTCGGTCGCCCCCGCCCCGGTGTCCTCCGACGTCACCGTCACCGTCGGCACCGGACCGCTCACCATCGAGGAGGTCGTCGCCGTCGCCCGTCACGGCGCGCGCGTCGCGCTCTCCGACGAGGCGCAGGCCGAGATCGCGCGCAGCCGCTCCGTCGTCGAGGCCCTGGCCGACGACCCGATCCCGCACTACGGCGTGTCCACCGGCTTCGGCGCCCTCGCCACGCGGCACATCCCCACCGACCTGCGCGCCCAGCTCCAGCGCTCCCTCGTGCGCTCGCACGCCGCCGGCACCGGCGACGAGGTCGAGCGTGAGGTCGTCCGCGCCCTCATGCTGCTGCGCCTGTCGACCCTCGCCACCGGCCGCACCGGCGTGCGCCTCGAGACCGCCCGGGCCTACGCCGCGGTGCTGTCCGCCGGCATCACGCCCGTCGTCCACGAGTACGGGTCGCTCGGCTGCTCGGGCGACCTCGCCCCGCTGTCGCACTGCGCGCTCGCCGTCATGGGCGAGGGTCCGGTCCGCCTCGCCGACGGCACCCTGGCCGACGCCGCGACCGCGCTGCGCGACAACGGGATCGAGCCGATCGTCCTGGCCGAGAAGGAGGGCCTGGCCCTCATCAACGGCACCGACGGCATGCTCGGGATGCTCTGCCTCGCCATCGACGACCTGCGCCACCTGCTGCGCGTCGCCGACGTGTCTGCGGCCATGAGCGTCGAGGGCCTGCTCGGCACCGACGACGTGTTCGCCGCCGACCTCCACGCACTGCGCCCCCAGCCGGGCCAGGCTGCCGCGGCCGCGAACATCCTTGCGGTCATGGCGAACTCGCCGATCCGCGAGTCGCACCGCACCGAGGAGTGCACCCGCGTGCAGGACGCGTACTCGCTGCGCTGCGCGCCCCAGGTGCACGGCGGCGCCCGCGACACCGTCGAGCACGCCGTGCGCGTCGCGTCGGCCGAGCTGGCCTCCGCCGTCGACAACCCCGTCGTGACGCCCGACGGCCGCGTCGAGTCCAACGGCAACTTCCACGGCGCCCCGGTCGCCTACGTCCTCGACTTCCTCTCCATCGTCGCGGCCGACGTCGCCTCGATGGCCGAGCGGCGCACCGACCGCTTCCTCGACGCCGCCCGCAACCACGGGCTCCCGCCGTTCCTCGCCGACGACCCCGGCGTCGACTCGGGCCTCATGATCGCCCAGTACACGCAGGCCGCGATGGTCTCGGAGATGAAGCGCCTCGCCGTGCCGGCGTCGGTCGACTCCATCCCGAGCTCGGCGATGCAGGAGGACCACGTGTCGATGGGCTGGTCGGCCGCGCGCAAGCTGCGCCGGTCGGTCGACGCCCTCGGACGGGTCCTCGCCGTCGAGCTGCTCACCGCGGCGCGCGGCATCCAGCTGCGTGCGCCGCTGGCGCCGGCACCGGCCACGGCGGCCGCCATCGCCGCCCTCGACGCCGTCGCCACGACCGCCCCCGGCCCCGACCGGTTCCTCGCCCCCGACATCGAGGGCGCCCGCGCCGCGGTGGTGGACCGTTCGGTCCTCGCCGCCGTCGAGGCCGTCACCGGCCCCCTCAACTGACACCTCGTTCCTGAACGACCCTGACGCACAAGGAGATCCCCATGGAAGGTGCACGTCCGGTCCGCGCCGCGCGCGGTATGCAGCTGACGGCGCAGTCGTGGGCCACCGAGGCCCCGCTGCGGATGCTCATGAACAACCTCGACCCCGAGGTGGCCGAGCGCCCCGACGACCTCGTCGTCTACGGCGGCACCGGCCGCGCCGCGCGCGACTGGAAGTCGTTCGACGCCATGGTCCGCACCCTGACGACGCTCAAGCAGGACGAGACGATGCTCGTCCAGAGCGGCCGCCCGGTCGGCGTCATGCAGACCCACGAGTGGGCGCCGCGCGTGCTCATCGCCAACTCCAACCTCGTCGGTGACTGGGCCACGTGGCCGGAGTTCCGCCGCCTCGAGCACCTCGGCCTGACGATGTACGGCCAGATGACTGCCGGGTCGTGGATCTACATCGGCACCCAGGGCATCGTGCAGGGCACCTACGAGACCTTCGCCGCGGTGGCCGAGAAGCGCTTCGGCGGCACCCTCGCCGGCACGCTGACCCTCACCGGTGGCTGCGGCGGGATGGGCGGCGCGCAGCCCCTCGCCGTGACCCTCAACGACGGCGCCTGCCTCATCGTCGACGTCGACCCGGCCCGCCTGCACCGCCGCGTCGAGCACCGCTACCTCGACGAGGTGGCCGACAACCTCGACGACGCGATCGAGAAGGCCCTCGCGGCCAAGCGCGAGCGTCGCGGCTGGTCGGTCGGCGTCGTCGGCAACGCCGCCGAGGTCTTCCCCGAGCTGCTGCGCCGCGGCGTCGAGATCGACATCGTCACCGACCAGACCTCCGCGCACGACCCGCTGTCCTACCTGCCCGAGGGCGTCTCGCTCGAGGACTGGGCCGAGTACGCCGAGAAGAAGCCCGAGGACTTCACCGACCGCGCCCGCGCCTCGATGGCCAAGCACGTCAAGGCGATGGTCGAGTTCCAGGACGCCGGCGCCGAGGTGTTCGACTACGGCAACTCGATCCGCGACGAGGCCCGCCAGGGCGGCTACGACCGCGCCTTCGAGTTCCCCGGCTTCGTCCCGGCCTACATCCGCCCGCTCTTCTGCGAGGGCAAGGGCCCGTTCCGCTGGGCGGCCCTCTCGGGCGACCCCAAGGACATCGCGGCCACCGACAAGGCTGTGCTCGACCTCTTCCCCGACAACGACCGCCTCCACAAGTGGATCCGCGGCGCGCAGGAGCGGATCGCCTTCCAGGGCCTGCCCGCCCGCATCTGCTGGCTCGGCTACGGCGAGCGCGACAAGGCCGGCCTGGCCTTCAACGAGCTCGTCCGCACCGGCGAGGTCAGCGCCCCCATCGTCATCGGCCGCGACCACCTCGACTCGGGATCGGTCGCGAGCCCCTACCGCGAGACCGAGGCCATGGCCGACGGCTCCGACGCCATCGCCGACTGGCCGCTGCTCAACGCCCTCGTCAACACCAGCTCGGGCGCGAGCTGGGTGTCGATCCACCACGGTGGCGGCGTCGGCATCGGCCGCAGCCTCCACGCCGGCCAGGTGTCCCTCGCCGACGGCACCGACCTGGCGGCGCAGAAGCTGGCCCGCGTGCTGACGAACGACCCCGGCATGGGCGTCATCCGGCACGTCGACGCCGGTTACGAGATCGCCGACCGGGTCGCCCACGAGCGCGGCGTCCGCATCCCCATGCAGGAGGGCTGAGCCGCAGTGCCTCAGCGCGGTCGACGCACCCGGATCGGGCCCGTGGCCCGGCTCGGGTCGACGACGCGCCCGCCCTGCGTGATCTCGGCGCGCCCGGCGGCCACGAGCCGCCGGGCCGCCATCCGCGCCGGCTCCATGAGCGCGCGCCACTGCTCCGGGTCGTCGTCGGTGGCGCTCCCACCGCCGGCGACGGCCCGGGCCACCTCGCTCGGGCACACCGACGCGTCCCGGGCGCGGGCGTCGAGGAGGTCCTCCAGCGTCGCCTCCAGCTGCCGGTCCACCGCGGTGACGCCGTGGCGGCGGCACGCGTCGGAGCACCAGCGCACGTCGTCCCAGTCGCGCTCCCACGCCTTGCGCCACGTGATGGTGCGGCCGCAGCGGGCGCACGGCTTGGTGGGCAGCGGCGGGCGCGGCCGGCGTGACATGGGGCCAGTCTGCGCCCCGATGCCTGCCTCAGCGGTCCTTGCGGACCTCCTCGTCGGAGATGTCGGCCACGGTCGCCCCGAAGACGCGGATGACGTCGTCGCCGGCGAGGGTCAGCCCGACGCCGTGCGCGCCGCCGCCGATCGAGATGCGGCGCCCGACGAGGTGGCTGTCGGCGATGACCGGCAGCGGCGTGGCCGACCCGAACGGGGTGATGGTGCCGCGCTCGTAGCCGGTCACGGCCCTCGCGGCGTCGGCGTCGGGCATCGAGATGCGGTTGGTGCCGAGCAGGGCGCGCACCTTGGCCCACGAGAACGTTCGGTCGCCCGGGACGAGCACGAACACGTGGTCGTCCTCGGCCCGGCGCACCACGAGGGTCTTGATGAGGTCGCGCGGCTCGATGCCCCGGGCGGCGGCCGCCTCCTCGAGGCTGCGCACCCGGCCGTGCCGCGTCGCCGTGAACTCGATGCCCGCGGCACGCGCGGCGTCGACCGCTGGCGTGCGGATCTCCCCGGACTCACTACGCTCGGCGGTGTCATCACGGTCAGGGGTGTCTGGTGCGGCGTCGGGGGACATGTTCGACAGCCTAGGTTCGCGGGTCGGTGCACGGCACCGGCGATGCAGGACCGAGGCAGGAATGACGAGGTGACGAGGTGACGACGAGCTTCGACCGGATGTGGGCCGACCTCCAGCCGGTGGGCCGACATGACGGCACAGGCGGGTACCGGCGCTACGCGTGGACCCGCACCGACGACGACCTGCGCGAGTGGTTCGCGGCCGAGTGCCGGGCCCGCGGGCTCGCGGTCGTCGAGGACCGCGCCGGCAACCAGTGGGCCTGGTGGGGCGACCCCGACACGACGCCGGGCGTCGTCATCGGCTCGCACCTCGACTCGGTGCCCGACGGCGGCGCCTTCGACGGCCCGCTCGGGGTCGTCAGCGCCCTCGCCGTGGTCGACGACCTGCGGGCGGCCGGCGTCGAGAAGCCCGACGTGCCCCTCGGCGTCGTCAACTTCGTCGACGAGGAGGGTGCCCGCTTCGGGGTCGCCTGCGCCGGCTCGCGCCTCATCACCGGCGAGCTCGACGCCGACCGCGCCCGCGGGCTCGCCGACGGCGACGGCGTCACGATGGCCGAGGCCTGGCAGAAGGCCGGCCGCGACCCCGCCGCCATGGGGCCCGACCCCGAGGCGGTGCGCCGCGTGGGCCGGTTCGTCGAGCTGCACATCGAGCAGGGCAAGGCGCTCGCCCTCGCCCCCGACGGCACCGACGACCTCTCCGACGACGCGCGCGCCGTGGCCATCGGCACCGACATCTGGCCGCACGGCCGCTGGCGCATCGACCTGCCCGGCGAGGCCAACCACGCCGGCACCACCCGCCTCGAGGACCGCCGCGACGCGATGATCGCCCTCGCCGACGTCGTGCACGCCGCCCGCTCCTACGCGACGGCGCTCGGCTGCGTCGCCACGGTCGGCAAGCTCGTCGTCGAGCCCGGTGGGGTCAACGCCGTCCCGAGCCACGTCACGGCCTGGCTCGACGCCCGTGGCCGCTCCGAGCACGCGGTGCGCGCGGTCGTCGAGGCCGTCGGCGCCGACGCCATGCGCACCGGCGGCGAGACGACCATCGAGTCGTGGACGCCGCCGACGACCTTCGACGCAGGCCTCGTCGACGAGCTGCGGGCCGTGCTGCCCGACGCGCCCCTGCTCGGCACCGGCGCCGGCCACGACGCGGGCATCCTCGCCACCCACGGCGTCCCCTCGGCGATGCTGTTCGTGCGCAACCCGACCGGGGTGTCGCACTCGCCGAAGGAGTCCGCGTACCTCGACGACTGCCACCACGGCGTCAGCGCCCTCACGGCCGTGGTCTCTGCCCTCACCACCCGGAAGGACACCCCTCGATGACTTCGTTCTGGTGCGAGAGTGCTTGGCTGACAGGCGGTTTCGCCCACCGTGTCAGGCTGGTCACCGCCGACGGCTACTTCAAGGAGGTCCTCGTCGACGCCGACCCCGAACCGGGCGACGTGCGGCTCGCGGGCGTCACCCTGCCCGGCATGGCCAACACCCACAGCCACGCCTTCCACCGGGCGCTGCGCGGACGCGTCAACGGAGGCGGCGGCAACTTCTGGAGCTGGCGCGAGCAGATGTACGCCGCGGCCGAGAAGCTCAACCCCGACACCTACTTCACGCTCGCGCGGGCCGTGTTCGCCGAGATGGTGCAGGCCGGGTTCACCGTCGTCGGCGAGTTCCACTACGTGCACCACCGGCCGGGCGGCCACCCCTACCGCGACCCCAACGCGATGGGCCTGGCCGTGCGCCAGGCCGCCGAGGAGGCCGGCATCCGCCTCACGCTCCTCGACACGTGCTACCTCGAGGGCGGCCTCAACGGCGGCGGTCACGTCGAGCTGCACCCCGGGCAGCTGCGGTTCAGTGACGGCACCGTCGACGCGTGGGCCGAGCGGATGGCCTCGCGCCCCGCCCCGACCGACCGGGTCCGGCTCGGCGCCGCGATCCACTCGGTGCGCGCCGTGCGCCGCGAGGACCTGCCCAAGGTCGTCGAGGCGGCCGGCGACCTGCCGCTGCACGTGCACCTGTCCGAGCAGCCGGGGGAGAACCTCGCCTGCCAGATGTACTACGGCTGCACGCCCACCGAGCTGCTCGACGGCGCCGGGGCGCTCGGCCCCGACCTCACGAGCATCCACGCGACGCACCTGACCGAGCACGACATCGACCTGCTCGGCGGCACCGGCACGGGCGCCTGCATCTGCCCGACGACCGAGCGCGACCTCGCCGACGGCCTCGGGATGTCGCGGGCGCTGCACGACGCCGGCAGCCCGATCTCGCTCGGCTCGGACCAGAACGTCATCATCGACCCCTTCGTCGAGCTGCGCGGCATCGAGATGCACGAGCGGCTCCTGACCAACGAGCGCGACCGGTTCTCGGCCAACGACCTGCTCCTCGCCGCCTCGTTCAACGGCTACCGGGCCCTCGGCTGGTCCGACGGCGGCCACCTGAGCAAGGGCGCCCTCGCCGACTTCGTCACGGTGCGCACCGACACGGTCAACACGGCCGGGTCCAACCACGACCAGATCATCTACTCGTGCGCGGCCTCCGACGTGTCGACGGTCGTCGTCGGCGGCGAGGTCGTCGTCAATGACGGGCACCACCGCATCGGCGACGTCGGCCGGCTGCTCGGCGGCGCCATCGAGCGGCTCAGCGCCGGGGTGCCCAGCGGCGTCCACGGTGGTGTGCACGCGTGAGCCTGCTCCTCACCGGGATCGCCGAGCTGACGACGAACGACCCCACGGTCTCGGACTCGCTTGCCGCACAGGCCGATTCGGGCGACCGACTGCTGGGCATCATCCGCGACGCCGCGGTGGTGGTCTCGGACGCCGGGCTGGTCGAGTGGGTCGGCCGAGCTGCCGACGCGCCGGCGGCCGACGCGTCGCGCGACCTCGGTGGCCGCGCCGTCATCCCGGGGTTCGTCGACTCGCACACCCACCTTGTGTTCGCCGGCGACCGCTCGGCCGAGTTCGCGGCGCGGATGACCGGCACGCCCTACGACGGCGGCGGCATCCGGGTGTCCGTCGAGGCGACGCGGTCGGCCACCGACGCCGACCTGCTCGCGCTCGTGCGGGGCCGGGTCGCCGAGATGCGCGCCCAGGGCACGACGACGGTCGAGATCAAGAGCGGCTACGGCCTGACCCTCGAGGACGAGGTGCGGGCGCTGCGCATCGCCCGGGCGGTCACCCCGCACACGACGTTCCTCGGCGCCCACGTCGTGCCGCCGGAGTACGCGTCCGACCGGGCCGGCTACGTCGACCTCGTCACCGGCGCGATGCTCGATGCCGTTGCGCCACAGGGCGGCCCGGCCCTCGCCGAGAGCATCGACGTGTTCTGCGAGCCGCACTCGGCGCACGCCTTCGACGGCGAGGAGTCGCGAGCCGTGCTCACGGCCGGGCGCGACCGCGGCCTGCGTCTGCGCGTCCACGGCAACCAGCTCGGCCACGGCCCCGGCGTCCGGCTCGCCTGCGAGCTCGGCGCGGCCAGCGTCGACCACTGCACGTACCTGTCCGACGCCGACGTCGAGGCCCTCGTCGACGCGCGCGGCACCACGGTGGCGACCCTGCTGCCCGGCGTCGAGTTCTCGACCCGCTCGCCCTACCCCGACGCCCGCCGGCTCATCGACGCCGGGGTCGAGGTCGCGCTCGCCTCCGACTGCAACCCAGGCACCTGCTACTCCTCGTCGATGCCGTTCGCCATCGCCCTCGCGGTCCGCGAGATGGGGATGACCCCGGCCGAGGCGCTGCACGCGGCCACGGCGGTGTCGGCACGCTCGCTGGGACTCGACCGACGCGTCGCGCCCGGGCAGCCCGCCGAGCTCGCGGTCGTCGACGGCCCGAGCCACCTGCACCTGTCCTACCGCGCCGGCGTCCCGCTCGTCCGCGCCCTCGACCTCTGACGCGTCGGGCCCACGCGTCGGGCCCGGATCAGCCGGGGGCGTCCTCCGGGTGCTCGCACCTGAGGACGGACCCCGGGCCGGGGTGGATGAGCCCGGTGTGGCCGTCGGACCACTCGACGACGTACGGCGGGCCGCCGCCTTCGCCCTTGACCTCGCGGATCACGCCGGTCCGCGTCGTCTGGCCGACGTGCTCGGCCGCCATCGTGATGCGGTCGCCCACCTTGGCGTCCATGGGCCCACCTCCTCGTGCAGTGCCTGCGTGCTCGTGACCGGAGCCCGGGGAGGGCCCACTCCCAGCACACCACCACCGGACCCCGCGCGGGAAGGGTTCGGACTCGATCACCGGCGTCCCGCGTCCACGCGTTCACGATGACGACCACCAACCGCGTCCGGCCGGACGCCCGTGCACGACCGCGCCGGCTAGCGTCGATGGTGGTCGTCTTCCTGGACGGCTGAGAGTCAGTCGAGCAGGACGCGCTCGCCGAGGCGGGGGACCGACACGGCGCAGTCGAGCTCGTCGCGGACGCGTCGGGCCAGGGCGCGGGCGGCCTCGGGCTCGCCGTGCACGACGTGGACGGTCTGCGGCGCCTCGGGCAGCTCGTGCAGCCAGGCGAGCAGCTCGTCGGCGTCGGCGTGCACCGACAGGTCGTCGAGCGACACGACCTCGGCGCGCACCCGCACGTAGCGGCCGCCGATCTTCAGCTCGCGCGCCCCCTCGAGCAGCGCCCGCCCGCGCGTGCCGACGGCCTGGTAGCCGGTGAGCAGCACGGTGTTGCGGGCGTGGGGCAGCAGCGAGGCGAGGTGGTGCACGACGCGCCCACCGGTCGCCATGCCCGAGGCCGACACGATGACCGACGGGGTGCCCGGGGTGTTGAGCCGGATCGACTCCTCGGCCGTGCGCGCCTCGCGCAGGTTGTGGAGGCTGCGCAGCACCTCGAGCGCCTCGGGGCGCACCTCCCCGGTGTGGGAGGCCTCGCGGTAGATCCGCAGGGCCGCGAGCGCCATCGGGCTGTCCACCCAGACCGGCACGTCGGGCACGGCCCCCGACGCCACGAGCTCGGCGAGCGCGTGGAGCACCACCTCGGTGCGGTCGACGGCGAAGGCCGGGATGACGACCGACCCGCCCCGCGCCACGGTCCGACGGATCGCCTCGGCCATGACGGTGTGCCCCGGGTCGACCGGCGGGTGGGCGCGGTCGCCGTACGTCGACTCGACGACGACGGTGCGCGCCGCCGGCGGCCGGGCCCGCGGCTGCAGGACCGGGTGCGTGGGCCGGCCGAGGTCGCCGGAGAAGAGGACGCTCGACGCGTCGCTCTCGAGCAGGATGCTCGAGGACCCGAGGATGTGCCCGGCCGGCACGAACCGCAGCCGGGTCGTGCCGTCGGCCGACACCGGCACGGCGGTGTCGAACTCGGTCGGGCGCAGCAGGGCCACGGCCCGCTCGGCGTCCTCGCCGGTGTAGAGGGGGAGCGGCGGGTCGTGCTTGGACCACCCGCTGCTCCGGGCCCACTCGGCCTCCTCCTCCTGCAGGTGGGCGCTGTCGCGCAGCACGACCGCGGCGAGCTCGGCGGTGCCGGACGTCGCGAGCACCGGACCGCGGTAGCCCTCGCGCACGAGCGCCGGCAGGTAGCCGCAGTGGTCGAGGTGCGCGTGCGTCAGGGCCACGGCGTCGAGGCCCGACGGGTCGACCGGCGCCGGGCGCCAGTTGAGCTCGCGCCAGCGACGCTCGCCCTGGTAGAGCCCGCACTCGACGAGGACGCGGCAGCCCGCACCCCGCCCGGCCCGGGCCTCCCCGGCGGCCTCGAGGAGGAACATGCTTCCGGTCACCGTGCCCGCGGCCCCGAGGAACGTCAGCGTCGGGGTCCGGTGCCCACGCGTCCGAGCACCCATGGCGTCTCCTTCCCACCTCCATCGTCCGCCGCGGGAGGGCCCGCGTCCCCGACTCGACGCGGACCCGCGACGTGACGCTCGACGCACCCCGCCACGCACCCCGCGTCGGACCGGGGTCGGACCCCGGTCGCACCCCGCCCCGACGCCGGTGCGACCACGGTGGGACGCGCCGGGGCCCGTGGCTCGCCTAGGCTCCGAGCCATGAGGGAGGGGTCCGTGTACGACTGGCTGCAGCGGCGTCCCCTCCTGCTCGACGTGCCCCTCGCCCTCTTCTTCGCCGGTGCGGGCACGCTCGTGCTCGGCGCGAGCAGCTCGTCGGTGTACTGGGCGCTCCTCGGGCTGCCGAACCTCGCCCTCGTCGTGCGCCGCCGGCGTCCGGCCCTCGCCTTCGGCGTCGTCAGCGTCGGGCTCGCCCTGCGCACGATCCCCGAGTCGAACATCCTCTTCGGCGACCTCGCCTTCCTCGTCGCCCTCTACTCGCTGGCCGCGTACGAGCGGCGCCGCCGGGTGCGGTGGGCGGGCCTCGGCGTGGCGGCCCTCGGGGCGGCCATCGCCGCGATGCGCTTCACCGGCGAGGTCGACCGCTCGCCCGACGTCGTGGCGGTCGTCTTCACCTTCGTCGCGTGTGCCACGGCGGCCCTGTCGGCCTACACCCTGGGCGACCTCAAGCGGGCCCGGCTCCAGCGCCTGGCCGACCTGCAGGACCGCGCCGAGCGCGTCGAGCGCGAGCGCGAGCAGGAGCTGCGCCTGGCCGCCCAGCAGGAGCGCGCCGCCATCGCCCGCGAGATGCACGACGTCGTCGCCCACGCGCTGTCGGTCATCGTCGTGCAGGCCGACGGCGCCGGCTACGCCGCGACGCGCCGGCCCGAGGGAGCCCTCGAGCAGGCCACCCGCACCCTCGAGACGATCGCCGCGACGGCTCGCGACGCCCTCGGCGAGACCCGCCGCCTCGTCGGCGTGCTCCGCGACCCCGAGTCCGGCGCCGAGCTCGCGCCGACGGGCGGCCTCGACCAGCTCGACGACCTCGTCGCGGGCGTCCGCGCCGCCGGCGTGCCGGTCACCCTCAGCGTCCGGGGCACCGACGTGTCCCGACCGGTCGCGCTCGACCTCGCCGCCTACCGGGTCGTGCAGGAGGGGCTGACCAACGTCATCAAGCACGCCGGCCCGGGCGCGCAGGCCGTCGTGGAGGTCGTCCAGCAGGACGGGCGGCTGCGCGTGCGGGTCACCGACGACGGCGTCGGGGCGGCGAGCGCCGACGACGGCCGGGGCCACGGCCTCGCCGGCATGCGCGAGCGCGTCGCGGTCCACGACGGCACGCTGACCGCGGGGCCGCGCGGGGTCCGCGGGTTCGAGGTGCTCGCGACGATCCCGGTGCCGCCCCAGCCCGCCGTGCCCCCGGCAGGACCGCCGACTGACCCCACCGTGCCGGTCACGCTGACGCCCACCCGCGCGGTCCCGACGCACGACCCGACCGCGAACGCCGTCGACGAGAGGACCCGATGACCATCCCCGCCACCCTCGAGCCGCCGGCTCCCGCCGGCCCGGTCCGGGTCATGATCGTCGACGACCAGGCGCTCGTGCGGGCCGGCTTCCGGATGGTCCTCGACGCCGAGCCCGACGTCGAGGTCGTCGCCGAGGCCGGCGACGGCCAGGCCGCGCTCGACCTGCTGCCCGGTCGCGACGTCGACGTCGTGCTCATGGACATCCGGATGCCGCGCCTCGACGGCATCGAGGCCACCCGGCGGATCGTCGAGAACGCCTCCGCCGCAGGGGGTTTCGGGCCGCGGGTCCTCGTGCTCACGACGTTCGACCTCGACGAGTACGTCCTCGCCGCCCTCCGGGCCGGCGCGGCCGGGTTCCTGCTCAAGGACGCCGGCCCGGCCGAGCTGCTCTCGGCGATCCGCGCCGTGCGCACCGGCGACGCCGTCGTCGCCCCCGGCCCGACGCGTCGCCTCCTCGACCGCTTCCTGCCGGCCCTCGACGAGCCGGGGCGGCCCGACGGGATCGAGCGCCTCGACGTGCTGACCGACCGCGAGCGCGAGGTGCTCGTCGCGGTGGGCCGCGGCCTGAACAACACCGAGATCGCCGCGTCGTTCTTCCTCGCCGAGGCGACCGTCAAGACGCACATCGGCCGGATCCTGGCCAAGCTCGGCCTGCGCGACCGCGTCCAGATGGTCGTGCTGGCCTACGAGACCGGGCTCGTCCGCGTCGGCGACGCGTAGGGCGGCCCGTCCCGAGCAGCCCCGCCCTCAGCCGTTGCCGGTGGCCTTGTCGATGGCCTTCTGGGTGGCCTTCTCGGCCTTGTGCTTGGCCTTGGCGAGCTTCTTGGCGGTCTTCTTGTCCTCGGGCTTGACCTGGTCGTCCTCGAGGGCCTTGGGCAGGTGGCCGGTGGACCGGCGGTAGTACGTCGCGGCCCCCCGCTCGGCGGCGACGCGCGCGGCGGCCACGGCCATCGACGAGATCGCCGTGAAGAGGATGACGTCGCGGGTCTTCTCGCGCTCGTAGTCGCCCTTGACCGGCACGTTGCGGCCGGTGGCCAGCTTCCAGCCCTTCTGGGCGGCGTCGGTGGCCAGCTTGGTCGCCACGAGCGTGGTGCCGACGCTCAGCAGCTTCCACATCGCGTTGCCCGCACCGGTGTGCTGGGTGGTCGCGTCGTCCGCCTTCGCAGCGGCCCGGGAGGCCGCCCCCTTGGCCTTCTTCGCGCTCTGCTTTCCACTGCGTGCCATGGCGTGACTGTACCCACGGCGTCGGGGGTAGAGTCACCCCCGACAACTGAACAGCACCACCCACACCCATACGACAGGGGAGCGCGAACGCGCTGAGAGTGCGGCAGCCCGGAGGGCGGAGCCGCAGACCCTCGAACCTGCTCCGGTTAGCACCGGCGAAGGAAGTCGGTATCTCAGGCCACCCGACGGCGTCACGACGCCGCGGCGTGTCCTCCCCGAGGTATCCATCGGAGACCCGGGAGTCACACCATGACCAGCACCATCACCGCGAGCGGGCCGCTGACCCGCTGGCGCACCATCGACCTGCTCACCTGCGCCTTCCTCGGGGTCGCCTTCGGCGTCGCCTACTGGGCCTGGGGGCTCGTCTACGCCATCCCGTCCGACGCCGTGTCGGCCGGTTTCCCGCCGCTCGGCGCCCTCTTCAACTGGCCGTGGCTCGTCGCCGGCATCGTCGGGATGCTCGTCATCCGCCGTCCCGGTGCGGCCGTGTTCACCGAGCTGCTGGCCGCGATCGTCTCGGCCCTCATCGGCACGCAGTGGGGCATCACGACCGTCGTGTCGGGCCTCGCGCAGGGCCTCGGCGTCGAGCTCGGCTTCGCGCTCTTCGGCTACGCCGTGTACCGGTGGGCGCCGCTGCTGCTCGGCGGCTTCCTCGGCGGCGCGTTCGAGGCCGTGTACGAGTGGTACTCGTACTGGACCGACTGGGGCTGGGGCTACAAGATCGCCTACCTCTTCCTTCTCGGCGGCTCGGTGGCCGTGTTCGGCTCGGCCCTCGCGGTCGGCCTGACGCGCCTGCTGGCCCGGGCCGGCGCCCTCGCGGCGTTCCCGCCCGGCCAGGAGGCCCGGGAGCGGACCGCGTCCTGAGGCTCGCCGTGCACGACCTCTCTGACGCCGGGTCGAGGTATTCCGCGACCACATCCGGTCGCCGAATACCTCGACCCGATGCAGACGCATCCGGTGCCGGCATCGAGGTGCGCGACCTGACGTGGCGGCCGTACGGCCGCTCGCGCCCGGTCCTCGAGCACCTCGACCTCACCGTCGGGCCCGGCGAGCGCGTGCTGCTCGCCGGCCCGAGCGGGTCGGGCAAGTCGACGCTCCTGCGCGCCGTCGCCGGGCTTCTGCTCACCGCCGACGCGGGTGACCTGTCCGGCGAGGTGACCGTGGGCGGCGTTGCGCCGCAGTCGGTCCCGGGATCGGTCGGCCTCGTGCTGCAGGACCCCGGTGCCGGCGTCGTGGCCTCCACCGTGGGGCGCGACGTCGCGTTCGGGCTCGAGAACGTGCTCGTCCCGCGCGACCGGATGCCCCCGCGCGTCGACGCCGCCCTCGCCGAGGTCGGCCTGACGATGCCGCCCTCGAGCCCGCCGGCGACGCTGAGCGGCGGGGAGTCGCAGCGGCTGGCCCTCGCCGGGGCGCTCGTCATGGAGCCGTCCGTGCTGCTGCTCGACGAGCCGACCGCGATGCTCGACGCCGCCACCGCGGCCGAGGTCCGACGCGTCGTCGCCGACGTCGTGGCGCGTCGCGACCTGACGCTCGTCGTGGTCGAGCACCGGCTCGACGGTTGGGTCGACCTCGTCGACCGGCTCGTCGTGCTCGACGCCGCAGGCTCGGTCGTGGCCGACGGACCGCCGCGCGACGTTCTCGAACGCGAGGCGGGCGCCCTTGCGGCACAAGGAATCTGGGTGCCTGGCGTTCCCGACCCCGAACCGCAGCACCTCGACCTCCCACCGCTGCCCGACGCGTCGGCCGGCCTCGCGCCCACCGGTGGGGTCGTCGCTTCGGCGGCCGGCGTCGGCGTCGAGCACCGCACCCGCCGCCTCGGCGAGCCGGCCCGCACCACCACCGCGGTCGTCGACGCCGACCTCGAGGCGCGCGCCGGACGCACCCTCGCCCTCGTGGGCCCGAGCGGCGCCGGCAAGTCGTCGCTCATGAGCGCCCTCGGTGGCCTCGTCGAGCCGAGCACCGGACGCGTCGAGCTCGCCCTGCCCCTCGTGCCCGGCGACGACGCGTCGCGCACCCGCGCCGACCCGCCGCACGACTGGGCCTCGCGCGACCTCGCCCGCGCCGTCGCGTGGGTGCCGCAGCGCGCCGCCACGGCCGTCGTCGGCCGCACCGTGCGCGACGACGTGCTCACCACCCTGCGCGCCCTCGGCGTCGACGACGCGGCGGCCGCGACCCGCGCCGACACGCTCCTGGCCGCCCTCGGCCTGGCCCACCTCGCGGCCGCCGACCCGCGCCAGCTCTCCGGTGGAGAGCAGCGCCGCCTCGCCATGGCCTCGGCCGTCGCCCACGGACCCGCGCTGCTGCTCGCCGACGAGCCGACGGTCGGGCAGGACCGCCTGACGTGGGCCGCCGTCACCGGCGTCCTCGACGCCGCCCGCCGCGAGGGCTCGGCCGTCGTCGTCACGACCCACGACCCCGGCGTCGTCGCCCGCGCCGACGGCGTCCGCCAGGTGAGGCGTCCCGAGCAGCCGCCACCCGACCCGGTGCCCGAGCGGCGCACCCTCGTCTCGCGGGCGGGACCGCTCTCGCTCGTCGCGGCCGCGCTGTGCGTCCTGCCGCTGCCGGCGCTGCTCGACACGTGGCGCCAGGGCCTGGCCGTGCTCGGCGTCGAGGCGCTCCTCGCGATCGTCGCGCTCCTCGCGCCCGGGGGCGACGCGGAGGGACGGCGTCCGGTCGGGCGCCTGCGTGGCGTGCTCGCCCGGCTCGCCCCGGCGGCGCTCGCCGTCGCCGGCGTCGCCTGGTCGGCGTGGCTGCTCGGCGGGCGCGACCTCGAGGTCGCGGCCGGGGCGGCCCTGCGGGTCCTGTGCCTCCTGCTGCCCTCGGCCGTCGTCGTCGGCGCCATCGACCCCGACGCCCTCGGCGACCACCTCGCCCAACGGCTTCGGCTGCCTGCTCGCCCCGTCGTCGCGGCCACCGCGGCCCTGCAGCGGCTCCAGTCCTTCGACGCGCTCTGGGGCGAGCTCATGACGACCCGCCGGGTGCGCGGCATCGCCGGTGCCGGTGTCCTCGCCCGCGGCCGGGAGGCGGTCGTCGTCACCGGCGGGCTGCTCCTCGGGGCCCTCGGTCAGGCGGCCGCGCTCGCGCTCGCCATGGACGCGCGCGGGTTCGCCGAGGCCCGGCGCCGCACGTGGGCCGGGCCCGCCCCCTGGCGCAGGGCCGACACCCTCGCGGTGCTCGCGGGGCTGCTCGTCATCGCCTCCGGCGTGGCCGCGCGCCTGCTCCTGCCCTGAACAGGTGCCCGGGGCACAATGGGCGCGAACCGCGCCCGGGCACCCCGTCGACGCCTCGTCGACCCACCCGCGGCGCACCCGTCGACGCACCCGCAGGAAGAGGTGGACCCGTGCCGCGTCCCCGACGTCTGGCCCCGAGGCCGCTCGCTCTCGCCGTGCCGCTCGTGCTCGGCTCCCTCGCCCTCGGGGCGTGCGGGCAGCCGACGCCCTCGGCCCCCGACGACGGCGCCACGGTGAGCGTGCCCGTGCAGCCGACGATCCTGCCCGACACCGCCACCGGGTCCGACGACACGACGCCGTCCGCCGCGGGCGACGGCGGCCTCTTCGACGCGAGCTCGAGCCTGACCGGCGTCGAGTGCGCGCCCGGGGCCGGTGACGTCTGGGGCCTCACCGGCACGCTGAAGAACCCCGACAGCCAGCAGCACACGTTCACGGTCGCCGTGTTCATCGTCAAGTCCGCCGACGGCTCGGAGGTGGTGAGCAAGGAGGTCGACGTGCCCCTGGCCGCCGGCGCGTCCGCACCCGTGTCGGTCGCGAAGCTCTGGACCGGCCCGAAGAAGGGCGTCGAGTGCCTCACCGGCGTCACCGTGAAGGACCAGTGACGTGCGGCTCTTCCTCGTGCGCCACGGCCAGACCCACGCCAACGTCGCCCGCCAGCTCGACACTGCGGTGCCCGGCCTCGACCTCACCGACGAGGGTCGCGCCCAGGCGCACGCCCTCGCCGAGCGGCTCGGGGGTGAGGACCTCGGCGCCATCTACACCTCGGACCTCGTCCGCACCCAGCAGACCGCCGCACCGCTCGCCGCCGAGCTCGGCCTCGAGATGGTCGTGCTGCCCGGGCTGCGCGAGATCCAGGCCGGCGACTGGGAGATGTCGACCGAGTGGCAGCCGTACGTCGACGTCCTCGTGAAGTGGCGGGAGGACCCCTTCCACGCCATCCCCGGCGGCGAGAGCGGCGCCGAGTTCCTCGCCCGCTACGACGCCGCCATCGCCCGGATCGTCTCCGACGGCCACGAGTCGGCGCTCGCCGTCAGCCACGGAGCCGCGATGCGGGTGTGGTGCGCGGCTTCGCTCGGGCTCCCGGGGTCCTTCTTCGACGACCGGCGCGTCGACAACACCCACGTCGTGACCCTCGAGGGCGATCCCGACGCCGGTTGGCGCCTGCTCGCCTGGGGCGACGAGCCGATCACCCATGGCTGAATCGCCGCGCGGCCCACGGGCCCGTCTCTCCGACGCCTGGGGCCGGCTCGTGCGCGACGACCCCGACCGCGTCGCGGCCCTGGGCTCCGTCGCCGGCCGGGCGCACCCCGCGCGGTGGCGCTGGGCCGGCGTCGCGGCGTCCGTCGTGCTGGCCGCCGCGTCGTGGGGAGCAGGCGCCCGCACCGAGCTGAACCAGCACGTGCTCTGGCCCGGCGTGGCCTGGTGGCGCGACGCCGGCGGCTCCCCGCTGCTCGCGACGGTGGCGCTCCTGTCGATGCTCGGGCTCGTCGTCGCGTGGTGGCGGCTGCGGTGGGCGCGGGTCACCGTCGCCTGGTGGCAGACGACGGCAGCGCTGTGGTTCGCGCCCCTCGTGGCGTCGGTGCCGCTCTACAGCCGCGACCTCTACTCGTACGCCGCGCAGGGCCTGCTGTGGTCGGAGGGGTTCAGCCCCTACGACCACACGGTCCGCGAGCTCGACTCCGACTGGCGACTCTCGACCGCCCCGACGTGGCTCGACACCCCGACGCCGTACGGCCCGGTGTGGCTGCTGCTGGCCCGCGGCGTCGCGTCGGTGTCGGGCGGTCACCTCTGGGTAGCGCTGCTCCTGCTGCGGCTGCTCGCCGTCGTCGGTGTCGTCGTCATCGCGTGGGCCGTGCCCGACCTCGCCCGCCGCCTCGGCACCGACCCGGCCCGCGCGACGTGGCTCGCGGTCGCGTGCCCCCTCGTCGGCGTGCACTTCGTCAGCGGCGCCCACAACGACGCCCTCATGGTCGCCGCGGTCCTCGGTGGGCTGGCGCTCGCGCTGCGCGGACGGTTCGTCACGGCGGCCGTCATCGTGGCCCTCGGCGCGATGGTCAAGGTGACGGCCGTCGTGGCCCTGCCCTTCCTCGCGCTGCTCTGGGCCCGGCGCGTCCTGCGACGTTCCGGGCGCAGTGGCGCGTTGCGCTGGCCGGGGGTGGTGCGCGCCGGGGCGCTGACGCTGCTCGTCGCCGGGGCGGTCATGGCGGCCGGCGGGCTCCTGACGCGGCTCGGCTTCGCCTGGCTCAACCCCGGTGCGACGCCCGGACGCAACGAGCAGTGGACCTCGCTGCCCACCGGCCTCGGGATCGCCGTGCAGGCCGTCGGGACCGTGCTCGGGCAGGACAGCTGGCGCGAGCCCGCCGTCGACCTCGCCCGCACCGTGGGCCTCGTCGTGCTCGCCCTGCTGCTCGTGCTCGTGTGGCTCGGTGCCGCCAAGCCCGCCGCGCCGGCCGGCCCCACGGGGCGCCGCGCGTCGGGCCGTCGCGGGCCCGGGCGCCGGGCCGCGTCCGACGACACCGCCCGCACCGTGCGCGCCCTGGGCTGGGGCCTGCTCGCCGTCGTCGGGCTCGCCCCGGTCTTCCTGCCCTGGTACTACCTGTGGGTGCTGCCGGTGCTCGCCGTGTCGCTCGCCCCCACGTGGGAGCGCGCCGAGAAGCCGCTCGCCGTCGTCGCCACGGTCGTGTGCTTCATGACGCTGCCGGAGGGCTACAGCCTCGGGCTGTCGACGACCGCGGTCGGGGTGCCGCTCGACCTCGTCGCGCTCGTCGTGCTGCTCGTCCTCGCGTGGCGCACCGGTCGACGCCTCGACCCGCACCTGCTCGAACTCTCCCGCCCGCTCCTGCGCCGCGCCCCGGCGCCGCAACCGGCGGCACGCGAGGGCGCCAACCGGTGAGGGGCTGATCTCCGGTTACGGAATGGAGACGGTTCGCCTCCGGTCCTGACGCGCCGGTCGCCCCTGTCCCACACTGTGCCGGTGAGCGACTCCGGCTTCGTCGACGAGGCCCCGAAACGGGCGCGGCCACGGCGTGGCGCCCCGGCACCGGGCGGCGGACCCGCGGTGCCCGAGCCGCCTCGCCCGTCGGATGAGAGCGGGCGGCGGGGGACGCGTCGACCGGGCCCGGCGGGCACCGTGTTCGTCGCGCTGCTGCTCGTCTTCGTCGCCGTGGCCGGGTGGGCCTGGAGCTCGCGGGTGCACGCCGACGACGTGGCTGCTTTCACCGCCCTCGGCGCGGACATCACCGTGATGGACCGCAGCCTGACCCCGCAGGGCCACGGCGAGGCACCGCCGTGCCGCGACTCCGACGACGGCGTCGTGACCCGCACGTACCCGCCCTCCACCGGACCTGCCGCCACCCAGATGATCGGCTACCTGCAGCAGACCGGCTGGTCGTCCTCGACGGCCACCCCGCCGGCCGTCGCCCACCTCACCCGCACCGTCGAGGGCCACACCCAGACGATCGACCTCGTCGCGCCGAGCCTCGACCAGCTCGTGACGACGCTGACCGCCCGGAGCCCGGCGTCGGCGTTCGGCTGCCTCGGCCGCTGACGCGTCGACCCGTTCCACGAGGTGGACGACGCGTCCACCCCTCGGGACACGCGCTGACGTGACGGACGCGACGGGCCACATGGTGGGAATCTCCCGGGAACGCCGGCACGGCGGTGCCACCCTTGGTCGCATGCGCGCGGTGAGCCAGAGCAAGAAGCTTCAGGACGTCTGCTACGAGATCCGCGGTCCCGTGCTCGCCGAGGCCAAGCGCCTCGAGGAGGAGGGCCACCGGATCCTCAAGCTCAACATCGGCAACCCCGCGCCGTTCGGCTTCGAGGCGCCCGAGGACATCCTCGTCGACGTCATCCAGGAGCTGCCCCGCGCCCAGGGCTACAGCGACAGCAAGGGCATCCTGTCGGCGCGGCGGGCCATCGTGCAGCACTACGAGGTGCGCGAGTTCCCGCACCTCGGCGTCGAGGACATCTACCTCGGCAACGGCGTCAGCGAGCTCATCGTCATGGCGATGCAGGGCCTGCTCGACAACGGCGACGAGGTGCTGCTGCCGGCGCCCGACTACCCGCTGTGGACCGCGGCCACGAGCCTCGCGGGCGGCAAGCCGGTGCACTACGTGTGCGACGAGCAGGCCGGCTGGGCGCCCGACCTCGACGACATCCGCAGCAAGGTCACCGACCGCACCAAGGCGATCGTCGTCATCAACCCGAACAACCCCACCGGCGCCGTGTACCCGCGCGAGGTGCTCGAGGGCATCGTGCAGGTGGCGCGCGAGCACGAGCTCATCGTCATGGCCGACGAGATCTACGACAAGATCCTCTACGACGGCGCCACCCATACCTCGATCGCCGGCCTCGCGCCCGACTTGCTGTGCCTCACCTTCAACGGGCTCTCCAAGGCCTACCGCGTCGCCGGCTTCCGCTCCGGGTGGCTGGCCATCACCGGCCCCAAGGAGCACGCCCGCAGCTACCTCGAGGGCCTCGACATCCTCGCCAACATGCGCCTGTGCGCGAACGTGCCGGCGCAGCACGCGATCCAGGTGGCGCTCGGGGGCTACCAGTCCGTCAACGAGTTGATCCTGCCCGGCGGCCGGCTCCTCGAGCAGCGCAACGTCGCCTGGGAGATGCTCAACCAGATCCCGGGCGTCTCGTGCACCAAGCCCGAGGGGGCGCTCTACCTCTTCCCGCGCCTCGACCCCAAGGTCCACGACATCCGCGACGACGAACGGTTCGCCCTCGACCTGCTCCGCGAGCAGCACCTGCTCGTCGTGCACGGCACCGGGTTCAACTGGGCCACGCCCGACCACTTCCGGCTCGTGTTCCTGCCCCGGGTCGAGGACCTCGAGGACGCCGTCGGCCGGATCGGCAAGTTCCTGTCGACCTACTCGCAGTGACGCGCCGGGTGGCCGCCCTCACTGCGAGGTGGCCCACCACCTGAGCAGGAGCGCGAGGACGACGCCCCACAGGACGGTCGTCAGCAGCCCGAGCCCGATGCCGACGAGGGCGCGGCCGCGGCCGTTCACCTCGCGCCGGGCCAGGCTCAGCCCGCCGAGCGCGAGCGCGAGCAGCTGCGGCACGAAGAGGAACCCGACGACGACGCCCGCCAGCCCGGCGGCCACCGAGCCGGCCGCCAACGGGGTGTCGGAGAACCGCCCGACCCGCGGAGCCTCGACCAGCGGCAGGTCGGCGCCGGCGTCCTCGGGACGATCCGCGTCGCTCACGCGTTCAGGGTAACGATGGACACCGTGAGCCGCCTGCGACGCCGCGCCCGCCCCGCCCGCCGCGACGATCACGACGCTCGCGGCCTGCGGCAGCGACGCACCGACCCTGCAGGACCTGCCCTCCGACATAGCGAGCGCCCGGCCGAGCCTCAGCGAGCCGGAGGCGAGGTTCGTCCTCGACGCCCGCAACCGCGGCGTCGACATCACGGCCGCGACGC
>NZ_MLJO01000016.1 GCF_001956915.1 Intrasporangium flavum | reverse complement strand
CCGACGAGGGCCCCCACCGCGCCGGCGGTGGGGGCCCTCGTCGGTGCTGCGGTGGCGCTCAGACGCAGCGCCCGTTCTTGCAGTCGTGGTCGAACAGCGCCCGCGCGAGCACGGTCGTCATGTCGGCCGGCGTCGGCGCCGAGTAGAAGTCCGAGTAGGTCATCTTCGAGATCTCGCCCATCGACTTGGCGTCGACGTCGGGGCCGATGCCGATGGTCGTGATGGCGATCGGCTTGTTCGGGTCGCTCGCGCCCCGCAGGTTGGCCTTGAGCTGGTCGAGCGTGATGCCGTTCGGGTCGTCGTTGCGTCCGTCGGTGAGGATGACGACGGCGTTGACGCGCTCGGGGTCGTACTGCGCCTTGGCCTTCTGGTAGGCGGCCCAGATCGTGTCGTAGAGGCCCGTGCCCCCGCCGACGTTCTTCGACAGCGTGGTGACCGCGGTGGCGACCTGGGCGCGGTGGCTGTCGTCGTCGAGGCGGCCGATCGGGGCCAGCTCGCGCCAGTCCTGGCCCTTGCCGCCCTTGTCGATGGAGAAGACCCAGAGGCCGAGCTTGGTCGTCTTCGGCAGGGCCGACAGGGCGATGCCGGCGGCCTCCTGCGTGATGGCGACGCGCGTGCTGTTGCCGACCTTGTCGTTCATCGAGCCGGACACGTCGAACACCGACAGGAGCGAGAAGTCGGTCGTGGCCGACTGCCACGTGTCGGTGACGGCCGCCACCGTGGCGGCATCGGGCGTCGGGCCGATCTTGACGTCACCGACGCTGCCGGTGGGCGTGGGCATCGTCACCGGCACCGAGCTCGAGCGGATGCCGTATTGCGCGAGGATCTTGGCGGCGTCCGGGGTCATGAGGTAGGTGCGGAGCATCTCCACGGCCTGGGCCTTGACGGGGTCGGTGGCCACGTTGATGAGCGAGAACTCGAACGCGGGCGTGCCCTCGCTCGGCGTCACCGACACCATGCGGTGGTCGGGATAGAGCCGGTTGTGGTCGATGAGGTCGGCCTCGGCGACGGGGAACGACGCGGCGTCCTCGGGCTTGGCGTTGTACGTCGAGAAGAGCTCGTCGATCGAGGAGGCCGCGCCCTTGGCGAGCTTGGGGATGACGACCCGACCCTGCTCGGTGCTCAGCTGCGGCAGAGCCGAGGCGAGCGTCAGCATGCCGGCGGTCGTCGAGCGCGGGTCGCTCATCCGGATGGGGGAGTCGGAGCCGACGAGCTCGAGCCACTTCGGCTGGCCGTCGAGCGCCTTGGCGCGCTCCGGGTCCATGGCGATGACGAGCGGGCTCTTGGCGAAGGGCTTGGCGACCTTGGCGTTGATCTTGGCGGACGCGTTGACGCGCTCGACCCAGCGCTCGGAGTCGGGGATCCACCCGTCGGGGCGGTTCGGCTGGCCCTGGCCGAGACCGATCATCGCCTCGATCGGCGTCTTGCCGCGCACGACGAAGTCGACGCACGGCGAGTCAGGGTCGGCCTGGTACTCCTTGGCGAGGGCGAGGACGGCCGGCTGCGCCGCCTCGGACACCCACAGCGAGACCGGCGTCCGCTCCGGGCACGACTTGCCCGGGGTCCCGGTCAGCGCGGCGACGGGCGCCTGGTCGCGACCCTGCCACCACATGAAACCGCCGGCTCCGGCGCCGGCGACCACGAGGACGAGGGCGAGCACGGCGGCGATCCGCCGGGTGCGGCGGCTGCGGGCCAGCTTCGCCTCGAGCGCCTTGCGGGCGGCACGGCCCTCGAGCAGGCTCTGCTCGTACGGGCCGACGGGGCGACGTGGAGGGGTCGGGTTGGACACGGGGTTTCCTCACATGAGGACGCCCCGGTGCCGGGGCGTCGGGGGTGAACCACCGAGCAACGGTACCGGGCGGCTCGCGCAGAATGGTGCCTGAACCACCCTGCGTTTGTCGAATGCCCGAAATGTCCTACCGCAGCGTGGATCTCGTCGGTGCGAACGCTCCGGCCCGCTGCACGGTGAGGGCCCCGGTCAGCAGGGCCCGCTCGACGGAGGGCACGACGTCGGCGAGCGTCGCCCTGTGCAGCCGCTCGCGCGCCGCGACGCCGCCCAGCAGGCCCGCGTCGAGCAGCCCCGACACGAGGCCGGCCATGAAGGAGTCGCCCGCGCCGACGGTGTCGACGACGGGGACGCTCGGCGCCGGGAGCGAGGCCTGCTCACCGGTGGCGCTGACCCGCACGAGGGCGCCCTCGCCGCCGCGCGTCACGACGACGACGGCCGGCCCGAGCCCGGCCCAGCCGCGCACGACGTCGTCGAGGGACTCGCCGGGGCACAGCCACTCGACGTCCTCGTCGGAGAGCTTGACGACGTCGGCCAGGGCGATGGCGGTCTCGATGACCCGGCGCGCGTCGGCCGGGGCGCCCATGAGCGTCGGTCGGGCGTTGGGGTCGTAGGAGACCGTGGCACCCGCGGCGCGGGCGGCCTCGAGCACGGCACGCACCTCGGTGCCGCCCGGCTCCAGGACCGCGGCGATGCTGCCGGTGTGCACGTGGCCGTAGGCCGGCAGGTTCGGCACCGGGGCGAGGCGCCACTCGAGGTCGAAGACGTAGGTGGCCGCGCCCGACGCGTCGAGCGTCGCGTGCGCGAGCGAGGTGGCGGCGGCGTCACGCGACCCCTCGGTCAGGGTGACGCCGCGCTCGGCGCAGTGCGCGGCGATCCGCTCGCCGCGGGCGTCGCGTCCGATCCACGTGGCCAGGTCGACCGGGTGCTCGAGGGCGGCCAGGCCGAAGGCGACGTTGGCGGGGCTGCCGCCGACGTGCTCGGCGGTGGCGCCGTCCGCGGTCGTCACCGCGTCGACGAGGGCCTCGCCGACGACCAGCGTGCGGGTGTCGGACACGCGGGCCACCTCAGGCGTCGACCATGTCGGCGCTGCCGAACCAGCCGGGCCGGTCGAAGCGGTGCTCGCTGTCGATGGTGCGGATCGTGCCGCTGCGCGAGCGCATGACGAGGGAGTTGGTCCGGGCCGACTTGGCGCCGTAGCGGACTCCGCGCAGCAGCTCGCCGTCGGTGATGCCGGTGGCCACGAAGAAGCACTCGCCGACGACGAGGTCGTCGGTGGACAGCACGCGGTCGAGGTCGTGGCCGGCGTCGAGGGCCTTCTGGCGCTCGTCGTCGTCCTTGGGCCACAGCTTGCCCTGGATGACGCCGCCGGTGCACTTGATCGCGCAGGCGGCGATGATGCCCTCCGGCGTGCCGCCGATGCCGAGGAGCAGGTCGACGCCGGTGCCGGGTCGCGCTGCCATGACGGCGCCGGCGACGTCGCCGTCGACGATGTAGCGGATGCGGGCGCCGGTGTCGCGGATCTGCTGGGCCAGGCCCTCGTGACGCGGCCGGTCGAGCATGACCACGGTGACGTCGGCGGGAGTCTCCTTCTTGGCCTTGGCGATCCGGCGGATGTTCTCGGCGACGGGAAGGCGGATGTCGACGACGTCGGCGGCCTCGGGACCGGTGGCCAGCTTGTCCATGTAGAAGACGGCCGACGGGTCGTACATCGCGCCGCGGTTGGCCACGGCCATGACGGCGACCGCGTTGTTCATGCCCTTGGCGGTGAGGGTCGTGCCGTCGATGGGGTCGACCGCGACGTCGACCTCGGGTCCGGTGCCGTCGCCGACCTGCTCGCCGTTGAAGAGCATCGGGGCGTTGTCCTTCTCGCCCTCGCCGATGACGACGACGCCGCGCATGCTGACCGTCGAGATCATGGCGCGCATCGCCTCGACGGCCGCGCCGTCGGCCTTGTTCTTCTCACCGCGGCCGACCCATCGGCCACCGGCCATGGCGGCGGCCTCGGTGACCCTCACCAGCTCGAGGGCGAGGTTGCGATCGGGCTGGCTGTGCTTCATCGGGTCCTCCGTCGGCGCAGAACGAGTCCGCGCCAGCCTAGCGGGGGCCGGACCCGCGTTTGGACGGCGTCCGCGAGTCGGGGACGATGGGATCATGAGCACCACCTCCACCCCCTCGCCGACCGACCTGCCGGGTCAGCAGCCGGTGGAGGAGCCCGCGGCCCCGCGCAGCCGCTACTCGATGGGCACGCTGCCCAACATGCTGCGCTCGATGCTCGTCATCGGGCTGTTCGTCCTCGCGCTCGTGGCCATCGTGCCGCGCACCGACCACGTCGACCGGCCGGCCGTCGACGCCCTCGACAAGGCCCGCCAGGTGGCGGCCCAGGCCAAGATGGCCGTCGAGCTGCCGCAGGGCCTCGGGTCCGGGTGGGTGCCGACCGTCGCCTCGTACGCGCCCGGCACCGAGAAGGTCCGCACCTTCACCACCGTGTGGACCACCCCCGCGGGCGCCGACATCAGCCTCAAGCAGGCCGTCAACCCGACCGCCGGCTGGCTGACCCGGTCGGTCAACGACGGCGACGCGGCGGGCACGGTCCAGGTGTCGGGCCGCAGCTTCGAGCGGTTCACCGCCTCGGACGCCGGCCAGGTGGCCTACGTCGTGCGCGGCACCGGCAGCTCGACGCCGACGATCGTGGCTTCGGGCAACGCGTCGGAGGACGAGCTCAAGGCGTTCGTCGCGGCGATGCGCCCGGTGCAGCCGGCCGCGACCCCCTGACGCGGACGCGTCCTCTCCCGTCGAGGTCGGGCGGCGTGTGCGCCCGGTGGGGTCCTGACCCCACCTGATGCACCCGCGCCGGCGGGCCTGCCGAGTGGATCAGGACTCGTCGTCGAAGACGGCGTCGTCGGCGTGCAGCGGGCTGCCCTGGCCGGCGGTCGGGGCCTCGCCGCCGCGGGTGGCCCGCTCGATCTCGGCCTGCGCGCCGTCGAGCCACGTGGCGCAGTGCGCGGCCAGGGCCTCGCCCCGGCGCCACAGGTGCATCGAGTCCTCGAGCGGCGCCTGGCCGGCCTCGAGCCGCGCCACGATCCCGACGAGCTCCTCGCGGGCGTCCTCGTAGCGCATCCCCGGGATGTCGGGGAAGTCGGTGCTGTCGGTGGGGGACGCGTCGGCCATGGCGGCCACCCTACGGCGTCGGACCGACGCCGCCGTCGGGGTCCGGTGCCGGTGTCGCCGACTTCTTCGCCGTCTTCGTCGCCGTCCTGGCGGCAGCCGTCTTCGTCGCCGTCTTGGCGGCAGCCGTCTTCGTCGCGATGGCCTTCTTCGCGGTGGACTTCGCGGTTGCCTTCTTCGCCGGTGCCTTCTTCGCGGTGGCCTTCGTCGCGGCCGTCGCAGGGTCGGCCGCCGTGGCGCCGGCACTGGTGGTCCGCCTCGCCGTCGTGCGCGGCGCCGAGGCGCGGGCGTCCTCGGTGCCGGTGCTGACCGGCCGGACGCCGAAGTCGCCGCGGGCGACCCGCACGCGCAGCAGCTCGCCGACGCCGACGTCGTCGCGGTCCATGACGACCCGGCCGTCGCGGTGCTGCACGACGGCGTAGCCGCGCTCGAGCGTCGACTGCGGGGAGAGCGCGACGACCTGCCGACGCAGGTGCTCGGCCTCGTCGGCCGCCCGGTGCAGGCGCGCCTCCAGACGCGTCGCGGCCCGCTCCCGCAGGGACGTGAGCTCGACGCGTCGCTGGCGCACGAGAGCGACCGGGTCGGCCATGACGGGGCGGGAGACGAGCGCCCGCAGCCCCGAGCGCTCGTGCTCGAGGCGTCGGGCCAGGGCCCGGCGCAGGCGCTCGCGGCCGGTTTCGACGGTGCCGCGCTCGTGGGCGGCGTCGGGCACGACCCGCTTGCCCGCGTCGGTGGGGGTGGAGGCCCGCCAGTCGGCGACGAGGTCGAGCAGCGGCTGGTCGACCTCGTGGCCGATCGCGCTGATGACCGGCGTGCGCGCCTCGGCCACGGCACGGACCATCGCCTCGTTGGAGAACGGGAGCAGCTCCTCGAGCGCGCCGCCGCCACGGGCCACGACGATGACGTCGACGTGGGGGTGTGCGTCGAGCTCGCGCAGCGCCGCGACGACCTCGGTGACGGCGTTGGTGCCCTGCACGGCCACCTCGCGCAGCTCGAACCGCACTGCGGGCCAACGGCGCCGGGCGTTCTCGACGACGTCGCGCTCGGCCGCCGAGCCGCGGCCGGTGATGAGCCCGACGCGGTGCGGCAGGAAGGGGATCGGTCGCTTGCGGTCGGCGTCGAAGAGGCCCTCGGCGGCGAGCGTGCGCTTGAGGATCTCGACCCGGGCGAGGAGGTCGCCGATGCCGACGGGGCGGATCTGCCGCGCGTCGAGCTGGAGGGTGCCCCGCTTGGTCCAGAACGTCGGTTTCGCCTGAAGCACGACGCGCGCACCCTGGGCCAGCGGCACCGCCATGGCGTTGACGGCGTTCATCGGCACCGACACCGACAGCGACATGTCGACGTCGGGGTCGCGGAGCGTCAGGTACGCCGTGCCGCCGCGCGGGTTGAACTGCACGACCTGGCCCTCGACCCAGAGCTGGCTCATCCGGTCGACGTAGTCGCTGATCTTGAGGCTGAGCACGCGGACCGGCCAGGGCTGCTCGGCGGTCGTGTCGGCCGCCTTGTCCGGCAGCGGGTTCGGCAGGCTCACGCCGCAACGATAGGGCGTGGGGGCGACAGGCCCGGGCCCGCCGCTCCGGGGCCGGCCTCACGCGTTCGGGTCGGGCGCGGCCCGGCCCGTACGATGGGAGCATGAGCGCCACCCCCGAGACGCCCGCCCCGACCACCGGCACCGACACGCCCGACGCCGCCACGGCGTCGACGAAGAAGGTCCTGCTCGCCGCGCCCCGCGGCTACTGCGCCGGCGTCGACCGGGCCGTCGTCACGGTCGAGAAGGCCCTCGAGCTCTACGGCCCGCCGGTCTACGTGCGCAAGCAGATCGTGCACAACAAGCACGTCGTCACGACCCTCGAGAAGCGCGGCGCGATCTTCGTCGACGAGACCGACGAGGTGCCCGAGGGCGCCACCGTCATCTTCTCGGCCCACGGGGTCGCCCCGGTCGTGCACGAGGAGGCGAAGGCCCGCAGCCTCAAGACGATCGACGCCACGTGCCCGCTGGTGACGAAGGTGCACCGCGAGGCGGTCCGGTTCGCGAGCGACGAATTCGACATCCTGCTCATCGGCCACGAGGGCCACGAGGAGGTCGTCGGCACGAGCGGCGAGGCGCCGGAGCACATCACCCTGGTCGACGGCCCCGACGACGTCGACAACGTCACCGTC
The DNA here is from genome assembly GCF_001956915.1 of Intrasporangium flavum. Taxonomy (GTDB): domain Bacteria; phylum Actinomycetota; class Actinomycetes; order Actinomycetales; family Dermatophilaceae; genus Monashia; species Monashia flava. Next base: position 141,943 of record NZ_MLJO01000016.1, on the reverse strand, counting down.
CGCGACCCCGAGAAGGTCGTGTGGCTCTCCCAGACCACGCTGTCGGTCGACGAGACGATGGAGACCGTCAAACGCCTCAAGGAGAAGTTCCCCGCGCTGCAGAGCCCGCCCTCGGACGACATCTGCTACGCCACCCAGAACCGCCAGCTGGCCGTCAAGCAGATGGCCAAGGACACCGACCTCATGATCGTCGTCGGCTCGCGCAACTCCTCGAACTCGGTGCGTCTCGTCGAGGTCGCCCTCGAGCACGGCGCCCGCGCGGGGCACCTCGTCGACTACGCCGACGAGATCCAGCCGGAGTGGCTCGACGGCGTGAGCACGGTCGGGGTCACCTCCGGGGCGAGCGTGCCCGAGGTGCTCGTCCGCGACGTGCTCTCGTGGCTCGCCGATCGCGGCTACGGCGAGGTCGAGGCCGTCATCGCGGCCGAGGAGTCGCTGCTCTTCTCGCTGCCCAACGAGCTGCGCCGCGACCTCAAGGCCCGCAAGGGCGAGGACGCCGGCACCGTGCGACACGACGCCGCGTTCGAGGACGCCGGCTCGCTGCACTGACGCGCCGTCCGGCCGACCACCCGCCCGGCCACCGGCCCGGCGCCCCGGCCCGGTCAGCCGCCGAGCGCGGACGTCAGGGCCGGCTGGAGGTCATCGAGGCTGTTCGTCGCGACGTACTGGCCGCCGGTGACGGCCACGACCTGCTTGAGCGCGTTCGCGTCCGACCTGCCGCCGATGTCGACGACGACGAGCCGCACCGGCCGGGCCGGGTCCTTGGCCGCCGCGAGCTGCTGCTTGAGCAGGGGCAGGTCGAGGCCGAAGTCGTCCTCGTTCGGGCCGCCGGTGACGAGCACGACGGAGTTGGTGTAGCCCGGGCGCCAGTACCCCTTGGCTTGCACGTACGTGGCGGCGATCGTGTCGTAGAGGCCGCGGCCGCCGCCGACGGCGGAGCCGAGGCCGGCCACCGACTTGTCGAACGCCGCGAGGCGTTTGCCCTCGCCGAGGCTGCCGTAGCCGACGAGGGGCTTGTAGTCGTCGGCCTTGTCGCCCACGTGCAGCGAGTAGACCCACAGCGAGGCGATCGTCGTCGGCGACGCCGCGGCCGTGGCGCGCACCGTGGCGCGCTGCACGGTGCCGAGGCGGGTGGCGCCGCTCTCGGTGCGGTCGAGCATCGAGCCGGACACGTCGACGGCGAGCAGCGCCTGGGTCTTCGGGGCGGACGCGTTCCAGAGCGTCGCTGCCTTGGCCACCGACGCGTCGGCCGGGGCCGAGCCGACCGTGATGGTCCCGCGCAGGGCCGCCGGCTCCTTGGGGTCGTCACCGCCGGGAGTGCGGAACCCGCTGTCGCGCAGGATCTTCCGCGCCTCCTCCGTGTGGAGGTAGGCGCCGAGCGCGTTGACGAGACGGGTCGTGGCGGCGTCGCCCGACAGCGACGCGATGGAGTACTCGGCCGCGCCGGTGCCCTCCGACGGCGCGACGGCCGTCAGTGGTGCGTCGGTGTGCGCGGCGTTCCACGTCGTCAGCTGGGCCTCGGTGGTCACGGCGCCGGCCGGGCTCTTGCCGTCGAGGCCGTCCAGCGACACCGAGCCCGTCCCCGCCCGGGCCGCCTGCGACACGACGGAGCGCAGCGCCGTGTCGGGCATCGAGGCCGCAGCCGCGCCGAGCGCGAGCCGCCCGACGGTCGAGCGGTTGGGGTCGGGGACGTGCACCGGCGTCTTGCCGCCGAGCACCGCACCCCACGTCAGGTCCTCGCCGAGGGACTCCGCCGCGCCGTCCGGCATCGCGACGACGACGGCGCTGGTCGCGAACGGCCGGTCGGCGCTGGCCTGGACCCCGGAGATCGAGGCGGCGCGCCCGAACCACACGCTCGAGTCGGTGATCCAGGCGTCCGGGCGGCCGGCGCCGATGAGCGACCCGGCGACGGCGAAGGGCTCGGCCGGTTCGAAGGTGTAGGCGGCGCAGGGGCTGTCCGAGTGCTTGCTCAGGGCCTGCGCGGCCGCCGCCACGGCGGGGGCGACGGCGGGTGCGACCGCGACCTTCACCTTGGCCGGGTCGGCGCACGAGGTGGGGCGGGCGGCCACACCCGGCACGGCGGTGGGCACGTCGCGGCGGTTGAGGAACACCCAGGCGCCGACGGCGACCCCCGCCACCAGGACGATGGCGAGCAGCGCACCGAGCACCTGGTGGCGCCGTCGCCGGCGCACGCGGTCGCGGTGGGCCGCCTCGGCCCGCCCTCGCCCCTCGATGAGGCTCTGCTCGTACGGGCCGACGCGGCGGCCGCTGCCTGCTGCTCGGTCCTCGGGTCCCGGCCCCCCGTTGCCGGTCACTGTGCGCTCACTCCCACGCGCCGTATTGTCCGTGGCGCCCGCGTGGGAGTCCACTACCGCCCGATACCGGACATTTCGCCCAGGCGCATCTCGAACCGGCGGTCGAGGGGGTGGGGACGCCCCCGGCGGGGGCCGTGCCTCAGGCGGTGTCGGCGCGTCGCACGGCCGCGGCGTCGCCCTCGTGGCGCAGGAACGCGTCGTCGCGCTCGGCCCGGGAGCGGGTGCCCAGCGGGTCGGTGGGGTCCTCGACGTCTTCCGTGTCGTCGACGTCGTCCGCGTCGTCGGCGACGTCGGCGCCGGCGTGGCGGTCGAGGGTGCCGTGGTGGTCGGCGGGCTCGCTGGACCCGGTCAGCTCGGCCGCGCTGAGGGAGCGTGGTGCGGCTTCGAGCGGTGCGAGCTCGGTGGGTCGCTCGGTGGCCAGGTGCAGCTCGTGCATGCGCCGGGCGGTGACGAGCACCCGCGACTCGAGCGTGCCGACGAACTTGTTGTACTGCTCGACCGACCGGGCCAGTGACTGGCCCATGCCGGTGACGTGGCCGCCGAGGGTGGCGAGCCGGGCGTAGAGGTCCTGGCCCAGGGCGAGCAGCTCGCGGGCGTTCTGCTCGAGGGCGTCCTGCTGCCAGATCGCACCGACGGTGCGCAGCACGGCGTAGAGGGTGCCGGGGGAGGCGAGCACGACCCTGCGCGTCAGGGCGTGCTCGTAGAGGCCGGGGTCGTCGGCGAGGGCCGTGGCGAGGATGGCCTCGCCGGGCACGAAGCAGATGACGACCTCGGGGGAGCGGGTGAACGCGGTCCAGTACGCCTTGGCCGCGAGGCTCTCGACGTGCCGGCGCAGGGCGGTGGCGTGGGCGGCGAGCAGCTCGCCCCGCTCGAGGTCGGAGACGGTGTCGCCGTGGGCCTGGAGGAAGTGCGCCATCGGGGCCTTGCTGTCGACGACGACGTGCCGGCCGCCGGGCAGGTTGACGACGGCGTCGGGACGCACCGTGGCCCCGTGCCGGCTGACGCGGGTGACCTGCTCGTCGAAGTCGCACCGGGCGAGCAGCCCCGACACCTCGAGGACTCGCCTCAGCTGCACCTCGCCCCACGCCCCGCGGACGGTCGAGGCGTTGAGGGCGCTGGCGAGCGTCGCGGTCTCCGAGCGCAGCGACTCGGTGGACCGGCTCACCTCGGTGAGGCGCTCGCCGAGCTGGCCGAACTGCTGGACGCGGTCGCGCTCGAGGACGCCGACGTGCCGCTCGACGCGCCCGATGGTCTCGCGCAGGGGAGCGAGAACCGCTGCGGTGGCGTCGTCCTCGGCCCGGGAGGCCTCGAGGTCCTCGACGCGTTCGCGCAGGACGTCGCGCGCCGCCTCGGCCGCCGCGGTGCGCGACACGAGGGCGGACCGGACCGCGAGCCAGGCGAGCAGCGCCCCGGCGGCGAGGCCGAGCACGAGGCCGGTGAGCAGCGACGAGGTCTCCATGGCCCCACCGTCCCAGAGAGGTCCGACAGGGCCGTGGAGCCCACGCGCTCAGCCGAGCTCGAAGTGCTGGTAGTCCTTGTAGGACCAGTAGCCGCCCCAGACGCCACCGCGGGAGACCACCTGCTTCGTGATCGTCGAGGAGCCCCAGATCATCCCGGGGTCGCGCAGGTTGCGGTTGATCCAGCGGGTGCCGTTCGGCGGGTACCAGACGCCGTTGGCCGCCTTGTACGGGTTGTGCATCGTGTTGACGTCGATGGCGGTGCCGTAGGAGTGCGGCGACATCCGCGAGCTGTTGCCGGTGACGCGCCGGCAGTTGAACGCCGAGGTGTTGTCGGCCTTCATCATCTCCGTGTCGCTGCCGTACCACTTGTTCGGGTTGTCCATCCGGCGGATCTTGAAGCCGGCGAGGTAGGCGGCCCGGAAGATCGCGGCCGTCTGGCCGACCTTGTCCCAGCGCACGATGAGCATGCCGCGGCGCACCACGCCGTCGTAGCCGCGGAAGTTCATCTCGACGACGCGCAGCCGGCTCGGTCCGACCGGGCACCCCGACCGCCACGTGTAGCGCACGTCGGCGGCCGTCACCGGGCGTGCGGTGGCGCGGATCGGGTCGGTGCCGGCGGCGACGGCGGACGCCGCCAGCGACGCGGGGGCGGAGGCCGGTGGTGCGGCTCGCTCAGGGGTGGAACCGGAGGCGGCTGGGGCCGTCGTCGTCAGCGCCAGGGTCGTGAGGGCCGCGGCGGCGAGGCCGCCACCGCGCAGGAGGGATCGGGCCATGGGTCGTCCTTCGGGTCGGTCGGGTGGGTGACCTGCGTCCGTGCGGAGAGGGGCGAGTGGGCCGGAGACCGTGCGGACGCCCGTTTCATACCCTTTGTCCCGCTGTGGTCCACGGCACGTGCGGTGCTGACCGGCGCCGTCCGGACGGTCTGCTAGACAGACGGCGTGAGCGAGTACGACGACGCGATCCGTCTGGCGCCCGGCTCCGGTGCCGACCAGCGGACCGGCACCTTCCACGCGGACTGGATGATCGGCAACGCCGTCAACGGCGGCCTGGTCATGGCCGCGGCCCTGACGGCCCTCGGCGAGCACCTGGCCGCCGACCCCGCCGAGGCCACCCGGCACGTCGACCCCGTCGTGCTGTCCGCCTACTTCATGACCGCCTCGCAGCCGGGGCCGTTCACCGCCACCACCGAGGTGATGCGGTGCGGTCGGGCCCTGTCGACCGGCCAGGTCAGCATCGCCCAGCCGTCGGCCGAGGGCGAGGCCGTCGAGCGGATGCGCGCCATCGCCTCCTTCGGCAACCTCGACGACGTCGAGGTGCAGCGCCAGTCCGACCCGCCTGACATGCCCCCGCCCGAGCAGTGCGTCGGTGCCGACCAGGCGCCCCCGGACTTCCTCGCGCACGCGCGCTTCCTCGAGCGGCTCGACCTGCGCCTCGACCCGGCCACGGCCGGCTGGGCCATGGGCCGCCCGTCGATGCAGGGCGTCATGCGCGGGTGGCTGCGGCTGCGCGATGGGCGTGAGCCCGACACGACGCTGCTGCTGCTGGCCCTCGACGCCCTGCCCCCGGTCGCGTTCGACCTCGGCCTCTTCGGCTGGACGCCGACGCTGGAGTTCACCGGCCACGTGCGCCGCCGCCCGGCGCCGGGCTGGCTGCGCGTCGCGCTCTCGAGCGAGAACCTCGGCGGCGGGATGATGGAGGAGGACGCGCGGATCTGGGACTCCACCGGCGCCCTCGTCGCCCAGTCGCGCCAGCTGTGCGGCGTCCGGCCGGCGCCCGCCGGCGGCTGACGGCAGCGCCATGGGCGTCCACGTCGTCTACGAGACCCACGCGACCACCGAGGACAACGAGAACGGCATCGCCACGGGCTGGCTGCCCGGGCGCCTGTCGGAGGCCGGGCGGCTGCAGGCGGCGGAGCTCGGGCAGCGTCGCCGCGGCACCGGCGTCGCCGCGGTCTACGCGTCCGACCTCGCGCGCGCCGTCGAGACCGCACGGATCGCCTTCGGCGACAGCGACATCCCGGTGCACCTCGACGCCCGCCTGCGCGAGTGCGACTACGGGCGCCTCAACGGGGCGCCGGTCACCGACGTGGCCGCGCAGCGGCGGCGGTGCATCGACGAGCCGTTCCCCGGGGGCCAGAGCTACCGCGACGTCGTCGACAGCACCCGCTCGTTCCTCGCCGACCTCACCGGCGACCACGACGGGCAGACGGTCGTCCTCGTGTCGCACTCGGCCAACCGCTGGGCCCTGCAGCACCTGCTCGACGGCACGCCCCTCGAGGACCTCGTCGACGCCCCGTTCGACTGGCGGCCGGGCTGGGACTTCACCCTGCCCGTGGCGCCCGACGCCTGACGCGTCGGCACCCGCGTCGGCACCCGCGTCGGCACCCTCGGCGGGTCCGCGCACCCCGTGCGTGGTCGGCCCCACCGCCCACCCGCACTAGACTCCTGTCCTCGTGGCACTCACCATCGGAATCGTCGGTCTCCCCAACGTCGGCAAGTCGACGCTCTTCAACGCGCTGACCAAGAACAACGTGCTCGCCGCGAACTACCCGTTCGCGACGATCGAGCCGAACGTCGGCGTCGTGCCGCTGCCCGACAGCCGCCTCGGCGCCCTCGCCGAGATCTTCTCCTCGGAGAAGGTCCTCCCGGCCACGGTGAGCTTCGTCGACATCGCCGGCATCGTCCGCGGCGCGAGCGAGGGGGAGGGGCTCGGCAACAAGTTCCTCGCCAACATCCGCGAGGCCGACGCCATCTGCCAGGTGGTCCGTGCGTTCGAGGACGGCGACGTCGTCCACGTCGACGGCAAGGTCAGCCCGGCCAGCGACATCGAGACGATCCACACCGAGCTGATCCTCGCCGACCTGCAGACCCTCGAGAAGGCCGTGCCCCGCCTCGAGAAGGAGGCGCGGATCAACAAGGACAAGAAGGCCGCCCTCGAGCTGGCCCAGGCCGCGCAGAAGGTTCTCGAGGAGGGCCACACCCTCTACGCCAAGGGCCCGGCCGCCGGCGTCGACCTCGCCGAGGCCAAGCAGCTCGGCCTGCTGACGACCAAGCCCTTCATCTACGTCTTCAACCTCGACGAGGACCAGCTCGCCGACGCCGACCTGCACGCGCAGCTGCGCGAGCTCGCCGCGCCCGCCGACGCCGTCTTCCTCAACGCCAAGCTCGAGATGGACCTCATGGAGATGGAGCCCGACGAGGCCCTCGAGATGCTCCAGAGCTTCGGCGCCGAGGAGTCGGGCCTCGACCAGCTGGCCCGCACCGGCTTCCACACCCTCGGCCTGCAGACCTACCTGACGGCCGGGCCCAAGGAGTCGCGCGCCTGGACCATCGGCAAGGGCTGGACCGCCCCGATGGCCGCCGGCGTCATCCACACCGACTTCCAGCGCGGCTTCATCAAGGCCGAGATCGTCGGGTTCGACGACCTCGTCGAGGCCGGCTCGATGAACGCCGCCAAGGCCGCCGGCAAGGTCCGCATGGAGGGCAAGGAGTACGTCATGCAGGACGGCGACGTCGTGGAGTTCCGCTTCAACGTCTGAGGTACGCCTAGGTGCGGAGTGCCTCGTCGATCTGGGCCACCGTCGCCGCGGCGATCTGCTCGTGCCCGGCCGCGTTGGGGTGGTCCCCGTCCGGGGCCAGGTAGTGGGTCTCGTCGTAGGCGTGGTCCGGGCCCTTGAAGGCGGTGCGCAGGTCGACGTACTCCGATGACGTCGCGGACGCCGTGGACCTGATGACCGAGTTGACCTGGTCGGTGACCTCGGCGGCGGCGGCCACGTAGGCCTCGCCCTGCGCAGTGGCGTACTGACCGCCGAGCCAGACGCTCCAGTAGTCGAGCAGCACGACGAGGACCGGGTGCCCGCTCGCCAGCTCGCGGACGCGGGCCACGATGGCGCCGAGGTTCCGCTCGACCACCGGGACGGTCGGCTGGTAGCACGCGACCGAGGCGCCGCACGAGGACGAGTAACCCACGTCGTTGGCGCCGACCTCCACCTCGACCACGTCGGCGCTGCGGACGCGGTCGATGACCGAGGTGTCGTTCCGCAGCTGGGTGAGGACGTCGTCGGTGGTGAAGCCCCCGACCGCGTCGTTCGCCACCGTGACCGTTCGGTCGGGAGGCGAGGACAGGTCGTCCCCCGTGAGCTGGGGGTAGGGCGTGCAGTCGCACCCGTTGCCGGCAGGCACGGAGTCGCCGAGGGCCACGATCGACCACCGGCGCGGTGTGGTCGCGCCGGACGTGGTCGTGCCGGGCCCGTGCGCGGTGGGGGACGTGGACGAGGCCTCCGGTGTGCTCGCCGATGGCGCCGAGCATCCCGCGGCGAGACACCCTGCGAGAGCCAGTCCCACGACCTGGTGGGTCCGCCGACGTGCGCCCACGCGGTGAGTGTAGGCCCGCCGTCTCACTCGACGCTGGGGCCGGCGCCGCCGCCGGACGCGTCATTCCGGCGGCGCGATGTCCTCACGTGCGGGAGGGCAGGACGCAGACCTCGTTGCCGTCGGGGTCGAGCAGGGCCACGGCCCCGGGATCGTGCGCCGACGCGTCGCTTCGCGTGGCGCCGAGCGCGACGAGCCGCTCGACGACCGCCTGCTGGTCGGCGCCTGCGGCCGGAACGAGGTCGAGGTGCCAGCGGTTCGGCCCGACCTTCTCCTGGAAGGGCGGCCCGCCCCACGTGACCTTCGGGCCGCCGTGCGGGGAGCGGATCGCCGTCTCCTCGTCCTGGTCCCAGACGAGCGGCCAGCCCAGGGCCTCGCTCCAGAAGAGGCCGAGGGCCCGGGTGCCGTCGCTGGAGAGGGCGCCGATGAACGGGCAGTCGGCGAGGAACCGGTTGCCCGGCTCGATGACGCAGAACTCGTTGTCCTCCGGGTCGGCGAGCACGACGTGGCCCTCGTCGCCACGCTGCCCGACGTCGTAGTGCCGGCCGCCGAGCCCGAGCGCCCGGGCGACCGTGGCCTCCTGCGCCTCGGCCGAGGCGCTCGTCAGGTCGAAGTGGATCTGGTTGCGGCGCGTCTTCGGCTCGTCGGTGGGCAGGAAGCGCAGCCGGAACCCCGTGTCGTCGGTCGGCAGCAGCGCGACCCCGGCGCGCGCGTCGGTGTCGTCGGCGAGGGGCCAGCCGAGCAGGCCCTGCCAGAAGCCGGCCAGCCGGGCCGGGTCGGTCGCCGCGATGCAGAGCGCGAACAGCTCGGGCCGTGCCACGGGCGTCCGGTCGGAGGTCTCCATCGAGGCAGCGTAGGCAGGCGGCCGGGCGGTCGGCACGCGGATTTCGCAGCGCCCACGGGCCTGCCGGGGCGGCGGCCCCGGTGGCTAGGGTTCGGGTCATGAGCGACGACGTGACGATCCTGCACAACAACCGCTGCTCGACCTCGCGGTCGGCCATGGACCGCCTCGCCGAGGCCCACGTACAGGCCGAGGTCGTCGACTACCTGCGTCACCCGCTCGACGCCGCGGCCCTGGGGGACCTCCTCGACAAGCTCGAGGACGCCCCGACCGACCTCGTGCGCCGCGACGCGCACTTCGCCGAGCTCGGCCTGTCCGAGGCCGACGTCGCCACCCGCGAGCAGGTCGTCGACGTGCTCGTGCGGCACCCGCGGCTGCTCCAGCGCCCGGTCGTCGTCAAGGGCGACCGCGCCATCATCGGCCGGCCCAAGGAGCGCGTCGCGGCCTTCCTCGCCGAGTGACCGGCGACCCCGCCGACGTTTGTCGGCCGAGGGTGTAACGCAACCGCACCCTGCGCCGATGGAACGACTGAAAGAGGCGCCTCCCGGACCCCCGAGCGGGAGGCGCCTCTTCGCGCGTCCGGCAGCTGTGGTGACCGATCGACCCTCCTGGCCGGCTCTGCCGTGTCAGCCCGCCTGCTGCTCGTCGAGCCCGGAGGCCTCGGAGGGCCCCGGCGCCTCGGGCGTGCCCGTGCGGCCACCCGACGCGTCCGCCGCGGCGCCGCCGGTGCGGCCCGACGCGTCGGTGCCCGCAGCCCGCCCGGGCTCGCGCATGAACGTGCGCAGCGCGTCGGCGAAGCGCTCCGGCTGGTCCAGGTGCGGGAAGTGTCCGGCGCCCTCGAACAGCTCGATGCGGCAGCCGGGGATGGCGTCGCGGGCCAGGGCCGCGTGCGCCGGCGGGATGATGAAGTCGCGGGTGCCCCACACGACGAGCACGGGCAGCCCGACGAGGTCGGGCAGGTAGTCGGTGGCGCTGACGCGCTGGCCGCCGGGGTCCATGACGGCGCGTGTCGTGGCGAGGAAGGCCCGCCGGCTGTCGGCGTCGCCGAGGGAGGTGAAGCCCTCCCAGGCGGCCCGCACGTCGTGGCTCGCGCGCCAGCCGGCGAGCGAGAGCACCCGGCCGACCGCGGCCGCTCCGCCCCGGACCCACGGCGAGGCGATGACCGGCAGCACCCACTCGGCGCCGGGCAGCGTGGCCGAGCGCAGGACCGGGTTGACCTGCCGGCCGAGGCCGCCGCTGCCGACGAGGACGAGCCGGTCGACGCGGTCCGGGAACAGGTAGCAGAACTCGAGCGCGATCCCGCCGCCGAGCGAGTGCCCGACGATCGTCACCCGGTCGATGCCGAGTCGGTCGATGAGGTCGCGCAGGGTGGCCGCGTGCGCCGCGACGGAGTAGTCGCCGATGTGCTTGGCCGACGCGCCGTGGCCGAAGAGGTCGGGCACGACGACGCGGAAGGAGTCGGCGAGGGTGTCGACGAGGTGGCCCCAGTACCGGTGCGATCCGAGGAGGCCGTGGACGAACAGGATCGTCTCGCCGGACCCGACGTCGACGTAGGAGAGCGCGTGCCCGTGCAGGGTCACCGTCATCGGCTCGGACGTGCTCACGTCGGTCTCCTCCGGCGGCGCTCGCTGCGCCACCTCCCCGTCCTACTCAGAGTAGGTCGGGCGCGAGCGCGACGCGGGTGCTTTGAGTCCGGCCTCACAGCACCGGTGCGCAGGCCCTGACAGGGTCTGCTCGGGCGTCACCCGTGTGACGCGTGGGGCCGGCGGGTCCGGTGGGGCGTTCCCGGCCGGCGGCGCCGAACAACCCGGCCCCGGCGTGTAACGCCGCACGGCACGACCGCGATGGTGGGGGTGAACGAGGCGCCACTCGAACCCCCGAGCGAGTGGCGCCTCGTCATGCGTCCCGGCCCGGACGGAGGCCCGGTCAGTCGGCGCTGAGCACGAGGAACGGCAGCCCCGGGCAGCGCAGGGCCGTCCACCCGCCGGGCCCGGCGACGTCGGCGCCCTCCGGGTCCAGCCACGCCTCGAGCGGCAGGTTGCGCACGAGGTCGCCCGTGACCCACGCCGCGTCCGACGAGGTGACGACGCGTCCCGCCGCGTTGACGAGCAGGCAGGTGCCCTCGACGTCGTCGAGGACGTCGAGCAGCTGCTCCTCGAACCAGGCGACGAGGACGTCGGCGCCGACGACGCCGGCGAAGCGGCCCTCGAGCAGCAGCGGCTGGGTGAAGGTCAGCGTGTACTGGTCGGTGCAGAGGTAGTCGACGTAGGGTCCGGTCACGTGGCGCTCGCCGGTCGCGAGCGGCTTTGCGTACCAAGGGAGCTCGGTGTAGTCGCGGAAGCCGACGGCCCGCGGGTCGGTCTCGGCGGCGAGCTTGGTCACGACCGGTCCACCCGACACCTGCTCGGCGGTCCACCACTCCAGCCAGTACGGGGCGTCGGCCAGGACGCCGGGAGCGAACACCGCGCCCGCGCCGGCCACGGGGGTGCCGGGCTCGGTGAGGAACCGGTGGCACCACGCCTCGAGGTGCAGGTCGGCCCGTCTCGGCGCGACCCCGGCACCGCACTGTCGCGCGGTCAGGGCGCCGAGGTCGTCGAGGCGGCCGAAGAGGTCGGCGCCGAAGCGCGAGACCCAGGCGGCGACGTCGGCGGCGGTCAGCGGTGACGAGACGCCTGCCGTGGCAGCGGGGCCGTGGTCGCTGCGGTCGTCGTCGCCGGCGGCTCCCGCCGGGTGGGTCGGCGCGGTCGTGCTCATCGCGGCCTCCTCGTGCGCATGCGGCGGTGCAGGGCCTTGACCGCCTCGAACAGCTCCGTCACATGATCCTCCGCCTCGCGTCGCGCCGCGTCCGGATCGCCGGACGCGACCGCCGCGACGATGGCCTCGTGCCGGTGCGCCGACCGCTCCTCACGCTCGGAGAGCCCCGCGGCGCTCGCCTCGACGTCGGCCAGCCACAGGACCGGTCCGATCTCGCGCTGCAGCGCCATCTCCTCCCGGGTCAGCCGGGCCGACTGGGCCGCCGCCGCAAGCTCGAGGTGGAAGGTGCCCTCGTGCCTGGCCTCCTCGCTCGGGTCGTCGTGGCCGGGGCGGTGTGCCGCCAGACGCGTCAGGCGGGCGAGGTCGTCGGGGTCGGCGCGCCGGGCGGCGAGCACGGCGCAGTGGCCGCTGATCGCGCCGTAGTGGTCGGCGAGGTCGCGCAGCTCGCCGAGCCCGGTGTGCGAGAGGCGGGCCAGCAGCGCGGCCCGGCCGCCGTCCTGGGGCGCCTTGACGAAGGACCCGCCGCCGCGCCCGCGCCGGGTGACGATGAGGTCGTCCTCGCGCAGGGTCCCGAGGGCCTCGCGGACGGTGACGGTCGCGACGCCGAAGCGCTCGGCAAGGTCGCTCTCGGGCGGCAGCATGCTCCCGTCGGGCAGCAGCCCGAGGGCGATCGCTTCGCCGAGCCGGCGTCGGACGGCGTCGGCGCGGCCCTCCGCGGGCAGCGGCGCGAAGACCGCCGCGTAGGGGCCGAGCGGCAGGGACCGGTCCGCCATGCGACATCCTCCTAACGGTTTGGTCATACCGGTTGCGGCTAAACATATGGAGCCATAGGTTTTCGCACCAGACACCACACCCTAGATCGAGGGAGTGCCATGCAGGCCCCCACCGGCTCGACGCCCGCCATCCGTCTGACGCGGCTGCGCAAGGAGTTCACGGGCACCCCGCCCGTCGTCGCCGTCGACGACATCGACCTCGAGATCGCCCAGGGCGAGTTCTTCTCGATGCTCGGCCCGTCCGGGTCGGGCAAGACGACCGTGCTGCGCATGATCGCCGGCTTCGAGGAGCCGACCTCCGGCACCGTCGAGCTCGCCGGCGCCGACGTGACCCGTCGCCAGCCCTACGACCGCGACGTCAACACGGTGTTCCAGGACTACGCGCTCTTCCCGCACATGAGCGTGGCCGAGAACGTCGAGTACGGCCTCGTCGTCAAGAAGGTGGCCCGCGCCGAGCGGCGCACCCGCGTCGCGGAGGCGCTCGAGCAGGTCCGCCTCGGCGACCACGGCGCCCGTCGTCCGGCGCAGCTCTCCGGCGGCCAGCGCCAGCGCGTCGCGCTCGCCCGCGCCCTCGTCAACCGGCCCAAGGTGCTCCTGCTCGACGAGCCGCTCGGGGCCCTCGACCTCAAGCTGCGCGAGCAGATGCAGGTCGAGCTCAAGGCGATCCAGCGCGACGTCGGCATCACGTTCCTCTTCGTCACCCACGACCAGGAGGAGGCGCTGACGCTCTCGGACCGCGTCGCGGTCTTCAACGCGGGTCGGATCGAGCAGGTCGGCACGGCCCACGAGGTGTACGAGAGCCCGAGCACGGCGTTCGTCGCGGGCTTCGTCGGCACGTCCAACCTGCTGACGGGGGAGGCGGCCCGGGCCGTCATCCGCCGCGACGGCTCGTTCGCGATCCGCCCGGAGAAGCTCGTCGTCGTGCCCGAGGCGGGCGTCGCGCACCCCGACGGTCACCCCGACGGTCACTCCGACGGCCACCACGACGGCCACCCCGAGGCCGCCGGCACCCTCGAGGAGGTCGTCTACGGCGGGCCGGTCACCCGGTACGTCGTGGCCCTTGACGCCGGGGGACGCCTCACCGCCCTCGAGCAGAACAGCGGGGCCCGCGCCCCCTCGGCGCCGCGGCGAGGGGACCGCGTCACGCTCCGGTGGGACCCCGCGCACGTCATCGACGTGCCCAGCACCCCGGCGGCCGCGCCCGCGGCCGCCACCTCCGGCCCCACGCGGACCGGACCGAGCAGGAACTCATGAAGGAGAACGGCGTGCGTACGTCACACAAGTCGCTCACCGGCGTCGTCGCGGCCGTGGCCGCGCTCGCCCTCGCGGGATGCGGCTCGACCGCCGGCGGCGGCAGCGGCAGCAGCGGGGCACCGGGCGGCATGCAGGTCCCGGCGCTCAAGGCGCTCGACAAGCTGGGTGCCCCGGAGGGCGAGGTCAACGTCCTCGCCTGGCCCGGCTACGTCGAGGACGGCAGCAACGACCCCAAGGTCGACTGGGTCAGCGACTTCGAGAAGTCGTCGGGCTGCAACGTCAACATCAAGACCTTCGGCACCTCCGACGAGGCCGTGCAGCTGATGCGCACCGGCCAGTACGACGTCGTGTCGGCCTCGGGCGATGCCACCCTGCGCCTCATCGCGGCAGGCGACGTCGAGCCGGTCAACACCTCGCTCATCACCAACTACCCCGACATCTTCGACGCCCTGAAGATGAAGCCGTGGAACTCCGTCAACGGGGTCGCCTACGGCATCCCGCACGGACGCGGGGCCAACCTGCTGATGTACCGCACCGACCTCGTCAAGCCGGCCCCCGACTCGTGGTCGGCCGTCTTCGACCAGGCCGGGGCGCAGAAGGGCAAGGTCACCGCCTACGACTCGCCGATCTACATCGCCGACGCCGCGCTCTACCTCATGGCGACCAAGCCGGAGCTCAAGATCAAGGACCCCTACGCCCTCGACGAGACCCAGCTGGCCGCCGCGGTCGACCTGCTCAAGGCCCAGAAGGCGAACGTCGGGGAGTACTGGAGCGACTACCTCAAGGAGGTCCAGGCCTTCAAGAGCGGCACGTCGACCGTCGGCACGACGTGGCAGGTCATCGCCAACGTCGCCCAGGGCGAGAAGGCGCCGGTCGAGGCGATCCTGCCCAAGGAGGGCGCGACGGGCTGGTCCGACACGTGGATGGTGGGGGCCAAGTCGCAGCACAAGACGTGCGCGTACAAGCTCATCGACCACCTCGTCTCGCCGAAGGTCAACGCCCAGATCGCCGAGTACTTCGGGGAGGCCCCGGGCAACAAGAAGGCCTGCGCCGAGACGGTCGACAAGAACCACTGCACGACCTTCCACGCCGCGGACGAGTCGTACTTCAGCAAGGTCCACTACTGGACCACGCCGATCACCACGTGCCTCGACGGTCGCACCGACGTCAAGTGCACCGACTACGCGACGTGGACCAAGGCCTGGACCGAGATCCGCAACAGCTGACCCGCACGTCCCGAGCACCGCACCACCCGGGCCGCCCACCAGCGGCCCACCCACCACCCGCGCCCGAGGAGGCGACGATGAGATCACGCAGGGCCCTGGCAGCGCTGCTCGCCCCACCCATGCTGTGGCTCGTCGTCGCCTACCTCGGGGC
Organism: Intrasporangium flavum; assembly: GCF_001956915.1. Classification (GTDB taxonomy): domain Bacteria; phylum Actinomycetota; class Actinomycetes; order Actinomycetales; family Dermatophilaceae; genus Monashia; species Monashia flava. The sequence continues at coordinate 126,799 of NZ_MLJO01000016.1, read as the reverse complement.
GCTGGCGGTGATCTTCGCGACGGCGTTCTTCACGACCGACCCGTTCACCAACCTCGTCGTGCCCACGTTCAGCCTCGAGAACTACCGCGAGCTGCTCACCCCGACCTACCTCGGGATCATCGGGCGCACGCTGCTCATCGCCGTGCTCGTCACGGTGCTGTGCATCCTCGTCGCAGTGCCGTTCGCGTTCTTCATGGCGCGCGTGGCGCCGCGACGGCTGCGCGGCCTTCTCCTCGCCGCCGTCCTCGTGCCGCTCTGGGCCAGCTACCTCGTCAAGGCCTACGCCTGGCGCACGATGCTGCAGCCCGGCGGCGTCCTCGAGAGCTCGTTCGGCGCGACGCCCGGGTACGGCTTTGCCGCGGTCGTGCTCACGCTGACCTACCTCTGGCTGCCGTACATGGTGCTGCCCGTCTACGCCGCCTTCGAGCGGCTGCCCGAGAGCCACCTCGAGGCGAGCGCCGACCTCGGTGCGCGCCCCTGGGCCACGTTCCGACGCGTCGTCGTCCCGTCGCTGCTGCCGGCGATCGCGGCCGGCTCGGTCTTCACCTTCTCGCTCAGCCTCGGCGACTACATCGCGGTGCAGATCGTCGGCGGCAAGCTGCAGGTGCTCGGCACCGCGGTGCTGCAGAACATCACCCTCGACCTGCCGTTCGCCGCGGCGCTCGGCACGGCCTCGGCGCTCATCATGGTCGTCTACCTGCTCGCCGTGCGCCGCACCGGCGCGCTCGAGAACCTCTGAGGACCCGCGATGAGACTCACCCGGTCCACCCGCATCGCCCTCGGCGTCTTCGCGACGCTCGTGCTCGCGTTCGTCTACGTGCCGCTCGTCGTCATCGGCATCAACTCCTTCAACAGCGACCGCACCTTCGGCTGGCCGCCCCCGGGGTTCACGACGCAGTGGTGGAGCGCCGCGCTGCACGCCCAGGGCCCGCGCGACGCACTGCTCACCTCGGTCAAGGCCGGCCTCGGCGCGACGGCGATCGCGCTCGTGCTCGGCACCCTGCTGGCGCTCGCGCTGTCCCGCTACGACTTCTTCGGCAAGCACTCGATCTCGGTGCTCGTCGTGCTGCCGATCGCGCTGCCCGGCATCGTCACCGGCATCGCGCTGCAGTCGGTCATCCAGAGCATCCTGTCGCCCGTCTTCGGCATCGGCGCCGGCCTGTTCACGATCATCGTCGGCCACGCGACCTTCTGCATCGTCCTGATCTTCAACAACGTCACGGCGCGGCTGCGGCGGCTCGGCGGCTCGCTCGAGCAGGCCTCGGCCGACCTCGGGGCGCGCCCGTTCACGACGTTCCGACGCGTCACGTTCCCGCTGCTGCGCTCGAGCCTCGTCGCCGGGGCCCTGCTGGCCTTCGGGCTGTCCTTCGACGAGATCGTCGTCACGACCTTCACGGCCGGCCCGGAGAGCCCGACCCTGCCGATCTGGATCTTCGACAACCTCTTCCGGCCCAACCAGGCCCCGGTCGTCAACGTCATCGCCGTCGTGCTCGTCGTGGTGTCGATCCTGCCGGTCTGGCTGGCGCAGCGCCTCGGTGGCACCGACGCCGCCGAGAGCCGCCTGTGAGCAGGACCTGAGCAGGTCCCGAGGTGGCCCCCGGCGGCGGCCGGGGCTCAGCCGGCGCGCCGCGCCGTGAGCAGCAGGTACTCCCAGCGCATCAGGCCGTCGGCGTCGGTGGCCTCGCGGGCGAGGTCGGCCAGCCCGGCGTCGAGGGCCGCGACGCGGTCGGCGTCCTCGGCGATGGAGCGGTACGTCGCGACCGTCGGCCCGTAGGCCGTCTTGAAGAAGTCGCGGAACGCCTCGGGAGAGTCGAACCGCACGTCGAGCAGCGCCCGGGTGGCCTCGACGCCGGTGACGCCGTCGCCGAGCAGCGAGCGCACGTGTGACTCGTCGCCCCAGAGCGGCGCCGGGCTCGCGCCGGGCGGGGGCGGCGGCGCGAACGGCTTCATGACGCCGAAGAGCCGGCCGATGAACCCGGACGGGGTCCAGCTGAGCAGCGCGATCCGGCCCTCCGGTCGGGTGACGCGCAGCAGCTCGGCGGACGAGCGCTCGTGGTGCGGCGCGAACATGACGCCGACGCACGAGAGCACGACGTCGAAGGACGCGTCGGGGAAGGGCAGCGCCTCGGCGTCGGCGACGTGCCACTCGACGTCGAGGCCGGCGTCGGCGGTGGCGCGGCGCCCGACGTCGACGAGGGCCGGCGCGAGGTCGGCGGCGACCACGCGGGCTCCGATGCGGGCGGCGGGCAGCGTCGCGTTGCCGGTGCCGGCGGCCACGTCGAGGACGCGGTCGCCGCGCGCCACCCCCGCCGCGTCGACGATGGTGCTGCCGAGCTCGGGGATGACGTCGCGGGCGACGGCGGCGTAGTCGCCGAGCCCCCACATCGTCGCGTGACGGGCCTTGACGGCGGCGTCCGCGGGGTCGGGTGTCGCGGGGGTCGTGCCGGTGGCGCGGGTGGTGCTCGTCGTGCCGGTGGTGCTGGTCGTGCTCGTCGTCATGGTGGTTCCTCCGGTGCCGGGCCGGCGCGGTCGCCGGCCCTCTGCCGTCCACTGTCCGGCGCGGGCCCGGGCCGGCGTCAGTCCAGAAGATGGACTGACGCGGTACACGTCCGGGACCGATACTGGGTGGGGCCGCGGGCCGCACGGCCCGGGCCCGGGGGCCGGAGGTGGCACGGAGGTGTTGCATGGGGACGCACGATCCAGGCGCCGGGCAGTACTGCCCGATCTCGCGCACGCTCGACGTCGTGGGGGAGCGGTGGACGCTGCTCATCGTGCGCGACATGATCGTCGGCGCGACGCGCTTCAGCGACCTCGCCCGCGGCCTGCCGGGCCTGTCGCGGACCCTGCTGGCCAAGCGCCTGCGCCACCTCGAGCGGCACGGCGTCCTCGAGCGGCACGGCCAGCACTACGTGCTGACCGCCGCGGGGCGCGCCCTCGAGCCGCTCGTCTTCGGCCTCGCCGAGTGGGGCGCCCGCTACCAGTTCGGCGACCCCGAGCCCGAGGAGCTCGACGCGCAGCTGCTCGTGTGGTGGATGCACACGCGGGTCGACACCTCGGGCCTGCCGGGGGAGCGCCACGTGCTGCACCTGCGCTTCGCCGACGACGCCCGCCGGTTCTGGATCCTCGTCGACCACGGGGTCCCGTCGGTGTGCATGAGCGACCCCGGATTCCCCGTCGACGTGACGATCAGCTCGGACGTGTCCTCGCTCTACGCCGTGTGGCTCGGGCGGGTGCCGCTGCCGGTCGCGCTGCGCGCGGGATCGGTGCTCGTCGAGGGCCCGACCACGGTGACGCGGCGGCTCGACGAGGTGCTGCGCCTCTCGCCGGTCGCGCCGTTCGTCGCCGCGATGGCCTGACGGCTCCTCAGACGGCGCAGCCGTCGGGTCCGCACGCGTCGGCGCCCTCGGCGGGGTCGGTCGGACCGACCATGACGAGCGGCTCGGACTCGCGCCACACCTGCTCGAGGGCCTGGGTGAACAGCTCGGTCGGCTGCGCGCCCGAGACGCCGTACTTCCCGTCGAGGACGAAGAACGGCACGCCCCGGATCCCGAGGCGCTGTGCGTCGGCGACGTCGGCGCGGACGGCGTCGAGGTGGGTGTGCTCGTCGAGGGCGCGCTCGACGTCCTCGGCGGCCAGGCCGGCGTCGGTGCCGACCCTCACGAGGACGGCACGGTCGCCGATGTCCTCCCCGTGCTCGAAGTGCGCCGACAGGAGCGCCTCCTTCACGGCGTCACCGACGCCGTGGGCCCTGGCGAGGTGGAGCAGCTCGTGGCCGGGCAGGCTGTTGGCGACGACGACGCGGTCGAAGTCGTAGGCGAGCCCCTCCTCGGCCGCCACCTGCGTGACGTGGTCGAACATGGCCCGCACCTGCTCGGGCGACATGCCCTTGCGCGAGACGAGGTAGTCGAGCTCGGTGCCGTCGTGGTGCTCGGGCAGGGACGGGTCGAGCTGGTAGCTGCGCCACCGCACCTCGACGGTGTCCCGGTGCGGGAACGCGGCGAGCGCCTTCTCGAACCGGCGCTTGCCGATGTAGCACCAGGGGCAGGCGATGTCCGACCAGATCTCCACGAGCATGTCCCGCTCAACCACGACGCGACGCGTTTGCTTCCCTCCGGCCCCGCAACGACGGAGCAGCCCGTCCCACCGTGGGACGGGCTGCTCCGTGGACCGGGACGCGGGTGGTGTCAGGCGTCCTCGGGCTTCGAGGGGCCACCGGGTGCGTCGTCGGGCACGTCACCGGGCGCGTCACCTGACGCGTCGGTGCGCTCGGGCGCGTCGACGGGCGCGTCCTCGCGGGACGCGTCGAGCGGGATGACGCGCGGGGCGTCGCGGGACGCGTCGTCGTGGGGCACCTCGCCCCCGGGCGAGAGCTCGGCGGCGGCCGCCTGCAGCGGCGACGACGCCCCCGGGCGCACGGCGGGGTCGGGCAGGTCGACGTTCTCCGGGAAGTGGCAGGCCACGGCGTGCCCGGGCGCCAGCTCGACGAGCGGCGGCGTCTCGGTCTTGCAGACCTCCTGGGCCTTCCAGCAGCGGGTGTGGAAGCGGCAGGCCGGCGGCGGCGAGATCGGGCTGGGCACGTCGCCCTCGAGCCGGATCCGCTCGGTGCGGCCACGACGCGACGGGTCGGGGATCGGGACCGCCGACATGAGGGCCGTCGTGTACGGGTGCATCGGGCGGGCGTAGAGCTCGTCGCGGTCGGCGATCTCGACGAGGTTGCCGAGGTACATCACCGCGACGCGGTCGCTCATGTGCCGCACCACCGACAGGTCGTGCGCGATGACGACGTAGGTGAGGCCGAGCTCGTCCTGCAGGTCCTCGAGCAGGTTGATGACCTGCGCCTGGATCGAGACGTCGAGGGCCGACACCGGCTCGTCGGCGACGATGAGCTTCGGCTTGAGGGCGAGCGAGCGGGCGATGCCGATGCGCTGGCGCTGGCCGCCGGAGAACTCGTGCGGGTAGCGGTTGTAGTGCTCCGGGTTGAGGCCGACGAGCTCGAGCAGTCCCTGCACCTCGCGCTTGATGCCGTGCTCGGTCTTGACGTTCTGCAGGCGGAACGGCTTGCCGACGATCGTGCCGACGGTGTGCCTCGGGTTGAGGCTGCCGTAGGGGTCCTGGAAGATCATCTGCACGTCGCGCCGCAGCGGGCGCATCTGGCCGACCGACGCGTGGGTGATGTCGCGGCCCTCGAAGAGGATCTCGCCCTTGGTGGGCTCGAGCAGACGCGTCAGCATCCGGCCGGTGGTCGTCTTGCCGCAGCCGGACTCGCCGACGAGCGAGAGCGTCTCGCCCTTGGACACCTCGAAGTTGAGGCCGTCGACGGCACGCACGGCGCCGACGACGCGCTGGAGCAGCCCGCGCCGGATCGGGAAGTGCTTGGTCAGGTCGGTGACCTTGAGCAGCGGCTCGGACGTCGTGGAGGCCGGCGTCGGTGCGGTGGCGGGGGAGGCGGTCACGCTGCGGCTCCTCGGGTCGGTGCGCTGGACGCGCTGGAAGGGACGGTCGCGCCGCTGCGTGCGCGGGCGCCCGTCGGTGCGCTCGGTCGGGTGCTCACAGGGTCGGCCTGATCTCGTTCTCCCAGATGGACCGGCGCTCGTCCACGGAGAGGTGGCAGGCCGCCCAGTGCCGGGGCAGGGACTCGGCGAAGGGCGGGCGCACGGTCTCGCTGCGACCCTCGGTGCGGTCGCGGTAGGCGCAGCGCGGGTGGAACGGACACCCGGAGGGCACGTTGATGAGGCTGGGCGGCGTGCCCTTGATCGGCCGCAGGCGGTCGGTGCGCTCCCGGTCCAGGCGCGGCATCGAGCCGAGCAGGCCCCAGGTGTAGGGGTGCTGCGGCCGCTCGAACACCTCGGTCGAGGCCGCGTACTCCACCGAGCGCCCGGCGTACATGACCATGATGTCGTCGGAGAGCTCGGCCACGACGCCGAGGTCGTGGGTGATGATGACGACGGCCGAGTTGAACTCGGCCTGCAGGTCGCGGACGAGGTCGAGGATCTGCGCCTGCACGGTGACGTCGAGGGCCGTCGTCGGCTCGTCGGCGATGAGCAGGTCGGGGTCGCAGGACAGCGCCATGGCGATCATGGCGCGCTGGCGCATGCCGCCGGAGAACTGGTGCGGGTAGTCGTCGACGCGGCTCGCAGGCTGGGGGATGCCGACCCGGCCGAGCATGTCGATGGCGTGCTTCTTGGCCACCGACGTGCTGACCTTGTTGTGGATCTTGTAGGCCTCGATGATCTGGTGGCCCACCGTGTAGAACGGGTGCATCGCCGACAGCGGGTCCTGGAAGATCATCGCCATCTTCTTGCCGCGCAGGAGCCGCACGGTGTCGGGCTTGGCGCCGACGAGCTCGGTGCCGTCGAGGCGGATCGAGCCGGTCATGCGGACCGTGCCGGGCTTGTGCAGGCCCATGATCGACATGCTCGTGACGCTCTTGCCCGAGCCGGACTCGCCGACGATGCCGAGGGTCTTGCCCCGGGCGAGGTCGAAGGACAGGCCGTCGACCGACTTGACGATGCCGTCGTCGGTGGGGAAGTGCACGCGCAGGTCGCGGACCGACAGGAACGCGTCGGGCGCGGGGGCACCGAGGCCGCCGATGCCGTCGAGGGTGTTGACCGAGGCCTTGCGGCCGCGACCCTTGGGCGCGTCCGCGGACCCGTCGGTCTTCCGGTCGGCCGTCCGGCCGGTGCTGTTGTCGGTGGTCTGGCTCATGAGGTGCGCACCCTGGGGTCGACGGCGGCGTACAGGAGGTCGACGATGAGGTTGGCGAGGATGACGAACACCGCGCCGAACAGCGTCACACCGAGGACCTTGGGGAGGTCGTTGTTCGTGATGGCCTGGACGGCGTAGTAGCCGATGCCCTGCAGCGAGAACGTCGTCTCGGTCAGGACGGCGCCGCCGAGCAGCAGGCCGAGGTCGAGGCCGAAGATCGTGAGGATCGGCGTCAGGGCCGAGCGCAGGCCGTGCTTGGTGACGACGTCGCGCTCCTTGAGGCCCTTGGCCCGGGCCGTGCGGATGTAGTCCTCGTTCATCGTCTCGAGCATGCCGGCGCGGGTGAGGCGGGCGTAGCTCGCGGCGTAGAGGAAGGCCAGGGTGATCCACGGCAGGAGCATCCGGTGGACGAGGTCGAGGGGACTGGTCGCGTCCATGGGGCTGGCGCCGCCGGCGTAGGTCCACTTGAGGCCGTAGCTGAAGATCGTCAGCGACAGCAGGCCGGTGAAGAAGATCGGCAGGGAGACGCCGGCGAGGGCGATGCCCATGAAGGTGCGGTCCAGGATCGAGCCGCGCTTGAGCGCCGAGATGACACCCGTGCCGACGCCGCCGATGAGCCAGAGGACCGCGGCCCCGGCCGCGAGGATCGCGGTGACGGGCAACCGGTCGAGGATGTCCGGCAGCACCGGGTTCTGGGTGATGAAGGAGTAGCCGAGGCACGGTGCGGGGCAGTGGTCGGTGCCTGCGCCGGTGTTGTAGTCGGCGCCGGCGACGATGCCCTTGACGAAGCGTCCGTACTGAACGTAGATCGGGTCGGTGAAGCCGAGCCGGACCGCGGTCTCGTGGATCTGCGCCTGACCGGCGCTCTTGCCGACGTAGCGCGAGGCGAGGTCGTCGGCAGTGGCCCCGCCGATGCGGGGCACGAGGAAGAAGATGACGAAGACGACCGCGCTCACGATGGCGAGCAGCAGGATGGCTCCGAGGAGCCTGCGGATGAGGTACGTCAGCACTGTGGGGCGGCCGGGTGCGGTGGCGGACGGTGGTGACCGTCCGCCACCGCACCTACGCCTTCACCTACTTTCGGTGGAAGGAGGTCGGCCCGGCGGGTCCGGCGTCAGTCCCGGGGGACCGACGCCGGACGCAGCGGGTCACGGGTTGGTGACACCGGCAGCGGCGTAGTCGTAGTACGAGTAGCCGTCGTTGACGAAGATGTTCGACACGGTGTCCGGGCGGAACAGCAGCGCCTTGTTCCAGATGCCCGGGATGACCTGGGCGTTCTCCATGACGACCTTGTCGATCTGGCCCCAGATGGCCTCACGCTTGGTCGTGTCGTTCTCCGACAGCGCCTGGTCCATGAGCTTGTCGACCTCGGGCAGCTTGATGCCGAGGTTGGTGTTGCCCGCGGGACGGATGACGCGGCTGTCGACGATCTGCTGGAGGAAGCCGAAGCCGTCCGGCCAGTCGGCGCCCCAGCTCATCACCATGAGGCCGAGGTTGTTGGCCTTGGCGAAGTCCGGCTTGCCGGCGTACAGCTTGAAGTAGTCACCGGCCGGGTAGGCCTTGAGCGTCAGCTTGATGCCGACCTTGGCGAGAGCCTGCTGGAGCGACTCGGCGGTGGCCTTCTCCTTCGGCCGCTCGGGGCGGTAGGAGATGTTCGTCGAGAAGCCGTTCGGCTGGCCGCACTTGGCCAGGGCCGCCTTCGCGGAGTCGACGTCGCCCTGCGGCTTCGACTTCGCGTTGTACAGGTCCATCTCCTGGTAGCCCGGGACGACCGGGGGCAGCAGGCCGGTGGCGATGTCGGCGCCGACGTTGCCGCCGTAGGCGCGCTGGTAGCCCGTCTTGTCGTAGGCGAAGATGACGGCCTTGCGGCAGTCGGCGTTGTTGAACGGCGCGACGTCGCTGTTGATCTGCGTGTAGCTGGTCCGCGCGCTCACGACGTTGTCCGTCTTGGCCTTGAGCGACGGGTCGGCCAGGATCTTGCCCTGGGCCGCCGCCTGCACGCCCGTGCCGGCGAGGTCGATGTCGAGGTCACCGGCGATGAGACGGTTGTCGAGGTCGGCCGCGTTGACGCCGATCTCCACGGTGATCTTGTCCGGCAGCGCCTTGCGGCCGGTGTCCGGGTCGCTCTTCGGGTCGTACGCGTCGTTGCGGACGAGCTCGATGCGCTTGCCGGTCTGGTACACCGAGAACTTGTACGGGCCGGACGCGATGACGTGCTCCTTGTACTTCGTGCCCGTGTCCTTGGCCTGCGGCACGGGGGCCGTGGCGGGGAGCTGGGCGAAGTAGTCGAAGCCGGCGAACGGCTTGTTCAGGTGGAAGACGATCGTCTTGTCGTCCGGCGTCTCGATCGACTTGAGGTCATCGAGGTTCTTGTCCTTGTAGACCGAGTAGTTCGCCGGGATGTCCGCGAGGAAGTCGTTGAAGTACGTCGGGCCGTTCGGGAACGTGTTCTTGTCCAGCTGGCGGGCGACGCCGTACTTGATGTCCTTGCTCGTGATCGGCGTGCCGTCCTCGAACTTGATGCCGTCGCGCAGCGTGTAGGTCCACGTCTTGTTGTCGGCGCTCGGCTTGCCGAGACCGGTCGCGAGGTCACCGACGAGCTGGTTGCCCTGCTGGCCCGGCGCCGCCTTGAAGGAGACGAGGGTGCGCGCGTAGTTGCGCAGGAAGTCCCACGAGAGGCCGTAGTAGGTGTCGCCCGTGTCGACCGAGTCCCAGTCGCTCGAGATGCCGAACCGCAGGGTGCCACCCTTCTTGTCGGTCGGTCGGACGACCGCCTTCAGGGCCGCGTCGGCGGCCACGGCCGCTCCGGCGCCACCGCTACCCCCGCTCGGGGAGGTGCCCGGGGTCTGGCTGCCGGCGCAGGCAGACAGTCCCAGGGCGAGGGCGGCCGCGGTCGCGACCACCATCACGCGAGTGTTCTTCATGAGTGGATGCGCTCCTTCTTTTGCGGGATGCGGGTGCGGTGGTTACCGCGACCGCGGGTCGAGGGCGTCCCGGAGGCCGTCCCCGAAGAGGTTGAAGGCCAGGACCGTCACGAAGATCGCGAGGCCGGGCCAGAGCATGAACCACGGGTCGATCTGGTACCACTGCGCGGCGTCGGAGAGCATGCCGCCCCACGTGGCGCGGGGGGCCTGCACGCCGACACCGAGGAAGGACAGGCCCGCCTCGAAGAGGATGTTGCTCGGGATGAGCAGCGTCGAGTACACGAGGATCGGCGCCACGAGGTTGGGCAGGACCTCCTTGGCGAGGATGTGCGGCGTGCGGGCGCCGAGGCTGCGCGCGGCGTCGACGAACTCCCGCTCGCGCAGCGACAGCGCCTGCCCGCGCACGATGCGCCCGATGTAGGGCCAGTTGAAGAAGCCGATGATGAAGATGATGACGACGATGCGCAGGGCATCACCCTGCAGCCCGAACGCCTCGTCGGGCACGACGCCGGCGAGGGCGATGGCGAAGACGAGGAGCGGGAAGGCCAGGAAGATGTCCATCGTGCGGCTGATGAAGGTGTCGACGACGCCACCGAAGTAGCCGGAGACGACACCGAGGATGGTGCCGATGACGACGGACAGCAGCGTCGCGAGGAACGCGATGAGCAGCGAGATCTGAGCGCCGTAGACGACGCGGCTGAAGATGTCGCGGCCGTTGACCGGCTCGACGCCGAAGAGGAAGTCCCACGACATGCCGCCGTACGGCGCCGTCGGGATCTGCAGGTTCGGGTCGATGAGCTCCTGGTGGAACTCGTTCGGCGGGTGGCCGAGCAGGCCGACGATGAGCGGCGCGCAGATGGCACCGACGATGAGGAGCAGCACGAAGATCCCGCCGCCGAGGGCGACCTTGTCGCGCTTGAGGCGCGCCCACGCGATCTGCCCGAGAGAGCGACCCTCGATCTTGCGCTCGCCCTGCGCCACCGCCTCCGGCTGTGCCGACGCTGCGCCGGGTTCCACCTCAAGGGGTGTGCTCACGGGCTCTACCTCCGGGTCGTGACTTGCGCGGAGGGCCGACATTGCCCTCCGGACGTGCGAAGCGACCGCCACCATAGGCCCCCCACGACCGCGCGCAACATCTTTCAGCGACGAAACACCGGCGGCAACCGACTTGGCCGAATCGTGACAGGGCGGAGATCTTCCGGCGACATGGCCCGCACGGGCGAAGGATTCCGCAGGTCGGCGCCCGTTTCCGGGCGCCGACCCGAAGGAGCCGGGACGCGCCTGCCCAGCCCCCTCCCGGGGGACTGGCAGGTGGCTCTCAGGCGTCGGTCTCGTCGTCGAAGCGTCCGAGGACGCGCTCGAGGAGGTCCTCCATCGTGACGATGCCGACCGGGCCGGAGGGGCCCTCGACGAGGGCGAGCTGGGCGCGCTCGGCCCGCAGCACCGAGAGCGCGTCGAGCAGGGAGAGGCCCGACCCGACCCGGACGACCGGCGCCGTCACGGTGGTCACCGGAGCCTCGGGCGCGGCCCGCACGACGTCGCGCACGTGGGCGACGCCCACCGGGTCGCCCTCCTCCGTGACGACGAGGCGCGACCGGCCCGACGTGCGCGACACCGCCTCGGCGTCGGTGCACGTGGCCGTCGTCGGGACGCCGACGACACGCTCCAGCGGCACGACGGCCTCGGCCAGGGGCGTCGTGTCGAGGGCGATGGCCCCCGCCAGCACCCGGTGCTCGGGCTCGGCCAGCTGGCCGTGCTCGCGCGCGCTCGTCAGGAGCAGCTGCAGCTCCTCGGGGCCGTGCACCTGGGCCAGCTCGTCGACGGGCTGGACCCGCACGAGCCGCAGGCAGGCGTTCGCCATCGCGTTGAGCACGCTCAGAGCCGGGCGCACCACCCAGGCGAAGCCGCGGAACGGCAGCGCGAGGAGCACGGCCGAGCGCTCGGGGTGGGCGATGGCCCACGACTTGGGGGCCATCTCGCCGACGACCATGTGGAGGAAGACGACGACGCCGACGGCGAGCACGACCGCGATCGGGTAGGCGACCGCGTCGGGCAGGCGCAGGAAGGTGAGCACGGGGGTGAGCAGCTCGGCCACGGCCGGCTTCGCGAGCGAGCCGAGGCCGAGGGTGCACAGCGTGATGCCGAGCTGGGCGCCGGCGAGCATGAGGGACAGCTCGCGCGACCCGCGGACCGCCGACCGGGCGGCGGCGCTGCCCTTCTCGGCGAGGTCCTCGAGGCGGTGGCGCTTGCTCGCGACGAGGGCGAACTCGGCGGCGACGAAGAACGCGTTGAGCACGAGCAGCAGCAGGGAGACGAGCAGGGCGGTGGTCATCGGCCGGCCTCCGTCCGCGAGGCGTGCCCGGCGTCGTGGCCGGCGTCGTGGCCGGTGTCGTGCCCGGTGTCGTGCCCGGTGTCGTCGGCGAGCTGCTCGAGGTCGGCCATGAGGTCGAGCACCTCGACGCGGACCGAGGACGGTACGTGGCGCTCGACGGCCTCGACGGTGACGCGCACCGAGACGGCCGGTCGACGCGGCTCGTGGTCCTCACGCTCCCCGCGCTCGTGACGCTCGTGACGCTCGTCGCGCTCAGGACGCTCGGGGCCGGGTTCGGCCGGGGCAGAGGAGGACTCGCGGTCCTCGCCGTCGTCGTGGCGGCGGTCGGCGACCTCGCGGCGTGCCTCGACGACGACGACGTCGCCGGCGACGGCGGTGCGGCCGAGGTGCTCGAGGACGAGCCCGCTCAGGGTCGAGTACTCGTCGCCGCTCTCGAGCATGAGGCCGGTGGCCGTGTCGAGCTCGTCGAGGCGTACGTGGCCCGGCGTCAGCCAGGCGTCCTCACCGGCGTCGACGACGCCCGTGGGCACGGCGTCGCCCTCGTCGAGGATCTCGCCGACGACCTCCTCCGCGAGGTCCTCGAACGTCACGATGCCGGCGAAGCCGCCGTGCTCGTCGACGACGACGGCCATCTGCCGGTGGTCGGTGCGGAGCTGCTCGAGGACGCGGGGGAGCGGGGCGCTCGTCGGCACGACGGTCGGATCCGGGACGACCGACCCGATCGTCGTCGTCGCGCGCCTCGAGGGTTCGACGGCGAGCACCTCGGCGATGCCGGCGACCCCGACGATGTCGTCGCCGTCGCGGCCGGTGACGGGGAAGCGCGACCAGCCGGTGTCGAGCAGCTCGACGAGCCGGGTGACCGGCTCGTCGACGCGGACCGTCGTGACCCGCACGCGCGGCGTCATGACGTCACCGGCGTCGAGCTCGCGGAAGCGCAGGCCCCCCTCGAGCACCTCGGAGAGGTCGTCGTCGAGCAGGCCCCCGGCGTGCGACTCGTCGATGATGCGGGTGAGGTCCTCGGCGGTGGCGCCGTGCTCGAGCTCGTCGACGGGCTCGATGCCGACCTTGCGCAGCAGGGTCGTCGACGCGCGGTCGAAGAGGCGCACGACCGGGCCGGCGAGGGTGAGGTAGACGAGCGTCGAGCGGCTCAGGGCCCGCGCGAGCGGCACGGTGCGGGCGATGGCGAGGTTCTTCGGGGCGAGCTCGCCGAAGACCATCTGGACGACGGTCGAGAACACGAGCACCGCGGTGACCGACAGGCTGAGGCGGGCCGCGTACGACAGGTCGGGGTCGAGCAGCTGCGCGAGGCCCTCGCCGACGAGCGGCTCGGAGACGTAGCCGACGAGCAGGGCGGTCACGGTGATGCCGAACTGCGCGGCCGACAGCGTGAACGACAGCTGCGAGGTGACGCGCAGCGCGCGCTCGGCGGCGGCGTCACCCCCGTCGGCGAGCTGCTTGAGGGCGTTGCGGTCGACGGCGACGTAGGCGAACTCCTGGGCCACGAAGTAGCCGGTCGCCGCAGTGAGGGCGAGGATCAGCAGGACGCCGAGGGCGATGCCGAGGAAGGTGCTCATGCGATCACCACCCCGGTGAGCGGGTGGTGGGACTGGGGCGGCCGGACAGGGTCCGGCGAGGGACTATGGCCCTCCTGGGAGCCGTCGCGGGACCCGCGCGACTCGTGCCTGGTGTGTGATCGCATGAGGTGATCCTAGGTGACGGAGCCGCTCAGGACGGTGTCGTCGACCCGGCGCCCGCGCCGAGGCGGGCCGCGGCCTGCGAGATCTGGTGCGCGAGCTCGACGTCGAGCTGGGTCAGGCCGCCCTCGGAGTGCGTCGACAGGGCGAAGGTGAGCGTCGTCCACCGGATGTCGATGTCGGGGTGGTGGTCCATCGACTCCGCGTCGGCCGCGACCTCGTCGACGAGCCGGATGCCGGTCGGGAAGTCGGGCGCCGTGAACGAGGCCCGGATGGTGTCACCGTCGCGGGTCCAGCCGGGCAGGTCGCCGAGCTGCCGCGTGATCTCCTCGTCGTCCAGTCGTCGTGCCATCGCCCCAGTAAACCGCGGAAGCGTGCCGAGTGGTCGCTCGTGCGGGTCGGGGGACGCCGCCCGCCCGCCCGAGCGTGCGGAGTGCTCGCGCGTGCGGTTGTCCTCGTGCGGGTTTCGACGCGTCGGTGTGGCACCATCGACGTCGCCATGAGCACGACTGCCCCCGTCCCCGCGCGCCTCGTCGTCGGCGCGGCCCTCGTCGACGACCTCTCCCGCCCGACGCGCCTGCTGTCGGCCCGCCGCACCGAGCCGTCGGCGCTCGCCGGCGGGTGGGAGCTGCCCGGCGGCAAGGTCGAGCCCGGGGAGGAGCCGCTGGCCGCCCTGCACCGCGAGGTGGCCGAGGAGCTCGGCGTCACGGTGCGCGTCGGGGAGCAGGTGCCCGGTCCGCTCCGCGGCGCCACGTGGCCTCTCGGCGACAGGTACGAGATGCTGGTGTGGCTGGCCGAGGTGCTCGAGGGCGATCCGTCGCCCCTCGAGGACCACGACGAGCTGAGGTGGCTCGGCGTCGACGACCTGCGTGACGTCGCCTGGCTGCCGGCCGACCTGCCCATCGTCGAGCAGATCGAGGCCATGGTGCGCACGGGCCGGGCCACCTAGCCCGCTCCGCTCCGTCGGCCACGTCCCACCCTGTCCGAGTACGTCCCGTTCGTCCCCGCACGTCCCGCCCCGTCCGATCCGCTTCGGCACGTCCGGTGGTCGGAAGCACCGCCCAACCCCTGAGAGACTGTCCCTCATGCCCCAGAAGACCCGCGCGGACATCCGCAACGTCGCCATCGTCGCCCACGTCGACCACGGCAAGACCACCCTCGTCGACAAGATGCTCTGGCAGGCCGGCGCGTTCGGCGAGCACCAGCACGTCGACGAGCGTGCGATGGACTCCGGTGACCTCGAGCGCGAGAAGGGCATCACGATCCTCGCGAAGAACACCGCGATCCACTACACGGGCAAGGCGGCGACCGACCGGGGCCTGGGCGACGGCGTCACCATCAACATCATCGACACCCCCGGCCACGCCGACTTCGGCGGCGAGGTCGAGCGCGGCCTGTCGATGGTCGACGGCGTCGTGCTCCTCGTCGACGCGTCCGAGGGCCCGCTGCCCCAGACCCGCTTCGTGCTGCGCAAGGCGCTCGCCGCGAAGATGCCGGTCATCCTCTGCATCAACAAGGTCGACCGTCCCGACTCGCGCATCGCCGAGGTCGTCGACGAGGCCTACGAGCTCTTCCTCGACCTCGACGCCACCGAGGAGCAGATCGACTTCCCGATCGTCTACGCCTCGGCCAAGGCCGGCCGCGCCTCCCTCGAGCGCCCCGCCGACGGCGGCCTGCCGGAGGGTGAGGACCTCGAGGCCCTCTTCGCGACGATCCTCGAGACCATCCCGGCCCCGACCTACGACGACGAGGCCCCGCTGCAGGCGCACGTCACCAACCTCGACGCGTCGAACTTCCTCGGCCGCCTCGCGCTGCTCCGCGTCCACAACGGCACCATCACCAAGGGCCAGCAGGTCACGTGGTGCCGCCACGACGGCTCGCAGCAGCGCGTGAAGATCACCGAGCTGCTCATGACCGAGGCCCTCGAGCGCAAGCCCGCCGAGAGCGCCGGCCCCGGCGACATCATCGCCGTCGCGGGCATCCCCGACATCACCATCGGCGAGACCCTCGCCGACGCCGAGAACCCGGTGCCGCTGCCGCTCATCACGGTCGACGAGCCGGCCATCTCGATGACGATCGGCACCAACACGAGCCCGCTCGTGGGCCGCGGCCCGACCAAGGGCACCAAGGTCACCGCCCGCATGGTCAAGGACCGCCTCGACAAGGAGCTCATCGGCAACGTGTCGCTGCGCATCCTTCCCACCGAGCGTCCCGACGCGTGGGAGGTCCAGGGCCGTGGCGAGCTCGCGCTCGCCATCCTCGTCGAGCAGATGCGCCGCGAGGGCTACGAGCTGACCGTCGGCAAGCCGCAGGTCGTCACCCGCGAGGTCGACGGCAAGCTGCACGAGCCGGTCGAGCGCCTCACCATCGACACCCCCGAGGAGTTCCTCGGCGCGATCACCCAGATCATGGCGGCCCGCAAGGGCCGCATGGAGCAGATGACCAACCACGGCACCGGCTGGATCCGCATGGAGTTCCTCGTGCCCAGCCGTGGCCTCATCGGCTTCCGCACCGAGTTCCTCACCGAGACCCGCGGCACGGGCATCGCCCACCACGTCTTCGAGGACTACGAGCCGTGGTTCGGCACCATCACGACGCGCACGAGCGGCTCGCTCGTCGCCGACCGTGCGGGCGCCGTCACCTCGTACGCGATGGTCAACCTCCAGGAGCGCGGCGTCCTCTTCACCGACCCGACGACCGACGTCTACGAGGGCATGATCGTCGGCGAGAACTCCCGCGCCGACGACATGGACGTCAACATCACCAAGGAGAAGAAGCTGACGAACGTCCGCGCCTCCTCCGCGGACAACTTCGAGAAGATCGTGCCCCCGCGCAAGCTGAGCCTCGAGCAGAGCCTCGAGTTCTGCCGCGAGGACGAGTGCGTCGAGGTCACGCCGGACGCCGTGCGCATCCGCAAGGTCGTCCTCGACGCCAACGAGCGAGCGCGCACCGCTGCCCGGGCCCGGTCGGCGGCACGCGCCGAGGGTTGATCCGGCGTGGCGGGCGTGGTGCGTGCACTTCGGCGGTCCGTGGGGTCCTTGACGTCGCGGAGGTCGCGGACGCCCGGGGGCTCCTGGGCGTCCCGGCGGGCCGCGCTGGCCGGTGTCGCCGCCGTCGTCCTGTCGACGGCGGCCACCGGCTGCACCGCCGCGGGTGAGGCCGGCTCGGCCACCGACGTCGCCCACTCGTCGGCCTCGACCGCCGGCAGCGACGCGGCCCCCGGGCCGGGCGGCACGCTCAAGGTGCTCGTCGCCGGCGACGTCGCGACCTGGGACCCGCAGCTGATGTACGTCGGGCCCGAGGCCTTCTTCGCCCAGCGCGTCTTCGCCCGGGGCCTGACCGCCTACGGCACCGGCGAGCACCAGCGCGACGTCGTGCCCGACCTCGCCACCGACACCGGCACACCCAAGGACGGCGCCAGGACGTGGACGTTCACGCTGCGTGAGGGTCTGAAGTGGCAGGACGGCTCGCCGATCACGTGCGAGGACGTCCGCCACGGCATCGCCCGCACCTTCGACCGGCGCACGCACGTCGGCGGCACGAACTACGCCAGCTTCCTGCTCGACATCCCGACCCGGGTCACGGCCGAGGGCCTGGAGAAGCCCGTCTACCAGGGCCCCGGCGACAAGGACCACCAGAAGGACTTCGACCAGGCCGTCGCCTGCTCGGGGCGCACCATCACCTTCCACCTGCGCGACGCCGAGCCCGACTTCCCGCAGGTCGTGGCGCTGCCGGAGTTCGCCCCCCGCAAGGCCTCGAGCGACCGCAAGGACGACAAGACCTCCTACGACGTCATGTCGAGCGGCCCCTACCGGCTCGAACAGCCGTGGAAGCCCGGCGAGGGGGGCACGTTCGTGCGCAACACGAACTGGGACCCCCGCACCGACCCGGTGCGCGAGGCCTACCCCGACCGCATCGAGGTGACCGCCGGGCTCGGTGAGTCGACGGTCATCCAGCGCCTGCTCAACCAGAGCGACGACGACACCAACGCGGTGTCGTGGGTCCAGGCGAGCCCGACGCTGCGCAACCAGGCCGGCACCGACCTGCAGGCCCGCCTCACGTTCCCGTACACGGGCAGCGTCGACTACCTGGCGCTCAACATGCGCAGCAAGGTCATGTCGAATCCTGCTGTGCGCAAGGCGTTCTCGCTCGCGACCAACCGCGCCACGTACGTCACCGCCAACGGCGGCGAGGGCGCCGGCACGCCGACGTGGTCGATCCTGTCGCCGGCGGTCGACCCGTCGACGGTCGAGGTGCCGAGCGGCGCGAAGGTCGACGGCGACCCCGAGCAGGCCCGCCGCGTCCTCGACCAGGCCGGCGTCAAGACGCCGGTGAAGGTGCGCGTCGTCTACGCGCGCTCGGTCCTCGGCGACAAGGCCTACGCCTCGCTGGCCGCCGGCTGGGAGCGCGCCGGCTTCGACGTCCAGCTGACCGGCGTCCCGCCCGAGGAGTACTACGAGACGATCGAGCGCAAGACGTCCGGCTCGTCGTTCGACGTGTTCCGCGGCGTCTGGACGCCCGACTGGCCGTCGGCCTCCGGGGTCCTGCCGGCCCTGTTCGACTCGCGCATCAACATCGACTCCACCGGCCCGGGGCAGGACGTCGGCTACTTCGACGACAAGACCGTCAACGGGCTCATCGACAAGGCCGGGGGCACCGCCGACCCGGCGCAGCGCGAGAAGGTCTGGCTGCAGGCCGACACCGCGCTGCGCGACGCCGGCGGCTACGTCGCGCTGTCGGCGACCAAGGCCCTCTACCTGCACGGCGCGGGCGTCGTGCACTACGAGGACCACGCGGTCGGCGGCATCGTCGACCTCGCCACCGTCGCCGTCCGCTGACCTCCGTCCACCCGCCCCGCACCGAGGAGGCCCCGTGGCCCGGCTCCTGTTCGTCCACGCCCACCCCGACGACGAGACGCTGACGTGCGGCGTCGCCATGGCCCACCACGTGGCCCGCGGCGACGAGGTGCACGTGCTGACGTGCACGCTGGGGGAGGAGGGCGAGGTCATCCCCGCCGACCTCACCCACCTCGAGGGGCACCCCGACGACGCCCTCGGGCCGCACCGGCACGCCGAGCTCACCGAGGCCCTGGCGCGCCTCGGCGCCACGATGCACGTGCTCGGCGCCGACCCCGCCACCGGCCGGCTGTCGCGCTTCCGCGACTCCGGCATGGCCGGCTCGCCCGCAGCCTCGCGCCCCGACGCGTTCGCCGGCGCCGACCTCGACGAGGTGGCGGCGCTCGTGGCCGACGTGCTGCGCTCGGTCCGCCCCGACGTCGTCGTCACCTACGACGAGCACGGCGGCTACGGCCACCCCGACCATGTGCGCACCCACGACGCCGTGCGTCGGGCCCTGCCGCTGCTCGAGGAGTCCGAGCGCCCCGAGCGCACCTTCGAGATCCTGACGCCGGTGTCGTGGGCCCGGGCGGACCGGTCCTGGCTGCTCGAGGCGGACCCCGCGACGCGCGCCCGGCCCGACGGGCTGCCGCCGCTCGTGCTGCCCGCCCGCACCGACCCCTTCCCGCCGTCGGTCGTCGCCGACGAGCGCGTCACGCACGTCGTCGAGGACGCGGCCGCCCGACGCGTCAAGAACGACGCGCTGCGCGCGCACGCCACCCAGGTCATCGTCGCGAGCGAGGACGTGCACGCCCTGTCGAACCTCATCGCGGCCCGCACGACGGCGCGCGAGGGGTTCCGACGCGTCGACCCCCTGACGTGGCAGACCGTGGGCGGCGCCGTGGCGGCCTCGGAGCCCGGCCTCCTCGCCTGAGCCCGCGGGCACCCGCGGGCCGCGGGCTCCCGCAGACTCCGGCGCCACGCGTCACGGGGCGGCAACGAGTCGGTCACGTCCGGGGCGCGCCGGACCCGCCTCGCGGTCTCGCGCCCCCGCGCGCGTTACCGTTCGTGCCACCTGAACCGCACCCGAGGCCGTGCCCCCGCACGACGCCCCAGCACGACACCGCGCACGACGCCGCGCACGGAGAACCATGGAGACCTGGCAGCCCCAGCCCCGACGCGAGAGCCGCGGCACCGCACTGCGCCTCCTCGTGGCCGCCGTCGTCCTCGGCGGCGCCTACGTGGGACTCGGCTACTGGTCCTCCGAGCACCTGCCCTCGAGCGTCACCGTCGGCGGCATCCAGGTCGGCGGCATGACGCCCGAGCACGCCGTGGCGCGGGTGCAGCGCGGTGCGGGCGAGGTGCTCGCGCGCCCCATCGCCCTGACCGTGCCCGGCCGCGCGGACCCCTTGCAGGTGGTGCCGTCGAAGGCGGGGCTGCACGTCGACGTCGACCGCTCGCTCGAGGGACTCACCGGTTTCACCCTTAGCCCCACCCGGATCTGGGACCGGCTCACCGGCACGGTGCAGCGCCCCCTGCTCACGAGCGCCGACGACGACCTCCTGCAGGCCTACGTCACGGCGCTGGCCCCCACGGTCGAGCAGCAGCCGCACCAGGGCGGCGTCGCGTTCGGTGGAGGGCGGGTGTCCGTCGACCCCTCCCGGCCGGGCGCCACCCTCGACGTCCCGGCCACGAAGCTGGCCCTGAGGCTCGCCTTCCCCGACACCGCGGTGGCCACCGCGGCGGTCCACGTCATCCGTCCCGACGTCGCCGCCCCCGACATCCAGCGGTTCGCCGACACCGTCGGCCGGGCCGTCGTCTCCGGACCGGTGACGCTCGTCGCCGGCCCGGCGCGGGCCGTCGTCGGCCCGTCGGCCTTCGCGCCCTTCGTCTCGGCCAAGCCCGACGGCACCGGCGCGCTCGAACTCGTCTTCGACGAGCCGGGGCTGGCCCACCTCGTCGCCTCGCGGGTCACGGTGTCGACGAAGGTCGCCACGAACGCGCGCTGGACGCTGAGCACGACCGACGCACCGCCGGTGCTGGTGCCCTCGGTCGACGGTGCGGCCGTCGACGAGGACGCGGTCGCCAAGCGCTTCGCCGCGGCCATCAGCGGCTCGACGCGGGTCGTCGACGTCGGCGCGGTGGCCGCGGCCCCGGCCTTCACGACGGCCGACGCCCAGGCTGCCGGCGTCACCACCGCGGTGTCCCGCTTCGACGCCGCCTTCCCCAAGGGCGACGCGGCCCTGACCCGGCGCCTCGTCGCGGCCACGCAGCGGCTCAACGGCACGTACGTCCCGCCAGGGGGAGCCTTCAGCCTCCGCTCCGTCCTCGGCGAGGGGGTCCTGACCTCGGGCGAGACGTGGGACCCCGAGAGCGCGGTCGTCGTCGACGGCCACGTGCTGCAGGGCACGGGAGGCGGGATCTCGCCGATCCCGACGGTCGTCTACAACCTCGCCTACTTCGCCGGCGTCCCCATCACCGAGGCGCGGGCGCACGCCTCCTACCAGGCGCGCTACCCGGTCGGCCGGGACGCCGCCGTCTACTGGCCGACGGTCGACACCGCGTGGCAGAACGACTCGCCGTACGGGATGCTCCTGCAGGCGTGGGTGACCGACGGTGTCGTCCACGGCCGGCTCTGGAGCACCCGCGTGTGGGACGTGCGATCCGTCGACGGGCTGCGCACCGACGTCGTCGAGCCCCGTTCGGTGAGCCGTGGTGACCTCTCGTGCATCCCGAGGCAGCCCGTCGCGGGCTTCACCGTCACCGTGACGCGGCAGTGGTTCAAGCCCGGCTCGCCCGAGCTCGTCCGCAGCGAGCCCGTCACGACGCGGTACGTGGCCCAGGACCGTGTCGTGTGCACGAACCCGTTCGTCACGCCGCCGTGACCGTGGGGGCGAGCCCGCCCCCGGCGGTGACCGCCCGTCAGGCCTCCGGCTTGGCCAGGTAGGTGTACTCGTGGTGGGTCCGGAAGCCGAGCCCGTTCCAGAAGGCGATGCCGTCGGCGTTGTCGCCCGAGACCTGCAGGTAGATCGCCGGCATGTTGTTCTCGCGCGCCACCATGCCGATCGCCGACACGATGGTCGAGGCGATGCTGTGGCGACGGTGGTCGGGGTGGACCCAGAGGCCGAAGATGCCGGCCCAGCCGGGGTGGATGGCCATCCGGGCGATGCCGACGACCTTCTTGCTCGCCTCGTCACGGACCGACAGGAACAGCTGCCCCTCGCTGCCGGTGAGGACCGCCTCGGTGGTGCCGGGGACGACGCTGCGCTGCGCGGCGTAGGCCATGAGCCACTCCGGCGACAGGGCCGCGTCGGCGTTGACCGGGACCGACTCGGTGGTGAGTGGTGGCACCTGCGCCGACAGGGCGGTGAGCACGAGGACGCGGGTCCAGTCGGGGCGGCCGCCGCCGACGGCGTAGCCACGCTCGAGGAGCGCGTGGCCGACGGGCTGCTCGGCCACCTCGAAGCCGGTGGGGCCGTGCAGCTGGAACAGGGCCGGCGCCTCGTGCCCGGCGTACCAGGCCTCGGCGTAGTCGATCGCCTTGTCGAGCGGGAGGCTCGGATCGCCCACGACGAGAACGGAGTTCGCCCGGCCGGTGAAGCCTGACGCGGAACGCAGCACCCAGTCGCCGAGGCCCTTGCGCTCGGTGGGCTGCCAGCCCCGCGACATGAGCTTCTCGAGCTCGTCGGCCGAGACGCGCTCGTGGGCCCGCCCCGGCTGGCTCGCCGGCGGCGGGACGTCCTTGGCGGCGATGACGTCGGCGCGGATCAGCTTGACCCGCTCGGTCGCCTGACCGGATGCACCGCCCTGGCCGGCCCCGCCCACCCGGGCGTCGACGATGATGAAGTCGTCGTTGCGGGCGACGAGCTCGCCGACGAAGTCGGTGGCGCCGGCGTCGCTGCCCTCCTCGAGGCGGTAGCGCACGACGACGCGGCCGCCGACCGTCAGGCCCGCGGTGGCGCGGTGGCCGGCGGTGTCGGTGGAGCCCGACGCGCCCGCCGCGGAGGCGTTCTCGCGGTCGCCCAGGGGGCCGTCCTCGGGACCCGTCTCAGCAGCGGGGTCGTGCATGGGCTCGCCAGTCATGTCCGGCATACTAGGCGGTGCAGCAGCCCACCCCGAACGCTCCCAGGAGGTCCCCTCCCCATGACCTACGTCATCGCCCAGCCGTGCGTCGACCTCAAGGACCGCGCGTGCATCGAGGAGTGTCCGGTCGACTGCATCTACGAGGGCAAGCGTTCGCTGTACATCCACCCCGACGAGTGCGTCGACTGCGGCGCGTGCGAGCCGGTGTGCCCGGTCGAGGCCATCTACTACGAGGACGACGTCCCCGAGCAGTGGGCCGACTACTACAACGCCAACGTCGAGTTCTTCAACGACCTCGGCAGCCCGGGTGGTGCCGCCAAGCTCGGCGTCATCGACAAGGACCACCCGCTCGTAGCGGCGCTGCCGCCCCAGTCGCACGACGAGTGACGCGTCCGGCTGACGACGCCGTGGCTCCCGGCACCGGTCTCGCGCCGCTCGACCTGCCTGCGTTCCCGTGGGACTCGCTCGCGCCGCACAAGGCGCGGGCGAGTGCCCATCCCGGGGGCCTGGTCGACCTCTCGGTCGGCACGCCCGTCGACCCGACGCCCGAGGTCGTCCGGCATGCGCTCGCCGACGCGGCCGACGCGCCGGGCTACCCGCTGACCGTCGGCACGGCCGACCTCCGGGCCGCGATCGTCGAGTGGTTCGCGCGCCGTCGTGGCGTACCCGGGCTCGGCGCCGACGCCGTGCTGCCGACCATCGGCAGCAAGGAGCTCGTCGCGTGGCTGCCGACCCTGCTCGGGGTCCGGCACGGCGACGTCGTCGGCATCCCCGAGGTGGCCTACCCCACCTACGACATCGGCGCGCGCCTCGCCGGAGCCACCCCGCGCGTCGTCGGCTCGCTCACCGGGCTCGGCCCGCTGACGCCGTCCACGACACCGAAGCTGCTGTGGCTCAACAGCCCCGGCAACCCGCACGGCCAGGTCCTCGGCGTCGGCCACCTGCGCAAGGTCGTCGAGTGGGCACGTCGCCACGGCGTCGTCGTCGCGAGCGACGAGTGCTACGCCGAGCTCGACTGGCGCGAGGGGCAGTACGGCACCGCAACGCCGAGCATCCTGCACCCCGACGTCTGCGACGGCGACCACACCGGCCTGCTCGCGGTGTACTCGCTGTCCAAGCAGTCCAACCTCGCCGGGTACCGCGCGGCGCTCCTCGCCGGCGACCCCGCGCTCGTCGGCCGCGTCCTCGAGGTCCGCAAGCACGCCGGCATGATCATGCCGGCGCCGGTGCAGGCCGCGATGGCCGCGGCGCTGCGCGACGACGCCCACGTCGAGGCCCAGCGCGAGGTCTACGCGCGGCGCCGGGCCCTGCTGCTCGAGGCGGTCACGCGGGCCGGGCTGCGCGTCGACCACTCCGAGGCCGGCCTCTACCTGTGGGCCACCCGCGACGAGGACTGCTGGGACACCGTGGCCGACCTCGCCGCGCGGGGCCTGCTCGTGGCGCCGGGAGCCTTCTACGGCAGCGCCGGTGCGCGCCACGTGCGCATCGCCCTGACGGCGAGCGACGAGCGCATCGCCGCCGCCTGCGAGCGGCTCTGAGCCGCAGGCCCTCGGCGGACCGGTTTTCTCACGTCAGGTGACGCTGGGGTAACGTCGCTGCGGAATACGAAGACTCAGCGCCTCGTGCCCGGGGCAACCAGGAGGAACGAAGTGACGAAGGCAGTGGACGCGACGCTCAAGGTCGCCGACAAGGAGCTCACCTTCCCCGGTGTCGAGGCCGTCGAGGGCAATGACGGGCTCGGTGTGAGCTCGCTGCTCAAGGAGACCGGCCTGGTCACCTACGACGTCGGCTTCGTCAACACCGCGTCGTGCAAGAGCGACATCACCTACATCGACGGCGACGCGGGCATCCTGCGCTACCGCGGCTACCCGATCGAGCAGCTCGCGGCGAACTCGACCTTCACCGAGGTGTCCTACCTGCTCATCTACGGCGAGCTGCCGACCCCCGAGGAGCTGACGCGCTTCGAGGACTCCATCCGCCGGCACACGATGCTGCACGAGGACCTCCGCGCCTTCTTCAACGGCTTCCCGCGCGACGCTCACCCGATGCCGGTGCTCTCCTCGGCCGTCTCGGCGCTCGGCACCTTCTACCAGGACAGCCTCGACCCGTTCGACCAGGAGCAGGTCGAGATCTCGACGGTCCGCCTCCTGGCCAAGCTGCCGACCATCGCGGCGATGGCCCACAAGAAGAGCGTCGGCCAGCCGTACATGTACCCGGACAACTCGCTCTCGCTCGTCGAGAACTTCCTCCGGATGACCTTCGGCTACCCGGTGGAGCCCTACGACGTCGACCCGACGATCGCCAAGGCCCTCGACCTGCTCTTCATCCTGCACGCCGACCACGAGCAGAACTGCTCCACCTCGACGGTCCGCCTCGTCGGCTCGGCGCACGCCAACCTCTTCAACTCCGTCTCCGCGGGCATCCACGCCCTGAGCGGCCCGCTCCACGGCGGTGCCAACTCGGCCGTGCTCGACATGCTCGACCAGCTCCACGCCTCGGGCGACGACCCGAAGAAGTTCATGGAGAAGGTCAAGAACAAGGAGGGCGGCGTCCGGCTCATGGGCTTCGGCCACCGGGTCTACAAGAACTATGACCCGCGCGCGGCCATCATCAAGAAGTCGGCCGACGAGATCCTGGCCAAGCTCGGCCACGACGACCCGCTGCTCGACCTCGCCAAGGGCCTCGAGGAGATCGCGCTGGCCGACGACTACTTCGTCGAGCGCAAGCTGTACCCGAACGTCGACTTCTACACGGGCCTCATCTACAAGGCGATGGGCTTCCCGACGAAGATGTTCACGGTCCTGTTCGCCATCGGCCGCCTCCCGGGCTGGATCGCCCAGTGGCGCGAGATGATGAACGACCCGGAGACCAAGATCGGCCGTCCGCGCCAGATCTACACCGGCTCGCCGGAGCGCGACTACCCGCAGCGCTGAGCCGCCGGCCACCGGCCGCCGCACCACCCGACGCCTTCGGCACCGAACGACTCGTTCGGTGCCGAAGGCGTCGGTGCACCGGGGTGTTCGCGCTCCGGCGCCGAGTTCGGCACCGAACGACTCGTTCGGTCGCCGGTGTGGTGGGGCATGGTGGGGGCATGGCGACGTACACGGTCAACGACGCGGCGGTGGCGGCGGTGCGCGAGCGCATCGACCGGCGGCAGTACGTGCTCGACAGCGACTGGGGTCAGGTGCAGCCCGACGCCGAGGCCCAGAACGCCTACCTCGAGCGGCACTCGTGGGAGGACTACGCGTCGTGGCACCTCGGGCTGACCGAGGGCGCCAACGAGGGCACCAAGGCCCGGTACGCCTTCGTCTGCGGCGACCTGCGCCGGGTGCACCGCAGCGGGCTCATCGCGTGCGTGTACCGCGCGGCCGAGTGGCGCCACAAGAAGGTCGAGCTCGCCGCGCACGAGCTGCTCCAGCACCTCGACGCGGTCGCCGGCATCGGCTGACGCGCCGCCACCGGGCTCAGCCGAGTGTGATGGTGACCGTGGTGCCGGCCGAGCCCGCCGACCAGCCCTCGTCGCCCTTCGAGCGGTCCCAGACGCGGTCGCCGATCGCGACGCGGGTGGCGCCGTACTGCTCGGCCCGGGCGACGCCCCAGTGCGCGACGGCCCAGGCGAGCGTCGCGTTCGGTGCCGTGACGACGACCCGCCCCTCGCCGGTGCGCACCGAGGTGATGCCCATCTGCTCGGCGAGGTCGCTCGCGACCCGGTCCGGGGCGACGCTCGTCTTGACGGCGTCGAGGCGGCAGGTCAGCCCGGCGGGGGAGTGCCCGGTCAGCGTCGAGGCGAGCACCCGGCCCTGCCCCTCGTGGTCGCGGTAGGCCTCGGGGAAGCCGCTGCGCTGGACCTTCTGGGCGATGGTCGTGATGTCGGCGGTCTGGTAGCCCTTGAACTTCACGAGCGCGTCGTAGAAGGCGTTCGTCGCGTGGACCATGTCGAGGATCTGCTTCTCGGTGCCCCAGCCCTGGCTCGGCCGCTGCTGGAACAGGCCCAGGGAGTCGCGGTCGCCGTAGCGCAGGTTGCGGATCTTCGACTCCTGGAAGGCCGTCGTCAGCGCGATGGTCGCGGCCCGCGGCGGCAGCTCGCGCTTGACGGCGAGGGCGGCGATGAGCGCGGCGTTTGCGGTCTGGTCCGGGTCGAAGGTCTCGGTCATGCCGCCCGCGGTGATGGTGCAGGTCGGGTTGACGACGCTCGTGTAGAGGAACCGGGCCCCGAACCAGGCCGCGGTGGCCAGGAGCGCGACGACGACGAGCACGACCACCGAGCGCCGCCGGCGTCGGGCGGCGCTGGGCCGGGGCGCGCGGGACTCGGCGAGAGTCGGGCGCTGGCGGGTCGGCATGGGGTCCTCGTCGTCGTCGGCGTCGCTCGCCGGGTCGTGCGGTCCGTCGGTCGGTGCGTCGGTCGGGCGTCGGTGGGTCGTCGGTCGGTGCTGCGGGGGTCAGTCGTTGGCGTGGAGCGCGGCGTTGAGCGCGATGCCCGTACCCGCGCGGTCGCGGGCCTCGACGGCGCCGGTCACGCTGTTGCGGATGAACAGGACGTTGCTCGACCCCGACAGCTCGCGGGCCTTGACGACCGAGCCGTCGGGGAGGGTCACCTTGGTGCCCGCCGTCACGTAGAGACCGGCCTCGACGACGCAGTCGTCGCCGAGGGCGATCCCGATGCCGCCGTTGGCTCCGACGAGACAACGCTCACCGATGCTGACGCGTTCCGTGCCGCCGCCCGACAACGTGCCCATGATCGAGGCGCCCGCCCCGATGTCGGAGCCGTCGCCGACGACGACGCCCTGCACGATGCGGCCCTCGACCATCGAGGTGCCGAGCGTGCCGGCGTTGAAGTTGCAGAAGCCCTCGTGCATGACCGTCGTGCCCGGCGAGAGGTGGGCGCCGAGGCGGACGCGGTCGGCGTCGGCGATGCGCACGCCGGCCGGGACGACGAAGTCGGTCATCCGCGGGAACTTGTCGATGCCGTAGACCGCGACGTGCCGGCCCGAGGTGCGCAGCCGCATCCGGGTCTGCTCGAAGCCCTCGACCGGGCAGGCGCCGACGCTCGTCCACACGACGTTCGGCAGGACCCCGAAGACGCCGTCGAGGTTGACGGTGTTCGGCGCCACGAGGCAGTGCGAGAGCAGGTGCAGGCGCAGGTAGGCGTCGGGGGCGTCGGCCGGGGCGGCGTCGAGGTCGATCTCGACGAGCCGCACCTCGGTGCGGACGCGGCGCACGGTGTCCTCACCGGCGAGGGAGGCGAGCCCCGCGGGCGTGCCCGCGTCGGCCGGCCGGGCGCCCAGCGCCGGCTCGGGGAACCACGTGTCGAGCACCTGCCCGCCGTCCGTGATCGTCGTCAGTCCGTGTCCCCATGCGCTGCGCTCCGACATGCGCGAAAGGATAGGGCCGCGCCGCCCGCTGGTCGAAACCCGAGCGCCGGCCCGTCCGGCTGGCGGGCAGCCGCCCCGCTAGCCTTCCGGGTATGCCGCAGCCGACGCCGTCCACCGAGCCTGTGACCGCCGAGCCGACCGCCGTGCGGAAGGACGGGCCGACCGCCGGGCCGACGGCCCCGTCGCTCGACCTGTCGAGCGACGTCACCTCGCTCGTCGCCGCGATCTGCGACATCGAGTCGGTGAGCCAGGACGAGCAGTCCCTCGCCGACGCGATCGAGGCGGCGCTGCGACCGCTGGCCCACCTCGAGGTCGTCCGCGACGGCAACACCGTCGTGGCCCGCACCGACCTCGGCCGCGCCGAGCGCGTCGTGCTCGCCGGTCACATCGACACCGTGCCGCTCACGGTCGAGCCCAACCTGCCCACCCGACGCGTGGGCGACGACCTCTGGGGCCGCGGCACCGTCGACATGAAGGGCGGCGTCGGCGTCATGCTCCGCATCGCCGCCCAGCTGGCCGAGCCGAACCGCGACCTCACCTTCCTCTTCTACGAGTGCGAGGAGATCGACGGGAAGTACAACGGCCTGGCTCGGGTGGGGCAGAACCGCCCCGACCTGCTCGCCGGCGACTTCGCCGTGCTCCTCGAGCCGACCAACGGCGCCATCGAGGGTGGCTGCAAGGGCACGCTGCGCGCCGAGGTGACGACGACCGGCACGGCCGCGCACTCGGCCCGGCCGTGGAAGGGGCACAACGCCATCCACGACGCCGCCACCGTGCTGTCGCGCCTCACCGCCTACGAGGCCGAGACGATCACCGTCGACGGTCTCGACTACCACGAGGCGCTGCAGGCGGTCGGCATCACCGGTGGCATCGCCGGCAACGTCATCCCGGACCGGTGCACCGTCACCGTCAACTACCGGTACGCCCCCGACAAGGACTCCACCGAGGCGTTCGCCCACGTCCAGCACGTCTTCGAGGGCTTCGAGGTGACCCTGGGCGATGCCGCCGACGGCGCGCGCCCCGGTCTGCAGCTGCCCGCGGCGAAGGCGTTCGTCGAGTCGCTCGGCGCGCCCGTCGACGCCAAGGAGGGCTGGACCGACGTCGCGCGGTTCACCGCGCTCGGCATCCCGGCCGTCAACTTCGGCCCCGGCGACCCGAACCTGGCCCACATGGACGACGAGCACTGTCCGGTGGCCCAGTACGTCGACGCCGAGGCCGCGCTGCTGCGCTGGCTCGGCTGACGCGTCCGCGCACGGCACCGGCACGTAGGGTGACGCTGTGACTGACGACGAGCACGCCTCCGCCGACGAGCCGACGCCGACGCGTCCGGCCGCGCCGGCCTCGAGGCCGGGCGGTCGCGCCGAGACCCGGCGCCAGACCGGCCCGGTCACCCTGCGCCGGGGGCAGGTGCCCCCGACGACCACCGACCAGCGGCTCCTCCAGACGCCGCAGCGCACCGACTGGCTGCACGCCGACCCGTGGCGCGTCATGCGGATCCAGTCCGAGTTCGTCGAGGGCTTCGGCTCGCTGGCCGAGCTCGGGCCCGCGGTCGCCGTCTTCGGCTCGGCCCGCACGGGCGTCGACGACCCCGCGTACGCGATGGGCGTCGAGGTCGGCCGGCGGCTCGTCGAGGCCGGCTACGCCGTCATCACCGGCGGCGGCCCAGGGGCGATGGAGGCCGCCAACCGCGGCGCGTACGACGCCCGTGGCACGTCGGTGGGCCTGGGCATCGAGCTGCCGTTCGAGACCGGCCTCAACGAGTACGTCGACCTCGGCATCAACTTCCGGTACTTCTTCGCCCGCAAGGTCATGTTCCTCAAGTACTCGCGAGGCTTCATCGTCCTTCCGGGCGGCTACGGCACCCTCGACGAGCTCTTCGAGGCGCTGACCCTCGCCCAGACGCAGAAGGTCACCGAGTTCCCCGTCGTGCTCATGGGCGCGGCGTACTGGTCCGGGCTGCTCGAGTGGCTGCGCGGCACCGTGCTCGGGCAGGGAATGATCTCGCCGGCCGACCTCGACCGTCTCATCGTCACCGACGACCCCGCGGAGGCCGTCCGGGCCATCCGCGCCTTCGAGGAGCCCGAGCAGACCCGCCCGACGCCGTCCGACGAGGGAGACGTCCGCACCGAGGACGAGGGGGCCGCGTCGTGAAGTGGCTCATCCTGCTCGTCGGCGTCGTCGTCGTGTGCGCGGTCGTCGCGATGATCCTCGGCCTGGCCGGTGGTGGCCTTGGCCGCCCCACGGCGTCGCTGGCGCACGAGCCGCTGCCCGAGGAGCCCATCGCCGACGACGACTTCGACGACCTCGTCTTCGACGTCTCGGCCCGCGGCTACCGGATGAGCCAGGTCGACGGCGTCGTCGACCGGCTCCGGCGCGAGCTGCGCGAGAAGGACGAGCAGATCGCCGTGCTCCGCGGCGGGGCCGCACGCGGTGGGCCCGACGAAGCCGAGCCCGCCGAGGCCACCGAGCTGGCCGACCAGACCGAGCCGGCCGACCAGACCGAGCCGGCCGACCAGACCGAGCCGGCCGACCAGACGGAGCCGGCCGAGCCCACGGAGCCCGCTGAGCCCGCTGAGCCGGCGGAGCCGGAGGTCGAGCCGACCGCGGTGAAGGACAGCCGCACCGCATGAGGGACCTCGCCCCGAGCCTGTCCCGCCGGGCGTTCGTCGGGTGGGTGCTGGGGCTCTACGCCCTGGCGCGGGTCGTCACGACGACGATCCTGCTGCTCGTCATGCGCCACCAGGTGCCGACCGGCATGACGGGCGGGGACGACGTCCCGGTCACCTTCTTCCCCTTCACGGCGCTGTGGGACGGGCAGTGGTACCAGACCATCGCCCTCGACGGGTACCCCTCGCAGCTGCCGGTCGACGAGCTCGGGGCCGTGCGGCAGAACGCGTGGGCCTTCTACCCCCTGTTCCCGTACGCCTCGCGAGCCCTCATGGCCACCGGCCTGTCCTTCCCCGCGGCCGGCTCGACGATCGCCCTGCTGTGCGGGTTCGGCGCCGCGGTGCTCATGGGGCTGCTCCTGCGCGACCGCATCGGCGACCGGGCGGCGCTCGCGGTCGTCCTGCTGTGGGCCAGCTTCCCGGCGTCGGTCACCCTCCAGCTGGCCTACACCGAGGCCCCGGCGATGCTGCTGCTCGTCGGCTACCTCTACGCCCTCGCCCGCGAGCGCTGGCTCGTCGCCGCGGGTGTGGCCGTCCTGCTCGGCCTGACGCGCCCGGTCGCGGTGCCGCTCGGCGTCGTGACCCTTGTGGCGCTGTGGCTGCGCTGGCGCGCCCGCGGGGAGCGTCCGGTGTCACGCGGGGAGTACGCCGCCGGCCTGACCTCCCTCGTGGCGTGCGGCGTGGCCGGGTTCCTCTGGCCAGCGATCGCGTGGTGGGCCACCGGGGAGCGCGACGCGTACACCCGCACCATGGGCTCGTGGCGCGGCTCGGGCACCGTCGAGCCGTTCACGCCGTGGGCCGGCATGGCCCGGTACGTCTTCGGCGACACGTGGGGGCCGGTGCTCCTCTGGGTCGTGCCGATCGCGATCGTCGCGCTCGTCGCCGGCCCTTGGGCGAAGGCGCTCGGCGCCGAGCTGCGCACCTGGTCGCTGGCCTACCCGGCCTACCTCGCGGCGGTGCTCGACCCGTTCACGAGCATCTTCCGCTACCTCGTGCCGCTCTTCCCGCTGCTCGCCGTCGTCACCGGCACCGGCTGGCAGGACCGACGGGGCACGACGTGGACCCGGCTGCTGCTGCGCGCCGGACCCCTGTTCGTCCTCTTCGTCGTGGGCCAGTGGTACTGGACCGACATCCTCTGGCGGTACGTGCCCTCGCCGAACGGCGACTACCCGCCGTGACCGGCCGGCCACGGCGGGGTCACGGGCCTCAGCGGCCGGTGTAGACCGGCTTCTCCTTGGCCAGGAACGCGTCGACCGCCGCGCGGTGGTCGACGCTGTGCCCCGTGTAGGCCATGAGCTCGGCCTCGTTGGCCAGGGCGTCCGCCAGGGGTGCGGTGGCGCTGAAGGCCACGGCCCGCCGGATCGAGCCGTAGGCCAGCGTGGGCCCGGCGGCGAGGGTGCTGGCGAGCTCGCGCACGGTGCCCTCGAGCTCGGCGGCCGGCACGACGCGGTTGACCAGCCCCAGCTCCAGCGCCTCCTGCGCCCCGACGGTCCGCGGGAACATCAGCAGGTCCTTGGCGCGGGCCGTGCCGACGAGGCGCGGCAGCGACCACGAGGCCCCGGAGTCGCACGACAGCGCGATCCCGGCGAACGAGGTGTTGAGCCCGGCGGTGTCGGCCGCGACCCGCACGTCGCAGGCCAGCGCGAAGCTGAGGCCGGCCCCGGCGGCGACACCGTTGAGGGCGGCGAGGACCGGCTTGTTCATCGTCGCGAGCGCGGTGACGATCCGGTTGTAGTGCCGGGTCACCGTCGTCGCGAGCGTCGCGCTCTCGTCGGCGAGGCTGCGCACGTGCTCCTTGAGGTCCTGCCCGACGCAGAAGGCCCGGCCGGTGCCGGTGAGCACGACGCAGCGGACGGTCTCGTCGGCGGCGAGCGACTCGAGGGCCTCGACGAGGGCGTCCTTGAGGGCCTCGTCGAGGGCGTTCATGGCGTCGGGGCGGGCGAGCCGCACCCACGCCACGCCGCCGTCCACCTCGACGACGAGGGGGCCGGGGGCGTCGGTTCCGGCTGCGGCGCGGACGCCCGCGGCGGCGTCGGGGGTCTGGTCGTCCTGGGGTGCGGTCATGGGCGTCACTCTGTCCCATCGGGGCCTGCCGCGGTAGGTCGGGCGGCCCCACGTGCGGTTCGTCACGTCCCGGATTAGGTCTCGGAATCGAGACACGGAATAATGGGACCAAAGCGCGAGGATTCCTAGGGAAGGGGAACCATGGCAGCAATGAAGCCGAGGACCGGAGACGGACCGCTGGAGGTCGTCAAGGAGGGTCGCGGCATCGTCCTGCGAATGCCCCTCGAGGGCGGCGGCCGGCTCGTCGTCGAGATGACTCCCGACGAGGCTGCGGCTCTGCGCGACGCCATCCAGGGGTGCGACGGCGTCAGCTGACGCCGTCCGGCGAGGGATCCTCGCCCCGGGCTCCGACGGCCCCCGACCTGTAGGTCGGGGGCCGTCGTGCGTCCCGGCCGGGGGAGCGCGGTCCGGCCGGGGGTCAGGGGACGGCGACGCCGAAGCGGTCGGCCACGGCGGCCGCGACGTCGAGGAACGCCTCACGCGTCGGCGGTGAGAGGCGCGAGAGCAGCGTGCGACCGCCGGTCTCGAGGGCGGGGTCCCACGGGATGTGGGACACGTGCGCGCAGCGACCGGAGAAGTGCTCGGTGATCGCCATGACCGCCGGCTCGCCGGGGTGGGTGACGGCGTTGACGACGACGACCGCCGAGGACACGAGGTCGCCGAAGCCGTGCGCGTCGAGCCAGTCGAGGGTCTGGGCGCCGGCCCGGGCGCCGTCGAGGGCCGGGCGCAGGACGAGGACGAGCTGGTCGGCCTCGGCGATGAGGCCCTGGTTGGCGCTGTCGAGGATGCCGGTGCCGGTGTCGAGCAGGACGAGGTTGTAGTAGACGTCGAGCAGTGACACGACGCGCCGGTAGGCCGGGCGGTCGAGGGCCTGGCTGATGCTCGCGTCGTCGTCGGAGGCGAGCACCTCGAGGCGCGACTCGTGGCACTGCGAGGTGTAGCGCCGCATCGCCCCGACGGTGTCGATGGCGTCGACGTCGGACAGCAGGTCGGTGATGGTGCGGGGGCAGTCGCCGGCGATGCGCCGGGCGAGGTTGCCGGCGTCGGGGTTGGCGTCGACGGCCACGACCCGGTCGCCGCGGCCCTGGGCGAAGGTCGCGCCCAGCCCGACGGTGACGGTCGTCTTGCCGACGCCGCCCTTGCGGCTCATGACGACGATGCGCCGGGTGCCCTCGATGGGGGCGCGGACGCGTGACTCGAGCGCGTCCCGGCGCCGCTCGGCCGCGCCCGGACCCGGGGCGACCCGGCCCCCGGTGACCGTCGTCACCCGGCGACGCCAGCCGGTGCGGGCGGTGGCGCGCTCCCGGCCGAGGAGGCCCTCGTCGGTGAAGGCCTCGGCGGTCAGCGGCGCGGGCGGTGCGGCCGTCGGCGACGCGTCACGACCCCCGCGGGACGGCGCCGGACGCGTCCGGCGGGCCAGGCGTCCGGGACGGTGCCCACGGTCGGCGCTCGCCGTACCGGCCGCGCGGGCGGCCTCGGCGAGGTCGCGCGCCGTCGGGCCCTGGCGCTGGGCCTGGCCCTGGGCCGCGGGGCGATCGGGTCCCTCGGCCGGCGCGGGCCGGTCGGGGGTGAGCGGAGGTCGTGCGCCGGGGCCCCCGGCCGATGGGGTGGAGGGTTGCTCGATCGTGCTCATGCGCGCCCGTCTCGTGTGGCGAGCCGGGCCTGGCCCGGCAGCAGAACGAACCGTGAGGAGGCCAAGGCTAGCCCTCACGGGGCGCCCGCAGACGGGTCGACGCCGACATCCCGGACACCCGGGGGCGGTCTGTCCGGGTACGTCCCGGAACGTCCACCGGCGCGGCGTCCGAGGGGTGGGCGCACGTGCCCCCGCAGGGTGGCGGGAGGTGCCTGACGGGAAGGGTGTGGCGGGCGTGACGGCCCGCGCGTCAGCCCTTGACGGCGACGAGCAGGCCGTCGCTCACCGGCAGGAGCGCGACGGTGAAGCGGTCGTGGTCGCGCATGGTGCGCCCGACCTCGCGCAGCGTGCGGGTCTCCGGGTCGCGCCGGGCGGGGTCGGACTCGTCGTCGGACCACGTGAGCACGAGGGTGCCCCCGGGGCGGAGCAGGCGCGCGGCCTGCTCGACGTAGTCGGGGTACTCCTCCTTGTCGGCGTCGACGACGACGAGGTCGTAGGCGGCGTCGGTCATCCGGGGCAGGACGTCGAGGGCGCGACCGGCGATGACGCGGGTGCGCTGGTGGGCCACGCCGGCGGCCGAGAAGGCGTCGCGGGCGGCGCGCTGGTGCTCGGTGTCGAGGTCGATCGTCGTGAGGACGCCGTCGGCCGGCATGCCGCCGAGGAGCCACAGGCCGGACGCGCCCGCGCCGGTGCCGACCTCCATGACGGCCTTGGCGCCGGTGGCGGCGGCCAGCACCTGGAGGGTCGCGCCGACCCCGTTGCCGACGGGCCGGGCGCCGAGCTCCTCGCCGCGCAGGCGGGCCTGCTCGACGTGCTCGCTCGGGGCGACGAACTCCTCGGCGTGCGACCACGCGGCGACCTTCTGCGAACTCATGGCCGCAACCCTACTGCGGCGGGCACGTCGTAATCCGGGCGAGCCGCGGCCCGGCGTGCCTATGGTGCGGGCATGGACGACACGGACCTGCCGACGACGCCCCCGGACGCCGACCGGCCCACCGACGAGCACCGTCGCCCGGCCGGTGTCGACGACGCGACCGTCGAGGCGCTGGGCAAGCTCTCGGAGGCCCTCGAGGTCATCGAGGACGCGCGCGGCCACCTCTACGGGTTCCACCGGCTCACGGGCACGGCCGACCTCGCCCTCGGGGAGGCCGTCGACCTGCTCCGCGACGCAGGCCATTGCGAGCTCGCCGACCGCATCGACCGCGAGCTCGTCGGGCGCAACGTCCTCGAGGGCCGCTGGACCTTCCAGGTCATCGAGGAGTACGACGACGGCTACTACGCGACCTTCCGACGGTTCGAGCGGGAGGCGCGCGAGCGCCTCGTCGGCGGCCGGCGCCACCTGTTCGAGGCGGAGATGAAGGAGCGGGAACGGACGCCGGGGCTGCGCCACCACGAGGCCGTCCCCGACGACGCGAGCGAGCAGGGCGCCCGCGGCACGGCAGGTGGCCGGGGTGCCGCCGAGGCGTGAGGCGCGCGGTGCCCGCGGGCGCGTCGACCCCGGCCCGACGCGTTCGGCACCGCTTGGCCGTGCCCGTCTCACAGCGTGCGCACAGGTTCCGGCTGGTAGCCGGACAGCGCGATCGGGCACTGTGAGGGGGAACGAATCAGCGGCGCGGCGCGTTCACGTCGTTGAACCGATCCTCTGAAAGGCCTCAGGCTCTCTCGTGACCAGCAGCGTGACGTCCACCCAGCCCACCTCGACGGTGGCGCCGGCCGACTCGACGTGGACCCCTCCCACGTGGGAGGAGATCGTCGAGCAGCACTCCGCGCGCGTCTACCGCCTGGCCTACCGCCTCACGGGCAACCCGCACGACGCCGAGGACCTCACCCACGACGTCTTCGTCCGGGTCTTCCGCTCGCTCCACTCCTACCAGCCCGGCACGTTCGAGGGCTGGCTGCACCGCATCACGACGAACGTCTTCCTCGACAAGATGCGTCGCAAGCAGCGGATCCGCTTCGACGCGCTGCCCGAGGACGCCGCCGGCCGCCTGCCGAGCTACGAGAAGGGGCCGGAGCAGACCTACCACGACGCCCGCTTCGACGACGACGTCCAGCGCGCCCTCGACGCGCTCGCGCCGGAGTTCCGCGCGGCCGTCGTCCTGTGCGACATCGAGGGCCTGTCCTACGAGGAGATCAGCGCGACCCTCGGGGTCAAGCTCGGCACCGTCCGCTCGCGGATCCACCGTGGACGCGCCCAGCTGCGTGAGGCCCTGGCCCACCGCGCCCCCGACGCCGTCGCCGCACCCACCACCAAGCCCGCCAAGACGGCCCGCGCCGGCCTGCGCCTGCCCGGCCGACGCGTCGCGGCCGGCACCCGCTGACCAGCGGCCCCTACCGACCGCCCCCGACCGACCGCCCACCCGATGCCCGCCCCGACCCCGAACCGCCTGGAGGTGAACCCGTGACGCCGCACCTGCGAGGTTACGTGCGCGCCTACGTGGACCGGGCCCTGCCGCCGGCGATGCTGCATCTCTACGACAAGCACCTCGTGTGCTGCCTGTCGTGCCGCGACACGGTCGAGCGGGAGCGACGCATCGTCGCCGCCCTCCGTTCCGACACCGGTGTGCCGACGTCGCTGCGCTCGGCCCTGCTCGGCCTCGCCGCCACGGGCCCGACCGCCGAGCCCGATCGCGACCACGGCCCCCGCATCCCGCTGCCCCCGATGGGGCTGCGCGGCGCCCTGCCGAGCTACGACCCCGTCCCGACCGTCCACCCGGGCGCGCCGGCGCTGCACCGCTCGCCGATGCGTGCCGCGGTCGTGGCCTCGATCGCCGCCGGCGCGTCGGTCGCCGCCGCGTGGGGCCTGGCCGTCTCGCCCGTCCCGGGCGGTACGCGCCTGCCCACCTCGCGCGTCCCCGTCGCGAGCTTCGGCACCGGTCCGAGCTCCCTGAGCGGCGGCATGACCGCCCTGACGGTGAGCCGGTCCACGTCCGGGGGCTCCGGCTCCGCGTCGGGCCCTGACGCCTCGCTCACGAGCCGGCTCGGCCCGGTCACCGTGCCGTACTGGGTCGTCACGAGCCGCGTCGTCAACCGCGCCCCGCAGGTGGGCCTGGTGCGCTACTCCGGCACGGGTTCGGCAGAATCGACGCCATGAGCGACGAGCCGCGCAGGCCCGACCCCGAGCAGCCCGAGCACCCCGGTGCTCCCGAGCCCGTCGAGGGAGCCGCCGACCCGCGCCCCACGGGGGAGCGCACCGGCATCATCGACCTGCGCGACACCCAGCAGATCCCAGAGTCGCCCGCCGCCCCTGCCGTCTCGGGCGCTGCCTCGGGCGCTCCCGAGGCGTCCGCCGGTGACGAGTCGGACTCCGACGCCTGGTTCGACGTCTTCGGCGGCGAGCACCCGGCCGACGGTCCGGGCGTGCCCGCCCGGGCCGACGCCACGTGGGGCAGCGACCGCGCCGACGCGGAGGCCGAGGAGGCCCACCGCGCGTCGTACGCGCCGCCCGCAGCATCCGCCGGGCCGGTCGGCCCCGCCTCGGGCGAGTCGACCGCGTCGTCAGCGTCGTCAGCGTCGAGCGGCGCCGAGGGCGCCACGGGAGCCACGGCAGCCGCCTCGAGCAGCGGCTACTGGGCCGCCCCCACCGGCGCACCCGTCACGGTTCCGCTCGCTCCCGCCGAGGGAGAGCCCCCGGCCACCGGTCACGGGCCCGGAGGTGCGCCGGTCCGGCCGCTGCGGCGTCGCGGCGTCCTCGTGGCGGCCGTGGCGGGGCTGTGCCTGCTCTCGGCGGTCGTCGGCGGCGCCGCCGGGCACCTGCTGGGCGACAACGTCTCCCTGACGGGCGGCTCGACGCTGCCCACCCCGGGCATCGGCGCCACGGTGCGGCCCGCCGGCAGCGTCGCCAACATCGCGGCGACCGCGCTGCCGAGCGTCGTGACGATCAAGGTCGACGGCGGCAGCGAGGGCTCGGCCACCGGCTCCGGGTTCGTCCTGGACCGCAAGGGGCACATCCTGACGAACAACCACGTCGTGTCCGCGGCGAGCGGCAGCATCGACGTCGTGCTGAGCAACGGCGACACCGCCAAGGCCACCGTCGTCGGCAAGGACGCCTCCTACGACCTCGCCGTCATCAAGATCGACCGCACCGACCTGACGCCGCTGACGCTCGGCCGGTCCGACCAGGTCGTCGTCGGCGACCAGGTCATCGCCGTCGGTGCGCCGCTCGGGCTCGACCAGACGGTGACCACCGGCATCGTCAGCGCGCTCAACCGCCCGGTGACCCCGGGCGAGGGCACCGAGTCGTCGTACATCAACGCCATCCAGACCGACGCAGCGATCAACCCGGGCAACTCCGGCGGCCCGCTGCTCGACATGAACGGCCAGGTCATCGGCATCAACTCGGCGATCGCGCGGGTGCCCGGCACGAGCGGCTCGACCGGTGGCAGCATCGGCCTCGGCTTCGCCATCCCGAGCGACCAGGCCCGGCGCACCGCCGACCAGCTCATCGCCACGGGCAAGGCGACCCACCCGATCATCGGCGTCGCGCTGAGCCGCACCTTCGCCGGTGAGGGCGCCGAGGTCGATGACACCCCCCGCGCCGTGACCGCGGGAGGTCCCGCGGACAAGGCCGGCATCAAGCCGGGCGACGTCATCATCGCGTTCGAGGGCAAGCGCATCCGTACGCCCGACCAGCTCATCGTCGGGATCCGTGCTCGTGCGGTCGGTGACACGGTCACGCTCAGGGTGCTGCGCGACGGCAAGCAGACCGACCTGCAGATGACGCTCGAGGCCGAGCCGGACAAGTGAGCCGGTTCCCGGCGCGCTTCCGTATGATGACCCGCGCCGGCCTGCAGGGAAGCGAGGAAGAGTGTTCGACATCAACGGGTGGGAGCTGCTCCTGCTCGGCGTCCTCGCCGTCATCGTCCTGGGGCCGGAGCGCCTCCCGGAGTACGCCGCGAAGTTCGGCCGGTTCGTCCGGCAGGCGCGCGCCATGGCCGACCGGGCCAAGGAGCAGCTCAAGGACGAGATGGGTCCGGAGTTCTCCGACATCGACTGGCGGGCCTACGACCCGCGCCAGTACGACCCGCGCAAGATCGTCCGCGACGCCCTGAACTCCCCGGCCGAGGAGGCCGAGGTCGAGCCGGACAAGCCGGTCAGCGCGCCCCGCGGCCACGACCCGTCCAAGCCGACGCCGTGGGACGCCGACGCCACCTGAGCCCGTCCCCGGGCGCGACGCGCGAAAGAATCTGACCCAGAGGCATCGGGTGTCGGTGGCGGGGGTTATCGTCACCCCTTGATGCCTCACGAACCCGCCTCGCACCCGCCTGCCTCCGTCCGGTCCCTCTGGCGTCTGCGGGGCTACCTGCGGCCGCACCGATGGGCCCTGCTCGTCATGTTCGCCGCCTCGCTCGCCGGCGTCGGGCTGTCCATCGCGCTGCCCCTCGTGACGCGCGCCATCATCGACGGGCCGATCTCCCGCCACGAGCTCGGCCCGGTCCTGCCGCTCGGGCTGCTCGCCCTCGGCCTCGGGGTCCTCGAGGCGGTCCTGATCTTCCTGCGCCGGTGGGTGCAGTCCAACGCCGTCCTCGGCCTCGAGACCGACCTGCGGCGCGACCTCTACGAGCGGCTCCAGGCGCTG
The DNA here is from genome assembly GCF_001956915.1 of Intrasporangium flavum. GTDB lineage: Bacteria > Actinomycetota > Actinomycetes > Actinomycetales > Dermatophilaceae > Monashia > Monashia flava. The sequence goes on along the minus strand of NZ_MLJO01000016.1, from coordinate 86,913 downwards.
CCGATGAGCTTCCACACCCGGTGGCAGTCGGGCCAGCTGCTCTCGCGCGCCACGACCGACCTGTCGGCGATCCGCCGGTTCAGCGGGTTCGGGCTGCTCTTCCTCGTCGTCAACGTGCTCCAGCTCGCCGTCGTCACCGGCGTCTTGCTGTCGATGTACTGGCCGCTCGGGCTCGTCGTCGCGGCCGTGTCGGTGCCGATCATCTGGCTCTCCATGCGGTTCGAGAAGGCCTACGTCGTCATCTCGCGCCAGGTCCAGGACCAGCAGGGCGACCTCGCCACGCAGGCCGAGGAGGGAGCCGTCGGCATCCGCGTCATCAAGTCCTTCGGCCGCAGCGACCACGTCGCCGGGCGCTACGACGCCGCCTCCCTCGAGCTGCGCGCCACCAGCATGGACAAGGTGCGCCTGTCGGCGAAGTTCTGGACCTTCCTCGAGGTCATCCCCAACCTCGCCGTCGTCGTCGTCCTGCTGCTCGGCGCCATCGGCGTCGGCCGGGGCGCGCTGACGCCCGGCGAGCTCGTCGCCTTCATCACCCTCATGCTCTCGCTCGTGTGGCCGGTGTCCTCGCTCGGCGTCATCCTCGCGATGGCCCAGGAGGCCATGACCGCCGCCGCCCGCGTGCTCGAGATCTTCGACACCGAGCCCGACATCGTCTCCGGCGAGCACGCCGCCCGGCCGCGTCGGGGCCACCTGCGCTTCGAGCACGTCGACTTCGCCTTCCCCGACGCCCCCGACCAGCCGGTGCTGCGCGACGTCAACCTCGACCTGCCCCCCGGCCAGACCCTCGCCCTCGTCGGGGCCACGGGCACCGGCAAGACGGCCCTGACCTCGCTCGTGCCGCGCCTCTTCGACGTCACCGGCGGCCGCATCACCATCGACGGCGTCGACGTGCGCGACCTCGACCTCGCCGCGCTGCGCAGCCTCGTCGCCACGGCCTTCGAGGAGCCGACCCTCTTCTCGATGAGCGCCCGCGAGAACGTCACCCTCGGGCGGGTCGACGCGAGCGACGAGGAGGTCCTCGCCGCGCTCGAGATCGCCCAGGCCGGCTTCGTCCACGACCTGCCGTGGGGCCTCGACACCCGCATCGGCGAGCAGGGCATGTCGCTGTCCGGCGGCCAGCGCCAGCGCCTCGCGCTCGCCCGCGCCGTCCTGTCGCGCCCGGCGGTCCTCGTCCTCGACGACACCCTGTCGGCGCTCGACGTCCACACCGAGAAGCTCGTCGAGGAGGCGCTGTCGCGCGTGCTGTCCGACACCACCGGGCTCATCGTGGCCCACCGCGCGTCCACGGTGCTGCTCGCCGACCGCGTCGCCCTCCTCCAGGACGGCACCATCACCCACGTCGGCACGCACCGCGAGCTGCTCGACTCCGTGCCGGCCTACCGCGACCTGCTCGCCGCCGACCCGGTCCCCGAGCGCGACTCCTCCGAGGGGGTGCCGGCATGAGCACGCCCACCAGCACCAAGACCAGCACCAGCACCAGCACCAACGCCCAGCAGGACTGGCGCGGCGTCGCCTCCGACGAGATCGAGGGCGAGCTGACCGCCGAGACCTCCGCCCGCCTCGCGGGCCGGTCGCGGCGGCTGCTCGCCGACGTGCTCCGGCCGTGGCGCCGGGCGCTCGGCTGGCTCATGGTCGTCGTCGTCGTCGAGAACGCGGCCCGCCTCGCCATCCCGTACCTCGTCAAGGAGGGCATCGACGTCGGCATCCCGCCGATCACGGCCTCGGACGACCTCGGCCCGCTGCTCGTGATCGTCGGGCTCGTGCTCCTCGCGACGATCACCCAGGCGGTCGCCCGCAACCTCTTCCTCGTGCGCTCGGGGCGCATCGGCCAGGACATCCTCCTGTCGATCCGACGCCGCGTCTTCCGGCACTTCCAGCGCCTCAGCCCGGCCTTCCACGACCGCTACACCTCCGGGCGCGTCATCTCGCGGCAGACCTCCGACGTCGACGCCATCTACGAGATGCTCGAGACCGGCTTCGACGGCCTCGTCACGGCGGCGCTGACCCTCGTCGGCACCTCGGTGCTGCTCCTGGTCCTCGACGTCAAGCTCGGCCTCGTCGCGCTGCTCTGCGGCCCGTTCCTCGCGTGGCTGACCAACTGGTTCCGCAAGGCGTCGGCGCGCAGCTACCGCGCCACCCGCGAGAAGGTCGCGCTCGTCATCGTCCACTTCGTCGAGTCGATGAACGGCATCCGCGCCGTCCAGGCCTTCCGCCGCGAGCCGCGCAACCAGGAGATCTTCGACGACGTCAACGACCAGTACCGGCAGGCCAACCTCGTCGCGTTCCGGCTCGTCGCGTGGTTCATGCCGGGCATCCGGCTCATCGGCAACATCACCATCGGCATCGTGCTGCTCTACGGCGGCTACCTCGCCTACCACGGTGAGGTCACGGTCGGCGTGCTCGCGGCGTTCCTGCTCTACCTGCGCCAGTTCTTCGAGCCGATGATGGAGATCTCGCAGTTCTACAACACCTTCCAGTCGGCCTCGGCCGCCCTGGAGAAGCTGTCGGGCGTGCTCGAGGAGGAGCCCGACGTGCCCGAGCCCACCGACCCCGTGCCGCTCACCGGCGCGCGCGGCGAGGTGCGCTTCGACCACGTCCGGTTCGAGTACGTGCCGGGCACCCCGGTGCTGCCCGACCTCGACCTCACGGTCCCCGCCGGCCAGACCCTCGCCCTCGTCGGCACCACGGGCGCCGGCAAGACCACCCTGGCCAAGCTGGCCACGCGCTTCTACGACCCCACCGGGGGCGAGGTCAGCCTGGACGGCACCGACCTGCGACGCGTCACCTCCGAGGACCTGCACCGCGCGGTCGTCATGGTGACCCAGGAGAACTACCTGTTCAGCGGCACCGTCGCCGACAACATCCGGTTCGGTCGTCCCGACGCCACCGACGAGCAGGTCGAGTTGGCGGCGCGATCGCTCGGGGCGCACGAGTTCATCTCGGCCCTGCCGGAGGGCTACGCGACCCCGGTGTCGAACCGCGGCGGCCTGCTCAGCGCCGGCCAGCGCCAGCTCGTCGCCTTCGCGCGGGCCTTCCTCGCCGACCCGGCGGTGCTCATCCTCGACGAGGCCACGTCCTCGCTCGACATCCCCTCGGAGCGGCTCGTCCAGCAGGCGCTGCAGACGATCCTCGCCGGGCGCACGGCCATCGTCATCGCCCACCGGCTCTCGACGGTCGAGATCGCCGACCGGGTGCTCGTCATGGAGCACGGGCGGATCGTCGAGGACGGCACGCCGGGCGAGCTCATCGAGGCCGGTTCGGGGCGGTTCGCCGGCCTGCACCGGGCCTGGGTCGAGTCGCTGGCCTGACGCACCCCACCCTCACCCGTCGAAAGGCCACGACGGGCGGCCCCCGGAAACCTCGAGAGGCCACGAATGGTGGCCTCTCGACGGGTGGGGCGGCGCCGAAGGTGGCCTCTCGACGGGTGAGGGTCAGCGGCCGACGGGGGAGAGGCCGAGCGAGCGGCCCGCGAGCCCGCGGGCCCGGTTCGCCAGGCCACGGGCGATGCCGCGCAGCGCGACGCCGGCGGCCGAGTCGGGGGCGCCGAGGACGACCGGGGTGCCGGCGTCGCCCCCCTCGCGCAGACGGGTGTCGAGGGGGATCTGGCCGAGCAGCTCGACCGGGGCGCCGATGCTGCGGCTCAGCGAGTCGGCCACGGCCTTGCCGCCGCCGGAGCCGAAGATCTCCTGGCGGGTGCCGTCGGGCAGCTCGAGCCAGCTCATGTTCTCGATGACGCCGGCGATCCGCTGGTGGGTCTGCAGGGCGATCGAGCCGGCGCGCTCGGCGACCTCGGCGGCCGCCTGCTGCGGCGTCGTGACGACGAGGATCTCGGCGGTCGGGATGAGCTGGGCCACCGAGATGGCGATGTCGCCGGTGCCGGGCGGCAGGTCGAGCAGCAGGACGTCGAGGTCGCCCCAGAAGACGTCGCCGAGGAACTGCTGCAGGGCCCGGTGCAGCATCGGGCCACGCCACACGACGGGCTGGTTGCCGGGCACGAACATGCCGATCGAGATGACCTTCACGTCGTGGCTGATCGGCGGCAGGATCATCTCGTCGACCTGCGTCGGGCGCTGCTCGACGCCGAGCATGCGCGGCACCGAGAAGCCGTAGACGTCCGCGTCGACGACGCCGACGCGAAGGCCCTGCTCGGCCATCGCGGCCGCGAGGTTGACGGTGACCGACGACTTGCCGACGCCGCCCTTGCCCGAGGCCACGGCGTAGACGCGCGTCAGGCTGTTCGGCTTGGCGAAGGGGATCTCCTTCTCCGGAGCGCCGCCGCGCAGCTGCTGGCGCAGGGCCGAACGCTGCTCGTCGCTCATGACGTCGAGGGTGACGTCGACGGCCGTGACGCCCTCGACCGCGAGGAGCGCGTTGGTCGAGTCCTTCGTCAGGGTGTCCTTCATCGGGCACCCGGAGACGGTGAGGAAGATGGCGAGGGCCACCGCACCGGCGTCGTCGATCTCGACCGACTTGACCATGCCGAGCTCGGTGATCGGCTTGCGGATCTCGGGGTCGTTGACCTTCGACAGCGCCGTGAGCAGGGCGTCACGGCTCGGCAGTGCGGGGACGGACATGTGCTCCATCGTAGGTCGCGCCGGCGGGGCCCCCGACCACGGGCCGTGTCTACCGCGACACACCCGGCCGGTGGCTACTCGGTGTGGTGCGGGGCAGCCGGCTCGTCGACGCGGCGCACGAGCGCGCGCTCCTCGAGCTCGTCGAGGAGGCTGCGCAGCTCGGAGCGGACGAAGTCGCGGGTCGCCTGCTCGCGCAGGGCGAGGCGCAGCGAGGCGACCTCACGCGTCAGGAACTCGGTGTCGGCGAGGTTGCGCTCGTCGCGGGCGCGGTCCTGCTCGAGGGCCACGCGGTCGCGGTCGGCCTGCCGGTTCTGCGCGAGGAGGATGAGCGGTGCCGCGTAGGAGGCCTGCAGGCTGAGCATCAGCGTCAGGAAGATGAACGGGTACTCGTCGAAGACGAGGCCCTGGGGCGCGACGAGGTTCCAGCCGACCCAGGCGACGACGAAGATCGTCATGCCGATGAGGAACTGCGCGGTGCCCATGAAGCGCGCGAACTTCTCGGACAGGACGCCGAACGCCTCCTGCGAGAACGACACGGTCAGCAGGCGGGCTCGCTGCTCGCGCGGCTGGTCCAGCTTGTCGAGCTTGTCGCGGCCGTCGAGGCGTCCGGACCGCGAGCCCCCGCGGCGCTCTGCTCGCTCGCTCACGGGCGCACCTCCAGCTCGTGCCGCTCCTCACGCCAGTCCTCGGGGAGGATGTGGTCGAGGACGTCGTCGACGGTGACCGCGCCGATGAGGCGTCCGTCGTCGTCGACGACGGGCAGCGACACGAGGTTGTACGTCGCGAGGGTGCGGGTGACGGTCTCGAGCGACGCGCTCGCCGGCACCGGCTCCATCTCCTTGTCGATGATGCTGCCGACCGCGCCGTGCGGCGGTTCGCGCAGCAGCCGCTGGATGTGCACGAGGCCGAGGTAGCGACCGGTGGGCACCTCGAGCGGCGGGCGGCACACGTAGACCATCGAGGCGAGGGCCGGGGCCAGTTCCTCGCGGCGCACCATGGCGAGGGCCTCGGCGATCGTGGCCTCGGGACCGAGGACGACCGGCTCGGTCGTCATCATGCCGCCGGCGGTGTTCTCGTCGTAGGACAGCAGCCGGCGCAGGGGGGCGGCGTCCTCGGGCTCCATGAGCTGAAGGAGGGTCTCGGCCTGCTCGGGCGGCAGGTCGGCGAGCAGGTCTGCGGCGTCGTCGGGCTCCATGGCCTCGAGGACGTCGGCGGCGCGCTCGGTGTCGAGGCCGGCGATGATCTCGACCTGGTCGTCCTCGGGCAGCTCCTCGAGGACGTCGGCGAGGCGCTCGTCGTCGAGGGCTGCGGCCACCTCGGCGCGACGCTTGGGGTTGAGGTCGTGGATGACCTCGGCGAGGTCGGCGACCTTGAGGTCGTCGTAGGTCTCGAGGAGGCGCTCGGCGCTCTGGGCGGCGGCCTGGTCGTGCAGGCCGGTGACGTCGCGGATGTCGACGAGCATCGTCTTGCCGGAACGGCGCCGGGTCAGGCGCGACACGGCGCGCGAGGCCGACGAGACGCCGGACACCTGCCGGACGAACACCTTGACGCCGAGCCAGTCGCGGCGCGGGCCCTGCTCGATGGCGAGGTCCTCGACGACGGCGTCGGCGAACCCGGCCTCGACGGCCTCGGGGGTGCTGACGCGAACCGGACGGTCGAACAGCTCGGCCGCGACGAGCACCTCGTTGGTGCGCTGCTCGAACCGGCGCATGTTGACCAGGCCGGTCGTGATGACCGCACCGGCGTCGATGGAGGTGACGCGCGTCATCGGCACGAAGACGCGTCGGCGTCCCGGCACCTCGACGACGAGACCGATGACGCGGGGCTGGGGCCGGCCGGACGGAAACATCACGACGACGTCGCGGACCCGCCCGACCTGGTCACCGAGCGGGTCGAAGACGCTCAGGCCGGTCAGGCGCGCGACGAAGACGCGGGTGCTTCCACTCATGGGGCCAAGGCTATTCGGTCACGACGGACGCTGACGTCCGCCACGTCGCTGGCGTCGCTTGCGCATCTTGGCCCGCTCCTTGGCGGCCTTGCGGCTGCCGCGCTCCTCGGCGCGCGCCGCCTGGCGCTGGGCCTTCTCCTCGCCGCGTCCGCCGAGGTGCCACGGACGCCAGGCGGTCGTCGTGGCGGCGGTGCGTGCGGGGGCGGCCCGGTGCGCGTCGGCCGAGTAGGCGCCGGGCGACTCGTCGGGCTCGCCGAACGGCACGAGCGCGGTGACCGTGCACTCGGCGGCCCAGCGCGTCAGGGAGTCGTCGACGGCGTTGAGGCGCGAGGCCTTGAGCAGGTCGGCGGCGCGCGCCCACTGCGGCGTCCCGGGGTCGAGCACGTGGGTGGTCGCGCGGACGGTGAGCAGGCGGCCGCCGGTGTCCTTGCTGCGCAGGACGAGCCGGACCTCCTTGGGCAGCCACGGCAGCGGCTGCTCGCCCGGGCCGCTGACGACGAGCGCGGCGCCGTCGTCCCACACGTGCCAGGCCGGCCAGGCCCGGTCGTCGGCGACGTCGATCCACAGCAGCCCCGACTTGCCCATCGCCTCCCCGAGCAGGGCGCTGAGGTTGGCGGCCGGCTGCGTGGGCTCCTCGGTCGGTCGGGTGCTGGCGTCGGTCACAGGCCCCACCCTAGTGATCCGCGCCTCATGCCGGTCGGGCGTGAGCGCGGTCATAACGGACGCCGGTGGCCCGACGCTAGGTTGACGCCCATGCGCAGCGCGAAGGACTTCCTCCGTCCCCTCGCGGTGGGCGCGCCCGCACCTCTCACCGAGGTGCCGGCCCGTCCGTCGCGGGTCATCCACTTCTTCGACCCGAGCAACGAGAAGATGGCCGCCAAGGTCCCCGCCCTCGTCGGCACGGTCGACGTGCTGCTCGGCAACCTCGAGGACGCCGTCAAGGCCGACCGCAAGGAGGCCGCCCGAGCGGGCCTCGTCGCCATCGCCAAGGCCACCGACTTCGGCGAGCACACCCAGCTGTGGACCCGCGTCAACGCCCTCGACAGCCCGTGGGCCCTCGACGACCTCACGACGCTCGTCACCGAGATCGGCGACAAGCTCGACGTCATCATGGTGCCGAAGGTGCAGGGTGCCGAGGACATCCACTACGTCGACCGGCTGCTCGCCCAGCTCGAGGCGAAGGCCGGCCTGACGCGCCCGATCCTCGTGCACGCGATCCTCGAGACGGCGCGCGGCATGGTCAACGTCGAGGAGATCTGCGGCGCCAGCCCGCGCATGCAGGGCCTCTCGCTCGGGCCGGCCGACCTCGCGGCCGACCGCCGGATGAAGACGACCCGCGTCGGGGGCGGCCACCCGGGCTACCTCGTGCGCGAGGACGCCGCCGGCGACGACGTGCACGCGACGCGCGCGGTGCACCAGCAGGATCTCTGGCACTACACGATCGCCCGGATGGTCGACGCGTGCGCCATGCACGGCATCTACCCGTACTACGGGCCGTTCGGCGACATCACGGACGTCGTCGCGTGCGAGGACCAGTTCCGCAACGCGTTCCTGCTCGGCTGCGTCGGTGCGTGGTCGCTGCACCCCGTGCAGATCGAGATCGGCAAGCGCGTCTTCAGCCCGTCGGCCGACGACGTGCGCCACGCCCGGCGGGTTGTGGCCGCCATGGGCGACGGGACCGGTGCGGTGATGCTCGACGGGAAGATGGAGGACGACGCGAGCCTCAAGCAGTGCCTCGTCATCGTCGAGCTGGCCGAGCGGCTCGCCGCCACCGACCCCGACCTCGCGCGGCTCTACGCCGAGACGACCGACAGCCAGGAGGCCTGAGCCGCAATGGGATCCGCCGACGCCACCTTCCGCCCGCGCCGCTCCGTCCTCTACATGCCGAGCTCGAACGAGCGGGCGCTCGAGAAGGCCAAGTCGCTGCCCGTCGACGCACTCATCCTCGACCTCGAGGACGCCGTCGCGCCCGACGCCAAGGACGCCGCCCGCGAGAACGCTTGCGCTGCAGCACGATCCGGTGAGTACGGCCGGCGCGAGGTGACGATCCGCGTCAACGGGCTGGGCAGCCAGTGGCACGAGGCCGACCTCGCTGCCGCGGCCGCCACGGGCCCGGATGCCGTCGTGGTGCCCAAGGTGGGCTCGGCCGACGAGGTGCGCGGCCTCGTCGCCGCGCTCGAGGCCGCCGGCGCGCCCGACCACACGCGTCTGTGGGCGATGGTCGAGACGCCGGCCGCGATCCTGCACGCCGCCGAGATCGCCTCCGCCTCCGACCGCCTCGCGGTGCTCGTCCTCGGCACCAACGACCTCTACAAGGAGCTCGGCGCGACGTTCGCCCCGGGGCGCGCCGCCGTCATGACGAGCCTCCAGCTCGCGGTGCTCGGCGCCCGCTCTGCCGGCGTCGCCGTGCTCGACGGGGTCTTCAACGACGTCAAGGACGCCGAGGGCTTCCTCGCCGAGGCGCGGCAGGGCCGCGAGATGGGCTTCGACGGCAAGACCCTCATCCACCCGGGCCAGGTCGAGCCGGCCAACGCCGTCTTCGCACCGAGCACCGAGCAGGTGGACGACGCGCGCGCCGTCATCGAGGCGTTCGAGCAGGCGCAGGCCGAGGGGCGCGGCGTCGCGACCCTGAACGGCCGCCTCATCGAGAACCTCCACGTCGACACGGCCCGCAAGGTGCTCGCGACCGCTGACGCCATCGCCACCCTCGACGCCTGAGGCCTCAGCTCACGGCGTGGAGCTTCTCCGGGTTGCGCACGCCGTGCAGGCGCACGGCACGGTCGCCCTCGACGGTGAGGAACCACACCGAGTCGACACCGTCCGCCGTGAGGAACACGACGGCGTCCTCGCCGTTGACGACGCGCACCTCGGCACCGGTGACCAGCTGTGCCTCCGGCCGGTTCATGACCGCGGCGAGCCAGCGGATCACCTTGTCGGCGCTGTGGATCGGGCGCAGCGCCGCCTTGCGGATGCCGCCGCCGTCGCTGACCAGGGTGACGTCGGGGGCGAGCACCTCGAAGAGGCCCTCGACGTCGCCGCCCGTCGCAGCGGCGAGGAAGCGCTCGACGACCTGCCGGTGCCGTGCCGTGTCGACGACGCTGCGGGGGCGTCGGGCCTCGACGTGCGAGCGGGCGCGGTGCACCAGCTGGCGCACCGCGGCGGGGGAGCGGTCCAGCGTCGTGGCGACCTCGGGTGCGGGCATCCCGAACACCTCCGTCAGCACGAACGCCGCGCGCTCGAGGGGGCTCAGCGACTCGAGGACGATGAGCATCGCCATCGACACGTCGTCGGCGAGCTCGGCCGCGGCCGCCCCGTCGTCGCGGGGGTCGGTGGCCACCGGCTCGGGCAGCCACGGTCCGACGTAGGCCTCCCGCCGGGAGCGCAGCTGCCGGATCCGGTTGAGCGCCAGGCGCGTCGTCACGGTGAGCAGGTAGGCGCGCGGCTCGTCGATGGTGTCGAGGTCGACCTCGCGCCACCGCAGCCACGCCTCCTGGACGACGTCCTCGGCGTCGCTGTGGCTCGACAGGATCCGGTAGGCGGCGCCGACGAGCGAGCCGCGGTGCTGCTCGAAGACGGCGGTCGCCGCGTCACGCGGGTCGGCGGCGTCGCCGGTGTCGTCGGTCGGGCGCTCCGGCGTCGGGAGGGTCGTCATCGGTCATCACCTCGGGGGTCCGTGGGGGTGTCGGCCGGGGTGCGACGATCATCGCAGGGCCCGGCGGGGGTTTCACCGGCTGGACACGCGGCGGCCGTGGAGTGTGACATTGCGGCGCGTCGTGGCCGTGACGCTCCCGGCAAACGGACATTTCGGGCGCGCCACGCGGGCGAGGGGTTTCCGGGTGGGGCCCGGCTCGGGTGAGACTGGGGCGGTGACGACGTCCGAGACGCGCCGACCGCGGCCTCCCGTGTCGGGACCCCGGCCCCGCGGAGCGCCCGGCACGCCCCCCGGCACGGCCCCCGGCACGGCGCCCGGTTCGGCGCCGGGCGGGGAGCCACCCGTTCGGCTGACGCGTCGGGGAGTCCTCGTGCTCGGCGGGCTCGGGGTCGCCGCCGTCGCCGGTGGCGGCTGGGCCCTCGCGTCGGTGGTCGGACCCGAACGCCCCGTGACGATGACGCCCGAGTCGTCCGCGCACCCGGCCGCGCTCGACCGGTCGGCGCTGCGCCGCCGCACCGCGATCGGCGACGCCAGGCACGTCTACGAGGTCGACGGCCGCGCGACGCCGTACTACGTGCAGGACGCCTTCGCGGCGACGCTCGCGGCGTGGATGACGACACACCGCACGCTGACCGGCCAACGACCCGACGCGCTCCACTCCTACGGCGGGTGGACCCAGGGGGCGGGCACGTCGTGGCACCACTCGGGCCAGGCGCTCGACATCGCCCGGCTGCGCACCGGCGGCGCCGACGTCGCCTCGCTGCGGTACGACCGCTGGCGCGACGACACGGCCGCCGAGGTGCGCCGCCGGCTGCGCACCTACTGGCAGGTGGCCGCCGGCCTGCACCTGCACTTCGCCGACGTGCTGACCTACCTGTTCGACGCCTCGCACTCCAACCACATCCACGTCGACAGCGGACGCTTCGGACCCGGAGGGGTGCCGCGGCTGATCCCGCGCTCCGGCGCGCAGGTCCAGGCGATCCAGGCGATGTGCGTGCACGTCTGGGGGCGCACGGGGGTGCAGACCTCCGGCGAGCTCGACGGCCCGACGCGCGACGCGACGACGGCGATCCTGCGCGACCACGGCGGCACCGGCGAGCTGACCGACGGCGTCGAGGCGTGGCAGGCCTTCCTGCGCGCGACGATCCGGCAGGCCCGCGACGCCTGAGCGCCGCACGCGACCCTAGGATCGAGCGCATGCCCAAGAGCGTGCTCACCCCGCAGTCGCAGGACTTCCCCCGCTGGTACCAGGACGTGGTCGCCAAGGCCGAGCTGGCCGACAACGGGCCGGTGCGCGGCACCATGGTCGTGCGACCGTACGGCTACGCGATCTGGGAGCGGATGCAGGCCGACATGGACCGGCGCATCAAGCAGGCGGGGGCGAAGAACGCCTACTTCCCGCTCTTCATCCCGGAGTCCTACCTCAAGCGCGAGGCCGAGCACGTCGAGGGCTTCAGCCCCGAGCTCGCGGTCGTGACGCACGCCGGCGGAAAGCAGCTCGAGGAGCCCGTCGTCGTGCGCCCGACCTCCGAGACCGTCATCGGCGAGTACATGGCCAAGTGGACGCAGAGCTACCGCGACCTGCCCCTGCTGCTCAACCAGTGGGCCAACGTCGTGCGGTGGGAGCTGCGCCCGCGGGTCTTCCTGCGCACCAGCGAGTTCCTGTGGCAGGAGGGGCACACCGCCCACGCCACGGAGCAGGACGCGCGCGCCTACGCCCGGCGCATCCACGCCGACGTCTACGCGGCGTTCATGCGTGAGACGCTCGCGATGCCGGTGGTGCTCGGCGTCAAGACCGCTCGCGAGCGGTTCGCCGGCGCCACGAACACCCTGGCGCTCGAGTCGATGATGCGCGACGGCAAGGCCCTGCAGATGGGCACGAGCCACGAGCTCGGCCAGAACTTCGCCCGCGCCTTCGACATCACCTACCTGTCGGAGCAGGGGCGCCAGGAGCTGTGCTGGACGACGTCGTGGGGCACGTCCACCCGGATGCTCGGCGGTCTCATCATGGGCCACGGCGACGACGCCGGTCTGCGCCTGCCGCCGCGGCTCGCGCCGGTCCAGGCGCTCGTCATGGTCGTCAAGGACGGCGAGGGGGTGGCCGAGGCGGCCCGCCAGGTCGTCGCCGACCTGCTGGCGGCCGGAGTGCGCGCCGAGCTCGACGACCGCACCGACACCGCGTTCGGCCGGCGCGCCGTCGACGCCGAGCTCAAGGGCATCCCCGTGCGCGTCGAGGTGGGTCCGCGCGACCTCGCCGAGGGGTCGGTCACCGTCGTGCGCCGGGTCGCCGGCGGCAAGACGCCGGTGTCGCTGGCGGCGCTCGTCCCCGCGGTGACGGCCGCGCTCGACGAGGACCACGACGCGCTCTACACCGAGGCGCTCGCACGCCGGGACGCCGCCACGAGCGCCGTCACCACCGTCGAGGACGCCCTCGAGGCGGCCCGCACCGGGTGGGCGACGATCCCGTGGGCGACCCTCGGCGTCGAGGGGGAGGCGCGGCTCGCGGAGTCGGCCGTCACGGTGCGCTGCCTGACGATGCCCGACGGGTCGGTGCCCGACGCCGAGGACGCGGACGGCGTCCTGGCGGTCGTCGGCCGCGCGTACTGACCGGCCGCCCGCGCGGCGGCGACGGAGCGTGCGTACTGACCGGCCCCGTCACACCCGCGCCGGGAAGTCCCACGCGGGCGGCGTCGTTGTGGTGAGGGAGAGGACGGTGGACGCGTGAGCGATCAGAGCAGTGACGAGACGGTGACCCCGGGGCGCCCGGCCGCCTCGCAGGCGCCGACGGCCCAGCCCGAGGTGCTGACGCCGTTGCTCCGCGACCGCGAGAGCGTCATGGTCTACGACCGCGACCACGAGCTGTCGCCCGACGCCCTGCGGGCCATCCTCGAGGCGGCCCGGTGGGCGCCGTCGGCCGGCAACTCCCAGCCGTGGGGCTTCATCGTCGGGCGGCGCGGCGACGCGACCCACGAGGCCATGCTCGAGGTGCTGACCCCGCCGAACCGCGTGTGGGCCCCGTCGGCGTCGGCGATCGTGTTCACCCTGCACCAGGTGGCCACCGACGAGGACCACGAGGTGTCCTACAGCGACTACGCGATGTTCGACCTCGGCCAGGCCGTCGCCCACATCACCGTGCAGGCGCGCTCGATGGGCCTGCAGGTACGGCAGTTCGGCGGGTTCGACCACCGCGCCGCCACCGAGGCCTTCGCCGTGCCGCGCCACTGGGCGGTCACGACCGGCATCGCCCTCGGGCTGCCGGCCCGCAGTGGCGAGGACGAGCAGATGCCCGACTGGGTGCGCACCCGGGCCCGGCTCCCGCGCTCGCGCCTGCCGCTCGAGGAGTTCGTCCACTCAGGCAAGTTCGGCCACCCCGCGGACTTCCTCACCGACGCCGAGGGCTGAGCCGTCACCGCGTGGCCGGGGCGTGCCTCCTGCCGGTGCTCGCGCACCTGACGCAAACGCCTGACGCCCGGGACGCCGCAGGTCTACCGTCGTCTCCGAGGGAGTGACACGAGTCACAGTCGCCGGCCCGAACCCCCGCGTGGAGGCGTCATGGCTGTGCGCAGCAGGTGGTCGAGGAACCGTTCACTCGTCGGGGCCGCGGTCGCGGCGCTGGCGTTCGGGGGCAGCATCGTGGCGACGGTCGGTGTCGCCGACGCGGCGGGAGCCGCCGGCTCGACGCGCCAGGTGGCGCTCGGCGGCACGACCCAGCTCGGTGGGCTGCCCAACGGGCCAGAGGGACTCGCCTTCCCCGAGTTCGTCGGCGGCGACTCCGATCCCGGTGCGCAGCCGTCGCAGGCCCGGATCACCAACCGCTCCTACAGCAAGCGCGGCGCCAAGGGTGCCGCGGCGAGCAGCGCCGCCACGTCGAAGTCCAATCCGGACGTGCGGCTCGGCTTCGACGGGATCGACCACCGCGACCAGCGTCTGGCCAACGGCGGCAACCAGTTCTCGCTCGAGCCCCCGGACCAGGGCCTGTGCGCCGGCAACGGGCGCGTCGTCGAGGCCGTCAACGACGCCCTGCGGGTCTACGACACGAGCGGCGCCGCCGTCACCGGCGTCACCGACCTCAACACGTTCCTCGGCTACCCGGCGGCCGTCAACCGCACCACCGGTGCGCGGGGCCCGTTCGTCACCGACCCGAGCTGCCTCTACGACGGGGCCACGCAGCGCTGGTTCCTCACCGTCCTGACGCTCGACGTCAACCCGGCGTCGGGTGCCTTCCTCGGGACCAACCACATCGACGTCGCGGTCAGCGCGGGCTCCGACCCGGCCGGATCGTGGCGCATCTACCGGGTTCCCGTGCAGGACAACGGGACCCAGGGCACGCCCGACCACCACTGCACCGGTGGCTTCTGCCTCGGCGACTACCCGCACATCGGCGCCGACGCGAACGGGTTCTACGTCACGACGAACGAGTACGAGTTCTTCGGCGACGCCTTCATCGGTGCCCAGCTGTACGCCTTCTCCAAGCAGGCGCTGGCGAGCGGCGCCGCGTCCGTCGGTGTCACCCAGGTCGACACCTCGACGGCCGACAACGGCAACCCGGGCTTCACGATCTGGCCGGCGGTGTCCTCGCCGAACCAGTTCTCGACCGACGCCGGTGGCACCGAGTACCTCCTCAGCAGCAACGCCGCCGAGGAGGCCAACGGCAACGGGCAGTCGAGCCAGCTGCTCGTGTGGGCGCTGACGAACACGTCCTCCCTCTCGGGGACCCCGGCGCTCGGGCTGAGCCACGTGACCCTGCCCGTCAACCCCTACGCCGTGCCGCCGAAGGCGACGCAGAAGGCCGGACCGACCCCGCAGCGGGAGTGCCTCAACATCGATGCCTGCGCCACGCAGGTGCTGCTCGGGGCGCCCGACCCGTTCGCCCCGGAGCCGATCTCGAGGCTCGACAGCAACGACACCCGCATGCAGCAGGTGACGTGGGCCAACGGCAAGCTGTGGGGCGCGCTCGACACGGCCCTGCAGGTCGACGGCTCGAACCGGGCCGGCATCGAGTACTTCGTCGTCAAGCCGACGACGGCCACCGGTGCCCTGTCGGCCAAACTGTCCCTGAGCGGCTACCTCGGCCTCACCGGCAGCGACCTCACCTACCCGGCGATCGGCGTGACGCCCAGCGGGCGCGGCGTCATGGCCTTCACCCTGACCGGCGACGACCGGTTCCCGAGCGCCGGCTACGCCAGCCTCGACGGGCTCACCGGCGCCGGCGCCGTCCACGTGGCGGCCGCGGGGCTCGGGCCGCAGGACGGGTTCACGGGCTACTCGGGCCAGACCGACGAGGTCCCGCCGCGGCCGCGGTGGGGCGACTACGGTGCGACCGCGGTCGACGGCACGACGATCTGGGTGGCGTCGGAGTACATCGCCCAGACGTGCACGCTGTCGCAGTACCTCACCGCCCCGATCGGCTCGTGCGGCGGCACCCGCACCGCGCTCGCCAACTGGGGCACGCGCATCACGGCCCTCGGGCTCAAGTGACGCGCTGACGGGCTGGGAGCAGCCCGACGCGGGGGCCACGCCACGAACGCGTGGCCCCCGCCGTGCCGTGCCCTCCCGCGGTGCCCCGAGTCACCAGCGCGAGGTCGCGGCGGCCATGAGGTCACCGAAGAGCAGGCCGTGGTCCACCTCGAAGCCCCGGCGGGTGAACCAGTCGCCCATGTTGCGCGCGTCTCGCTCGAGGAACTCCGGGCCGTGCGGGTTGCCGATGACGTCGACGACCTGCGGCCAGTCGATGAGGACGAGGCGCGAGGCCTCGCCCTCACCCTCGAGGAGCACGTTGTACGGCGACAGGTCGCCGTGCGCCCAGCCGAGCTCGGCGAGTCGGAGCATCGCCTCGCGCAGCTGCTCGAAGAGCACCGGCAGCAGCTCCGGGTCCGGGCGGGTCTGCGCGAGGCGCGGTGCGGCCTGCCCGTCGGAGGTGCCGATGAACTCCATCAGCATCTCGTCGTCGGACATCTGCACCGGGTAGGGCACCGGCAGCCCCTCGTGCCAGAGCCGTACCAGCGTCTCGAACTCGGCGAAGGCCCAGAGGCCGCTGATCAGCTCCTTGCCGAACGAGGTGCGGGTGCGGATGGCCCGGGTCTCGCGAGACTTGCGCACCCGGCGACCCTCGAGGTAGCCGGAGTCGCGGTGGAACAGGCGGTTCTTGCTCGACCGGTACCGCTTGCCGGCCATGAGCACGTCACGCTCGGGTGAGCCCGGCACCCACCGTCGCACGAGGTGGACGTCGGCCTCCTTGCCGGTCTTGAGGACGCCGAGGTCGGACTCGACGGCCCCGAGGTCGGTGATGACCCAGTCCGGGCGTGGCTTGGGGCCGTGGGTCGCGCCGTCCCAGGACGACCATCGCTCGCCCTCGGGAGGGCCGTCGGGGTCGGTGTCGACGGCGTACTGCTGGTGGTCGGCATCGGAGGGCCGGCCGTCGGTCAGCCGAGGGTCGAATACCTCGTATTCGTCCTCGTGGAATGCGTTGAAAGACAAGAGAACTCCAAGGAAGAAGTGAACTGGGCAGGCGTGCCCGGAGCCGTGATGGACATGTCACCCTCCTTGGGTTCGTGTGGACGGCCGTGTGCCGTCGCGCTGGGGTAGAGACTGGCGCGACGGCACCCGGTGGTGCAACCGGTTTTCCGGTGCGGGGCGGGCCTCAGCCGGTGATCCGGTCGTAGCGGTAGGGCAGGAAGGTGCCGTAGCCGGAGAAGTACGGGTAGGGGATCGTGCGCGCGATGGCGCCGTGCGAGCCGGACTCCTCGCTGGCGTAGTACGACGTGTGCGCCGAGTTGGCCCAGCCGCGGAAGAGCACGACGTGACCGGACGCGCCCGCCGAGCCGGGGCCACCCTTGAGCAGCACGTCACCGGGCCGCAGGTCGCCCTTGGTGATCCGGTGCGAGACGTCGGGCAGGGTCACCGTCGACAGCGACGAAGACAGGTGCCAGGCCATCGAGACGAATCCCGAGCAGTCCGTGCGGTACTGACGGCCCTGGGGGTCACCGGTGTAGCGGTACATGCTGTACGGGACCCGTCGGTCGGTCCAGTACTTCGCCCGGGCCAGCACCTCCGTGCGCGAGATCGAGCCGCCGACCTTCGAGCCACCGGTGGGCGGCGGGGTGGGGGTGCAGGACAGGACGCGCTTGATGCCCATCGCCTTCATCGTCAGGGGGCCGGCCTGCCCGCCCGTGGGGATGCCGTGGGCCTTCTGGTAGGCCCGGACCCTGCTCGTCGTCACCGATCCGTAGACGCCGTCCGCCGACGCGCCGGCCTTGCCCTGTACGGCCTTGACCTTGGCGATGACCTTGGGCTGGGTGACCGGACCGGCGACCCCGTCCTGGGCCAGGCAGTTGTCCTTCTGGAAGGCGCGCACCGCGGCCTTCGTGCCCGAGCCGTCGACGCCGTCGATCGGCCCGGAGTAGTAGAGCAGGCCCCAGAGGTCCTGCTGGAGCTGGCGGGTGGTCAGCGCGCTGACGGCCTGGGCCGGGGCGTCGTGACCGATGACGGTGACGGCCGTCAGCGCCAGTGCCGCCAGCAGCGCCGTGACGAGGCGCGCGGCCCGCGGCGCCGGAGCCCGGTGCGCGGTGGTGGTCGAACCCATCGTGGTGTCCCTTCGTCGACGCGGGGTCCCCCTGTGGAGCCCGCGGCCCGACCGTAGGGCCGCCCGACCACCCACGGAATGGGGAGCACTCCCCGGTGGCGCCGGCCAGTTGGCGCGATCCGTATCAAACCGGAGCGCCACGGCTCTACCGTGGCAAGGAGCAGGTCCGTCTCGGAGGTGAGCCAGCCATGCCGTCCGCGTCCTTCGGTGGGGGAGCGGTGCGCGTCCGCACGCCACGGGGTTACCACGCCGTCCCCGTGCCCGGCCGCACCCGTGACCTGCCCCCGCCGTCGTCCGACGCGGCCCGCAAGGAGGGTCTCGTCGCCGCGCTGCAGGACGGCGAGTTCGACGTCGTCCAGCGGATCGCATTGTCCCCGAGAAGGACCCGCGACCTGGACGATCCTGCTGCGACGCCCGGCGGGACGGTCGCGGTCGACGTCGACGTCGCGCCCGACGAGGACGCCGTCGTGCTCGTCGAGCGGGACGGCGTGTGGTCCTGGCACGTGCCCGCCGAACGCACCCGCGGGCTCGGCGACGAGCCGCGGACGGTCAGCTTCCGCATCGACGTGGGAGCGACACGTCCGGCCCGGCCCCAGCGGGGCGGGGCGCGCCCGGCCCGGGCCACCCGTGGCACCGGGACCCCGGCCGCCACCCGTGGTCTCATCGGTGACCTCGTGCACGGGGCGGCGGAGGCGATCGTCCTGCGCTTCGCGGCACCGCTGCTCGGGCACGTCGTCGACCACCTCGAGGCCTCGACGCGAACCGGCCTCGTCCACGTGACCGGTGAGCCGCTCGAGGCCTGGCACCCCGTGGACACGCTCGCCGACGTGCCGCTGCCGACGGACCGGCCCGCGCGCGTCCTGTTGCTCGTCCACGGCACGTTCTCCTCGACCGCAGGGGCGTTCGGGGCCCTGTCGCTCGCACCCGGAGCCGGTGGCTTCGTGGGCACCCTCGTCGAGGCCTACGACGCCGTCGTCGGCTACGACCACCGCACCCTGAGCCTCGACCCGGAGCAGAACGCTCGCGACCTCCTCGAGCGGCTGCGCGTGCCCGGGGTGCGCGACGACCTCGTCATCGACGTCGTGACGCACAGCCGCGGCGGCCTGGTGACCCGGTCGTTCATCGAGGAGGTGCTGCCCGAGTCGGGTTGGGGCGCAACGGTGGACACGGCGGTGTTCGTCGCCTCGACCCACGGGGGCACCCACCTGGCCGACCCCTCGCGCTGGCACGACCTCGTCGACCTCTACACGAACCTCGTCACGCTCGCCGCCAGCGGGCTCGGCCTCGTCCCGGGAGCGGCGCCCTTCGCCGCGGTCGTCGGTGGCGTCGTGCGGGCGGTGGGGAGCCTCGTCAAGGTGCTCGCGGCGGCGGCGACCTCCGACGGCCAGCACGCGGCCGTACCCGGTCTGGCGGCGATGGTGCCGGGCGGCCCCTTCGTCACCGAGCTCAACGCCGACCAGCCGGGCCAGCCGGGCCAGCCGGGCCCGGGCACGAGCTGGTACGTCGTGACCAGCGACTTCCACGCGACCCTCGACGGTCACAACGCCCCCTCCCGGCTGCCGAAGGAGCTCGCCACCCGGCTCGCCGAGGGTTTCGTCGACGGCCTCTTCCACGGCCCGAACGACCTCGTCGTCGACGTGGCCTCGATGTCGGCGATCGGGCCGCCGAGCGGTGGCTTCGTGCGCGACACGCTCGCCCTGGGCCGCAACGGGACCGTCACGCACGTCGACTACTTCGCCTCGCTCGAGGTGATCGGGGCGCTGTCGCAGTGGCTGCCGCTCGGCCTCGGCGCGGGCGGCGGTGACGATGCGGCCCTGCCGGACTGGATGACCGGTGGAGCCGAGGCGATGCCGCCGGACGCAGGTGCCGAACCTCCCGACGTGGGCACGGAGCCCGACGGCGGCGGGGTGCGCGACCTCGCCCCCGCACCGCCCCCACCTCCTGCCCCGCCTCCACCGCCTTCAGCGCCTCCGCCGTCCGAGCCGCCCGCGGCGGCCCACCACCGGGCCGAGCCGCCGACGGCCCCACCGCCACCCGCGCCGACGCCGGCGACCCACCCGGCGACGGGGACGGCCGCCGCGAAGAAGGCGGCGGCGAAGGCCGCGACGAAGGCGGGAAAGAAGGCCGCGACGAAGGCGGGTAAGAAGGCCACGAAGGCGGTCGGGGGCGCCGCGACGACGCGCGCCGCGCTCGCGGCGGAGATGCCCTCGACCCTGACACCGGGGCAGGCCTTCACGGTGCGGGTGCGCCTCTCGCGCGGCCGGCTCACCGCCACCGAGGGAACCGCGAGCGTCACCGAGACGGTCGAGGTCGTCGCCGAGCGTCCGGTGTCGGTGCAGGTGCTCGCCAAGGACAACGTCGAGGTGCTCGAGCGTGACCCCAAGGTCTTCGGCCTCCCGAGCGGCGACTGGGCCAGCGAGCTGACCTTCTCCGCCCGTCCCCTCGCGGACGGCCCGGTGGCGGTCGCCGTCGTGCTGCGGCAGGGCTGGGTGCCGGTGGCGGCCGTGACGCTCGAGGCCACGGCGGGCGTCGCCGCCCTCGTCGCGCCGCCACCGGTCAGCGCGACGGTGCACCCCGGCGTCGACGCGCCCGAGCTCGACGGGCTGGCCTGCCTCGACATCGTCGAGTGCCGTCGGACGAACGGGGACCGGGTGTACTCCTACGCCGTGCGCCTCGTGCCGGGGGAGGCGCCGCGGCTCTTCGAGTCCGAGCCGATCGTCGGGCGCGACGACTTCGTGCGCGAGCGCATCGCCGAGGTCGAGCACGTCATCCGCGACCCTGACCTCAGCGACTCGCGGCGGCTCAAGCAGCTGCAGAACACGGGCTCGCTCCTGTTCGAGCAGTTCTTCCCCGAGGACATGCGCGCCTACCTCTGGGCCAACCGCGACCGGGTCGCCGACCTCATCGTCTACACCGACGAGCCGTACGTGCCGTGGGAGCTGTTCCACCTCAAGCCACCGCGCGGCAAGCGCGGGGTCGAGCCGCGCTTCCTGGCCCAGGGCGGCCTCGTGCGCTGGCAGCTCGGCAGCTTTCCGCCGCAACGGATCCGGGTCCGGCCCGGCAGGGCGCGCACCATCTGCCCGGAGTACGCCGACCCGATGTTCAAGAACGACGTCGGCCTGCTCGAGGCTGCCTACCTGCACGACCGGTTCGGGGCCCGGCCGGTCACGGCCACCCCCGACGGCGTCGAGCGCGTCCTGCGGGGCGGCTCCTTCGACCTGCTGCACTTCTCGGGTCACGGCGCCGCCGACGCCACCGACATCGCCGACGCGAAGGTGCTGCTCGCGGGTCGCCGCCGGGGCCAGGAGGTGCTCCAGCAGTTCCTCACCTCCACCGACGTGTCGCAGAACGTCGCATGGGCGGCCGCGGGGCGTCCGGGGCCGGTCGTCGTGCTCAACGCCTGCCAGACCGGCCGCGGCGGCGAGCTCTTCACGACCGTCGGCGGCTTCGCCAAGGCCTTCCTCGACGCCGGGGCGTCGGCCTTCGTGTCGTGCCTGTGGTCGGTGCACGAGGAGCCGGCCCGCGTCTTCGTCGAGACGCTCTACGACGAGCTGCTCCGCGGCACACCGATGTCGCGGGCCACCGCCGCCGCGCGGACCGCGGCGCGCGACGCGGGCGACCCCACGTGGCTGGCCTACGTCGTGTACGCCCGCCCCGACGCCGTCCTCGAGACCGCTTGAGCCACAACCCCGCCCACCCGTCAGCCCACGACCAGCACCACCCGTCGCCCCACCACCCGCGCACGTCCCGCGCGGTCAGCACCCCCTCGAGAAGGAAGGAACGGCCATGGCACGCAAGGCCCTCTGCGTCGGCATCAACGAGTTCGCGTCGCTCCCGCGCACGAGCTGGCTCAACGGCTGCGTCAACGACGCCAACGACGTCGCGGCCGGACTGCGCGCGTTCGGGTTCACCAAGCGCAACACGACGGTCCTCACCGACGCCGACGCCACGAAGAAGGACGTCATGGGTGCGCTCACCGACCTCGTCGGCAAGGCCAAGGCGGGCGACCATCTCGTCTTCACCTTCTCCAGCCACGGCACCCAGGTGCCCAACGAGCCGGGTGGCGACGTCGAGCCCGACGGCCTCGACGAGGCGTTCGCGTGCCACGACATCCGCCAGAGCGGCAACCAGTGGGACCGCGACACCGTCATCGTCGACGACGAGCTGCACGACCTCTTCGCGTCGGTGCCGAGCGGCGTCCTGCTCGAGGTGCTCCTCGACACCTGTCACAGCGGCACCGGCCTGCGCGACCTCGAGGAGGTCATGCAGGCGGCGGTCCTCGGCCGGACGCCCCGGTTCCTGCCGCCCCCCACGCCGGCCGGCCTCGACCAGGTCCGTTCGATCCGAGCCCTCGCACCGCCCCGCACCGTCGACCGCAAGGCCCTCGTCGAGCTGACCAAGGGGCATCGCGCCGGGGCCAAGCCGGTGCTCTTCGCGGCCTGCAAGCCCGACCAGACCGCCGCCGACGCCACCTTCGACGGCCGCTCGAACGGCGCCTTCACCTATCTGTTCCTCCAGGCGCTCAAGGGCAACCCGGCCGCCACGCGCACCGAGCTGCTCCGCACGGTGACCTCCGGCCTCAAGGGCGGCGACTTCAGCCAGCGTTCGACGCTCGAGGGCCCGGTGGCCTGCAAGAAGGTGGGATTCGGCCAGCCCTGGTGACCGACGCCACAGGTGGGCACCCTCACACGTGAGGGCGCTGCCGGGGTGCGCACGGCGGCGGCATACTCGGTCGCAGCCGACCCCGGCCCGATGCAGCCCAGACGCAAGGTGGCGATCCGAGCATGTCCCGACTCCAGCAGACCGACGGCCTCACCGAGGAGCAGACCGAGCTGGTCAAGCTCGTGCGTGAGTTCGTCGACGAGCAGATCATCCCGGTCGCGACCGAGCTCGAGCACCGCGACGAGTACCCCACCGAGATCGTCGAGGGCATGAAGGAGATGGGGATCTTCGGGCTGATGATCCCGGAGGAGTACGGCGGCCTCGGCGAGTCGCTGCTCACCTACGCGCTGTGCGTCGAGGAGATCGCCCGCGGCTGGATGAGCGTCAGCGGGATCATCAACACCCACTTCATCGTCGCCTACATGCTGCTGCAGCACGGCACCGACGAGCAGAAGCAGCGCTACCTGCCCAAGATGGCGACCGGCGAGATCCGCGGGGCGTTCTCGATGAGCGAGCCCGGCTGCGGCAGCGACGTGTCCGCGATCAAGACGAAGGCTGTCAAGGGCGACGACGGCGACTGGACGATCAACGGCCAGAAGATGTGGCTCACCAATGGCGGGTCGGCCAACCTCGTGGCCGTCCTCGTCAAGACCGACACCGGCGCCGACTCGGTCTACAGGAACATGACGACCTTCCTCGTCGAGAAGGAGCCCGGCTTCGGCGAGACGGCCCAGGGCATCACGGTGCCCGGCAAGATCGAGAAGATGGGCTACAAGGGCGTCGACACCACCGAGCTGATCCTCGACGGCCACCGCACGACCGACGCCCAGATCCTCGGCGGCGAGCCCGGCAAGGGCTTCTACCAGATGATGGACGGGGTCGAGGTGGGCCGCGTCAACGTCGCCGCCCGCGGCTGCGGCGTCGCGCGTCGGGCCTTCGAGCTCGGCGTCTCCTACGCCCAGCAGCGAGAGACCTTCGGCAAGAAGATCGTCGACCACCAGGCGGTGCTCTTCCGCCTCGCCGACATGGCCGTCAAGGTCGAGGCCGCCCACGAGATGATGGTCAAGGCGGCTCGCACCAAGGACTCCGGCCAGCGCAACGACCTCGAGGCCGGCATGGCCAAGTACCTCGCGTCGGAGAACTGCGCCCAGGTCGTCGAGGACTCCTTCCGGATCCACGGCGGCTACGGCTACTCCAAGGAGTACGAGATCGAGCGGCTCTACCGCGAGGCGCCGATGCTGCTCATCGGCGAGGGCACCGCCGACATCCAGCGGATGATCATCGGGCGCCGCCTCGTCGAGGAGTACAAGCTCAAGGCCTGAGGTCGTGACCTCGGGGTGACCTGAGCGCCACGCCCGGGATGCGAGGATGGTGACATGAGCCTGCAACCGAAAGGTCCGGGGGGACGACCGGGATTCGCGACGCTCTCCCTCGACTACCCCATGTCGCTCGGCGTCTTCGAGAAGTACGAGGACGCCCAGAGGGCCGTGGACACCTTGTCCGACAAGGCGTTCCCGGTCGAGAACTGCCTCATCGTCGGCACCGAGCTCAAGCAGCTCGAGCGTGTCACGGCCCGCCTCACGTGGGGCCGGGTCGCCCTCGGTGGCCTCCTGTCGGGCATCTGGCTCGGCCTCTTCGTCGGCCTCATCCTCATGCTCTTCACCCAGACGTCCAACCCCCTCAACCTCCTGCTGCTCACGGTCGCCTACGGCGCCGCGTTCGGCCTCATCTGGTCGCTCGTCGGCTACTCGTTCACCCGTGGCGCGCGCGACTTCTCCTCGGTGAGCCAGGTCGTCGCCACGAAGTACGAGGTGTTCTGCGAGCACAAGTTCGCCCAGCAGGGCCGGGCGATCCTCACCGAGGCCGGCATCGTCGGCGTGACCCGCACGGCACCCGCCCCGACGCACGCCCCGGCTCCCGCCGCATCGCCCACCACCTCCGCGGGCACGACGCCGGACGACGCCCCGCGCACCGACCCGCCGGCCCCGCCGAGCGCCTGAGCGCCCGACGCGCCTGCTGCGTGCAACGGTTCGGCTCCGCGGCGTGTCACCACGGGTGAAGGTCCACCCGATGGAGGAGCTCCCGATGCCGACCCGCCCGTCCCGCAGCACCCTCGCCGACGCCGCCCGGACCCGGGTCGCGCGTCCGCTCGGACGCGCCCTCCTCGCCGGCGCGGTCCTCGCGGCCGGCTCGGCCCTGGCCGCGTGCGGCTCGACCCCGTCGACCGGCACGGGCGCCACGACGCCACCGGAGGCGACGGCGGGCCCGAACCGGCCCGTGACGGACCAGCCCGTCGACGCCGACGGCGCCCTCTCGTGCCCGAGGAGCCTCGCCTCGGCGGACGGCCTCACCGTGCCGCAGAAGCCCCAGGGCCTCGACGGCAACGCCCGACTGCTGCCCGAGCGCGACCCGGCCTCGCTCGTCGTCTGCGCCTACCCGACGATGACGGTCACCGCGGCGACGCCGCCCACGGCGCCCTACCGGCTGACCCAGCGCACCGTCGCCACGACCGAGCAGCGTCGACAGGTCGTCGACCTCTTCTCGTGGGCGCCGCGCTGGAACGGGCAGGAGAACGCCTGCACGATGATGGCCGGCGACGAGACCGCCTACCTCGTCGGCGTCCGCTACGACGACGCCGTCGTCTGGGTCGCCGCCAAGGCCGACGCCAACGCCTGCTCGCGGGCCACCAACGGCGACTTCGCGTCGGGCGCCCCGCTGGGCGTCCCGCTCCGGGCCCTCTTGGCGGCGACGCCCACCCCCGCCGGGGCGCGTTGCGACGCAAGGACGTTCGGGCGTCTGGGCGACGACCGCACGCTCGCACCGGACGGGGTGCCGCTCGTGACCGTCTGCCGCACCGCCGCGGACGGCAGCACGAAGCCCACCGAGCTCGACGCGTCGAACTCGGCGCAGGTCGTCGCGGCCCTGCGAGCCCTGCCGACGCGTCCGACGGCGCACACGTGCAACGGGTCGGGCGCCTCGACCGACCGGCGCTTCCACCTCGTGCTGACGTACCCCGAGGGGCCGGCCGTGCGCGTCGACGTCGACCCCGGGTGCGCGCCGCCCGTGCGGGGCGGGGGCGTCGAGTCGGCGCAGGAGGGCGACGTCGTCGACCTCGTCGAGCGGTGGAGCGCGCCGATCCCCGGCCCGGACCCGAACGGTGCGGTGTCGTCGACGGGCGGGGTCATCAGCCCGGAACGCCCCGTGGCGCCCGACGCGACGTCGGGCACCACGGGAGGGTCCAGCGGCTCGAGCGGCTCGAGCGGCTCGGGCGTCGCGCCGGGCAGCCCCGGCGTGCGCGTCGGGACGGCGACGCCGACCGACGTCCCGCTGACGCCCTGAGACGCGTGGGGCTCAGGCGGTGACGCCGCGCTCGGCCCACACGCGGGCGATCCAGGCCTCGACGTCGGCGCTGCTGCGCGGCATCGCGGCCGAGAGGTTCTCGCAGCCGTCCTCGGTGATGAGCACGTCGTCCTCGATGCGCACG
The DNA here is from genome assembly GCF_001956915.1 of Intrasporangium flavum. Classification (GTDB taxonomy): domain Bacteria; phylum Actinomycetota; class Actinomycetes; order Actinomycetales; family Dermatophilaceae; genus Monashia; species Monashia flava. The sequence goes on along the minus strand of NZ_MLJO01000016.1, from coordinate 61,011 downwards.
CCGTTGCCGCGCAGCTCGGCCGGGACGAGCTCGTCGTCGGCCTTGAAGTAGAGGCCGGGCTCGACGGTGAGGATCATGCCCGGCTCGAGGACCGCGTCGTTGTACTCCTCGCGGGTGGCGAGGGCGCAGTCGTGGACGTCGATGCCGAGGTGGTGGCTCGTGCCGTGGACCATCCACCGCCGGTGGTACTGGCCGTGCTCGGCGTCGAGAGTGCCCTCGACGTCGACCCCCTCGGGCAGCAGGCCCCACTCGTGCAGGTGCTCGGCGATGACGCGGATCGCGGCGGCGTGGACGTCGCTGAACTTGTTGCCCGGCTTGCAGGCCGCGATGCCGGCCTCCTGCGCGGCGTACACGGCGTCGTAGATCTTGCGCTGCGCGTCGGTGAAGGTGCCGCTGACGGGCAGCGTGCGGGTGATGTCGGCGGTGAAGAGGGAGTCGACCTCGACACCGGCGTCGAGCAGGAGCAGGTCGCCCTCGGAGATGTCGCCGGTGTTCTTGATCCAGTGCAGCGTGTTGGCGTGGTCGCCGCTCGCGCAGATGGAGTCGTAGCCGACGCCGTTGCCGTGGTGGCGGGCGTGCAGGCCGAAGACGCCCTCGACCCAGCGCTCGCCGCGGCCGCGGCGGACCGCCTCGAGCAGGTCGGCGATGACGGCCTCGAAGCCCTGGTGGGTGCCCTCGACGGCCGAGCGCATCTGCTCGACCTCCCAGTCGTCCTTGACGAGGCGCAGCAGCGACAGGAAGTGGGCCAGGGCGTCGTCGGCCTCGCGCTCCTGCTCGGTGCGCGACTCGACCTCGGCGGCGTCCTGCGACTCGGCCGCTGCGGCACGGGCCTTGTCGACGCGCTCGGTGACCTCGGCGTCGGCGTCGCGCACGACGCGGACGGTGACCGAGCCGGCGTCCTTGGCCACGGCGTCGGCGAACTCGTCGATGTGGCGGGCCGTCAGGCCGAGCTCGGACTCGACGTCGGCGAGCGTCGGACGGGCGCCGACCCAGAACTCGCCGTAGCGCGAGTCGCCGAAGAACTCCTCGGTGTCGCGGTCGGCGAGCGGGCGGAAGTAGAGGACCGCCTCGTGCCCGGCGTCCTCGCCCTCGCCGGTCGGCTCGAGGACGAGCACGGCGTCGGGCTCGCGGTCGCTGCCGAGGCCCGTGAGGTGGGCGAAGGCGCTGTGCGGGCGGAAGACGTAGTCGCAGTCGTTGCTGCGCACCTTGAGGCCACCCGCGGGCACGACGAGGCGCTCGCCCGGGAAGGCGGCGCTCACGGACTGCCGCCGCTTGTCGGCCCAGTCGGCGGCCTCGGACCGGGGGGTCACCCCGGCGCTCCGCGGTGCCCAGCCGGAGGCGACGAAGGCCCGGAACTCGTCGGTCGTCGGGCGCTTGCGGCTCGGTGAGGTCTGCTGCTTCTCGCTCATCACCGGCTCATGGTGCCACGAACCGCCGCGCGTGCCGTAGCCGGTTTCCGGGCCCTCCCGCGGGCCGGCAGGGCGACCCGCAGCGGCCCGCGGCGCCCCCGGGGGGTCCCGCGTCCGCGTCGGCCCGGTGTCCTAGGGTCAGGGAGGTGGCGCGCACCGACCGACCGACCCGGCCGACGACCGCACGACGAGCCCTGCCCTCGCTCCGAGCGAGCACCCGGCGGGCCATGCGGCCGAGCGGCCCACCGACCGACGAGATCCCCATCTGGACCAGCCCGGACGGGGTCGACCGCGAGACCTCGCTCGCCGTCATCGACCTCGCGCTGCGGGCGGGTGTCGCGATGCTCTCGACCGGCGCCGCGGCGGCCGACGTCACGGCCACGGTGCTCATGCTCACCAGGGCCTATGGCCTCTCGGCCGTGCACGTCGACGTCACCTACACCTCGATCTCGGTGTCCTACCACCGCGGGCCGTACGCCGACCCGATCACGGTGCTGCGCATCGTCCGGTTCCGCGTGCAGGACTACACGCGTCTCGAGCGGCTGCGCGACCTCATCGTCGGGCTCGTCCAGGACCCCGTCACCGTCGACGAGGCCCGGGTGCGCTTCGACGCCGTCATCACCGCCCCGCACCCGTACCGGCGCTGGGTCGTCACCGTCGCGGGCGGGGTGCTCGCGGCGGGCGCGGCCGGCCTGCTCGGGGCCGGCTGGCTCATCATCCTGACGAGCTTCGTCACCGCGACGATCGCCGGCCGCGCCATCACCTGGCTCACCGGGGCCGGGGTCTCGGCCTTCTTCGCCCAGTGCGTCGGTGCGGCCATCCCGACCGCCGTGGCCACCCTCGTCGTCGTCGCGGGGTCCCTCGGCCTCGACCTCGCCCAACAGGTCTCGCCCTCGCTCGTCGTCGCCTCCGGCATCGTGCTGCTCCTGTCCGGGCTGTCGATCGTCGGCGCCGCCGAGGACGCGCTCGAGGGGTACTACGTCACGGCCGGGGCGCGCGCGTTCGAGGTCGTCGTCCTCTCGCTCGGCATCGCCGTCGGCATCTCGGTCGTCCTGGCCGTCGGCAAGCGCCTCGACTACCCGATCGCCATCACGTCCCAGACCCAGCTCATCGGCAACCTCACGATCCAGGTGCTCTGCGCGGCGATCATCTCGGTGTCGTTCGCGGTGTCGTCGTTCGCGACCGGGCGCGCGGTCGTCGTGGCCGCGCTCGCCGGCGCCCTCGGCTGGCTCGCCCTGGCGGGGGCCGAGGCTCTCGACTTCGGCGCGGTGGCCGCCTCGGCCATCGCCGCCCTGCTCACCGGTTTCGCGGCGCGGCTCGTGTCGAGGCGGCTCGGCGTCTCGGCGCTCGCCGTCACCACGGCCGCGATCGTGCCGCTGCTGCCGGGGCGGATGGCCTACGAGGGCATCTCCGCCATCGTCACCGACCCCGACGGCAACGGCCTCGCCACCGGGATCCCGACCCTGCTGCAGGCGTTCGGGCTCGGCCTGGGCCTGGCCGCCGGCGTCTCGCTCGGCACGTACTTCGCGGGGCTGCTCGAGGCCAAGAAGCAGGGCGTGCGCCCCCGGCCGGCCGCCGGAGCCACGCTGCCTTCCGACCCCGACCGCGACGCCGCGGCCAGCACCGCGCCGGTCCTGTCCGACACCGGTGAGCTGTCGGCCGTCCTCGACGAGGCCGCCGCGAGCGGCGACGCGTCGGCCCCCGGGGTGTCGGCCACGATGGGAGGCTCGGCCGCATCGTCGGCGTCGGTGAGCGATCCCACGGCGTGAGCAAGCCCACGGCGTCGGGCGGTGTCCCGACGCGTGGGGCTCGGGCAGGCTGGGGACCGTTGGCCGTCGGTGTCTGGCAGATGGAGGAACGATGCAGTTCGGGCGCAGCTACGAGGAGTTCGAGGTCGGTGCGGTGTACAAGCACTGGCCCGGCAAGACGGTCACCGAGTACGACGACCACCTCTTCTGCCTGCTGACGATGAACCACCACCCGCTGCACCTCGACACCCACTACGCGGGCGAGACGACGCAGTTCGGGCAGAACGTCGTCGTCGGCAACTACGTGTACTCGATCCTGCTCGGCATGTCGGTGGCCGACGTCTCCGGCAAGGCGATCGCCAACCTCGAGATCGAGTCGCTGCGCCACGTCGCGCCCACCTTCCACGGCGACACGCTCTACGGCGAGACGCGCGTGCTCGACAAGTGGGAGTCGACGAGCAAGGACGACCGCGGCGTCGTTCACGTCGAGACGATCGGCTACAAGCAGGACGGCACGGTCGTGTGCATCTTCCGCCGCAAGGTCATGGTGCCCAAGGAGAACTATCTCGAGGCCCGCGGTGGCGAGCAGCCCGGCCGGCCGACGCCGGTGCCCGACCGCAACTGGCCCGGCCCCGACGCGCCCGCCCGGGCCTGACCCCACCGCCCAGGCCGGCCCCTCCCGGCCGCCCCGTCCTCGGGTCGACCCCGCAACACACCGAGCAGTTGCCAACCTGAGCTGGAATAACCCGAACGGATTGGCAACTAGTCGGTGTGTCGCGGTCGTCCACAGCCCCGGGGGCCGCACGGCATCGTCCACAGGAGCAGTCCCTCGTCGCTGCGCGCGACGCTCCAGGGCCAGACCATCGGCGCATGGACTCCCGACTCCAGGCCCTCGCGGGCGAGCAGCACGGCGTCTTCTCGGCAGCAGAGGCAGCGCGCCGGGGCGTCGGACCCACCGGCCTGCGGGCGGCCGTCCGGGCGGGCGAGGTCATCAGGGTGCGGCGCGGTGCGTTCGTGGCGCGTGCGCCGTGGACCGACGCCGACCGCGACGAGCGCTACCGGCTGGCTGCCATGGCGGTGGCCCGCACTCGTCCCGGTGAGGCGCTGAGCCACCATGCGGCCCTCGCGCTGTACGGCCTGCCGCTCTGGCGGTATGACGCCGACCGCATCGATCTCTCGGGATCCGTCCGGCAGGCGGTGCGGCGTGAGGGGGTGACCCTGCACCCGCCAACCGTCGGGTCGACGTGTGAGCTGCTGGGGCTGCCGGCGGTGCCCGTCGCGACCGCCGTGGTCCGCGCCGCCCTGACGATGGGGCACGAGTGCGCGGTGGTGGCGGGCGACGCCGCCTGGCACCGAGGCCTGGTCGATCTTCCGGAGCTGCTGGACGCCGTGGCGAAGGTCTCGCCGCACGAAGGCCGGAGGCGAGCGCTCGCGGCGGTGCTGCGCATGGATGGCAAGGCGGAGTCGGTGGGGGAGTCGCGGACCCGGATGATCCTGCAGGACCTCGGCCTGTCCTTCGAGAGCCAGGTGGTCATCGCGGACGCCGAGGGGTTCGCCGCGCGTGTCGACTTCGTCGTGGAAGGCGTCGTCCTGGAGTTCGACGGCCGGGTCAAGTACCAGCGCGCTCGCGACGACCTGGATGGCGCCCCGGCCGATCCCGGTCAGGTCGTGTGGCTGGAGAAGCGCCGTGAGGACCGGGTGCGGCGCCTGGGTCATCCGTTCGAGCGGGTCATCTGGTCCGAGCTCGACCGCCCCGGGCTCATCGGCGCCCGGATCCGCGACGCCCGACCGGGTCGCCGCTCTGCCTGATGCGTCGCTCCGCCTGACGCGTCGCTCTGCGCACCAGCCGCGCAACACACCGAGTAGTTGCCAACCCGTTCGGGTTATTCCAGCTTGAGGTGGCAACTACTCGGTGTGTTGCGGGTGAACCAGGTGAAGTGGCGGGAGGGCTGGAGCCGCTGGCTTTCAGGAGGTTTGGGCGTCCCAGGTGGTCAGGGTCTGCGACTCGCCGCCGCCCCTGACCGTGACCGCGCCCTTGACGTCGGGGTTGGCCGACACCGCCACGAACGGCGTCCGGCCACCTACCGGCGTGCCGTAGACGACCGTGAAGGAGTCCCCGGGGTCGGTCGAGGTCAGCTCGACGGCACCGGATGTGACCCAGCCCACCGCGAGGTCGGGAGCCATCCCGGAGGCCGCCCTGCCGCGCGGTTCGACACCCACCTGGAGCGTGCCCGGGTCGGTCAGGGCCGAGGGGCCGCTGCGGTGTCCGAATCCGAACCGGTCGCCGTTGCGCCACAGCAGGACACTGAGCCGTGGGTTCACGGTCACGACGGCAGCGTCGACGCCGCCGGTCCGGTCGGGACGCAGGGCCGCGCCGTCGCCGAGCCAGGTCACCTGGGTGCCCGCGACCTTCGACCGGCCCCAGATGAGACCGATGACGTGTGTCGGGTCTGCCTTCTCGACGCGCTGGATGAAGAGGCTACCGACGATGCGGCCACTCGCCGGGTCGCTGAGGTTGCCACCGGCGCCATCACCCGTGAACGCGTCCGGTGCCGACACGAGCTGCGTCAACGCGACTCCCGACTGGACTCCTTGGTCACCCGTCAGGACGTAGCCGTAGACGACACCCTTCTGGCCGGACGCGTCCGGCATGAGGAAGCTGGCCTGACCGTCAGCCGTGACCGGACGGGTGCGCCTCACCGTCTTGAGCGTGGTGTTGCCCTCGGAGAGCGTCCAGGTCTCCGTGACCTGGCCCTTCGCACCGGGCTCGACCGCCACCTCGAACCCGGCCCCCTGCTTGATGCCGTCGGAGAACGTCGTGCCGTGCAGGCTCCCACTGCGCACGGCGGTGCTGGATCGGCTCGGGTCGTGGGCCGGTGGGAGGGGGCGGGTCTGGCCGGTGCCCAGCTGCACGGCGACCACGGCGACGATGGCAGCGGCCGCCGCGCCAGCGACCCCGCCGAGGACTCGGCGCCGCCGGACGACGCGGTGCCCCCGGTCGAGCACGAGCGCCGGGTCGAGGCGGAGGTCGGGCAGGCCGGCCGCGGCGTCGAGGGCGGCCCGCACGTCGGCGTCGGGTGTGGTGGTCATCGGGCGCTCCTCTCGGTCGCGGGCGCATCGGGGCTCGGTCGGGATGGAGCGGCGTCGGCGAGACCGGCGCGGAGCGCCGCCAGGCCACGAGAGCCGGCGCTCTTGACGGCGCCGACGGAGATGCCGAGGGCGTCGGCGGTCGCCTTCTCCGACAGGTCTGTGTAGTAGCGCAGCACGACGACGCGACGCTGCTGCTCAGGCAGGGTCGCGAGCAGACGCACGACGAGGTCGCGGTCGTCGGACCCGTGCATCGGGTCGGCCGGGCGGGCCGACGGCTCGGGGACCGTGTCGTGCGGCTGCTCGAGTCGCGTGGCTCGCCAGCGGTCGGTGCGGTGGTTGACGAGCACCCGGCGCGCGTAGGCCAGGCCCTCACCGTCGCGGACCCGACCCCAGGCCACGTACGTCTTGACGAGTGCGGCCTGGGTCAGCTCCTGGGCGTCGTGGGCATCACCCGTGAGCAGCCACGCGGTGCGCAGCAGCGAGGGTCCCGCCTGTTCCATGAACTGCGTGAACGCGGCGTCGCGTGCCGCATCCCTTCTGCTCACCATGCGCCCCTGTCGCGTCCATGCCCGGTGATACGGGCCGATCGCGCGAAAGGTTGCCATGCCCCGCCTTGCGGTCCGACCCTCCCGCCCCGCAACACACCGAGCTGTTGCCAACCCGTTCGGGTTATTCCGGTCCGACTTGGCGACTACTCGGTGTGTTGCGGGGTCAGGCACGGACGGCGGGGACGGTGGGTGGGGTGAGGACGGCGGGGTGTGGCGACCACGAGCACGGCCTCGCCCCTACGCTGGGGCCCGTGAGCACGGTCAGGGGAGGGGCGCCGGTCATCGACCTGCACGCCCACTCGACGGTCAGCGACGGCACCGAGACGCCGTCGCAGCTGCTCGCGTCCGCCTCCGCCGCAGGCGTCAACGTGCTCGCCATCACCGACCACGACACCGTCGGCGGCTGGGACGAGGCCGCGGCTGCGGCGGCCGAGCACGGCGTCGGGCTCGTCCGCGGCATCGAGGTGTCGTGCACGTGGCGGTACGCGTCGGTGCACCTCCTCGGCTACCTCACAGACCCGCACGACCCCGACCTCACGGCGGCCCTCGCGCGCGCCCGCGAGAGCCGTGCGACGCGCCTGCAGCGGATGGTCGACAAGATGGCCGCCGACGGCATCCCCGTGACCTACGACGAGGTGCTCGCCCAGGTCGCACCGGGCGCGACGCCGGGGCGTCCGCACATCGCCGACGCACTCATCGCGAGCGGCGTCATCGCGCACCGCGACGAGGCCTTCCGGGAGTGGCTCACCGACGACTCGCCGTACTACGTCGGGCACTGGTCTCCCGACCCGATCCAGGCCGTCGAGCTGGTCCGGGCCGCCGGCGGGTCGCCGGTCGTGGCGCACCCGTTCACGCGCACCCGCAGCGGCGGCCTGACCGACGACCTCCTCGAGCGGATGGCCGAGGCCGGGCTCGTCGGGCTCGAGGCCTTCCACCGCGACCACGGGCCCGAGGAAATCGCCCGGGCCACGGCGCTCGCCGACCGGCTGGGGCTCGTCGTCACCGGCTCGAGCGACTACCACGGCAGCGGCAAGCTCAACCGCCTCGGCGAGAACACGACGACCCCCGAGGCGCTCGCGGTGATCGAGGCCCGCAGCAGCGGCGTCACGCAGGTGCTTCGCCCGTAACCCGGATCAGACGCCGGCAGTTCCAGGAGTGGGCGTTTCCTCCAGGAGTGCGCACTCGCCCGAAAGGTGCGCGACGCGTCGTGCGCTGCTGAGGGAATGGCGCATCTCTGTCGCGAACGGGCACCCGACGCGTCGATCGGTGTGGCGCGACTGCGCCGGGGGTGAAGGCGGGTGAAAGCGCGACGGGCCGAGCGTCAGGCGTCGACGCGCTCGAGGAGCACCGCGGTGCCGAGGCCGGCCGCGCCGCTGACGGCCGCGACCCCGTAGCGTCCGCCTCGCCGTTCGAGGGCCTCGACGCACGCGCCCACGAGGATGGCACCGGTGGCGCCGAACGCGTGGCCCATCGCCATGGTGCCGCCGTCGGGGTTCATCCGTTCGGGTCCGGCGCCCAGGTCGCGCCGGAAGCGCAGGCACAGCGCCGAGAACGCCTCGGCGAACTCGAACACGTCGATGTCGCTGGGCCGCAGACCCGCTCGGGCCAGCACGTGCTCGACCGCGGCCTGTCCCGCCGTGAGCATGACCACCGGATCGACCGCCGTGGACGCTGCCGCGACGACGCGCGCCCGGGGCGCCACCCCGACCTGCTCCGCGGCCCGACGCGTGCCCAGCAGCAGGAGCGCCGCCGCGTCGGCGAGGGCGGGGGAGGAGCCGACCGTGTGCAGGTGCTCGATCCGGTCGAGCGGCGCCCGGTGGCCGGGCCCGCGCCCGTACGCCCCGAGCGCGACGGCGTCCTGCCCGTCGGCCCCCAGGCCCGCGAAGGCCGGTGGCAGGGCGGCGAGCGACTCGGCGCTCGTGCCCGGCCGGACGAGCTCGTCGTGGTCGAGGCCCGGGCCGCGGTCGTCGGCCGGGACCGGCACGAGGGAACGCGCGAACACACCGTCCGCGCGGGCCCGCGCGGCCTTCGTCTGGGTCTCGAGGCCGTACGCGTCGAGCTCCTCGCGCGTGAACCCCTCGAGCGTCGCGTTGAGGTCGGCGGCGATACCCATGTGCACCGAGCCGACCCGTCGCACGACCGCGGGGTCGGCGTAGAGCGGCCCGTGGTCGGAGAACATCGGCACCCGCGACACGCTCTCGACGCCACCGGCCACGGCGAGCGAGAGGTCGCCGGCGCGCACCCGCGCAGCGGTCTGGCCGACCGCGTCGATGCCGCTGGCGCAGAACCGGTTGATGGTCGCGCCGGGGACCGAGTCGCCCCACCCGGCAAGGAGGTTCGCGGTACGTGCGAGGTCGGCTCCCTGCTCGCCCGTCTGCGTGGCGCAGCCGAGGGTGACGTCCTCGACGCGTGACGGGTCGAGGCCGGTGCGGCGCACGACGGCGTCCTGGAGGTGAACGACGAGGTCGATGGCGGCGAGGCCGTGCAGCGACCCGCGGGCGCTGGCCCGGCCCCGTGGCGTCCGCACGAAATCCAGGACGAACGCGTCCGAACCGCCTGCGCCGGCCGCGTCGGGGGCTGTCGCCGTCACGCCGCCTCCTCGCGCGAGCCTGGGGATACTCCACGGGCCGGCCCGTCCCCTGCGCTCGAAAGCGGCCCCTGCCGCAAGCCGACCCGTGGAGTAACTCTGCTAGTTGTAGTACGGTCTGGCGTGGGAGGCAAGGCACGTCGCCCTGGCGACGCTGACGAGCCCGGCCCCTTACGCCGCGAGGCCGGCCGGGCAAGGAGGCACCGATGACGCACACGAACGTGTGGGTGCTCGGCGGACACCAGAGTGACTTTGCGCGCAACCTCAGCCGGGAGGGGAGGTCCGTCGCCGATCTCACGTCAGAGATCGTCGGCGGAACCCTCTCCACCTCCCGGGTCCCCGCGTCCGCGGTCGAGGTCATCCACGTCGCCAACGCCTTCGGCCAGCTCTTCACCGGCCAGGGCCACGTCGGCGCCATGCCCGCCACCGTCGAGCCCGACCTCTGGGGCCGGCCGGCCACACGCCACGAGGCCGCGTGCGCGTCGGGCGGGGCGTCGGTCCTGGCCGCCATGGCCGACCTCGAGTCCGGCCGCTACGACTGCGCGCTCGTCGTCGGCGTCGAGCTCGAGAAGACCGTCCCCGGCGACGCTGCGGCGCGCCACCTCGCCGCGGCCGCCTGGGTCGGCCACGACGGCGAAGGGGCTACGTTCATGTGGCCGCACCTCTTCAGCGCCGTCGCCGACGAGTACGACCGCCGCTACGGCCTCGACGACGAGCACCTGCGCGCCATCGCCGCCCTCAACCTCGCCGCGGCCCGCCGCAACCCCAACGCGCAGACCCGCGCGTGGGACCTCCCCGACCTCGCCGACGCGTCGGTCGCCACCGACGACGCCCGCAACCCCGTCGTCGAGGGCCGGCTGCGGCGCTACGACTGCAGCCAGGTCACCGACGGGGGCGCCGGCGTCGTCCTCGTGTCCGACGCGTGGCTGCGCGCCCACCCGGACGCCCGGCCCGCCGCCCGCGTGCTCGGCTGGGGCCATCGCACCGTCGGCCTCGGGCTGCGCCAGAAGCTCGAGCGCGACGCCGACGACCCCTACGTCATGCCGCACGTGCGCGACGCCGTCACCGACGCCTTCACCCGCGCCCGCGTCACCCTCGAGGACGTCGACGGCTTCGAGGTGCACGACTGCTTCACCCCCACCGAGTACCTCGCCATCGACCACATCGGCCTCACCGGGCCGGGCGAGTCGTGGAAGGCGGTCGAGGACGGCTCGATCGAGCTCGGCGGCCGGCTGCCGGTCAACCCCGGCGGCGGCCTAATCGGCGGCGGCCACCCGGTCGGCGCCACGGGCGTCCGGATGCTCGTCGACGCCACGCGGCAGGTCGGCGGCGCGGCGGGGGAGTACCAGGTCGAGGGGGCCGCTACCTTCGGCACCCTGAACTTCGGCGGCAGCACGGCCACGACGGTCGCGCTCGTCGTCGGCGCAGTGCAAGGAGACTGACATGGACGTCGAGATCGTCGGCCGGATGCTGTCGACGCTGCCCACCGACGACGACCACCCCTACCGCACCGGCCCGTGGCGGCCGCAGACCACCGAGTTCGTCGCCGACGACCTCGAGGTGGTCCAGGGCGAGCTGCCCACCGACCTCGACGGCGTGTACCTGCGCAACACCGAGAACCCGGTGCACCCGTCGCTGAAGAACTACCACCCGTTCGACGGCGACGGCATGGTCCACGTCGTCGGGTTCCGCGAGGGAAAAGCCTTCTACCGCAACCGTTTCGTGCGCACCGACGGCTTCCTCGCCGAGCAGGAGGCCGGGCAGGCGCTGTGGGCCGGGCTCGCCGAGCCGCCCTACCTGTCGCTGCGCGAGGACGGCTGGGGCGCGCGCGGGCGGATGAAGGACGCCTCGAGCACCGACGTCGTCGTGCACCGCGGCACCGCCCTGACGAGCTTCTACCAGTGCGGCGACCTCTACCGCCTCGAGCCGACCACGGCCGAGACCCTCGGCAAGGCGACGTGGAACGGCCGGTTCCCCTTCGACTGGGGCGTGTCGGCCCACCCCAAGGTCGACGACCGTACCGGCGAGCTGCTCTTCTTCAACTACGCCAAGGACGCCCCGTACATGCACTACGGGGTCGTCGACGCGTCCGACGAGCTCGTCCACTACATCGACGTGCCGCTGCCCGGACCACGGCTGCCGCACGACATGGCCTTCACGGAGAACTATGTCGTCCTGGGCGACTTCCCGCTCTTCTGGGAGCCGGAGGCCCTCGCGCACGGGGCGCACGTGGCACGCTTCCACCGTGACCTTCCGAGCCGCTTCGCCGTCGTGCCGCGCCGCGGGCAGACGCGCGACATCCGGTGGTTCGAGGCCGACCCGACGTACGTGCTGCACTTCGTCAACGCCTACGAGGACGGCGACACCATCGTCCTCGACGGCTTCTACCAGGGCGACCCGTCGCCGCGCGACAACGGCATGGGCAACCAGTGGGAGCGCGCGTTCCGATTCCTGGCCCTCGACCGGATGCAGTCGCGGCTGCACCGCTGGCGGCTCGACCTGCGCACCGGGCTCGTCCGCGAGGAGCAGCTCTCCGACAGCATCACCGAGTTCGGCATGATGAACGGCACCTACGCCGGTGGCGACTACCGGTACGCCTACGCCGCCACGGGCAAGCCGGCGTGGTTCCTCTTCGACGGCCTCGTCAAGCACGACCTGCGCACGGGCAGCGAGGAGCGGTACGCCTTCGGCGACGACGTCTTCGGCAGCGAGACCGCGATGGCGCCCCGCGTCGGCAGCACCGGCGAGGACGACGGCTACCTCATCACCCTCACCACCGACATGCGCGCGGACGCCTCGTTCTGCCTCGTCCTCGACGCGTCGCGGGTGTCCGACGGGCCGGTGTGCACGCTGCGCCTGCCCGAGCGGATCTCGAGCGGCACGCACTCCACGTGGGCTCCCGGCGCCGAGCTGCGCCGCTGGCGCGAGACCGACCGGGCGGCCGATGCCATCGGTCTCTGAGCGTCTCGTGCCGCGTCCTGGCGACGCCGACGTGCCCGGTGGCCCCGTGCCGCCCGGGCCGCTCGACCCGCCGGCCCTGCCGGTCCCGCCGGTCCACGACGGTGACGCCCCGACGCGGCTCGAGCGCGGCGCGACCAACTCGATCGGCCGGATGCTCGGCCTCGTCGGCGACGAGTGGACGCTGCTCATCCTCCAGCGCGCGCTGCGCGGGGTGACGCGGTACGGCCACTTCCTCGAGCAGCTGCCGATCTCCAACGCCGTGCTCACGGCACGCCTCGCCTCGATGGAGCGCGAGGGCGTCCTGACCCGCGTCGTCTACCAGCAGCGTCCGGTGCGGGCCGAGTACGTGCTCACGGCTCGCGGCCGGGCGATGTGGCCGATCCTCATCGCCATCTGGGAGTGGGAGCGTCGGTGGGTCACCCGCCACGCCCAGACCCTCCCCGACATGGAGCACACCGCGTGCGGCCACCACTTCTCGCCGGTGCTCCAGTGCACGACGTGCCGGGCCACGGTGACGATCCGCGACGTCGAGGGCCGCTTCGGTCCGAGCGGCTCGTGGCAGCGGTCGGTCCCCGGTGGGGCCACGCGCCGACGCCCTGCCAGCGAGGCACGCACCGACGCCGGGCTCTTCCCCGAGACGATGACGATCTTCGGCAACCGGTGGTCGGCCGCCATCACCGGCGCCGCGCTGCGCGGCGTCCGACGCTTCGGCGACTTCGAGGAGGCCCTGGGGGCGCCCCCGGCGGTCGTCGCCGAGCGGCTGCGGGCCTTCACCGACATCGGCTTCCTCGCACCCGTGGCCGGGGAGCGGCCCGACCGGTTCGAGTACCGCCTCACCGACAAGGGCCGGGCCTTCTACCCGCCCGTCGCGCTCGCCCTCGAGTGGGCCGAGCACTGGTACGTGGCGCCCGAGGGGCCCGCCCTCGTGCAGCGGCACCGTAGCTGCGGCTCGGCCCTCGCGGTCCGGCTCGCGTGCGACGCGTGCGGCGAGCTGCTCCACGGCAGCGACATCCGCGTCGTGCCCCGCGGCGGCTCCGGGCCACGGCGCCCGAGCCTCACCTGACCCGCCGAGCCGCACCTCCCGCACCTCCCGCACCTCCCACCCGACAGGAGCACCACCCGATGGCCATCGCACGCGGACTGCACCCGGTCGACAAGGTCGCCGACTACCAGGCCCGCGGCTGGTGGACCGCGGACACCCTCGACGGCCTCTTCCGGCAGCGCGTCGCCGAGCGCGGCGACGCGCTCGCCGTCGTCGACCCCGCCAACCGCGAGGCGCTCACGGGGTCGGCGCCGCGACGCCTGACGTGGACGCAGCTCGACGCCGAGGTGACCTGGCTCGCGGCCCGACTGCTCGAGCTGGGCCTGCGCCGCGGCGACGTGCTCGGCGTGCAGCTGCCCAACACCGTCGAGCTCGTCGAGGTGTACCTCGCGGCGTGGACGCTCGGCGTGGTCGTGTCGCCGCTGCCGGTGCAGTTGCGCGAGCGGGAGGTGGCCGGCACGGCGCGCCAGGCCGGGCCGGTCGCGTTCGTCACGACCGGACGCGTCGGCGAGCACGCCCTCGCGGCGGAGGCCGCGCAGGCCCTGGCCGGCGTCGGCTCGGTGCGCTCGGTCGTGGCGTTCGGGCCGAGTGCCGACACCGCCGACGTTCCCGAGGGTGTCCTCGTGTGGAACCCGGCCCCGGCGTCGGAGCAGGACCGTGCCGCGGTGGACGCGCACGTCGCGGCCGAGCCGGGCGAGGCCAACGACGCCGTGACGATCTGCTGGACCTCGGGCACCGAGAGCGAGCCGAAGGGCGTCCCGCGCTGCCACCTGGACTGGCTCGCGGTCGGCGTCGCCACCACCGAGGCGCCCCGGGTCACCGTCGAGGACGTCCTGCTCAACCCGTTCCCCATGGTCAACATGGCCGGCATCAGCGGGATGTTCCTGCCGTGGCTGCTCAGCGGCTGCGTCCTCGTGCAGCACCACCCCTTCGACCTTCCGACCTTCCTGCGCCAGGTCGCCACCGAGCACGCCACGTACACGTGTGCTCCACCCGCCCTGCTGTGGATGCTGCTCGGCAACCCCGAGCTGCTCGCGGCCCTCGACACCTCGAGCCTGACCCGCATCGGGTCGGGCTCGGCGCCCCTCCAGCCGGCGATGGTGCGCGGCTGGCAGGAGCGCGGCATCAGCGTCATCAACTTCTTCGGCTCGAACGAGGGGATCGGCCTGTTGTCGAGCCCCGAGGACTTCCCCGACCCCGACGACCGCGCCCAGTTCTTCCCGCGGTTCGGCGCGCCCGGCATCACGTGGTCGACGCGTGCGGGGGAGTGGATGCACACCCGGCTCGTCGACATCGTCACGGGCGAGGAGATCGACGAGCCCGGCCGGCCGGGCGAGCTGCGGATCAGCGGGCCGACCGTGTTCGCCGGCTACCTCGGCGGCGACCACCTGCCGAGCCCGTTCGACGAGCAGGGCTACCTGCGCACCGGCGACCTCTTCGAGATCGCCGGCGAGCAGGGCCAGTTCCTCCGGTACCTCGACCGGGCCCGCGACCAGGTGATCCGCGGCGGCATGAACATCGCCCCCGCCGAGATCGAGGGGCTCGTCGCGGCCCACCCGGCTGTGGCCGACGTCGCCGTCATCGGCGACCCCGACGACGCGCTCGGCGAGCGGGTGGCCGCCGTCGTCGTCCTGCGCGAGGGGCAGTCATTGACGCTCGACGAGCTCGTGGCCTGGCTGCGCGAGCAGCACGTCGCCTCGTTCAAGCTGCCCGAGCGGCTCGAGGTGCGCGACGCGCTGCCCCGCAACCCGGTCGGCAAGGTGCTCAAGCGGATGCTGCGCCGACCCGATGCCCCCGACGTGCGCGAGTCCGTCCCGTGACCGACGCGTCACCCGGCGGTGGCGCGTCGGGCGCGCCGGATGGGTCGGACGCGCCGGACGCGCCGGACGCGTCGAGCGGGGTCGAGCGGGCGCGGGCCCTCACAGCCCGGCTGCGGCTGCCCGTCGTGGCGGCGCCGATGTTCCTCGTGTCCGGGCCCGAGCTCGTCGTCGCGGCCGCCCGGGCCGGCATCCTCGGCGCGTTCCCGACGCAGAACTGCCGCACCGCGGCGGAGCTCGACGGCTGGCTGGCGCAGGTCGCGGCCGGGGTCGGCGACGCTCCCTGGGCCGTCAACCTCGTGACGCACAGCAGCAACGCGCGCCTGGCCGCCGACCTCGAGCTCGTCGTGCGCCACCGGCCTCCGGTCGTCATCACCGCGCTCGGCTCGCCTGCCCCGGTCGTCGAGGCCGTGCACGGCTACGGCGGGGTCGTCGTCGGCGACGTCGTCGACCTCCGGCTCGCGCACAAGGCGGTCGACGCCGGGGTCGACGGCCTCGCCTGCATCAGCGCCGGCGCCGGCGGGCACACCGGCCACCTGTCGCCCTTCGCCTTCGTGTCGGCCGTGCGTGCCTTCTTCGACGGGCTCGTCGTCGTGGGCGGCGGGGTGGCCGACGGCTTCGGCGTCGCGGGCGCCGTGGCGGCCGGCGCCGACCTCGTCTACATGGGCACCCGGTTCCTCGCCACCCGCGAGAGCCGCGCCGCCGAGGACTACAAGCGCATGGTCGTCGAGTCGGCCAGCGCCGACCTCGTCGTCAGCGACGGCGTCACCGGGGCACCGGCGTCGTGGCTGCGCCCGAGCCTCGTGGCGCACGGCCTCGACCCGGACCACCTCGAGTTCACCGGCGACCGGACCTACGACGTCGCCCAGCCGCAGCCGAAGCGATGGGCCGAGCTGTGGGCCGCGGGGCAGGGCCTCGGCGCCATCACCGGCGTCGCGTCGGTGGCCGACGTCGTCGACGCCCTCGAGGTCGAGTTCCACACCGCGGCAGACCGGCTCGCCGCCGTGGCTCGTCACCGCGAGCGTCGCGACTGACGCCTGTGGATGTCGCCCGGCGGATGTCGGGGGCGGGCCGTAGGGTGTCGGCGTGACGACGGGACCGGCAGAGCAGACGACCTTCGCCGGCATGCCGACGCCCCTCTACACCGGCTCGCCCTCCAAGCTGCTCGCCTGGCTCGACTGCCCGCGGCGCTACCGCATGCAGTACCTCGACCGCCCGCGCCCGCAGGCCCGGCCGCAGCGGGCCCACACCTCGGTCGGCATCGCCACGCACAACGTCCTGCGCGACTTCTGGGACCTCCCGGTGTCCCAGCGCACCCCGGCCGGGGTGGCCGAGCTCGTCCGCTCGTCGTGGATCGACGTCGGCTTCCGCGACCCCGAGCAGTCGATGGCCTGGCGCCTGCGGGTGCGCGACCTCGTCACCGAGTACCTGCGCCACAGCGACCGCGACAACCAGCCGGTCGGCATCGAGCGCAGCGTGTCGCTCAAGACCGACGAGATCGCGGTCACCGGCCGCATCGACCGGCTCGACGACCGCGACGGCGAGCTCGTCGTCGTCGACTACAAGACCGGCCGCCAGGTGCCCACCGACGACGACGCGCGCACCTCGCTGCCGCTGGCCCTCTACGCCGTCGCGGTGGCGCGGATGTTCCGCCGGCCGTGCCTGCGCGTCGAGCTGCACCACCTGCCGAGCGGCACCGTCGCGAGCCATGTGCACACCGAGGAGTCGCTGGCCCGCAAGGTCGCCGAGGCCGAATCGATCGCCTCCGACCTGCGGCGCGCCGACGCCGACTTCAAGGACGTCGGCGTCGAGTCCACCCGCTTCGCGCCGCGGACCTCGCCGTTGTGCTCGTGGTGCGACTTCCGGGCGCACTGCCCCGAGGGGCAGCAGCAGGGTCCGGAGAAGTCCGACTGGGCCGGCCTCGATCGCGACGACTGACGCCGGCCACCCACCCCCGTCCGACCCAGGAGACCCGTCGTGACCGACCTGCGTGAGGCGTTCCTCGCCGCCACCGACCACGTCATCGCCCTCGTGTCGCGCGAGGACGTCGCCGCAGCCTGGGAGCGCCCGAGCGCCCTGCCCGAGTGGAACGTCGGCGGCCTCGTCGCCCACCTCGCGAGCCAGCCGGTCACCGCGGTCACGCTCCTGTCCGCCCCGCCGCGGGCCGGCGGCGACGGTGGCCCGATCCCGCTCGAGGAGCACTACCGGCGGGCCGCCTGGGTCACCGCGGCGCTCGACGACGAGGTCAACGTCGCGATCCGCGAGGGCAGCGACGCCACGGCCGCGGCCGGCCGTGACGAGGTGCTCGCCGGCGTCGTCGCCGCCCGCGAGGCCCTGCCCGACCTGCTCGCCGCCCAGGCCGCCGACCGCGCCGTGCTCATCCCGTGGCAGGGCTGGTCGCTGGTGCGCGACGACTTCCTCACCAGCCGGATGATGGAGATCGTCGTGCACGGCGAGGACCTCGCCGCCAGCGTCCGCGCCACCGCGCCGACGCTCCCGGACGCCGTGCTCGACCCGGTGCTGCGGCTGCTCACGCACCTCGCCGCCGAGAAGCACGGCCAGGGCGCGGTCGTGTCTGCCCTGACCCGCTCCGAGCGCGCCCCGCGGACGATCTCCGCCTTCTGACCGCCCGCCGCCGGCGCCACGTCGTGTCGGCTGCGTCACGCTCCCCGCGTGCCGCGGACGATCTCCGCGTTCCGGGCCGGTGACCTGCCAGACTGACGGCCATGGCCGCCCGTTCCCGCCAGGACGCCAGCACCGCCCCCACCACCCGCCACGAGCAGCCGGCGGAGCGCCCCACCGTGCTCGCCGTCGCGAACCAGAAGGGTGGCGTCGCCAAGACCACCTCGGTCGCGAGCCTCGGGGCCGCCTTCGCCGAGCACGGCGAACGCGTCCTGCTCGTCGACCTCGACCCGCAGGCCTGCCTCACCTTCTCCCTCGGCGTCGACCCCGACACCGTCGAGAAGTCGGTCCACGACGTCCTGACCGGCGGCACGCCCCTGGCCGACGTCGTCGTCTCGTGCGAGGAGGGCGTCGACCTCGTGCCGTCGACGATCGACCTCGCCGGTGCCGAGGCCGCGCTCATGCCGCGCCCGGGCCGCGAGTACGTGCTGCGCACGGCGCTCGAGGACCTCCCGACGCCCTACGACGTCGTCCTGCTCGACTGCTCGCCGAGCCTCGGCGTGCTCACCCTCAACGCCCTGACCGCCTCCGACGGGCTCGTCATCCCGATGCCGTGCGAGATGCTGAGCCACCGCGGCGTCGGGCAGCTGCTCGACACCGTCGCCGACGTGCAGCGGATCCTCAACCGCGACCTGCAGGTGTGGGGCATCCTGCCGACGCTCTTCGACGGCCGCAGCAACCACGCGCGCGAGGTGCTGGCCGACGTCGGGGAGCGCTACGACCTGCCGGTGCTCGACCCACCGATCCCCAAGACGGTCCGGTTCGCCGAGGCCCCGGCCGTCGGCCGTTCGATCCTGTCGACGGCCCGCGCGTCCCGGGGCGCGCAGGCCTACCGCGACGTCGCGGCGTCGCTCCTGCCGCGCCTGCAGCGCGCCTGAGTCCTCGCCGGGAGTCCGTGCAGGCCCGTTCGTCGATCCGCGCCTGCGGGAATGTTTCGGGGGACGGGTGACGCTGCACCTGAGAGCGTCGCCAACCCCTGTGAAGGAGAACCCCTGTGATTTCCACGCCCGCACTGGTCGCACCGAGCGCCGGAGCCCCCTTCGAGGCCCGGACCGTCGAGCACCGTGACCTGCGTGACGACGACGTCCTCATCGACATCAAGTTCGCCGGCATCTGCCACAGCGACATCCACCAGGTCCGGGAGGAGTGGGGCGGCGCGATCTTCCCCATGGTCCCCGGGCACGAGATCGCCGGCGTCGTGTCCGCCGTCGGCGACGGCGTCACCCGCTACAAGGTCGGCGACCGCGTGGGCGTCGGCTGCATGGTCGACTCCTGCGGCGAGTGCGAGTACTGCAAGGACGGTGAGGAGCAGTTCTGCGCCAAGGGCGCCGTCATGACCTACAACGGCCGCGGCTACGACGACGAGGCCACCAAGGGCGGCTACGCCCAGCAGGTCGTCGTCTCGGAGCGCTTCGCGGTCCGCATCCCCGAGGGCATCGACCTCGACGTCGCCGCGCCGCTGCTCTGCGCCGGCATCACGACCTACAACCCGCTCAAGCGCTGGGGCGCCGGCCCCGGCAAGAAGGTCGCCGTCGTCGGCCTCGGCGGACTCGGCCACATGGGCGTCAAGTTCGCCGCCGCCCTCGGCGCCGAGGTCACCGTGCTCAGCCGCACCCTCGGCAAGCAGGAGGACGCCCGGGCCTTCGGGGCCAGCGACCACCGCGCCACCGCCGACGAGCAGACGTTCGAGGACCTCAAGGGCAGCTTCGACCTCATCCTCAACACGGTCAGCGCCAACCTGCCGGTCGACGCCTACCTGTCGCTGCTCAAGCCCCTCGGCGCGCTCGTCAACGTCGGGGCCCCGAGCGACCCCGACACCTTCGCCGCCTTCTCGCTCATCGGCGGCAGCAAGGTGATGGCGGGCTCGAACATCGGCGGCATCGCCCAGACCCAGGAGATGCTCGACTTCGCGGCCGAGCACGGCATCGGCGCGAGCATCGAGACGATCTCGGCCGACGAGGTCGACGCCGCCTACGAGCGCGTCGTCGCCGGTGACGTGCGCTACCGCTTCGTCATCGACACCGCCACGATCAACCCGCAGTCCTGACGCGGGCGTCCCCGCCGTCCGCTCCCACGGCGGGGACGCGAGGGGCCGGCACCGAGACCCGGTGCCGGCCCCTCGTCGTGTCCGGGTCCCGACGCACCCCGACGCGTCCTGCGCGGGTGACGCGTCAGGTGGCCTCGGGGTCGAGGGCGGGCAGCCCGTCGACCGACGTCGCGTTCTTCTCGACGCGGTAGGCGGCCAGGCCCTCGGGACCGCGCCGGCCGGCCCACGACGTGAGCAGGTCGCGCTGCTCGGTGAACTCGTAGAGCGGCACGGCGAACCCGCAGGAGTCCGAGACCCGCTCGACCTCGACGACGACCACGCCCCGCACGCCGGGAGGGTCGACGCCGAAGCGCGCGGCCCACGCGTCGAAGCCCTCGTCGCCGGGGCGCACGTGGCGCCCGCGGCCGTGCAGGCGCACGATGTTCGGCGGGCCCTCGAAGGCGCAGAACATCAGCGTGATCCGGCCGTTCTCACGCAGGTGGGCGACGGTCTCCGCGCCGCTGCCGGTGAGGTCGAGGTAGGCGACGGTGTGCTCGTCGACGACGAGGAACGTGCCGTCGAGCCCC
The DNA here is from genome assembly GCF_001956915.1 of Intrasporangium flavum. GTDB lineage: Bacteria > Actinomycetota > Actinomycetes > Actinomycetales > Dermatophilaceae > Monashia > Monashia flava. The sequence continues at coordinate 40,514 of NZ_MLJO01000016.1, read as the reverse complement.
TTGGGGGAGACGTTGACGTGCCCGTCGGTGGCGAGGGGTGCCGTCGCGACGAAGAACATCCGCTGCGCCTCGATGAACGCGCGCAGCCTCCCGTCGATCGACGCGTGCAGCTTCATCGCGGGCTCCTCACTCGTTCGGGGGCGACCGTGGCCGACCGCTTCTCGGCGGTCACCGGCCGGTCACTCGACGGTGACCGACTTGGCAAGGTTACGAGGCTTGTCGATGTCGAGGCCGAGGTGTCTCGCGGCGTGGAGGGCCAGCAGCTGCATCGGGACCATGAGCACGATCGGGTCGAGCTCGGTCTCGTTGCGCGGCACGTCGATCCGCCGGGCGTCCACGGCCCCGAGCCGGACCCCGGGATGGGTCACCGCGACGACGGGCCCGCCGCGGGCCATGACCTGCTCGGCCGCCGCGAGGTTGCGGTCGGTCAGCTCGTCGTCGGGGATCACCGCGACGGTCGGGCGGGCCGCCTCGATGAGCGCGAGCGGGCCGTGCTTGAGCTCGCTCGTCTGGTAGGCCTCGGCGTGCCGGTAGGAGACCTCCTTGAACTTCTGGGCGCCCTCGCGCGCCACCGGGAAGCCGCGGACCCGGCCGATGAAGAAGAGGCTCTCGGCGCCGGCCAGCTCGCGCGCCACCTCGGCGACGGCGTCCTCCTGCTCGAGCACCGCCGCGATGTCGGCGGGCAGGCGCTCGAGACCGGCGATGATGCGCTGCCCGTCGGCCACCGAGAGGTCGCGCACCCGGCCGAGCAGCAGGGCGAGCAGGGCGAACCCGACGCCCATGTGGGTCAGCGCCTTCGTCGAGGCGACCGCGATCTCGGGGCCGGCGTGCAGGTAGATCCCGCCGTCGCACTCGCGGGCGATCGTCGAGCCGACGACGTTGACGAGGCCGACGACCTGGCCGCCCTTGCGCTTGATCTCGCGCACCGCGAAGGCCGTGTCGGCGGTCTCGCCCGACTGGCTCACGGCGACGTAGAGAGTGTCGGGCTCGATGATCGGGTTGCGGTAGCGGAACTCGCTCGCCGCCTCGGCGTGTGCCGGGATGCGGGCCAGCTCCTCGATGAGCAGGGCGCCGAGCTCGCCGACGTAGTAGGCCGACCCGCAGCCGAGGATCTTGACGCGTCGGAACGCGCGCAGCTCGCGCGGGGTGAGGTTGAGCCCGTCGAGCCGGGCCGTGCCGAACCGGGCGTCGAGGCGTCCGCGGAGCATCCGCGCCACGGTCTCGGGCTGCTCGGCGATCTCCTTGGCCATGTAGTGGCCGTGGTCGCCGAGGTCGACGTCCTCGTCGGCCACCTCGATCGTCGTGGGCACCCGGCCGGTGTCGTGGGTCTCGCGCGTGAAGGTGCGGTAGCCGCGGGCGGTGACCTCGGCGAGCTCGCCGTCCTCGAGGTGGATGACCGAGGACGTGTGCCGCACGAGCGCGGCGACGTCGGAGGCGACGAACATCTCCTTGTCGCCGACGCCGAGGATGAGGGGCGAGCCGTTGCGCGCCACGACGAGGCGGTCCGGTGCCGCCGTGTCGAGGACGGCGACGGCGTAGGTGCCGACGACGTGGTCGAGGGCCTCGAGCACGCGCTCCTCGAGGTCGCCGGCGGGGGAGCGTGCGATCAGGTGGGCCAGCACCTCGGTGTCGGTGTCGGAGGTGAAGGTGACGCCCTCGCGCTCGAGCCGCTCGCGCAGCGCCGCCGCGTTGTCGATGATCCCGTTGTGCACGACGGCGACCCGGCCGTCCTCGCTCGTGTGCGGGTGGGCGTTGGCCTCGGTGGCCGGGCCGTGCGTGGCCCACCGGGTGTGGCCGATGCCGACCGTGCCGGGCAGGCGCCGCGGCAGCGCGGCCTCGAGCTCGCGGACCCGCCCGACGCGTCGCACGACGGTCTGGCCGTTCGGCCCGGCCACGCTGAGGCCGGCGGAGTCGTAACCGCGGTACTCGAGGCGGGTCAGGCCCTCGACGAGGACCGGGGCGGCCGGCTGGCGACCGACGTAGCCGACGATTCCGCACATGGGGGTTCTCCTTGGGGGACGGGATGAGAGAGGGACGGTGAGAGTGGGGCTGGGCTACCGGGCCGGTCAGCCGTAGACGATCCGGCGCAGCTGCCGCTCGGACAGCCCGGGGGCCGCGACGAGACGGTCCCGCAGCTCGGTGGCGATGGTCCGGAACGCCTCGTCGTTGCGGACGCCGTAGGTCTGCAGCTCGCGGTGGCGTCGGCGCACGTAGGCGTCCACGGGCTCGGCGTAGTGCGCCAGGACGTCACCGATGACGCGGGCGGCCTCCCCGTGGGTCAGGCCGGACGAGTCGGCGACCCTCGCCACGAGTTCCGGATCGAGCACGGGACGACTGTGCACGACGACACCCGCGAACGCCAAGAATCTGCCCGGATTCGGGCAGGGAGCCCGTTGAGTGGACGGTGAGAACGCGAGAGGCCGCGTCCCGGTCGGGGACGCGGCCTCTCGGCTGCTGCTGTGCGGGTCACTCGCCGCCGGAAGTGGCGGGCGCGCTGTCGGCCTGCTGGCCGGAGCGGCCCGAGCCGCCGCGGCGACGGCGTCGGCGCGGGCGCGACGAGCCATCCTCGGAGGAGCCGGTGGACCGCTCGCCCGACGTGGCGGGCGAGGACTCGCCCTCGGCCGAGGGGGCCGCGCCGGCGGCGGCTGCCCCGCCACCACGCGTGCGGCGTCGGTTGCGCTGGCGGCGCGGGCGGCTCTCGCCGTCCTCGCGGGCCTCGTCCGAGGCGTCACGGCCACCGGAGCGCCCGCCACGGGAGCCGCCCTGCGATGAGCCCTGGCCGGACCGGCCCTGGCCGCCCTTGCCGTGGCGCTTGCCCGTCTCGCCGAGGTCCTCGAGCTCCTCGGCGGCGAGGCCGGCGCGGGTCTGCTCGGACTTGCGCAGGTAGCCCTTGGCGTCGGTCGGGATGTCGAGGTCGGAGAAGAGGTGGTCCGAGCTGGAGTAGGTCTCCTGCGGCTCGGGGATGCCGAGGTCGAGCGTCTTGTTGATGAGCGCCCAGCGGTGCAGGTCGTCCCAGTCGACGAAGGTCACCGCGACGCCGGTGTTGCCGGCGCGCGCCGTGCGACCGATGCGGTGCAGGTAGGTCTTCTCGTCCTCGGGGCACTGGTAGTTGATGACGTGCGTGACGTTCTCGACGTCGATGCCGCGGGCCGCGACGTCGGTGGCCACGAGGATGTCGACCTTGCCGTTGCGGAACGCGCGCAGGGCCTGCTCGCGGGCGCCCTGGCCGAGGTCGCCGTGGATGGCGGCGGCCGCGAAGCCGCGCTCGACGAGCTCGTCGGCGACCTTGGCGGCGGTGCGCTTGGTGCGGCTGAAGATGATCGTCAGGCCGCGGCCGTTGGCCTGGAGCATGCGCGAGAGCATCTCGACCTTGTCGAGGGCGTGCGCGCGGTAGATGAACTGCTCGACGGCCTTGACCGTGTGGGCGTTCTCGCTGTCGTCGCCCATCGCGCGGATGTGCGTGGGCTGGGACATGTAGCGACGCGCGAGGGCCACGATCGCGCCCGGCATCGTCGCGGAGAAAAGCATCGTCTGGCGCGAGGCCGGCGTCAGGGCCATGAGGGTCTCGACGTCGGGCAGGAAGCCGAGGTCGAGCATCTCGTCGGCCTCGTCGAGCACGACGGTGCGGGCCTGGGAGAGGTCGAGGTGGCCCTGCTTGGACAGGTCGATGAGGCGGCCGGGCGTGCCGACGACGACCTCGACGCCGTTCTTGAGGGCCTCGATCTGCGGCTCGTACGCGCGACCGCCGTACACGGTGAGCACGCGGATGCCGCGGCGCTTGCCGGCGCGCTCGAGGTCGCCGGCCACCTGGACGGCGAGCTCACGCGTCGGGGCGACGGCGAGGGCCTGGGGCTTGCCGGGACGCGTCAGCGACTCGAAGCCCTCGTCGCCGGGGGCGAGGACGCGGTTGAGGATCGGCACGCCGAAGCCGAGGGTCTTGCCCGTGCCGGTCTTGGCCTGGCCGATGATGTCGTGGCCGGAGAGGGCCACCGGCAGCGTCATCGCCTGGATGGGGAACGGGTGGGTGATGCCGGCATCGGCGAGCGAGGCGACGATGTCGGGGTGGACGTCGAAGTCGGCGAAGGTCAGCTCGGGGGCCACCTCGGCCGCGGTCTGGGCCGCCTCGGCGGCAGCATCGGTGGTGACCTCGGCCGGTGCTTCAGGGGCGGCCGGGGTCTCGGGGGTCTGGGTCATGTGCATCTCTCGATCGGCACGAGCACCCCGCAGGAGGCGGGAGCTCAGTGGCGGGACGGGCCGATCGGGAAGTGTCTTGACGGGCGAAACCCCGCGTCGAGCGGGCTCCGCCGGTGCGCGGGAGAGTGTCCGCGAGCACCATCTGGGCGATCCATCGTGCCGACCGGGCACCGAGTTGTCCGGCCCAGTCTACCGGCAGCACGCCTGAGCGCCCGAATCCACGCCGGTAGGTTGGTCGCATGAGCGATGCGGCCCCGACGACGCCCACCGACGACCCCGGCTACCTCGCGGCGGTCACCGACCTGCTCGGCGTCCTCGCCTACGGCGAGCTGCGCGCCTTCAGCCAGCTCGCGCGCGACGCCGAGCTGGCCCCGACGCTGCGGCACAGCGCGGCGCTCGCGCGGCTGGCGGCGCACGAGCTGCGCAACTACGAGGTGCTGAGCGACCGTCTCGCGGCGCTCGGGGTGACGCCCGAGGAAGCGATGGAGCCGTTCGTCCCCGCCGTCGACTTCTTCCACGAGCGCACCAAGCCCTCCGACTGGCTCGAGGGCGTCGTCAAGGCCTACGTCGGTGACGGCATCGCCCAGGACTTCTACCGGGAGATCGCCCAGTACGTCGACCCCGACACCCAGGCCCTCGTCCTCGGGGTCCTCGAGGACACCGGCCAGGCCGACTTCGCCGTCACCGTCGTGCGCGAGGCCATCGCGGCCGACCCGCGCGTCGGTGGGCGCCTCGCGCTGTGGGGGCGCCGCCTCGTCGGGGAGGCGATCACCCAGGCGCAGCGCGTCGGGGTCGAGCGCGACTCCCTGGCCGGCATCCTCGTCGGGGCGCCCGGCCGCCCGGGCGCCGACCTCGCCGAGCTGGGCCGGATGTTCGCCCGGCTCACCGACGAGCACACGCGTCGGATGGAGCGGCTCGGCCTGTCCGCCTGACCGGCGCCGGTGCGCACCGGCAGGTGCGGGAATGACGGAAGGGCCCGACCGTCCGGTCGGGCCCTTCCGTCATGCCGCGGGTCAGACGGTCTTGTGGGTGACCCGTCCGTAGATCACGATGATGATCGCTGCGACGACCGCCCCGAGGATCAGGGGGATCCACGCGATGCCGCTGGCGTTCGAGTAGCCGAACTGGCGAACGATGAACGTGACGATGACGTTGGCAACGATGCCGATGAGGATGGTGACGAGCAGAGAGATGTTCTGCTTGCCGGGAACGAGGAGCCGGCCCAGAGCGCCGATGATCGCACCGACGACGATGGCCACGATGATGGTCCACAACATGTTGTGCTCCTTCTGATCGCCCATAGCGACCACTCAGTCTGCGGGTGGCAGACATAGATCCAACAGCGTCAATCTCCCACCAGATAAGTCTGATGTGGTGGATGTGACGGTGAATTGTTCGTAACCGGCACGTACCCCCATGTGGGGTTCGTCGATCAGCGAGCCTCGCGGCCCAGACGATTCAGGACGATTCGGTCGCGAACGGCGTTGCGGCACAGGTGCGGTGGTGCGGCGTCAGCGACGGCGGCCGTCGCTCGCGACCATGCCGTAGCCGACGATGAGCGCCGCCGCGACGACGACACCGATGAGGAACGAGGTCCAGTCGATGCCGGACGTCAGTGAGCCCGAGGCGGCCTTGTAGATCCAGGCGCCGACGAGGGCCCCGAACGCGCCGAGGACGACGCTCGTGGTGACGCTCGTGTCGTCACGGCCGGGCAGCGCGGCACGGGCGAGGGGACCGACGAGGGCTCCCGCGACGAGGGCCGCGACGAGGGTTGCGGTCATGCTGGCTCCTCCTCCGTGCCGGGGACCACGGGGACCGTGCCCCGTCCGTACCCGGTCGCGGCCGGGCGACGCCGTGCGGCGCCTCCCGGCCTGCGACCGGCTCGACCGGGCTCCGGGTGCTCGGGTCAGGAGGCGCCGAAGCCGACGCCGCTGCGACGCTCGGCACCGGTCGTCACGTAGCCGAGCGACGCGACGGGGACGAGCACGCGGCCGCCCTTGTCGTCGGTGAGCTCGAGGACGTCGCCGCTCGTGCGGGCGGCCTTGACGGCGGCCAGCAGCTCCTCGGAGCTCAGCGTCGTCTCGAAGGTGATCTCGCGTGCCACGTTCTGCACGCCGATGCGGACCTCCACGTCAAACCTGCTTTCTCGCTTCGTCCATCGGTGGGTGCGCGGGCCGGGGACCTGCGCCTGTGGCCACCTTAACCAGCGGTGCTGCCGACGGATTCCCGCGACGTGCCGGACGCGCCCTCGGACCCGGCGGCCGAGCGCGGGAAGGCGCCGAAGCCGCGGCGGATCAGGGAGCCGGTGATGCGCACCGCCGTCTCCTTGGACAGGCTGGCCTCGTGGGTGAGCCAGTGCCGTGCCGAGGTCTGGGCGAGCCCGACGAAGGCGACCCCGACGAGGACGGCCTCCTCGCGCGTCATCGACGTCTCGCTGCTGATGATCTCGGCCATCGCCTCGGCGCAGGTGAGGTCGATCTGGTCGAGGCGGGCGCGGACCGCCGGCTCGTTGGCGAGGTCGGACTCGAAGATGAGGCGGAAGGCCGCACCCTCCTTGCCGACGAAGTCGAAGTAGGCGCGCGTCATCGTGTTGATGCGGGCCTTGTTGTCGGCCAGGGCGAGCGCGTCGCGGACGAGCTGCTCCAGCTCGCCGGCGTGCTGGTCGATGAGTGCGAGGTAGAGCTCGAGCTTGCCCGGGAAGTGCTGGTAGAGAACGGGCTTGGACACGCCTGCTCGGGCGGCGATGTCGTCCATGGCCGCCGCGTGGTAGCCGTTCTCGACGAAGACGGACAGCGCCGCCTCGAGCAGCTGCGCGCGTCGCTCGGAGCGGGGGAGCCGCTGTCCGCGGCCCGGCGGGGTGGTCTCGTCTGCCATGCGTCCTGGGGGCACTCTCTGTGTGGTGCGCGTCGTCCGCGGGCGCAGACGACCGTGTCGTTTCTCACCATACCGAGCAGTACGGTGATGGCATGTCGACGGATCCGCTGGTCAAGACGGGTCGCCCGTTGTCGAGGGCCGAGACGACGCGCTACGCGCGGCACGTCCTGCTGCCCGACGTCCGCCTCGAGGGGCAGGAACGGCTTGCCGCCGCACGGGTCCTCGTCGTCGGCGCCGGCGGCCTCGGGTCGCCCGCGCTGCTCTACCTCGCGGCGGCCGGCGTCGGCACCATCGGCGTCGTCGACGCCGACGTCGTCGACCTCACCAACCTGCACCGGCAGGTCATCCACTCCGACGCCGACATCGGCCGGCCCAAGACCGAGTCGGCCGAGGCGTCGGTGCACCGGGTCAACCCGCACGTCACCGTCGTGCGCCACGACGTCGCCCTCGACTCCTCCAACGCCCTGGAGATCATCAGGGGCTACGACCTCGTCGTCGACGGCACCGACAACTTCCCGACGCGCTACCTCGTCAACGACGCCTGCGTCATGCTCGGCAAGCCGCACGTGTGGGGCTCGATCCTGCGCTTCGACGGCCAGGTGTCGGTGTGGTGGGCCGGCCACGGGCCCTGCTACCGCTGCGTGTTCCCCGACCCGCCGCCGCCCGGCTCGGTGCCGAGCTGCGCCGAGGGCGGGGTGCTCGGCGTGCTCTGCGCGGCGGTCGGATCGGTGCAGTCCACCGAGGCGATCAAGCTGCTCCTCGGCATCGGCGAGCCCCTGACGGGCCGGATGCTCGTGCACGACGCGCTGCGCCAGACGTGGGACACCCTGACGGTGCGCCGCGACCCGGAGTGCCCGGTGTGCGGCGACGAGCCGACGGTCACCGAGCTCATCGACTACGTGCAGTTCTGCGGCGTGCCCGGGGCGGCGCACGACGACGAGGACGCCCTGCCGGCCGTCACGGTGCAGGAGATGGCCACCGAGCTGCGCGGCGACGCGCCGCCGCTGCTCGTCGACGTGCGCGGCGAGGAGGAGCGGGCGATCGCCGCGATCCCCGGGGCGGTGCCGATCCACCTCGACCTCTTCCGCTCGGGCGAGGCCTTCGAGCAGCTGCCCCGCGACCGACGCGTCCTCATCCACTGCAAGGTCGGTGGCCGGTCCGCCGAGGCGACCCGCCTCGCGCTGCGGGCCGGGTTCTCCGACGTCGCGAACGTCTCCGGTGGCGTCGTCGCGTACGTGCGCGAGATCGACCCTTCCCAGCCGGAGTACTGAGCCGCCTGCCGCCCGCCCGGCCGACGCGTCGGGCAGGCTGTGCCCTGAACGTCCCTCTCCCGAAAGGACCCCGGTGGCTCTCGAGGACCACGCCGACCGCGTGCTCACGCTCGTCGCGTCGATCCCGTCAGGTCGGGTGCTCGCCTACGGCGACGTCGCCAAGCGGCTCGGCGGGATGGGGCCGCGGACCGTCGGCTCGGTGATGAGCCGGTACGGCTCCGACGTGCCGTGGTGGCGGGTCATCCGCTCCGACGGCCGGCCGCCGCAGGGCCTCGAGGACGAGGCGCTCGAGCACTGGCGCGCCGAGGGCACCCCGATGGTGCGCGGGCTCGTCGAGGGGGCCCGTGCCGCCATGGGCGCGGCACGCTGGGACTTCGGGGGCATGCCGGCTCCGGGTGGGGGCGGCGCCGGCACGCGCGGCGGGCTGCACCACGTCGAGATCTGGGTCGAGGACATCGCCGCGGCCGGGCGCGAGTGGGGCTGGCTGCTCGGCCGGCTCGGCTACACCCTCGGCGACGACTGGGGCCACGGCCAGGCGTGGGAGCTCGGCTCGCTCTACGTCGTGGTCGAGAGCGGTCCCGACGTCGAGAAGGGCAGGCACGAGCGCAAGCGTGCGGGGCTGAACCACCTTGCCTTCCATGGCGGTTCGCGTGCCGAGGTCGACGCGCTCGTCGAGGCGTGCGCCGAGGGCGGGTGGTCGCTGATGTTCGAGGACCGGCACCCGTACGCGGGCGGCCCGGAGCACTACGCGGCCTACCTCGAGAGCGGCGAGGGGTTCGAGGTCGAGCTCGTCGCGGAGGGTTCGTAGGCCCCGACCTTCTTCTGCCTGCTCGTTTCGGCTCCCTGGTGGGCACTGCTCAGCGTCGGCCGCGACCCGGCCGGAGCCCGCGCGGGTAGGGCCGGTCCGGGTGGGGGAGGGCGTCGTGGACGATCCGGGGCAGGTGCGCCAGCGGACGGCGACGCTGCTCCTCCTTCCACTGCTCGTGCACGCGGGCCCGGTCCTCCAGGTCGAGCCGGGCCAGCACCTGCTGGACCGCCGCGAGGATGGAGCCGCGCAGGAGCCACGACGACGTGTCCTCCCTGGCCCGCACGAGGACGAGCTCGGTGAGGATGGCCTGGGTCTCGCGGAGGATGTCGAGGCTCTCGGCCAGGGCCGTGTCGGTGTCCTGCTCGCGCCCCTCCGACTCCGCGACGACGAAGCCGCCGAAGGCGCGCAGGCAGTCGGCCGTGTCGTGCAGGACCACGCCGAACGCCGTGCGCAGCTCGTCGCCGTAGGGGTCCTCGGGGGCGTCCTCCCGGGGCAGCTCCGCGAGCAGGAGCGTGAAGAGCGCGCGGATGGCGAGCAGGCACTGCTCCAGGGTGTCGAGGGCCGAGGCCAGCACGGGCTCGACGTCGACGGTGCCGAGGGCCCGCGGGTTGAAGCGACGGCTCTCCTTGAGGTGGCCGATCGTCTCGGTGGCCCGGGCCACCTCGCGGTTCGCCGAGCGCACGCGGTCGACCCAACCCGTGACCTGCTCGCGGCTCACCGGACCCGCCTCGAGGGCATCGGCCGCGTGGTCCAGGGCGGCGGCGCCTGCCTCGACGACGCGCAGCAGGTCCTGGCGCGCCTGGCCGATCGGCATGGCCGGCGGGTAGACGACGTTGAAGGCGATCCCGACCGCGGCGCCGATGAGGGTGTTGACGATCCGGGTCTCGGACGCCACGTCGTGGTTGCTCACCCCGAGGATCAGCATGGCGCTGATCGGCGTCTCGAGGGCCTGCTCGCCGAGGCGCAGCACCTTGGCGAGCAGCAGCGAGGCGGCGATCGCGGCGCCGAGACTCCACCAGGTCAGGCCGATCCACGTCGACAGCAGCGTGGCGACGAGGACGCCGGACAGCACGGCGCCGACCCGCACCGCACCCATCCTGATCGTCGAGAAGGCCGACGCCTGCACGACGAGCAGCGCCGTGAGCGGGCCGGTGAGGTCGGGGGTGCCGGGGGTGATCACCTGCGACAGCACGTAGGCGGCGACGGCTGCCGCCGTGAGCCGGAGCACCGTGCCGAGCGTGGGTCGCAGCCGCGCCGGCACCTCGCGCCACGTGGCGGGGTGGCCGGGCCAGGCCCAGGCGGCGAGGCGGCGTGCCGGGGACTCGCGGCTGCCGTTCTCTGGTGACATGCGCTGCCCCCGGCTGTGCGGTGTGGGCCCGCCTCCGGGCGGAGCGGGCCCGTGCGTCGGTCCATGCGCATCGTACGGCGCGCGTCGCAGGGGACGCGGTCACGGGGGCGTCGCCGCCGCGTTCCGAGACGTGGCCATGAAGACTTGATTTGTTCAAGTTAACCCGGAAGACTCTGGCTGTGCCGACCGACGTGGAGGAGCTGCTGCGCGGGTCGAGCCTGCGCGTCACGCGCCAGCGCGTCGCGGTGCTCGAGGTCCTGCGCGACCACCCCCACGCCGACACCGACTCGGTGATCCGCCGCGTGCGCGAGGTCGCCGGCGACGTCTCCCACCAGGCCGTCTACGACGTCCTGCGCGCCCTCACCGACGCCGGCCTGCTCCGGCGCATCCAGCCCGCCGGCTCCGTCGCCCGCTACGAGGTGCGCGTCGGCGACAACCACCACCACGTCGTCTGCCGCTCGTGCGGCGTCATCGCCGACGTCGACTGCGCCGTCGGCCACGCGCCCTGCCTCACGGCGTCGCAGGACCACGGCTTCGTCATCGAGCAGGCGGAGGTGACGTACTGGGGCACCTGCCCCGACTGCGTCGCCGCCGCCTCCTGAGGCGCCCTGCCGCGACCCGCTGCCACCTGACCACCCGAAGTGCCCGCAACCGAAAGTGAAGGACCACCCTGTGTCTGACGTGAAGCCCGAAGAGCAGACCGTTCCCCAGAACGCCGAAGTCGGGGAGATGAACGAGCCGCAGGCGCAGTCCTGCCCGTTCGGCCACGGCAAGGAGCCCGTCCCGGCCGCGGGCGGCACCAACCGCCAGTGGTGGCCCAACCAGCTCAACCTCAAGATCCTCGCCAAGAACCCCGCCGTGGCCAACCCGCTCGGTGAGGACTTCGACTACGCCGAGGCCTTCAACCGCCTCGACCTTGCCGCCGTCAAGGCCGACATCGCCGCCGTGCTCACCGACTCGCAGGACTGGTGGCCTGCCGACTTCGGCCACTACGGCCCGTTCATGATCCGCATGGCCTGGCACAGCGCCGGCACGTACCGCGTGCAGGACGGCCGCGGTGGCGCGGGCGCCGGCCAGCAGCGCTTCGCCCCCCTCAACTCCTGGCCCGACAACGGCAACCTCGACAAGGCGCGCCGCCTGCTGTGGCCGGTCAAGAAGAAGTACGGCCAGAGCCTGTCCTGGGCCGACCTCATGGTCCTCACCGGCAACGTCGCCCTCGAGTCGATGGGCTTCACGACGTTCGGCTTCGCCGGCGGCCGCCCCGACGTGTGGGAGCCCGACGAGGACGTCTACTGGGGGCCGGAGACCGAGTGGCTCGGCGACGAGCGCTACACCGGTGAGCGCGACCTCGAGAACCCGCTCGCCGCCGTCCAGATGGGCCTCATCTACGTCAACCCCGAGGGCCCCAACGGCAACCCCGACCCGCTGAGCGCCGCCCGCGACATCCGCGAGACGTTCGCCCGCATGGCGATGAACGACGAGGAGACCGTCGCCCTCATCGCCGGCGGCCACACCTTCGGCAAGACGCACGGCGCGGCCGACCCGCTCGAGAACGTCGGCCCCGAGCCCGAGGGCGCCCCGCTCGAGGAGCAGGGCCTCGGCTGGAAGAACGCCTACGCGTCCGGCAAGGGCAAGGACGCCATCACCTCCGGCCTCGAGGTCACGTGGACCACGACCCCGACCCAGTGGGGCAACGGCTTCTTCGACATCCTCTTCGGCTACGAGTGGGAGCTGAGCGCCAGCCCGGCCGGGGCGAACCAGTGGGTCGCCAAGGACGCCGAGGCGATCATCCCCGCGCCCGACGAGGGTGGCGCGAAGCGTCTGCCGACGATGCTGACGACCGACCTGTCGCTGCGCGTCGACCCGGCCTACGAGAAGATCTCGCGCCGCTTCCACGAGAACCCCGCCGAGTTCGCCGACGCCTTCGCCCGCGCCTGGTTCAAGCTGACGCACCGCGACATGGGCCCGATCGAGCGCTACCTCGGCCCCGAGGTCCCGCAGGAGGAGCTGCTCTGGCAGGACCCGCTGCCCAAGGCCGAGGGCGAGCCGGTCACGGCCGACGACGTCGCCGCGCTCAAGGCGAAGATCGCGGGCGCCGGCCTCACCACGGCCCAGCTCGTCAAGGCCGCCTGGGCCTCGGCGTCGACCTTCCGAAGCAGCGACAAGCGCGGCGGCGCCAACGGCGCCCGCGTGCGCCTCGAGCCGCAGGCCGGCTGGGACGCCAACGACCCGGCCGAGCTCGCCACCGTGCTGCGCGCCCTCGAGGGCGTGCAGTCCGACTTCAACGGCTCGTCCGACCGGAAGGTCTCGCTCGCCGACCTCATCGTCCTCGGCGGCAACGTCGCGGTCGAGCAGGCCGCTGCCGCCGGTGGCGTCACCGTCGAGGTGCCGTTCCGCGCGGGCCGCGTCGACGCCTCGCAGGAGCAGACCGACGTCGAGTCGTTCGGCTACCTCGAGCCGAGGTACGACGGCTTCCGCAACTACCTCGGCAAGACCGGTCGCGTGCCGGCCGAGTACCTGCTGCTCGACAAGGCCAACCTGCTCGGCCTCTCGGCCCCGCAGATGACCGTCCTCGTCGGCGGCCTGCGCGTGCTCGGCGCTAACACCGGCGGCTCGAGCGTCGGCGTCCTCACCGACCGCCCCGGCACGCTGAGCAACGACTTCTTCGTCAACCTGCTCGAGCTGGGCACGACGTGGACGCCGACGTCCGAGGCCGCCGACCAGTTCACCGCGACGAACGCCGCCGGTGAGCAGACGTGGACCGGCAGCCGCGTCGACCTCGTCTTCGGCAGCAACTCCGAGCTGCGCGCCCTCGCCGAGGTCTACGCCAGCGACGACGCCAAGGAGAAGTTCGTCCGCGACTTCGTCGCCGCCTGGTCGCAGGTGATGGAGGCCGACCGCTTCGACGTGAAGTGACCGCCTGACGCGTGCTGACGCGTGCTGTCGCGTGCTGACGCGTCCCGGCGCGTGAGGAGGGCCCGGCACCATTTCGGTGCCGGGCCCTCCTGCGTCTCGGACGCTGCTCAGACGCTGCTCGAGGCGCGAGCCGTGCGCCCGTCCGGCGACTCGACGACGACCTCGACGGTGAGCGGTGCGACCGCCGGGAACCACACGGCGTAGCGCCGCGTGCCGGCCAGCCCCTTGACCCGCACCGCGTGCACCTGGCCGTCGGCCGGGAAGAGCGGCAGGCCCACCGGGATGTCGGCCAGCACGAAGTCGGCGCTCGCGACGACGACGAGCGGGAACAGCGGCCCGATCGGCGGCCGCACCGGGCCCAGCGGACCGGCCGGCGTCAGTGGTCCGACGGGCGGATGCACCAGGGGCGGACGCAGCGGGCCCACGGGGGGCAGCGGCCCGACGACCGGTCCCACCGGCGGCAGGGGACGGTCCGGCGGCAGCGGCCCGACGACCGGCCCAGCGACCGGCCCGACGACCGGCCCGAACCGACGCTTGAGCGCCCGCACGTGCAGGACGACGCCCTCCGCGGCGGCCGTCGGCGCGTCGGTCTCGACGGCGGCGAGCACGCCGGTCGGCCGCGCGACCAACCCGGTGATCGTCACCGTGAAGGGCGGCGGCGGCACCCAGCCCGGCACCGTGACGGTGCGTTCGGTGGTGCGCCCGAACGGGTCGATGAGCCGGAGCGTCACGTCGACCGGGTCGGTGGCCACGGGCCGGGTGAACCACACGGCCACCGGTGAGCGGCCCGAGGCCCGGGCCCCCCGCTCGAGCACCGTCGAGGTCGAGGCGGCGGCCGGTGGCGTCGTCAGGGCGGTCTCCTCGAGCGACTCGAGCGGCACGGGCACGACGACGTCGGTGGCGCCCGCACCGGTGGTCGCGCCGAGGCGGTGCGAGCCGCTCGCCGTGGTGCGGGCCGGCGCGCTCGTCGAGGAGCGCACCACGACGCCGCGGTGGTTCGACCCCCAGATCTCGGCCGTCGGCACGTCGAGGTCGGGCGGTCCGGCGGGCGGCACGAGCACGGAGACGACGTCGGACGCGTCGGAGGTCTGGCCGCGCACCCCCTCGACGGGAAGGGTGTCGACGGGCCGCGCGACCGCGCGCACCAGCCACGGGTCCCACGCAGCCACGCCGAGGCTCCCGGTCCAGCTGCCTTCGTACACGGGCGAACCCGTGACGGGGTCGGGCCCGCCGGCGGTGGCGGTCACCGACGCGACGGGTGGCCCCATCGACTCGCGGTCGCGCGCCGCCGCCTCGGACCGGGTGGCGAAGACGAGGAACCGGTCGACCGGGATGCGGCTGGCCGAGAAGAGCGCGAGGGTGACGGTGCCGTCGTCGTTCGGGGTGGCGCGCACGAGCGGTGGTGCGGGGCGGCGCAGGCGCGGGGCGATCGCGGCCTGCAGGTGCAGGTGCGCGTCGGCCGTGCCGGTGCCGGGCCAGGGCGGCTCGATCCCGGTCATCGTCTGGGTCGTCACCGTGAACAGGTGGATGTCGGTGGAGCCCTTCGGGAGCTGCACGTCGTGGGCGGTGACCGACGCGTCGACCTCCGCGAGGCGGCGGAAGGCCGCGCGTCGGGCGGTGTCGTCCATCCGGTCGTAGGCGTCCCACAGGGCCGCGAGGCGCAGCCCGGGGGACGGCGAACCGGCCGAGCCCACCGGCACGGGCGGCGGCGTGTACAGGCCGCCGGCCGCCTTGACGAGCGCGGTCTCCGACACCTCCCACACGATCGAGGAGCGCACCGGAGCACCGGCCGGCAGCGACCATCGCACCCGCACGTGCGAGCAGCCCTGCGCGTCGAGGGTGCTGCCGAGCGGGACGCCCGGCGGCGCCGGCGGCGGGAGCGGCGTCACGGGCACGGGGCTCGCCGCCACGGCCCGCGCCGGGTTCGGCGCCCCCGGCACCCACGGCGTCGGGGAGGCCCCGACGGTCAGGTGGCTGCGCAGCCACACCTGCACGCCCCACCGCTGGGTCGGCGTCCAGTCGAGGGAGGGGATCGGCACCTGGAGGGCGTACCGTCGCCCGCCGTCGCCCTGGCCGGGTCCGGCGAGCACCATCTCGGTGCCGTCGGCCGACAGGCACGTGACGCTGCACCCCGACGGCACCGGGGTGTCGGTCGGGAAGCCGAGGGCGAAGTCGCGCCGGAAGCAGCCCGCCGGCGTCGCGAGGTCGGGGTCCAGGCCCGCCGGCGGCGGCGTCGAGGCGCTCCCCATCGGGAAGAAGAGCGCCACGCCGACCACCTGGGCGGGGGTGCGCTCGCTCCAGTCGACGGCGGCCTCGAGGCGCAGGCTCGACGGGCACGCGGCGGCGTTGCCGGTGAAGGTGCTGTCGAGGGCCAGCGAGATGACGCGGGGTGCCTGCGGGCCGGGCTCGTCGCCGGCGTAGGGCACGTCGCGCCACGCCGACCACAGGCCGTGGATGTCGACGAGCGTCGCCGCGTAGCCGACGTCACGGCCGCCGCTGCCGATGGGGATGTCGGCGGCGCCGTCGACGAACGCGATGCGGTCGTGCCCCGGATCGCCCTCGGGCCCGTCCGGGCTCAGGGTCAGCGGCCGGACGCCGCCGGAGTCGCGGGGCGGCGCGAGGCACTCGCTCGTCAGCGACGACGCGTCCCACCGGGCGAGCACGCCGGCCGACACGCGTCCGAAGCTGACGGTCGTCGGAAGCGCGTCCCACGACACGCGCACGCTCTCGCGCCAGGGGTCGTCGGGGTGCTGCGGGCCGACGAGACCGGCCCGCCCGGCCGTGAGGGCCGTCGGCGGAGCGGTGGCCGTGTGCGGTCCGACGACGGGCGCGTAGGCGGCGAAGGTGCCCTTGCGGCGTCCCGGCGGGGGCGTGCGCGCGTAGTCGGCCGTCACCATGAAGTCGAGGCGCTCGGCGATGTCGGGCCAGCCGTCGAAGGGCAGCTTCGTGTCGACCGTGTAGGTCGTGCCGAACCCGGTCGCGAGGTTGAGCAGCGGGTCGGTCTGGGCGGGGAGCATCAGCAGCGACAGCGGGCGGATGACCGCGGAGGTGTCGAGGCTCGACGTGCGGGTGCCGTTGCTCGGACCGGCCACCGCACGCGTCTCCTCGAGGGTGCGCTGGGTCCACTCCGGGACGCTCGCGCGGTAGAGCGGCTCGAGCTCGGGCAGCAGCTCGACCTGCACCTCCTTGACGAGGCCGTCGGGGTCGGCCGAGACCCACGGCGGCGCGGCCCGGCCCGACTGGGTCATCGGTGACCAGCCCAGCGGCGGGGCGCCGCGCACGAGGCGGTCGACGGCCGCGTCGCGCGGTGCCTTGAGGTCGTGGACGAACCCTTGGTCGGTGGTGTCGTAGTCCGTTGCGGGCCATGGCTGCTCGGCCGGCACCCCGACGACTTCGAGCCGCTGCCAACCCGGGTCGTTGACGACGTCGACGAGGCTGCGGATGCGCACGGCGGTGACCGACGCGTTGTCGACGCGCGCGAACGTCGCGCCGGAGCAGCGCAGCCCGACCTTCGTGGGGCCGCTGCCGGCCGGCACGACGGCCGCCGCCACGACGTCGGCAAGGCTGCCCGTGAGTCGGTGCAGCGTGACGCGCACGGGCCGCGCCGCGTCGACCGGCGCCACCGAGAGCTCGACGACGGCGGCCTCGACGCGCCACGCGGTGATCGGCGCCCCGCCGGAGCCCCCGGGCGCGGTGACCGTCGCGACCTTGGCCAGCGGGTCCTTCGGGACGCGCGCCCACACGGTGAACGGCGCGCGCGGCAGGCCGAGGCGCGGGCTGCACGCCCACCACACGTGCAGGTCGCGCGAGCGTCGCTTCGCCTCCTCGAGCTGGCGGCCGGCGGGCATGAGCGTGTCGGCGAGGGGCGACTGCGACCGGTGCACCTGCTCCACCTGCGCCTCGATGACGCGCCCCCAGTCCAGGCGCATCGCCTCGGCGCGGAAGAGCCGGCTGCTCGCGAGGAGTGCCATCAGTCCTCCACCTCCCACGGGGCCCGGAACAGGCCCATCCGGACGCAGGTCCGCCGGTCCTCGGCGAGGCCCGCCAGCGGGTCGGCGGCGACGACGAGGTCGAGGCGGACCTCCTGCCCGCGCGAGCCGGGGGCGAGCAGGGCGATGGCCCGCGTGTCGCCCGGGCACCGGACGATCCGGGTCACGGTCGCCCGTGGCGGGTCCCCACCAGCCACGGGCGCCGTGCTCCCCTGGAGCGAGAGCCAGTCGTCGCGGACGCCCTTCCACCACGTGTGGGTCGGGTCGCTCGCATCGATCGGACCGGTGACCACCTCAGGCATGATGCGCGAGCGCCACAGCGGCTCGCTGCACTCGACGACGAGCGCCACGGGCTGCGGCACGGCGTCGCCCGACCACAGCACCTCGACCGCCGGGAACGAGGGCACCTCAGGCACCGAGAGGCCCGCCGCCTGGTAGGCCGTGTCGACGTCGTCGCCGCTCGGTCGCAGGGGCAGCGCGGAGAGCGCCGAGCCGGTCGGCACGAGGCGGCCGCGCACCGTGGCCGGGGCGACGTAGGCCACGAGGTCGTCGAGGCCGAGGAACCGCGACGTCGTGAACCCGATGCGGTGGATCCGGTTGTCGGTCGTGGTGCCCTCGCCCGAGGCGACCGCGTGCACGTCGACGAGGTAGTCGGTGAGCGGCTCGAAGTCGTAGGGGAGCGTCAGCACCTCCTGCAGCACCCGCTCGCCGCTGACGTCGATGCAGCGCATCCCGTCGTCGCCGCGCTCCTGGCCGTCGCGCACGACGTCGCGCACCGCGTCCTCCCACGGCGTCAGCACCTGCAGCCCGCTCGCCGGTGTCAGCAGCGCCTCGGGGTCGAGGGTGATGTCGTAGGCCGAGCCGGGGTCGGTGGAGCCGGGGGCCGGCGGGTGGGCGCCCGACGCCGACCGCACGACGGCCTTGAGGGTGCGGCCGTGCGCCTCGTAGAGGGCGGCGACCTTCTGCGTCGCGAAGGCGATCCGCACCGGTTCGCGGCAGAACACGCCGACGTCGTCCATGCCGGGCGCGGTCGCGACGAGCCAGGGCGAGAGCACCTTCGGGTAGGCCGAGGCGGCGTCGGTGCGGAACCGGAACGACTGGGTCACGGCGGGCTGCACGGTGCCGGTGTCGGTCGGTGCCGGCTGCGCGTCCTGCTTGATCCACGCGGCCGTCCACGTGACCGCCACGGTCCACGTCTGGCCGGGCTCGAGCAGGGCGCGGTCGTCGGGGTCCTGGGTCAGGGCGGTCTGGAGGGCCTCCTGGTCGGCAGCCGACGTGGTGGAGTCCCAGTCCTCGCGCCACGCCTCGGAGCCGACGAGGCCGGTGGCCGCGACGACGTAGAACGGCTCGTCGAGCTTGGCGGCCACCTCGGGGCGCCAGCCGATCACGACGCTGGCCGTCTCGTCGGGGAGCTTCTCGAGGTCGACGAGGACGAACATGAGGCCGGCGCCCGACGTGGCGCGCAGCCGCGCGGCGTAGAGCCCGGCCCGCAGCACCGGGTCGACCCACGGGCCCGACGGGTCGAGCCACGGCGCCGGCAGCGGGTGGCCGGCACCGACGAGGTCGCCGCCGTCGACGGGGCGGTCGAGCAGCGCCGAGCGGTCGGCGGCCTCGGCGCGCAGCACGAGCCCGCCGCCGACGGCCCGCTCAGGGACCAGGAGCAGGAACGTGGCGCCGCGCAGGCCGCCGTCGGGGGAGAACCGGACGGCGTCGCGCAGCTCCTCCGGCACGAACGTCGTCCTCGCCCAAGCCTCCTTGACCTCCTCGCGGTCCTCGTCGGTGCCGAGCGGCGCCGGGTCGAGGGAGTCGCGACGCGGGCTGCGCAGGACCGCGCCGCGGCACCCGACGTCGGCCGCACCCGTCTCCGGGCTCCACGCGGTCGTCGCCCGGGCGGCCATGACGTCGGGGAGGGGCGTGCCCGCGTCGATGAGGTCGAGCGTCGCGGCGTCACCGGTGGTCCACGCGGACGCCGACGCGCTCGCGGTGAGCGCGGCGCCGGCGACGAGGGAGACGGGCAGGCGGGAGTCGGAGCGGCGCACCTTGCCCCCACGGCACGGCACGGCGTCGGCGAGCACGACGGCCGGGTCGGTGCCCTGGAGCAGGTCGACGTCGGGGTCGCCCGTGCGCCACGGCTCGGTGACCCGCATCGGGGCCTGGACCGGCGCCGAGCGCGTCGTGCCCGGCGGGTCGGGCCACGCCACGCCGTCGAGGCGCCAGCCCGGGACGCTCGGCCCGGCCGGCTTGCCGTCGAAGGTCCACAGCACGGGCGCCGCGGGTGCGGCCGGGTGGCACACGGTGCCCCAGCGCTCGGTGACGCTCGTCGTCAGCTGCTCGCCGTAGGGGATTGCGCGGGAGAACGGCGTCGGCAGCCAGTCGAGCAGGGCCAGCGCCGTCGTCGGCACCGCGGTGCCGGCGGGGGCGCCCGTCCACCAGGCGCTCGGGGTCTTGCCCGTCGGTGGGGAGGGGATGAGGGCGCCGCCGGTGAGCGTCACCGCGGAGACGTCATAGCGCCACCAGCGGTCGCCGATGCGGCTCCAGGGGTTGGCGGCGGCTCCATTCTGTCCCAAGGGGTTCCCGCCCATGACGCAGTTCGCTGCGACGCGCGGTGGCGTCGAGAACGTCAGCACGGGAACGGCGTCGATCGGCACGACCGGCATCGGTGGCGGGTTGGAGGCGTCCACGTCGACGGCGTCGCCGATCTTGGCGTCGACCGCCCGCTCGGTGGCGGTGCCCTCGACGAGCGCGGGGGACCGCGACACGAGGGTGAGACCGGCCACGAGCGGCTTGGCCTTGGGGTTGTCCTCCGGCTCGGCGCCGATGGTCAGCGACACGCAGCCCTTGATCGAGAAGAAGAAGAGGTCGATCTCGCCGCACACCTCGCCGTGCACGTACGGGTCGTCACGGACGACGCCGCCGATGGTCCGCTTGCCGACCATGACGGTCAGCTCGGCCGAGGCGCCGATGCTGATCACGAAGAGGCGCAGCTCGCCGCGGGCGTAGATCTTGCCGGCGATGAAGAACGGGTCGAAGCCGACGATGGCGTCGAACCCCGCCGCCACCTCGAGGTAGAGGCCGACCGACTTGCTGCCCATGAGGACCGCGCTGATGTGGAACCCCGTCGCGATGGCGAGGCCGTTCGGCGCCGCCGGCAGTCCGTCGACCGGCAGCTGGGCGTGGGTGATCCCGTCGCCGTGGATCATGAGGTAGCCGCTGCCGGTGATGACCTCGAGCACCTCGACGGTGACGCGGTCCTGGTAGTTGCCGAGCTCGACGAGCCACGACTCGACGTCGTTCGTGTCGAAGAACGCGGTGACCGGCACGCGCACCTTGAGGATCTTCTCGATCTGGTACTCGGCGACGATGCCGATGGTGATGGTGCCGCGGCCGAAGTCGAGGTCGAGGACGGCGAGGAACGTCGCGCTCTGGTTGGCGTCCTTGAGCGCCGGCGGCATCTTGATGACGTCGGCCTTCATGACGAACAGCAGCCGCGGTCCCGGCACCTCGACGATGACCAGGCCCTTGAGGTGGATGACGTAGCCGCCCTCGAGCGTGCCCACGAGAACGCCTGCGGCGAAAGCGAACCCGCCTTGGTGCAGCTCCCAGCCGGCGCCGTTCATGACGCCGCCGGGCCGGCCCAGCTGGTCGCGCAGCCAGTCGAGGGCCGGGACCTGGCCGGTGCCCTCGATGCGCTTGTGGTTGATGCCGACGCCGACGAGGAAGCCGAAGATGCCCAGACCGGAGTTGCCGAGCACGAGCGGCACCGGGAACTCGATCTCGGCACCGAGCAGCACGCCGCTGACCCCGCCCGCCTGGCGGAAGGTGAACGTCAGGCTGCCGCGGATCTTGACCGGCACGATCTGCACGTCGAGCGCCCCCGAGAACCCGCCCGGCTCGATCGACACCTCGCCCCGCCCGGTGATGACGTTGGGGATGTCGATCGACGCCGCGAGCTTGGTGATCTGCAGGTCGAGCGGGGGCCCGTCGACCCGCGCGCGCACCCGGACCGTCTCGATCGTGATGATCCCGAGGTCGAGGCCGAGGCCCACCTCGACCTCGAGGTAGGTCGGGTTGTCGCGGCTGACCCGGACGCCCATGATCCGCAGCACGCTGTCGAGCGGCGGCACGGCGTGCATCGACCCGGCGGGGATGTCGAGCGAGTAGCCCTTGCTCGGGTCGAAGACCGGCAGCGGCACGTAGTCGAGCGACCCGCCCGCGCCGGTGCCCCACTGCGAGCGGACGCCGATCGCCTTGTACCGCGTCGTCACCGGCATGTTCGGGTCGATCCGCACCAGGGTGAGGTCGAACCAGAACGCCACCTCGACGTCGAGCAGCACGCTGACCGCGGTGCCGCGGTCGCTGACCGTCGTGATGCCGTCTGCACCGAGGACGCCCTGCGACACGATGACCTCGGCGCCGCGCAGCGTCAGCCGCTTGGTGTGCAGCAGGTCGCTCGCCCCCAGCGCGACCGACCCGAGCGCCACCACCGCTCCGGCGGCCGGTGACAGCTCGGTGGCCGCCGACGTCAGCGGCGCGAGGACGCTGAGGGCCCCGAGGATGTTGAGGGTGACCGGGTGCGCCTGCGAGTCGCGCATCTCGGCCAGGCCGTCGAGGTCGCCCTCCTTGGCGCGGAACTCGCCGGTGATGTCCCACGAGCCCTGGTCCTCGGCGATGCGCAGCCGCACGAGGAACGTGCAGATGCCGTCGTTCGGGTTGGGCCGGTCGCCGGCCCGCAGCGGCTCGGTGCCGTGGGCGGCGAGCCGGCGTTCGGTGGCCGTCTCGATGTCGAACTCGCCGTAGACCTCGCAGCGCACGAAGGTGCTGCGGACCAGCTCGACGCGGGCGCCGAGCAGGTGGAAGCAGTCGGGCCGGCCGGGCTGGTGCGGGGCCGGGTCGTCGTCGTGGGTCGGTGGTGGCGGGTCGCGGTGCAGGTCGGCGGTCACGGTGACCGGTGCCGGCCCGGCCGCCGAGGTCGCGGTGGCGTGCCACCAGCGCGGCGCCGCCGGGTCGCTGCTCACCTGGGCCGGGCCGTGGCCGTGGGCGGTGCCTCGCGTGGCGTTGGTGTAGCCCGCGGCGGCGAGCGCGTCGAGCATGGCGGTGATCCGGCGCTCGCTCAGCGCCTGGTTGTGCCCGGGCTGCTGCTCGGGGCCCTCGTAGGAGGCGAACCCGTCGACGGTCAGGGCCGTTCCGGCCCCCACGACCGACCGGCGCGCGGTCGCGTCGGTCATGAACGACGGACCGGCTGAGGGGTGGGTCCGGTCGGTCGCGGGGGAGACGCTGAGGTTGGCGGGGTTGACGGCGTAGTCGTGCCCCTCGCTCGGGCTCGGGTGGTCGAAGAGGAAGTAGGCGTCGAGCTGCTGCTGTGCTGCGCTCGTCGTCGTGGCGGTGACGCTGACGGTGGCGCCCGAGCCGACGTCGATGTCCGCCTCGGTGGCGGCCGACTGGCTGCCCGAGCTGCCACCGCTCCACGACCAGTCGGCGGCCACGCCGCTCGCGAGCGCGACGCGGGCGCTCGTGCCGGTCTGCGACAGGATGACGACCCGCGTCGCCTCGTGCGAGGTGTCGGTGACGGTGACCGGCATGCCCGTCGCGCCCGGGGTCACCGGCTCGGTCCGCCGCCCGACGCTGAAGGTGCGCACCGTCGTGTGCGCCCCGGCGTCGGTGACGGTCACGGTGACCGCGACGGTGCCCGTGGCCGGCGTCGTCACGGCGGTGCGGTCGGTGTTCGCCGGCGTCGCCGTGACCCCGCCGACGACGATCGTCGTCGACAGGGGAGCGAGGCCGCCGTCGGCGTCGACGAACAGCGTGGACTGCTCGGGCAGCATCGCCGTCCCGGTGCCCGGGTCGTCGACGAGCTCCCCGGTCGCCGTGCGGAAGTGGACACGGACGTTCGGGTTCGTGCCGCGGTTGACGACCTCGGCCTCGAAGACTCCGGTGACGCCCTCGTGCACGCCGATGCCGACCCACAGGTTGCGCACGCCGGCGCTGACTGCGAGGCCCTCCATGCCGTTCGGCGCGACGAAGAGGCGCGCCTCCGGCAGGTAGAAGCCCTGCCAGTCGCCCGGCATGGCCCGGGCCCCCGCCGGCACGCCGGGTCCGGCCGTGCCCGACAGGTCGAGCACCGCGGTGCGGAAGGCGAACCCGACGCAGTCGCTCGGCCCGACGAGGGCGTAGGGCGGGTCCATCCGGATGAACTCGTAGATGTGGTCGACCGGGGTGCCGGACGTGGTCGCCGAGAGGATGTCGACGCCGACCGAGCCGCCCGCGAGCTGCTGCACGCGGAAGCGCACCCGGGGCACGACGAACCCGACCTGGGGCTTGGCCGGGTCGGCGCGAAGCTGGCCCTGCCCGTCGAGCATCGCCCCGCGCAGGAACGGCACCCGGAACAGGAAGCCCGGCGAGGCGATGCGCAGGCGCCACCCGCCGTCTCGGGAGCCGCCCGAGCCGCTCTTGTGCAGCGAGAAGTCGCCGTCGACGTGCGGGTCGGTGAACTCCACCGGCGTGCCCGTCGAGCCCTGGCTCGCGCCGAACCCGCCGGTGCGCGGGTCAAGGGCGAGGGTGCGGGTCAGGTCCTGGTCGAAGGTCCAGACGTCCCACGCGCCGTCGGCGTCGCTCACCTCCGTCGGCCCCGAGGTGGTGAGGTCCTGGAGCAACGGGCGCAGCCCGTCGAGCGCTCCGGAGTTCTGGACCGGTTGCGGCAGGTCGTCCCACATCGACATCGGCGTCACGTCCCCGAACGGGTGAGCACACAGGGCGATGAAACGCCTTCGACGGTACGCCCGCCCGCACGGGGCCACACCGAAAACGGAGAAAGCGCCCGACTCGCCCATCGCGGGGTGGCGTCGGGGTGTCGGCGGGGCGTGATGGAATCCTCCGGTGGTCATCCTGCGTCGCGCCCCGGTCCCGGTCGCGCGGCAGGTGCGCCTCGACGCCTCCCAGCAGGCGGCGCTCGACTCCGACGCGCGCGTCCTGCGGGTCCTCGGCGCGCCCGGCACCGGCAAGACCACCCTCGCCGTCGAGCTCGTCGCCGACGCCGTCCGCCGGGGCGTCCGAGCCGACCACTGCCTGCTGCTCACCTCGAGCCGGGCGGCGGCGGCGGGGCTTCGCCAGCGGGTCACGGCCCGCCTCGCGGGCACCACCACCGAGCCGCTGGCGCGGACGTGGCAGGCCTTCGGCTTCGGGGTCCTGCGCGCCGAGGCGGCACTGCGCGGCGACCCCAGCCCCCGCCTGCTCAACGGCCCCGAGCAGGACGTCATCCTGCGCGACCTCCTCGCCGGGCACGCGTCCGGCGAGGTTCCCGGCCCCGACTGGCCCGACGCGCTGCGCGAGGCGCTGACCACGCGCGGGTTCCGCAACGAGCTGCGCGACCTGCTCATGCGCGCCGTCGAGCACGGGCAGGGGCCCGACGAGCTGCTCCGGCTCGGCGTCGAGCACGAGCGCCCCGAGTGGGTGGCCGCCGCGCACGTGCTGCGCGAGTACGACCAGGTCACCTCCTTCAGCCGGCACGGCTCCTACGACCCGGCGTGGGTGCTCACCGCCGTCGCCGAGCGCCTCGAGGACGACCCCGACGCCCTCGACCGCCTCCACGCGCGCCTCGACCTCGTCGTCGTCGACGAGGCCCAGGAGGTCACCGCCGCCGCGGCCCGCCTCCTGCGCGTCGTCGCGCCGGCCGGCCCCCGCGTCGTGCTCCTCGGCGACCCCGACGTCGCCGTCCAGACCTTCCGCGGCGCCGACCCGCGCTTCCTGGCCCACGGGTGGGAGGCCCTCGCCGAGCCTCGGCGACGCTCCGCCGTGCCGCCGTCGTCCACGGAAACCGACACCGACACCGTCGTCCTCGGGCACGGCCACCGGCTCGGCCCGGCCCTCGACGCCGTCGCCGAGCGGGTCTCGCGGCGCATCGGGGCGCTCGGCGGTGGCGACCAGCGGCGCCACCAGCCTGCCGCGGGCGCCGACCAGCGCGTCGCCGTGGCCCTGCTCCGCTCGGCTGCGCAGGAGGCGAGCCACGTCGGCAGCCTGCTGCGCCGGGCCCACCTCGTCGAGGGCGTGCCGTGGACCGACATGGCCGTCATCGTCCGCGGCTCGGGCCGGGCCGACACGATGCGCCGCACCCTGGCCCAGGCCGGCGTGCCGGTCAGCGCCGGCACCGCCGAGACGCCCGTCCGCGACGAGAGCGCGGTGCGGCCGCTGCTGACGATCCTGCAGGAGAGCCTCTCGGTGGCCCGCGCCGAGGTCGCCGGCGGCCGCCACGCCATCGACCCCACGGTCGCCGCCGACCTCGTGCTCTCGACCGTCGGCGGGTCCGACGCCGTGGGCCTGCGCCGGCTCCGGCGCGTCTTGCGTCAGGACGAGCTCGCCTCTGGCGGAGGGCGATCCAGCGACGAGCTGCTCGCCGACCTCCTGCTCGAGCCGCAGCGGGCGCACCTGCTCGGCACGGTCGGGCGCGCGGCCGCGCGCGTCGCCGACGCCATCGCCTCGGGCGCCACCGCGGCCCGCCTCACGCCCCAGGGCCGGTGGGGCAACGGCGTCACCGCCGAGACCGTCCTCTGGGCGGTCTGGCAGGGCGCCGGCGTCGCCGAGTCGTGGCGCCGCACCGCGCTCGCGGGCGGCCCGCCGGGCGAGCGTGCCGACCGCGACCTCGACGCCGTGCTCGCCCTCTTCGACGCCGCCGGCGCCTACGTCGACCGGCTGCCCACGGCCGGGCCCGACAAGTTCCTCGACCACGTCCTCGGCCAGGACGTCCCCGGCGACACCCTCGCCGCCCGGGGCCAGGCCGGCGGCAGCGTCTCGCTGCTGACGCCCCAGTCGGCGGCCGGGCGGCAGTGGCGCATCGTCGTCGTCGCCGGGGTGCAGGAGGGCGTGTGGCCCGACCTGCGCCTGCGCGGCTCGGTGCTCGGCTCGGAGGACCTCGTCGCCGTCGTCGCCGACCGACCGCTCGGGTTCCGCGCGGCCCAGGCGCAGGTGCGCTACGACGAGACCCGCCTGTTCCACGTCGCCGTCACCCGGGCCACCGAGCGCCTCCTCGTCACGGCCGTCGGCAACGAGGACGAGCAGCCCTCGGTCTACCTCGACCTCGTCGACCCGCCCGAGGGCGAAGGCGTTGCGGCAGAGGTGCGCCCGCACTCCGAGGTCGCCCGCACCATGACCCTCTCCGGCCTCGTCGGCGAGCTGCGCCGCGAGGCCGTCAACCCCGACCCGGGTGTGGCCGAGCCGGCGCTCGCCGTCCTCGCCGCCGCCGCGCAGGCGGGCGTCCGCGGCGCCGACCCGGCGTCGTGGTGGGCGCTGCGCCCGCTCACCGACGACCGCCCGGTCCGCCGGCCCGACGAGCCGGTGCCGGTGTCTCCCTCGAAGGTCACCTACTTCTCCGACTGCGGGCTGCGCTGGTTCCTCACCTCGGTCGGTGGCGAGGGCACCCAGCTCGGCGCCGCGTCGGTCGGCACCTTCGTGCACGACGTCGTGGCCGAGCTGCCCGACGCCTCCCTGGCCGAGCTGCGTGCCGAGGTCGACGCCCGCTGGGGCCGGCTCGGCCTGCGGCCGGGCTGGACCACCGAGCGCACCCGTCGCGAGGCCCACGACATGGTCGCCCGCTTCGTGTCCTACCGCGACGGTGCCGAGGGGGCCTGGCAGCGGGTCGGCATCGAGAAGGACTTCCGGGTGCCGGTCGGGCGTGCCCTGCTCGGTGGCCGCGTCGACCGCATCGAGCGCAACGCCGCCGGCGGCATCCGCATCGTCGACCTCAAGACCGGCTCCTCCAAGCCGTCGCGCGCCGAGCTCGCCGCGCACGGCCAGCTCGGCGCCTACCAGGTGGCCGTGGAGGAGAACGGCTTCCCCGAGCTCGGCACCCACAGCGCCGGGGCCGCGCTCGCCTTCATCGGCAAGGCCGGGCTGTCCGGCCTCAAGCCGAGCGTGCTCGACCAGCCGGCCCTCGACGCGAGCCCCGACCCCGCGTGGGCGCGCTCGCTCGTCGAGTCGACGGCCGAGGGGATGGGTGCGGCGGAGTTCGTCGCCGCCCAGGGCAAGGCGTGCGAGACGTGCCCGGTGCGCTCCTCGTGCCCGGTCCAGCCCGAGGGGGACGCCCTGTGACCACGACGACGGAGACGTCCGTGCCCGACGCGACGCACGCGACGCACGCGGCCGACGCGGCCGGCGGGGCCGCCCCGCGACACTCGGCGCTCGACATCGCCCAAGCCCTCGGCATGCCGCCGCCGACCCCCGAGCAGGCCGCCGTCATCGAGGCCGGCCCGCGGCCACTCCTCGTCGTCGCGGGTGCCGGCTCGGGCAAGACCGAGACGATGGCCGCCCGCGTCGTCTGGCTCGTCGCCAACGACCTCGTCGCCCCCGACCAGGTGCTCGGCCTCACCTTCACCCGAAAGGCCGCCGCCGAGCTGAGCCAGCGCATCGGCAAGCGCCTGCGCGGCCTCGTCCGGGCAGGCCTCTGGGAGCCCCCCGCCGACGACGGCACCGGCGCCGAGGTGCTCGGCGGCACGCCGACCGTGTCCACCTACCACGCCTACGCCGGGCGTCTCGTGCGTGAGCACGCCCTGCGCGTCGGCATCGAGCCCGAGTACCGGGTGCTCACCGAGGCCGGCGCCTGGCAGCTGGCGGCCGAGGCGGTCGCGCGCTGGGACGGGCCCATGGAGGACGTCGTCAAGAGCGAGTCGACCGTCATCTCCGCGGTCATGGCGCTCGCCGGCGAGATGGCCGAGCACGTGCGCACGCCGGCCGAGGTCACCGAGCACCTCGACGCCGTCATCGCGCGGCTCGAGTCGCTGCCCGACGGCGAGGGCCGTGGCAGCACCACGCCGGCCCGCGACGCCCTCGCCGTGCTGAGCGAGCGGCGCACGGTGCTGCCCATCGTCCAGTCGTTCCTCGACCTCAAGCGCGAGCGCGAGTCGCTCGACTTCGCCGACCAGATGGCCGTCGCCGCGCGGCTGTCCGGCTCGGTACCCGCGGTGGGGGCCACCGAGCGCGAACGGTTCCGGGCCGTGCTCCTCGACGAGTTCCAGGACACCTCCGAGGCCCAGCTCGCGCTGCTGCGCTCGCTCTTCCACCACCGCGACGTCGCCCTGACCGCCGTCGGCGACCCCAACCAGTCGATCTACGGCTGGCGCGGCGCGTCCGCCACGACGCTGCTGCGCTTCCCCGGCGAGTTCTCCGACGCGTCCGGCCCGGCGTCGGTGCTGCCGCTGTCGACGAGCTGGCGCAACGACGCCGCGATCCTCGAGGCCGCCAACGTCACCGCCGGCCCGCTCGCCACCGAGCACGTCCAGCCGCTGCGGGCCCGCCCCGACGCCGGCCGCGGGGCCATCTCGGTGGCCCGCCTCGACACCGCCGAGGCCGAGGCCGAGCACGTCGCGGCGTGGATCGCGAGCCGGTGGAGCACGCCGTCCGGGCGGCGCACCGGGCGCTCCGCCGCGGTGCTGTGCCGGCGCCGGTCCAGCTTCCCGATCGTCCTCGAGGCCCTCCGGCGCCACCACCTCCCCGTCGAGGTCGTCGGGCTCGGTGGCCTGCTCGTCACCCCCGAGGTCAGCGACCTCGTCGCGGCCCTCTGGGTCGTCCAGGACCCCACCCGCGGCGACATGCTGATGCGCCTGCTCACCGGGCCGGTCGTCCGGCTCGGTGCCGCCGACCTCGCCGGGCTGTGGTCGTGGGCGCGCGAGCTGCACTCGCGGCCGTGGCGCGTCGGGGCGGCGCCGACCACGCAGGGCGCGCTGCCGCTCGAGGCGCTCCAGGCGCTCGGCGACGCGTCGACCTCCGGGCCCGGGGCGGCTCCCGTTGCTGCCGGCACCTCCGACGCTGCGGCCGTGGACGCCGACGACGCGTCGGACCGCCGCGGGTCCGACCTCGCCTCCGACAGCGCCGACACCGCGACGCTCGTCGAGGCCCTCGACGAGCTGCCGCGCCCGGGCTGGACCGGCCGCGACGGTGCCCGCATCGGCGACGAGGCGCTGCGCCGCCTCCACGACCTCGCCGACGTCGTGCGCCGGCTCCGGCGCCTCACCGCGCTGCCCCTCGTCGACCTCGTCGGCGAGGCCGAGGTGGCGATCGGCCTCGACGTCGAGGTGCTGGCGCGGGCCGAGCACACGGCGTCCACGGCCCGCGTCCACCTCGACGCGTTCGCCGACGTCGCCGCCCGCTACGCCACGAGCTCGGACCGCCCGACGCTGTCGGGGTTCCTGTCCTGGCTCGACGCCGCGCGCGACCAGGAGCGCGGCCTCGACGCCGGCCACGTCGAGTCCGACGCCGACGCCGTCCAGGTGCTCACCGTGCACGCGGCCAAGGGCCTGGAGTGGGACGTCGTCGCCGTGCCCTCGCTCGTCGAGGGCGTCTTCCCGGCCCACTCCGCCACGTCGGTGTCGGTCGTCGACGAGTCCGACCCGGTCGAGTACGCCTGCGCGGGGGAGCCCAAGGACAAGGGCTGGCTCGTCGGCCTCGACTCCGTGCCCTACGACCTGCGCGGCGACCGCGACGGCCTGCCCTTCCTCGACTGGCGCAGCGTCCCCGACCGCAAGGCGCTCGGCGTGGCCATCGACACCTTCGTCCTCGACGGCGGCCGGCACGCCGTGGCCGAGGAGCGCCGCCTCGCCTACGTGGCGCTCACCCGGGCCCGCTCGGAGATGCTCCTGTCGTGCCACGTGTGGGGCACCACGAAGAAGACCCTCTCGGTGCCCTCGCGCTTCCTCACGGAGGTGTGCGAGGCGATGCCCGCCGAGGTCACCCGCACCCACTGGGAGCCGGCGCCCGAGCCGTTCGTCGACGCCAAGGGCAAGGCCGCGCCGCCGACCAACCCGCACCTGGCCGTACCGGTCTCCGCGACGTGGCCCCACGACCCGATGGGCGAGCGCCGGGTCGCGCTCGAAGGCGTCGCCTCGCGGCTTGCAACGGTCATGGACGCGGGCGTGCCTGTACCGCAAGGTGACCCGCGGGTAGATGACCTCCGCCTCCTGCTCGCCGAGCGCGCGGCGCGCCGCGCCCGGGGGCAGGAGCCCGTCGTCGACGTGCCGCGCCACCTGTCGGCCTCGGCCGTCGTGTCGCTCGCCCGCGACGTCGAGGCGTTCGCCATGTCGCTGCGCCGCCCCATGCCGCAGCCACCGGCGCTCGCGGCCCGGCAGGGAACGGCGTTCCACGCCTGGGTCGAGGAGCACTACTCACGGGCTGCCATCGTCGACCTCTTCGACCTGCCCGGCAGCGCCGACGAGGGCGCCGCCGACGACGCCGACCTCGACGCCATGAAGGACCACTTCCTCGCCAGCGAGTGGGCCGGGATGGTGCCCGAGGAGGTCGAGCTGTCGATCGAGACCGTCGTCGACGGCATCGCCGTGCGCGGCCGCGTCGACGCCGTGTTCCGCCGCCCCGACGGCGGCTTCACCGTCGTCGACTGGAAGACCGGCGCGCGCCCGACCGGCCGCGACGCATCGGTGCGGGCCCTGCAGCTCGGGGCGTACGCCCTCGCCTTCGCCCGGCTCCGCGGCGTGCCGCCCGAGCAGGTCGACGCCGCCTTCTACTACGCGGCCGAGGGCGTCACGGTGCGCCCCGAGGTGCCGGGGGAGCAGCAGCTGCTCGACCTGCTCCGGACCCTGCCGGACTGACCCGGCGACACCCGGCGGCACCCGGCGGCACCCGGCGGCACCCGGCGGCACCCGGCGGCACCCGGCGGCACCCGGCGGCACCCGGCGGCACCCGGCGCGGTTCAGCCCGCGCGACCGGACCCCGTCGAGGCCTCGGGCAGCGCCTCCACCTCGTCGATCTCGAAGGGCGAGGAGTCCGTGGCGTCGACGTACGGCACCGGCTCGGGGCGGTGGGCGACCGGCGCTCCCGGCGTCTCGGGCGTCTCGGGCGTCTGGGGTGCCTCACGCGTCTCGGGCTCGGCGGCAGGCGCGGCGGTCGGTGGCTCCGAGGGCTGCGGCGACGGGTCCGGCGGTGCGTCCTCGGTGCCGGTCGGGACCTCGCCGGCGGCCGTCTCGTCGTCCAGCGGCGCGTGCACGGCGGGGTCGATGAGCACTGTGGCGGCGCCCCGCTGCACCGACCGGTCGGCCGCCGCGTCGGCCACCTCGGCCGCGCCGGAGTCCGTGCCCGCGTCGGCGGTGGTCTCGGGCTCGTCGCGCAGCAGCGGGGCCATCGGGACGGCCTGGGTCTGCGGTGCGGGGCCGTCGCGCAGCAGCGCGGCCATCGGGACGGCCTGGGTCTCGGCGAGCATCGGGAAGGCAGCGCCGGGCTGGGCGTCGCTACGGTCGCTACGGGGGAGCGGCCGCTCGGGGTCGTCGGGGTCGAGGTCGCCTGCGTCACCGTGCGGGAGGGCGGCGCGCGTCCGCTCGCTGCGCACGGCGTCCTCGCGCTCGTACTCGGCGTCGAGCTCCTGGACGTGCTCGTCGAGCTCGCGGAGCAGGGCCGCGGTGCGCTCGACGGCGTCGGTGCGCCCCTCGGCCGAGGCCTGCAGGAGCGTGGCGAGCGCGGCCATCTCCGCGGCGAGTCGGGCCCGCCGCACGAGATGACCGTCGGGCCGCTCGACCCGCGACTCGGCGTAGGCAGAAAGGACGGTGTCGAAGGTGTCGGGGTCGAGCGAGGCCACGAGGTCGGCGAAGTCGTCGGCGGGGTCGCCGACCCGCGACTCCTCCCACGCGAGCAGGCCCACGACGCGTCCGCTCGAGGCGTCCTCGTCGTCGTCGAACTCGGCGAGGACGTTGGCGCCGGTGAAGGTGCCGTGCACGGCGGTGGGGGCGAAGCGCCACACGGAGACGTCCTCGAGGAGCCGTTCCCAGCGGGTCAGCA
This sequence comes from Intrasporangium flavum, assembly GCF_001956915.1. Taxonomy (GTDB): domain Bacteria; phylum Actinomycetota; class Actinomycetes; order Actinomycetales; family Dermatophilaceae; genus Monashia; species Monashia flava. The sequence goes on along the minus strand of NZ_MLJO01000016.1, from coordinate 8,351 downwards.
GGCCGGTGGGCACGTGCCCGGTGGCGGCGGCGCGGTCGAGGTCGGACAGTCTGCGGTGGCGGTGCGTCTCGGCGTCGTAGGTGGGCCGGCCCGCCTCCTCGTAGAGCAGGTGCTCGACGTTGTGCACGTGCGCGAGGGCGCGCCCGACGGCCTCGGCGAGCGGTCCCGGCGGCAGCCCGGCGAAGTCGAGCGGACGACCGCTGAGCCGCGGGTAGACGGCGGCCCGGCCCTCGGCGACGGGTGCGTGGCCGTGGTAGGCCGGAACGGCGAGGTCGAGGCGCCGGGCGAGCAGTCCCGAGAGGGCGACGACGTCGTCGAGCTGGGCGCCGGCGCCGGCGGTGCGGGGCACCTTGACGACCCACTCGCGCTCCTGGCGGTCGCGGACGTGGGCGACCTCGAAGCGGTCGTCGGGGTGCGCGGCGACACCCCGGACCGACGCCGGGTCGAGGCCCGGCACGGCAGAGCTCGCCAGGGCGGCGAGGAACAAGGGGCTGCGCGTCACGCGACCACGGTAGGCCGCGTGCCGGTCCGATCGTGGGAGGTGGAGTGCCGGGCCGGTCGTGCCGCCGCGGCCGGGCGACCCGTCGGGCGCCGTGGCGGACGCCCGGCCGGACGCCCCGCAGCGGCCGAGCGGCACGCGTCCTAGGGTGGGGGCGTGGCCCAGGTCGACGACACCCTGCAGGATCTCGCGCTCTCCCGGGGCACCCTCGACCGCGCCGCCCACGAGCGGGGCCGCCCCGACGCCGTGCCGACGCTCCTCGCGGACCCGCGCACCCGCGTCGTCGAGGTCCGGGGCGACCGCCTCCACACCGTCGACGACGGGCGCGGCTCGCTCGCCCTGTCCTCCCGCGCCCCCGAGGCCGCCGACGCCGAGCGCCTCGTCCTGCACCTCGGGCGCGACGCCGACGGGGTGGCCCACGTGGCCGTCGTCGCGCCGCCGGCTGCGGGCCCGGACGGGGCCGACGGCGCGGCCGCCTCCGACGCGTCGGACGGCTGGCTGACCCTGCGCCAGGCGGGCGAGGCGATGGCCGCGCGCGACGCCGGCGTGTTCACCACGGCGCTCGCGCTGGCCCACTGGCACGCCTCGCACCGGTTCTGCCCCCGCTGCGGCGCCCGCACCGAGGCGGTGCAGGCCGGCTGGGTGCGCCGATGCACGGCCGACGGCAGCGAGCACTACCCGCGCACCGACCCCGCCGTCATCATGTCGGTCGTCGACCCCGAGGACCGGCTGCTGCTCGGTCGCGGCGCGCAGTGGCCCGAGGGGCGCTTCTCCGTGCTCGCCGGCTTCGTCGAGCCGGGCGAGTCCTTCGAGGCCGCCGTGGCGCGGGAGGTCCGCGAGGAGGTCGGCGTCGTCATCGACGGCGCCCGCTACCTCGGCAACCAGCCGTGGCCGTTCCCGTCGTCGGTCATGATCGGCTTCGCGGCCGCGACGAGGACCACCGAGCTCGTCCTCGACCCCGCCGAGATCGCCGAGGCCCGGTGGGTCACGCGCGAGGAGTACCGCGACCTGCTCGTGGGCGGCACGATCCGCACCCCGAGCGGGATCTCCATCGCCAAGCGGATCATCGAGCGGTGGCTCGGCGCCACCGTCGAGTCGGTCACCGGTGGCGCGTCGCCGCGCTGGTGAGCCCGCCCGACGCGTCAGCCCGCGTCAGCCCTCGTCAGCCCGCGTCAGACGGCGAGGCGCTGCTTGACCTCGGCGAGGGAGGGGTTCGTCGCGGCCGTGCCGTCGGGGAACACGACCGTCGGGACCGTGCGGTTGCCGGCGTTGACCTGCTCGACGTAGTCGACGTGCTCGGGGTTGGCCTCGAGGTCGATCTCGGTGAACGGCACGCCCTCACGCGTCAGCTGGCCCTTGAGCCGGGTGCAGTAGCCGCACCACGTCGTCGTGAACATCGTGATCGAGCCCTCGTCGGGGGTGACCTTCGGCATGCCGTTCCTTCTCCTCGTCCGTCCGTGCGGGCCGGATCTGCGTCGCCGCACGGTTCTCGTGACGGCTGGGGACGGCCCGTCGCACGTGTCGTCCCTCGATGCAAGGATGACTCCATGGCCGCGCACGGTGCAAAACGACCCCGGAAGATGGACCTCGGGGTCTACGAGGCCGAGGTCCGGCGCCTCCAGTCCGAGCTCGTCTCGTTCCAGGAGTGGGTGCGGGCCACCGGGCAGCGCGTCGTCGTCGTGTTCGAGGGCCGCGACGCCGCAGGCAAGGGCTCGGCGATCAAGCGCATCACCGAGTACCTCAACCCTCGTGCCGCCCGCATCGCGGCGCTGCCCGCGCCCACTGACCGCGAGCGCAGCCAGTGGTACTTCCAGCGCTACGTCGGGCACCTGCCCGCGGCCGGCGAGATCGTCCTGTTCGACCGGTCCTGGTACAACCGCGCCGGCGTCGAGCGGGTCATGGGCTTCTGCACCGACGAGCAGTACCACCGCTTCCTGGCCCAGGCCCCGGTCTTCGAACAGATGCTCGTCGACGACGGCATCATCCTGCGCAAGTACTGGTTCAGCGTCTCCGACATCGAGCAGGAACGGCGGTTCCGCTCCCGCGCCAAGGACCCCATGCGCCAGTGGAAGCTCTCGCCGATGGACCTCGAGTCCATCACCCGGTGGGAGGACTACTCCGAGGCCAAGGACCTCATGATGGCCGCGACGAGCACCGAGTGGGCGCCGTGGCACGTCGTCGAGTCCGAGGACAAGCGGCGCTCGCGCGTCAACGTCATGCACCACCTGCTCACCTCCATCCCGCACGAGCCGATGACGCCCGACGTGCCGCCGGTGCCCGAGCGCCCCGCCCCCCGTGGGTACGAACGCCCGCCGCAGGGCGACCAGAACTACGTGCCCGACCACGCCGCCGACGTCCTCGCCGCAGCCGGCCACCGCCCGAAGGGTGATCGCTCCTGAACGCCGCACCGCCCGCTCAGCCCGCACAGCCCGCCGGACCGGTCCGCTCGGCCGACGAGATCCTCGCCGGCCTCGACCCCGAGCAGCGCGAGGTCGCGCTCGCCCCGGCCGGCCCGCTCTGCATCCTCGCCGGAGCCGGCACCGGCAAGACGCGCGCCATCACCCACCGCATCGCCTACGCGGTGCACTCGGGCGCCCAGCAGCCCCAGCGCGTCCTCGCCCTGACCTTCACGGCCCGTGCTGCAGGGGAGATGCGCACGCGCCTGCGGGGGCTCGGCGTCGCCGGGGTGCAGGCCCGCACGTTCCACGCCGCGGCCCTGCGCCAGCTGCACTACTTCTGGCCGCAGGCCATCGGCGGCGCGGCCCCGGAGGTCATGAGCCATAAGGCGCCGGCCGTCGCCGAGGCCGCCTCCCGGCTGCGCATGCAGTTCGACCGCACGACCATCCGCGACCTCGCGGCCGAGGTCGAGTGGGCCAAGGTCAACCTCCTGACGCCCCAGTCCTACGCGACGCGCGCCCGCGAGGCTCGGCGCGAGCCCCCCGGCGTCGACCACACGGCGATGGCGCGCCTCTTCGAGGCCTACGAGGACGTCAAGCAGCGGCGCGGCGTCATCGACTTCGAGGACGTCCTGCTGCTCACCGTGGGCATCCTCGACGAGCGCGACGACATCGCCCGCGCCGTCCGCTCGCAGTACCGCCAGTTAGTCGTCGACGAGTACCAGGACGTCAACGACCTCCAGCAGCGGCTCCTCGACCTCTGGCTCGGCGAGCGCACCGACATCACCGTCGTCGGCGACCCCGCCCAGACCATCTACTCCTTCACCGGGGCCAGCCCGCGCCACCTCGTCGGCTTCCCCAAGCGCTTCCGCGGGGCCCACGTCGTGCGGCTCGTGCGCAACTACCGGTCCTCGCCGCAGATCGTGGCGCTCGCCAACACCATCGTCGGCTCGGGCACCCAGGCGGCCCGCGAGGGTGCGGTGCGCCTGCAGGCCCAGGGCGAGAACGGCCCGGTCCCCGAGCTGCTGTCGCACGCCGACGACCCGGCCGAGGCCGCGGCGGTCGCCGCCCGCGTCCGGGCCCTCGTCGACGACGGGCACGAGGCGGCCGAGATCGCCGTGCTGTTCCGCACCAACGCCCAGTCGGCGGCCTTCGAGTCGGCCCTCACCGACGCCGACGTGCCCTACCTCGTGCGGGGCGGCGAGCGGTTCTTCTCGCGCAAGGAGGTCCGCGACGCCATCCTGCTGCTGCGCGGAGCCGCCCGCAGCGACGACGGCGAGAAGTCGCTCGGCAGCATCACCCGCGACGTCATCACCGGCGCCGGTTGGTCGCCGGAGCCGCCGTCCGGCGGCGGAGCGACGCGTGAGCGCTGGGAGTCCCTCAGCGCCCTCGCCACGCTGGCCGACGACATGGTGGCCGCGGCCCCCGAGGCCCGGCTGCCCGAGCTCGTCGCCGAGCTCGACCGGCGCGCCGCCGAGCAGCACGCACCGGCCGTCCAGGGCGTGACGCTCGCGAGCCTGCACGCGGCCAAGGGCCTCGAGTGGGACACCGTCTTCCTCGTCGGCGCCTCCGACGGGCTCATCCCGATCTCGATGGCCGAGGGCCCCGAGGCGGTCGAGGAGGAGCGACGTCTGCTCTACGTCGGGCTGACCCGCGCCCGGCGCCGGCTGTTCGTCTCGTGGTCCTCGGCGCGCACCCCCGGCGCCCGCGCCACCCGACGCGTCTCGCGCTTCCTCGCCCCGGCCACCGACATCCTCGGGTCCGCCGCCCGGGCCGAGCCGCGCAGCGGTGGCTCTCGCCGTTCCGCCCCGAAGCAGGCACGGCTGGCCTTCTGCCGCGGCTGCGGCACCGAGCTGAGCACGGCGGCCCAGCGCAAGACGGGCCGGTGCGACGCGTGCCCGCCCACCTACGACGAGGCCACCTTCGAGCGCCTGCGCACGTGGCGGCTGGCGGTCGCGCGGGCGGCGAGCGTGCCGGCGTACGTCGTCTTCACCGACGCCACGCTGACCGCGATCGCCGAGGACGCCCCCTCCGACGACGCCGGCCTGGCGGCCATCAGCGGCGTCGGCGCGCGCAAGATCGAGCAGTACGGCGCGGACGTGCTCGCCATCCTCGGCGGGGCTGACCCAGAAGTGCTGCTCGAAAGCCGCTCTGCCGCAAAGGAATCCGCGATTCCTTGAGATCGCGTGAAAAAACTTCGGAAATCTTCGATAAATGAGTTGTTCGGCAACTCACGCCCCGCGTACCCTTTAGGACGTCAAGCCCAGTGGCTCAGGTGGCCAGCTGGGGTTCGCGAGACAGAGATAGGAGGGTCGGCCTGATGGACATCACCACGATGACGATGAACGCAGTTTCCTGCGTCCTTTCCGTGCGTCCGCGCGTTGCCGGCCCGATCCGTCTTGCGCACTCCACGTTCGAGGGCCAGGGGACCGCTGTGTCCGCCGCCGTCCAGGGCGGTCGTGTCGCCGATCTCCGCGCCCCGATCACGGGAGACGTCTCGGTCCTCGGCCGCACGTTCGCCCCCGCCTACAAGACCACCGATGTCGTTCGCTCCCGCACTGGGAGGCCACCGGTCTGACACCCAGACCTCAGCCTCACCTCCAGGCCGCGAACCCGACATCACCGGGTCCGCGGCCTTCGTGTTTCCCGGACACCTTTCAGGACCGATTGCCGCTCCACCGCAGTAACCGCCACCACGCAGCAGCGCCCGACCGGGTGCCGCGACAGACACGACAGATCAGGGACACAGAGATGACTCCTCGGATGCCGAGCAGCAGGACCGAGACCCGCACCACCGGTGCCGGCCTTCGGACCCGAACCGAGAGCACGACGACAACGAGTGAGCAGGGGCGCCTCACCACGGGAGCCCCGGAGACGGAGGTGAGAACGATGCAGCTGAGCGAACTGATCGACATGAGGACCGAGGCCGAGCAGGTCGGGGAGACCATCCCGTGCCGCGACTACGACGCCGAGCTCTGGTTCGCCGAGCGACCGGAGGACGTCGAGTTCGCCAAGACCCTCTGCGGGCTCTGCCCCGCACGGGTCCAGTGCCTCGCCGGCGCCCTCGAGCGCCAGGAGCCGTGGGGTGTCTGGGGCGGGCAGCTGCTCGTCCAGGGCGCCGTCGTCGCGAGGAAGCGACCCCGCGGCCGTCCGCGCAAGCACCCCGTGGCCGCCTGATCCTGTGACGCGACGCGACCCACATGGACCAGCCGACCACCGACCACGACACGACCACCCGAATTCTTCGCAGACGAGGAGACCGTCATGAACCAGCTCGAGATGCTGGCTCGCGACCGGATCAACCAGCGCAGTCAGCGCCAGGAGCGCAGCGGCATCCGTCGCAGCGCCCGGCTGATCGCGCAGGAGATCCGCGCCAGTCGACGCCACAGCCAGAAGTGACGCAGGTCCCGGCCGACCGGGACGTCACGACCAGCACCACCAGCACCACACAACTGAACGCAAGTGAGCGAGCCGCGGGTGACGCGCACGTCACCCGCGGTTCCGCGTTCCCGGGGAGCCTCGAGCTCCCGATGCCCGGGCCGGCCTCCCGCTGAGCGCCCCCTCCCTCCCCGCCCGTCGTGGCGTGGCTCCCACGCGACGCCCTTCCGCGGCGGATACTCGAAGTGAGGAGAAGGGAGATCCCCATGGTCACCTCGCACACCGACGCAGCGCAGGACGCGGCGTCCACCAGCCCCACCGACGCAGCCCCCACCGACGCCCCCATGGCGTGCGGCTCGTGCGGACGCGTCACCTCCCGCGCGGAGGCCCTCCTGTCGTGGAGCCGCGGCACCGAGCGCGGTCGCACGACCTGGACGTGCGTGGCGTGCAGCCGCGAGCACGTCCGCTCCATCGAGAGCAAGCTCGACCCCACCTGGTGGTGAGCCACCGGTCCCGAGCGGGCCGCTGACGTTCTTTGCGGCCCAGGAGGTTTCGCCGTTCCGACGGGCCCTGGGGACGGTTCAGGCGTCGGCGTCGGCGCCCGGCTCGTCAACGGCCGGCAGCTCCTCGATCGGCGGCAGGTCGGCACCGGGCAGGAGGGCGTCCACCGCCTCGCGCCCCCGCACCGTGCCGCCGAGCTGGGAGAGCACCCCGATGCCGCCGCCCCAGACACGGTGGATGAGCAGGTACTCGCGCGGCAGGTTCAGCTTGAACGCGACGGCGTAGTTCGGCTGCCGCGGGTCGTTGATGTGGGCGAAGACCCCGCGCAGCCACTCCCGGCTGAAGGTGAACTCGTCGGTGCGGAACGGGGCCATGAACGGCTCGAGGTAGTCGAGCAGCCGCCGCGCGTCGATGTCGATGCCCGAACGGACGAAGCCGAGCTCGCGCAGGCCGTCGAGCACCTCCTCGGCGCTGCCGCTCAGGCCCGTCGTCAGCAGCGGGCCGATCTCGGCGGGCATCCCACCGGGCAGCCGGTTGACCGCGCCGAAGTCGATGATCCCGAGGCGCCCGTCGGGCGTGATGCGGAAGTTGCCGGGGTGCGGGTCGGCGTGCAGCAGCCCGGCCCGCGCCGGACCCGCGAGCAGGAACTCGAGGTAGAGCTGGGAGGCGGCGTCGCGCTGCTCGGGCGTGCCCGACTCGATGATGCGAGAGAGCGGCAGGCCTTCGAGCCACTCGGAGACGATGACGTGCTCGGCGCCCTCGACGACGTCGGGCACGGCGAACTCGGGGTCGTCGCGGAACGCGGCTGCGAAGGCCCGCTGCGACTGGGCCTCGAGGCGGTAGTCGAGCTCCTCGGCCATCCGCTCGCGCAGCTCCTCGAGGATCGGCCCGAGCTCGATGCCGGGCACCCAGCCGGCGGCCACCTTGGCCACGCGCGAGATCTGGCGGAGGTCGCTCATGAGGGCGGCGCCCGCACCCGGGTACTGGATCTTGACGGCCACCTCGCGGCCGTCCTCCCACACGCCGCGGTGCACCTGGCCGATCGAGGCCGAGGCGACGGGTTGGTCGTCGAACTCGGTGAACCGGCTGCGCCAGCGGGCGCCGAGGCTGGCCCGCAGCACGCCGTGCACCGAGCTCGTCGGCATGGGCGGCGCGCTGTCCTGCAGCTTGGTGAGCATGACCCGGTAGGGCCCGGAGAGGTCCTCGGGCAGGGCCGCCTCGAAGATCGACATGGCCTGCCCGAACTTCATCGCGCCGCCCTTGAGCTCGCCGAGCACCTGGAACAGCTGCTGGGCCGTGCGCGCCTGCAGCTCGGCGGTCACCATCTCGGCGGGGCGGCCGCCGATGCGCTTGCCGAGGCCCAGGGCGGTGCGGCCGGCGAAGCCCAGCGGCACGGAGGCGAGCTTGGCCGAGCGCAGCCCGAGGAGGTGCCCGAATGACCGACCTGCCCCGCAAGGCCGTCGTGCGCTCGGCCAAGCTCGCCTCCGTGCCGCTGGGCTTCGCCGGCCGCACCGCCCTGGGCCTCGGCAAGCGCATCGGCGGCCGCCCCGCCGAGATGGTGACCGCCGAGCTGCAGG
>NZ_MLJO01000015.1 GCF_001956915.1 Intrasporangium flavum | reverse complement strand
CCCCACGGTCCACCAGTGAGCCTCAGAGGTACTCGATCTCGAGGGCGTCGAGGCGGGCCTCGTCGGCGACCAGCTCGATGCCGACGACGCGCCCGTCCTCGACGGTGAAGGCGAAGACGACCTTCGGCACCCCGTGCAGCATCCACACGGCACCGGGTCGCCCGTCGAGCGTCGCGAGCCGGGCCCCACGGGCGCGGCCGTCGAACATCGCGGCGACCGCCTGCTGGCCCCGCACCTCGGCCGGCGAGCCCATGAGCGCCGCCGCGGCGTCGGACCGCACGACGACGGCGGGGTCGAGCAGCTCGAGCAGCCGCCCGAGGTCGCCGCCGCGCGACGCGGCGAGGAATGCCTCGACGACCTCACGCTGCCGCGACCGTGTCGTCGCCACGGAGGAGGCCCCGGGCAGGTTGCCGGTGCGTCCGTCGACGCTCTCGCTGTCAAGGCCGGTGTCGAGGCCGACGCCGGAGGCGCGGACACGTCGGCGGGCCCGGCTCGCCAGCTGACGCGTCGCCGCGGGCGAGCGGTCGACGACGTCGGCGATCTCCTCGAACGGCAGGCCGAAGAGGTCGTGGAGCACGAACGCCAGGCGCTCGGCCGGCGCCAGGGTGTCGAGCACGACGAGCAGGGCCAGGCCGACAGAGTCGGCGAGCTCGGCCTCCGCCGCGGGGTCGGGCGTCCGCGTCGCGCCCACCGGGGCGACCGGGGCGTGGTCGAGGGCCTCGGCGTCGGCGACGTCCCACGGGTGCTCGCGCCGGGCCGAGCGCGAGCGCAGCTGGTCCAGGCTGATCCGCGCGACGACGGTGGTGAGCCAGCCGCCGAGGTTGGCGACGTCGCTCGTGTCGGTGCGGCTGAGCCGCACCCAGGCCTCCTGCACGGCGTCGTCGGCATCGGCGCTCGATCCGAGCACCCGGTAGGCCACGGCGCGCAGGTGCCCGCGGTGCTCCTCGAAGCGTGCCGCCAGCCAGTCGGGGGTCCGGTCGGGGTTCTGGTCCATCGCCGTGTCACATCCTTCGTGTCTGCTCCGTCATGGGTCTGACGGGCCAGCCGGGCCCGATGTGACACCGACAAGGAGCACCCTGACATGACCGACTCGACCGCCTCGACCAGCACGACCACCCTGCCCGCCATGACGACCGTCGTCTACGCCGTCACCGACCTCGACGCCGCGAAGGCCGCGTTCAGGGCCCTCCTCGGCGAGCCGCACACCGACCAGCCCTACTACGTCGGCTGGAACGTGGGAGGCCTCGACGTGGCCCTCGACCCCAACGGCCACCGCAAGGGCCTCGCCGGCCCGCTGCCGTACTGGACGGTCGAGGACATCTCGGCCGCCCGCGACGCCCTCGTGGCGTCCGGCGCGACGGTCGTGCAGGAGCCGACGGAGGTCGGTGGCGGGCGCCGCACCGCCGTCCTCGCCCTGCCCGACGGTGGCCACGTCGGGGTCCTGCAGGACGCTGCGCAGGCCTGACCGGTCCCGCCCGCGAGACACCCCTGGCCCGGTGGCGTCGGACTCCCGACGTCACCGGGCCCCTCGCTGTCTCAGGCGAAATCACTTGGGGCGCAGTCGATCACGTGCCAGATCCTGAGACCGTGGATTGCCGTTCGCAGCCCCGGCCGACCCCGCCCGATGGCCCCGGCACCGAGAGGGGGTCTTGCGCGACGTCGGGGATGTGTGCAGGATGGTTGCCGATGTAAGCGCTTACAACGCCAAGCATCACCGACCAGGGACTCGACGACGAGACGGAGGTGGCCTCCCATGGCAGCCGAGCAGGCCCGACGTGCCCGCCGTGCCACCCCGGCCACCCAGGCCTCCGCCGACGCGTCCACCCTCGGCTCGGCACCCGCGTCCGGCCAGGTTGCCGGTGCCGGTGCCGGCGCGACGATCTACTCGGTCGCCGAGCGCGCCGGCGTCTCCATCGCCACCGTCTCTCGCGTCCTGCAGGGCGCCGACGTCGTCTCCGAGACGACCCGCCGCAAGGTCCTCGACGCCGTCGACGCCCTCAACTACGTGCCCCTCGGCGCCGCCCGCAGCCTCGCGGTCCGCCACCACGAGGCGTACGGCCTCGTGCTTCCCGAGCTCACCGGTCCCTACTACGCCGAGCTGCTCCTCGGCTTCGAGACCCGCGCCGCCGAGCTCGGCCAGAGCGTCACGCTGCTGCTCACCGAGGGCAAGGTCGATGCCGCCCGCGCCGTGCGCCGCCTCGCCACCCGCGTCGACGCCCTCGCCGTGCTCGGCTCCGCTGCCATGCCGCCCGCGGTGGCGCGGGCCCTGCACGGGCGCAAGCCCGTCGTCATCATCGCCGGCGAGCCCCAGGACGGCATCGAGAGCGTCACGGCCGAGAACGCCCACAGCGCGGCCGAGCTGACCGCCCACGTCCTCGGGCACGGTCGGCGTCGCCTCCTCTTCGTCGGCGACCCGGCCGGCGCTCCTGACATCGCCGAGCGCCACGCCGGCTTCGTGGCCGCCCACCACGACCTCGGGCTCGAGCCGGCCGAGCCGGTCCGCGTGCCCTTCCGCGAGGCCGACGGCGAGCTCGTCGCCGACCGCCTCCTGTCCGGCGAGCTCGACGCCGACGCCCTCGTCTGCGCCAACGACGAGCTCGCGCTCTCGATCATGACGCGCCTGCAGGACGCCGGCCGCGACGTCCCCGGCGACGTCGCCGTCGTCGGCTGGGACGACGTCATGACCGCCAGGTACGTGCGCCCGGGTATGACCACCGTGCGCCAACCGGTCCGCGAGCTCGGTGAGCTGGCGGCCGAACGTCTCCACCAGAGGGTCCAGGGGGGAGAGCTGCCGTCCGAGCGCCGGTTGCTCCCGACCCGGGTGGTCATCCGCGGCTCGTGCGGTTGCCCGAGCCCCCGCCCCCCGTCCACCTCCGGTCCGGCCGGCCTCGCCGACCCGACGCGCTGAGCGCGCCCGCCGACGGGCCGGCCCACTCCCGACCCCGACGCCAGACCCTGACGCCAGACCCCGACCCGCCCCTCCACACGTGCGATCGCACCGCCCCCCGGCAACCCACGCTGCACGTCCCAGAGAAAGAGAGAACACCCGATGAGACGCACCACCGCCATCACCGTCGCGTGCATGACCGCCGCGGCCCTGACCGTGACCGCCTGCGGCCGAGGCTCGGACAACGGTGGCCCCGCCGCCGGGCAGACCGGAGCCGCCGTCAGCACCGGCAAGGCGAGCGGCACCATCACCGTGTGGGCCATGGGCGCCGAGGGTGACAACCTCTCGAAGCTGACCCAGGAGTTCGAGTCCGCCAACCCCGGCGTCAAGGTCCAGGTCACCGGCATCCCGTGGGACGCCGCGCACGACAAGTTCACGACCGCCATCACCGCCAACAAGACCCCCGACGTCGCCATGGTCGGCACGACGTGGATGGGCGAGTTCGCGGGCATGGACGCCCTCGACCCGACGCCCGCCTCCATCGACAAGAGCGCCTTCTTCGACGGCGCCCAGAAGACCACCGAGGTCAACGGCACCTCGTTCGGCATCCCGTGGTACGTCGAGACGCGCGTCGTCTACTACCGCACCGACCTGGCCAAGAAGGCCGGTTACGACACCGTGCCGACCGACTGGCAGGGCCTGCACGACATGGCCAAGGCCATGCAGACCAAGGCCGGCGCCAAGTGGGGCATCGGCCTGCAGGCCGGCGGCGAGGGCTCGTGGCAGACGGTCATGCCGTTCGCCTGGGGCGAGGGCGCTGACCTGACCAAGGACAGCGGCAAGGCCTACAACTTCGACAGCCCGCAGCTGCTCAAGGCCACGCAGTACTACCAGTCGTTCTTCAAGGACGGCATCTCCGACAAGGCCGCCCCGGCGACGCCGACCACCGAGCCGGACTTCGCGAGCGGCAAGGTCCCGATGTTCATCTCCGGCCCGTGGATGATGTCCGCGGTCGAGAAGGTCGGCGGCGCCGGCTTCAAGGACAAGTACAACGTGGCCCCGATCCCGGCCGGCTCGGCGGGCTCGTCCTCCTTCGTCGGCGGCTCGAACTTCGTCGTCTTCAAGAACACGAAGAACCGCGACACCGCGTGGAAGTTCGTCCAGTGGCTCGCCGACCCGAAGGTCCAGGCCAAGTGGTACTCGATCTCCACCGACCTGCCCTCGGTCAAGAGCGCGTGGCAGGACCCGTCGCTCGCCGCGGACAAGAAGCTCGCCGTCTTCGGCAAGCAGCTCGAGACCGCCAAGGCCCCGCCGTCGTTCCCGACGTGGGAGCAGGCCGTCAAGGGCCTCGACACCGAGATGGAGAAGATCACCAAGACCGGCGAGGACCCGGCGACCGGGCTCAAGACGGCCCAGCAGCAGGCCGACTCCATCGGCACGGGCGCCTGATCCCATGAGCGTCCAGACCGCAGCCTCCCGCCGGACCGCGAAGGCGGCCCGGCGGGAGGGGCGGGCTGCGTGGATCCTCGCGCTCCCGTTCTGCGTCCTGTTCCTCGCCTTCACGGCGTGGCCGGTGCTCCAGTCGCTCTTCATGAGCTTCACGGACACCAGGGCGCGCGACCTGCGCACCCCCTTCGCCGTCGACGTCGTCGGGTTCGACAACTACGCCAAGGCCCTGTCCGACCCGATCTTCCGCCAGGCCGCCGGCAACACCGCGTACTTCGTCCTCGTCGGGATGCCGCTGACGCTGGTCGTGGCCCTCGCCGCGGCCGTCGCGCTCGACAAGGGCATCACCCGGTTCCGGGCCGTGTTCCGCCTCGGCTTCTACATGCCGGTCATCACCTCGATCGTCGCCGTGGCCGTCGTCTGGCGCTTCCTGCTGCAGGACCCGGGCGGCCTCATCAACACGGCGCTCGGGTGGGTCGGCATCGACGGCCCGAACTGGCTCGGTGACCCCAACTGGTCGATGCCGGCGCTCATCCTCATGGCGTCGTGGCGCAACTTCGGCACGGCGATGATCATCTTCCTCGCCGGCCTGCAGGCGGTCCCGGCCGAGCTGCACGAGGCCGCGGCCATCGACGGCGCCGGTGCGTGGAAGCGGTTCCGGCACGTCACCCTGCCGCTGCTGCGCCCGACCCTGCTGTTCGTCATGGTGACGACCGCGATCGGCTACCTCCAGTTCTTCGAGGAGCCGTTCGTCATGACCAAGGGCGGCCCGCTCAACAGCACGATCTCGCTGTCCTACTACACCTACCAGCAGTTCGGGTTCGGCAACTACGGCCTCGCGTCGGCGATGAGCTACCTCATCTTCGTCGTCATCGCGATCGTCACCGCGATCCAGTTCCGGCTGCTGCGAGAGAGGACCTGACATGGCCGTCGACACCGCACCCCGACCGACGCGGGAGGTGGCCCCCCAGCCCTCCTCGCGCGCGCCGCGCTCGGGCATGGTCGGCTCGAGCCGGGGTGGACGCTGGTGGCTCTACCTCGTCCTGACCGTGGCCCTCGTCGCCGTCGTCGCCCCGTTCGTGTGGATGGTCCTCGGCTCGTTCAAGGGCGAGGGCGAGCTGCGCCAGGTGCCGCCGACGTGGTGGCCGCAGAGCGCCTCGCTCGACAACTACACGCAGCTGTTCAGCAAGCTGAACTTCGGCCAGTACTTCTACAACTCGATCGTCGTCGCGGTCGTCGTCACGGCGGGCAACCTCATCTTCTGCTCGATGCTCGGGTACGCGTTCGCGATGCTCGACTTCAAGGGCAAGCGTCCGCTCTTCCTCGCCGTCATGGCGACGCTGATGATCCCGGGAGTCGTGACGTTCGTGCCGCTGTTCGTCCTCGTCGCCAACGCCGGGCTCATCAACTCCCTGCCCGGCCTCTTCCTGCCGTTCCTCGTCAGCCCCTTCGGCGTGTTCCTCATGCGCCAGTTCATCCTCGGGCTGCCCAGGGACCTGCTCGACGCCGGCCGCGTCGACGGCGCGGGCGAGCTGCGGATCTTCTGGCGGATCATCCTGCCGCTGTGCGGTCCCGCGCTCGCGACGCTCGGCATCCTGACGTTCCTCGGCAGCTGGAACAACTTCCTCTGGCCGCTCGTCGTGGGCCAGACCGAGGACAAGTACACCCTCCCTGTGGCGCTGGCCCTCTACTCGACGGGCCAGAACAGCACGAACTACGGCCTGCTGCTCGCCGGCGCCACCGTCGTCATCCTCCCCATCCTCGTCGTCTTCCTCGTGTTCCAGAAGCGCTTCATCGAGGGCATCGCCACGACGGGCCTCAAGTAAGGAACGGAGAACAGCCCCCATGTCCGACCGTCCCACCACCTCCTCAAACTCCCTCTCCTCCACCCCCTCCCGACGCAGCCTCCTCGTCGGCGGGGCCGCCTCCCTCGCGGCCTTCGCCCTCGCACCCGCCGCCTCCGCGGGGGCCGCGACGCGCACCGGCTCGGCCCCGGCGTTCCTCCGCAACGGGCTCGGCGCGCAGACGCGGTCGCTCGACGCCGCGCTGGTGCGCACCTGGGCCGCCGACACGTGGCGCAGCCTCGTCGCGATGACCGACCCGACCACCGGCCTGCCCGCCGACAACATCCCGGAGAGCCTCGCGGCCGGGGACCGTTCGGGCTACACGTCGCCGACGAACATCGGCGGCTACCTGTGGTCGACGATCGCCGCCCGCGAGCTCGGCATCATCACCCGCGGCGAGGCGTCGGCTCGCCTCATCCGCACGCTCAAGACGGTGGAGCGCATGGAGCACCACACGCCGAGCGGCATGTACTACAACTGGTACGACGAGGCCACCGCCAAGGCGCTGCACACGTGGCCCGACTCCGGCGACACGGTCGTCCCGTTCTGCTCGAGCGTCGACAACGGCTGGCTCGGTGCGGCGCTGCTCGTCGTGCAGAGCTCGGACGCCGCCGCTGCGCCCTGGGCGAAGAGGATCTTCGACCGGATGCGGTGGGACGCCTTCTACAACGACAACAGCGACCCGGCCCACCAGGTCCGCCCCGGCGGCCTCATCCACGGCGGGTTCTACCCCTACGAGGACGGCCGCCCCGGTGGCACCTACCAGGGCACCCACATCGGCGGCGACCCCGTCTGGCTCACGACGCACCACTACGACACGACGGTGTCCGAGACCCGCATCACCAGCTACCTCGGCATCGTCACCGGCCAGATCCCGGCCAAGCAGTACTTCGCGATGTGGCGCACCTTCCCGGCCACCTGCGACTGGAGCTGGCACGAGATGCAGCCGGTGGGCGAGCACCGCACGTACTACGGCATCGACGTCTACGAGGGCGCCTACACCTACCGCGGGATGCACGTCGTGCCCGGCTGGGGCGGCAGCATGTTCGAAGAGCTCATGCCCGACGTCTTCGTCCCCGAGGCGGAGTGGGCCCCGAACAGCTGGGGTCGCAACCACCCGCTGCACGTGCGGGCCCAGCGCGAGCACGGCCTCGACGACGCCGGCTACGGCTACTGGGGCTTCAGCCCGTCGAGCGACCCCTTCGCCGGGTACCGCGAGTACGGCGTCGACGCCCTCGGCCTCAACCCCGACGGCTACTTCTCCGACAAGGAGCGGACGAACTACGACCCGGGCTTCGGCGACTGCCGCGCGGCCACCAACCCGAACCCGACGTACGGCGACGGCGTCGTCACGCCGCACGCCGCGTTCCTCGCGATGATGCACGAGCCGGACGAGGCGTTCACCAACCTGGCCAACCTCAAGGCCGACTTCGACTCCTACGGCCGCGGCGGGTTCTTCGACGCCGTCGCCGTGCGGTCGGGCACCGTGGCGCGCCGCTACCTCTCGCTCGACCAGGCGATGGTCATGGGCGTGGCCGGCAACGTGCTCGGTCGTGGCGTCATCCGTCGCGGCTTCTCGACGCCGACCGTCGAGAAGCGCCTGCGCCCGGTCATCGGGATCGAGGAGTTCGGAGCCGGGATCGCCTGAGCCGCAGACCAACTCACCCCTCGACGCGTCGGGAGTGGCCCACCACGCTCCGACGCCCTCCGTGGCCGCCCGCCGCCTTGCCCCCTCTCCGCGGGCGGCCACGGAACCCTCACCACCTGCATGAAAGGCTTCACCCGTGCGACCCGAGACGAGCACGACCGACGACGGGGTCACCTTCCGTGACCTCAACGGCAACGGCCGGATGGACCCCTACGAGGACCCGCGGCTGCCGGTCGAGCAGCGCGTCGAGGACCTGCTCGGGCGGCTCTCCCTCGAGGAGAAGGTCGGCCTCATGTTCCAGACCGTCATCGAGGCGGGGGCCGACGGGTCGGTGCTCGAGACGCCCGGCAACATCAGCAAGTCGCCGACGTCCGAGGTCGTGCTGAGCAAGCACCTGAGCCACTTCAACGTGCACGCCCTCGACGACCCGCGCATGGCCGCCCGCTGGAACAACACGCTGCAGGCCCTCGCCGAGCAGACCCCGCACGGCATCCCGGTGACGATCTCGACCGACCCCCGCCACGCCTTCATCGAGAACGTCGGGGTGTCGTTCTCGGCCGGAGCCTTCTCGCAGTGGCCGGAGCCGCTCGGGCTCGCCGCCCTGCGCGACGCCGACCTCGTGCGCACCTTCGCCGACGTCGCCCGCCAGGAGTACGTGGCCGTCGGCATCCGGGCCGCGCTGCACCCGACGCTCGACCTGGCCACCGAGCCGCGCTGGGCCCGCCAGGCCGGCACGTTCGGCCAGGACCCCGACCTCGTCACCGAGCTCGGCGTCGCCTACCTCAAGGGATTCCAAGGGGATTCGCTCGGGTCGACGAGCGTCGCCTGCACGAGCAAGCACTTCCCGGGCGGCGGCCCGCAGAAGGACGGCGAGGACGCCCACTTCCCGTACGGCCGCGAGCAGGTCTACCCCGGTGGGCGGTTCGCCGACCACCTCAAGCCGTTCCCGCCGATCATCGAGGCCGGCACGGCCGGGATCATGCCGTACTACGGCATGCCGGTCGAGCTCGAGATCGACGGCGAGAAGATCGAGCCCATCGGGTTCGGCTACAACAAGCAGGTCGTCACCGGGCTGCTGCGCGAGAAGCTCGGCTACGACGGCGTCGTCGTCACCGACTGGGAGCTCGTCAACGACAACCACGTCGGCGACCAGGTGCTGCCGGCCCGCGCGTGGGGCGTCGAGCACCTCGACCCGCACGGCCGGATGGAGCTGATCCTCGAGGCCGGAGCCGACCAGTTCGGCGGCGAGGAGTGCGTCGAGGTCCTCATCGACCTCGTCAAGGAGGGCCGGGTCACCGAGGAGCGCGTCGACGCGTCGGCCCGGCGGATCCTCGCGGTGAAGTTCCGCCTCGGCCTGTTCGACGACCCGTACGTCGACGAGGACGCGGCCGCCACGACGGTGGGCCGCCAGGACTTCCGCGACCTCGGCCGGGCCGTCCAGGCCCGGTCGGTCACGGTGCTGCAGAACGGCGCCCCCGCGGGGGCGCGCCCGGAGGGCTCGAGCATCACGTGCGCCGACGCCACGCTGCCGCTGCGCGAGGGCCTGCGCGTCTACGTCGAGAACGTCTCACCCGAGGCGGCGGCCCGGCTCGGCACCGTGGTCGAGCGGCCCGAGGACGCCGACGTCGCCGTCGTGCGCGTCACCGCGCCGTTCGACCCGCGCTCGGACCTCTTCCTCGAGTCGTGGTTCCACCAGGGCTCGCTCGACTTCCCGCCCGGACTCGTGCACCGGCTCGGCCGGGTGGCCGCGGCGTGCCCGCTCGTCGTCGACGTCGTGCTCGACCGCCCGGCGGTGCTGACGCCGCTGCTGCCGATCGCGACCACGGTCGTCGGCAGCTACGGCACGAGCGACGACGCGCTCGTCGACGCCCTGACCGGCGTCGAGACGCCGCAGGGCCGGCTGCCCTTCGACCTGCCGCGGTCGATGGAGCAGGTGCGCCGGCACGGCGAGGACGTGCCGGGCTACGACGACCCGCTGTTCGCCTTCGGCCACGGCCTCGGCGCCTGAGCGGTTCGAGGGCGCGGGCGGGGCTCAGCCCGTGTAGCCCTCGACAGTGCGCTCGGAGCGCACCTGCGCCTCGTCGGGGTCGTCGCCGAACTCGCGCTTGGCCCGGCGCTGGCGCAGCAGGTCCCAGCACTGGTCCAGCTCGACCTCGACGCTGCGCAGCCGGTCGTGCTCGTCGTCGACGCTGATCTCGCCCTTGCCGAGCGAGTCGCGCAGCGCGTGCTCCTCGTCGATGAGCGACTTGATGCGGCCCTGGATGGAGACGTCGTCAGCCATGGCTCAGTCTCGCACGCGCCGCGCGTGTATCTGTGGCCCGGACATCGGCACTGATCGGTGTGAACGGTCGCGAAACGGACCCGAGGCACCTGATCGGCCCGAACCCGACCTGACCCGCTCCGACTTCGGCGGTTGGCCCGTTGCGGTACGTGAACCGCCACTTCAGGGCCCGGCATCGCAGGCTGCGCACCCGCGAACCGGGCCCTCGAGCGCGCCGTCGCCGGGCTCAGGCCGAGGGCCGGCGGCGCCGCCGTCGGGGCACGCCGAGGGTGGTCTCGCGCTCCTCGAGCCGCCACGGCACCTTGACCACCTGCGCCGGGGCGTCCCAGCCCTCGATGCGGCGGCTCAGCATCGACAGCGCCTGGCGCGCCAGGCCGGTGAGGTCGGGGGAGACCGTCGTGATCGTGGGGTTGCTGAAGCGGGTCTCGGCGATGTCGTCGAAGCCGACGATCGCGACGTCGTCGGGCACCCGGACCCCGGACTCGACACAGCACCGGAGCGCGCCGATCGCCATGAGGTCGTTGAAGCAGAACACGGCGTCCGGCGGCTCGGGAAGGGCCAGCAGGCGCTGCATGGCGGCGTGGCCGTCGGCGCGCTCGAAGTGGGGGACGCCGACGACGAGGTCCTTGTCGTAGGGCAGCCCTGCCGCGCGCAGGGCCTGCCGGTACCCGCGCAGGCGCTCGGACGCGGTGCCGCGCTCGGGTTCGCGGCCCACTGCTGCGATGCGTCGGCGTCCTTGCGCGACAAGGTGTTCGGTGGCTGCCCGTGCGGCGGCCACGGAGTCGACGGCAATGTGGTCGAAGCCGGCCGGCACCGGTCGCTCGCCGAGCAGCACCATCGGCAGGTCGTCGGCCCTGCGGCTGATCTCCTCGGCGGACAGGGCGAGCGGGGAGAAGATGACGCCGTCGATGACGTGCGAGCGCATCCCCTCGAGCACGACGCGCTCGGCGTCGGCGTCGCCGCTCGTCACGTCGAGCAGGACGATGAAGCCGAGGGCCGCGGCCTCCTCGGTGATGCGTGCGGCGAGCTCGGCGAAGTACGGGGAGTCCATGGCCGGGACGGCGAGCGCGAGGAAGCCCGCCCGCCCGTGCTTGAGGCTGCGCGCCGACAGGTTGGGGCGATAGTGCAGCTCGGCCATGGCGGCCTCGACGCGCTCGCGCGTGCTCGCCCGGACGTGCGGGTGGTGGTTGAGCACGTTCGAGGCGGTCTTGACCGACACGCCTGCGAGCTCCGCGACGTCCCTGAGCCGTGCCGGCACCCGCCACCTCCGTCCGTGACCTCGTGGGTCACTGTCGACCACCCTTGTCCGGTCTCAGGCTAGCCGCCTTCCCGGCTGCGCGACGGAGGTCCACGCCCGACTCTGGACAGGTTTCGGTAAACGTTGTAATTTCTCGCTCAAGCCCAAAGGTTAACCGTTGTAAATCAGCGGTCACCACAGCAGCCGACGGTCAAGGAGGACCGGATGGGATCTGCGACAGTACGGCTCGACCCCGCGTTCACCGTGGGGCCGGTGCGGCCACGGCTCTTCGGCTCGTTCGTCGAGCACATGGGCCGCTGCGTCTACACCGGCATCTACGAGCCGGACCACCCGGAGGCCGACGAGAAGGGGTTCCGCACCGACGTCGCGGCGCTCGTGCGCGAGCTCGGCGTCACCACGGTGCGATACCCCGGCGGCAACTTCG
Source organism: Intrasporangium flavum (assembly GCF_001956915.1). Taxonomy (GTDB): domain Bacteria; phylum Actinomycetota; class Actinomycetes; order Actinomycetales; family Dermatophilaceae; genus Monashia; species Monashia flava. Next base: position 94,231 of record NZ_MLJO01000015.1, on the reverse strand, counting down.
TGTCGAACTACCGCTGGGAGGACGGCATCGGCCCGAAGGCCGACCGGCCGACCCAGCTCGACCTCGCGTGGCGCTCGGTGGAGACGAACCAGGTCGGCACCGACGACTTCGTCGACTGGGCGCGCGGCGTGGGCGTCGAGCCGATGATGGCCGTCAACCTCGGCACCCGCGGCATCCGGGAGGCGGTGGAGCTGCTCCTCTACTGCAACGGCGAGCCGGGCACCCACTGGCCCGACCTCCGCGCCAAGCACGGCCACCCCGAGCCGCACGACATCCGCGTCTGGTGCCTCGGCAACGAGATGGACGGCCCGTGGCAGATGGGGCACAAGACCGCCGAGGAGTACGCGCGGGTCGCGGAGGAGGCGGCCCGCGCCATGAAGCGCGTCGACGACGGGCTCGAGCTCGTCGCCTGCGGCTCCTCCAACCGCGGCATGCCGACCTTCGGCACGTGGGAGCGCGTCGTCCTCGAGCGGTGCTTCGACCTCGTCGAGCACATCTCGGCGCACGCCTACTACGAGCCGGTCGACGGCGACGTCGACTCGTTCCTGGCCAGCGGCGAGGACATGCACCGCTTCATCGAGTCGGTCGTCGCCACGGCCGACCACGTCGCGGCCGTCAAGGGCTCGGACAAGCGCATCACGGTGTCCTTCGACGAGTGGAACGTGTGGTTCCAGGAGCGCTTCCACGGCGAGAGCTCGCTCGCCGTGCGCGAGGCGCCCGAGCTGATCGAGGACGTCTACGACCTCACCGACGCCGTCGTCGTGGGCAGCCTGCTCATCACGCTCCTGCAGCACACCGACCGCGTCGCGATGGCCTGCCAGGCCCAGCTCGTCAACGTCATCGCGCCGATCCTCACGCGGGCGGGCGGCCCGGCCTGGCGCCAGACGATCTTCCACCCGTTCGCCCTGACGTCGCGCTACGCCCGCGGCACCGTCCTGCGCCCGGCCGTGGACTGCGGGGCCGTGCACACCGAGAGGTTCGGCGACGTCGACCAGATCGTCGTCACCGCCACCCGCGACGAGGACACCGGCGAGCTGGCCGTCTTCGTCGTCAACCGCAGCCGCACCGAGCCGGCCGACCTCGTCCTCGACGTCGCGGCGGGTATCGGCGCCGATCCGGGGTACTCGCTCGTCGAGCACCTCGTCCTGCACGACGACGACCCGTCGGCCCGCAACACCGAGGCCGACCCCGAGCGCGTCACGCCGCGGCCCGGCGGCGCGACGGTCGAGGGGCGCACCCTCCGGGCCACCCTGCCCCCGATCTCCTGGCACTGCATCCGCCTCTCCGAAGGGACGCCCCGATGAACAGCACCCCGTGGACGACGACGTCCGCCGCATCCTCCCTCTCCCGTCGCACCGTCCTCGGCGGCGTCCTCGGCGCCGTCGGCGCCGCGGGCCTGTCCGCCTGCGGGTCCGGCTCGAGCGGCGTGCCCGGCCAGGCCCCGGCCGTGTCCGCGGGCGGGGGTGCGACCGGCTACTCCGGCCCGAAGGTGGCCCTGCAGTTCTGGAACGGCTTCACCGGTGGCGACGGCCCGTTCATGAAGCGACTCGTCGACCAGTTCAACGCCGAGCACCAGAACATCGCGGTCAGCATGAACACGATGCAGTGGGCCGACTACTACGCCAAGCTGCCCGCTGCCGTCACGGCCGGCAAGGGTCCCGACATCGGCATCATGCACGTCGACTCCGTCGCCACGAACGCGGCCCGCAACGTCGTCCAGCCGCTCGACGACGTCGCGGCGGCGCTCAAGCTCGACGAGAAGGACTTCGCGCCCGTGCCGTGGAAGGCCGGCGTCTACGACGGCAAGCGCTACTCGATCCCGCTCGACGTGCACCCGCTCGGCTTCTTCTACAACAAGGACGTCATGGAGAAGGGCGGCCTCGACCCCGAGAAGCCGCCGATGACGGCCGACGAGTACCTGGCCGCGCTGGAGACCCTCAAGGGCAAGGGCATCCAAGGACACTGGGCCACACCGTTCCCGTTCACCGGGAGCATGTCGGTGCAGTCGCTCATCTGGCAGTTCGGCGGCACCCTCTTCTCCGACGACGCCACCCAGGTGCTGTGGGCCGACGAGCCGGGCGTCAAGGCGCTGACGTGGTTCCAGGACCTCGTCACGAAGGGCTACTCGGCGGCCAAGATCGCCCAGGACGCCGACATCGTCGCGCTGCAGAACGGCAAGACCGCCTTCAACTGGAACGGCATCTGGACCATCAACACCCTCAAGGAGAAGGCCGACCTCAAGTGGGGCGTCGCGCCGTTGCCGAACATCGGCGGCACCAAGGCCGCGTGGGCCGGCTCGCACCAGTTCGTGCTCCCCACCTCCCGCACGCCCGACCAGAACAAGCAGACCGCGGCGCGCGTCTTCCTCAACTGGATCAGCACGAAGAGCATCGAGTGGGCCAAGGGTGGCCAGGTGCCCGCCCGCAACTCCGTGCGTGAGTCCGCCGAGTTCAAGGCCCTCACCGACCAGGCCACCCTCGCGACGCAGATCGACGACCTGCACTTCCCGCCGCCGGTCGCCGGCATCGGCGACGCGATGCCGGAGTTCGAGAAGGCGCTCAACGCGGCCGTCCTCGGCGGCCAGGACCCCAAGACGGTGCTGTCCGATGCCGCGGGCCGCGCCACGAAGATCCTCGAGGCGAACAAGAAGAAGTACGGCGCGTGACGCCATGGCGGTGACCAGCACCCACAGGCCGAGTGCCCCCTCCTCCGTGGCGTCGGTGCCTGGCCGACGGCCCCGGGGGAGGGGGCGCTCTCGGGGCGCGCGGGGTGGCATCCACGGGTCCCGCCTGACGCCCTACCTCTTCCTCGCGCCGTTCCTGCTCCTCTTCGTCACCTTCGTCGCCGTCCCCGGGGTGCTCGGGATCTGGATCTCCCTGCACGACTGGGACTTCCTGCTCCCGAACAAGCCCTTCGTCGGGGCCCAGAACTACGCGGACCTGCTCGACAGCTCGTCGCCGCAGTTCCAGCCCTTCTGGAACGGCATGAAGGCCACCGGCATCTTCGTCGTCATCAGCGTCCCGTTCCTCGTCACCCTGCCGCTGCTGCTCGCGATCCTGCTCAACCGCCGGTTCCCGGGGCGCACCTTCTTCCGCGCCGTCTTCTTCGCCCCGTTCGTGCTCGGCGTCGCCGTCGTCGGGCTGATGTGGCGCTACCTGCTCGACCCGTCGTTCGGCATGGTCAACGGGCTGCTCGGCGCGATCGGGCTGCCGGACGACACCGCCTGGACCACCGAGCAGCCGTGGGCGTGGATCTCCCTGGCGGCCGTCACCGTGTGGTGGACCATCGGCTTCAACGCCGTCATCTACCTCGCCGGCCTCGCCGACATCCCGGCCGAGCACTACGAGGCCGCCGACATCGACGGCGCCAACGCCTGGCAGAAGCTGCGGTACATCACGATCCCGGGCCTGCGCCCCGTGCTCGTCTTCGTCGTGGTGACCACCGTGCTCGCCAGCGCCAACATGTTCGGCCAGAGCTACCTCATCACCAAGGGCGGTCCGGGCGACTCGACGCGCACGGCGATCATGGAGATCACCGACCTCGGCCTCTCGCAGTACCGGATGGGCCAGGCCTCCGCGATGAGCTACGTGCTCGCCGTCTTCCTCGCCCTCGTCTCGCTCGTCAACGTCTGGGCGCTGAGGGAGAAGACGTCGTGAGGCGCCGCAACGGACCCCTCTTCTGGCTGGGCATGGGTGCCCTGAGCCTCGTCTTCATCGGGCCGCTGCTGCTCGTGCTGCTCACCGCGTTCAAGTCCCAGGACGAGTCGCGTACCGTCCCGCCCACCTACTTCCCGTCGAAGCCGAGCCTGCGGGCCTTCGACGTCCTCTTCTTCCAGGATGCCGCCAGCCCGGTGCTGCGGTGGTTCCTCAACTCGATGGCGGCCGCGACGCTGCACGCCCTGCTCGTCCTCGTCGTGTGCTCCCTGGCCGGCTATGCCCTGGCCCGCATGGAGTTCCCCTTCAAGAGGGCGATCTTCACCGCCATCATCCTGACGCTCTTCGTGCCCGCCTTCATCTTCCTCATGCCGAACTTCCTGCTGCTCGACAAGCTCGGCTGGCTCGACCAGATCTGGGCGCTCGTCGTGCCGGGTGCGGCCGGCGCCTTCGGCGTCTTCTTCATGCGCCAGTTCTTCATGCGGCTGCCCAGGGAACTCGAGGAGAGCGCCCGGCTCGACGGCGCAGGGCCGTTCCGCACGTGGTGGTCGATCGTCCTGCCGAACGCGCGCCCCGCCCTCGTGACGCTCGGCGTGCTCAGCTACCTCGCCAACTGGAACGACTTCATCTGGCCGATCTACGTGCTCTTCTCGCCCGAGCGGCTCACGCTGCCCGCCGGCCTGAGCCGCCTGCAGGGCGCGTACACGATCGACTACCCGGTGGTCATGGCCGGTGCGATGCTCGCCGCGATCCCCGTCCTCGCGCTCTACGTCTTCGTGCAGCGCTACGTCATCGAGGGCGTCGCCAGCAGCGGCGTCAAGGGCTGAGGAGTCCGCATGCGTCCACCGAGCCACCTCAGAGCACGTACTCGTCGGCGCGGAACCGCTTGGGCCGCAGCGGTGCTGGCCGCCGTGGGGCTCGCCGCCGCGCAGGTCCCCGCCGGCGCCGCCGGTGACGCGGCTGCGGCAGCGGCAGCGGGACGCCCGACGTTCCACAACGCCGTGTCCGACTCCTTCTCGGACACCTTCGCCGACCCGTCGGTGATCCGTGGCCGCGACGGCTGGTGGTACGCCTACGCGACCTCCGACCCGCTGCGGGCCGGAGACGTGCCCGGCGCCATGCACATCGCCCGGACGCGCGACTGGTCGAGCTGGGAGTACCTCGGCACCGTGTTCGACGGCAGCAACCGGCCGTCGTGGGCGACGCCGACCGCCGGCCTCTGGGCGCCCGACATCCGTTACGTCGCAGGGCGTTACGTCCTCTACTTCACCGTCACCGACACGACGCTCCATCCCGGCGACGACTCCGCGATCGGCGCGGCGACCGCGCCCACCCCGTCGGGGCCCTGGACTCCCGCCCCCGCACCGGCCGTCCCACCCCGGCCGGCCGCGGGTGGCGGGTTCCTCTGGACGTTCGACCCGGCAGGCTTCACCGACACCGGCGGCCAGCGCTACCTCTACTACGGCAGCTACTTCGGCGGGCTCTGGGCCACCCGGATGTCGGCGGACGGCCTGACACCGGTCGGCACGCCCACCCAGGTGGCGATCGACAACCGCTACGAGGGCTCCTACGTCGTGCGGCACGGCGACTGGTACTACCTCATGGGCTCGGCAGCCAACTGCTGCGCCGGGCCCACCACGGGCTACTCGGTCTTCGCCGGGCGGTCACGCTCGCCGCTCGGGCCGTTCGTCGACGCGGAGGGCACCTCGCTGCTCGCGTCACGGGTGGGCGGCACACCGGTGCTGACGCAGAACGGCAACCGGTTCGTCGGCGCCGGCCACCACGCGGTCGTCACCGACGCCGAGGGCCGCGACTTCATCGCCTACCACGCCATCGACCGCGACCACCCGTGGCTGGCGCAGCCGTTCGGCATCAACCGCCGACCGATGCTGCTCGACCGGCTCGACTGGGTCGACGGCTGGCCGCGGACGCGTGCCGGTGCCGGTCCGTCCGACACAGAGCAGCCCGCCCCGTCGCTGTCCTCCGGCCTGGGCATCACCCCGACCGACCCCGCGGCCACCGGCTTCCGCGGGCTGTCCGCCGGCCCTGGCGACCCGGTCACCGGGGCCACGGCACTCGTCCACGGCACCGCGTCGACAACCTCGGCCGCACCCGTGGGTGCGCTGCACGTGCGCCTCGACCAGCGCGGCACCGACCCGCTCCGTGTGATGGCGGGCCGGGACCGGTCGGTCAAGGTCACGCTCGACCCGAAGGGAGCTCGCCTCACGGCGCAGGCCGGCGGCAGGGGAGTCGTCCGCTCGTCGGCGACCACCCTGCCTCCGCTGCCCGCTGGTGCCTGGCGCACGCTCACCGTCGAGGCCACCGCCGAGGGCCTCACCGCCGAGGTCACCGAGAGCGACCTCGCCGACGTCGCGGCCCGGGTGCACCTCGACGGCGACGCGCAGCCCGACCCGGCGCCGGTGCGCCTCAGCAGCAGCAAGGCCGTCGTCGACAACGTCGTGGTCAACCCGGCCGCGGCCGACGCGCCGACGTCGGCAACGGTCCCGCAGGCCGGTGCGCTGATCGAGTCGGAGGACTTCGACGACACGAGCCTCGCCGGCTTCACGTGGGTGCGGCGCAACCCGGCCGTCACCGTCTCGGGGGGCAGCCTCCACTGGCCCGTCGAGGGGACCGACCTCGTCGGTGGCGGCAACACCGCGAGCGTGCTGCTGCACAGCACCCCCGGCGACGGCGACTGGATCGCCGAGGCCAAGACGACCCTCGACCTCGGCGTCGACACCGTCCGCAACTACCAGCAGGTCGGCCTCGTCGCCTACGAGAACGACGACGACTTCGCCCGGCTCTCCAAGGTCGCCATCTGGAACACGCGCCAGACCGAGTTCGGGCGCGAGACCGCCGCCGACCCGACCAACCCCGGCGGCCCGACCAGCTACGGCGGAGCCATCGTGGGCACGGCCGCACCGACGCTGTGGCTGCGCCTGGCCCACCACACGTCCGCATCCGGGGAGCACCTCTACCGTGCCGGAACCAGCCGCGACGGCGTGCACTGGACGTGGGGAGCGACGTGGACCTTCCGTCCCGGCACGAACCCGCGGATCGGGCTCGTCGCGCACGGCGGTGCCTCGCCGGCGGCCGTGGCGACCGTCGACCACCTGCGGTTCTACGCGTCCACCTGGCCCAGCGACCCCGGCGCAGGATGAGGCGCGCCCGACGCGTCCTGCCCGCAGCCCTCGCCGCCGCCCTCGCCGCCGCACTCCTCGCCGGCTGCGGGGGCGAGGGCCCCGACCCCACCCGCACCGGAGGCAGCGTGACCGACCCGACCGCGACCACACCCGCCGCGACGACGCGGGCGACCAACCCGGTGTGGCCGAGCAACTTCCCCGACCCGCAGGTGCTGCCCGACGGCGGCGGCTGGATCGCCATCGCCACCAACGGCAACGGCATGAACGTGCAGACGCTCGTCAGCGACGACCTGCGCACGTGGACGCAGGGCTCCGACGCCCTCCCGCAGCTGCCGTCGTGGACGACGAAGGGCAAGGTGTGGGCTCCCGAGGCGCACCGCTTCGGTGACCGGTGGGTCCTCTTCTACACGACGATGGCGCCGGACCCGGCCATCCAGTGCATCAGCGTCGCCGTCGCCGACGACCCCGCGGGGCCCTACCGCGACACGAGCCGCGGCCCGCTCGTGTGCGAGCAGGACCAGGGCGGTTCCATCGACGCCTCTCCCTTCGTCGCGTCCGACGGCACCGCCTACCTGTACTGGAAGAACGACGGCAACGCCGTCGGCATGGACACGTGGATCTCGGTGCAGCGGCTCTCCGCCGACGGGCTGCACCTCGAGGGTGAGCCGAAGCGTCTGGTCAAGCAGGACCTCCCGTGGGAGGGCAGCCTCGTCGAGGCTCCGTTCGTCTGGGAGCGCGGCGGCGTGTTCCACCTCTTCTACTCGGCGAACGACTACGGCAGCGACAAGTACGCCGTCGGGCACGCCACGGCGACCTCGCCGACGGGGCCGTTCACGAAGGACCCCGAGCCGGTCCTCACCTCGACCGATGTCGCAGCCGGGCCCGGCCACTGCGCCCTCTTCGAGCACGACGGCACCGTCTGGATGGTCTACCACGCGTGGGACCCGGGCGCCGTCGGCTCGGAGGTGCCGGGCCGCACCATGTGGCTCTCGCGCGTCACCTTCGACGGGTCGACGGTACGGGTGGAGCAGCCGGCGTCGACGATCGCCGGCCTCTGACCCGGTTCGGGCCCATCAGGTGCGGGAGCTCAGGTGCGGGCCGAGGCGACGACCGTGCCGGTGCCGGTGCGCACCTCGATGGACTTGATCTGGTCGGGGCTGAGGAACGTCGCGCCGGTCACTTTGGAGTAGCCGGTCGCCGTCGCGCGCCACGAGGCGGCCGTCATCGCCTTGCCGCTGCCGTCGATGACGTAGAGGAGCAGCTCGCCGTTCTTGGGCATGTCCTCGCAGTCGATGTCGAGCTGCGTGCCCCAGCCGCGGGTCACGAGGGCGACGTCGACCTTGACCGCCGAGCCGGGCGCGGCCGAGGCCAGGTAGTGCGTCGTCGGTGGCGTGGGCGCCGCTGTGGTGAACATCCCCGGCCCGAGCCACGCGCCGCCCGCGAAGAGGACGGCGGCCGCCGCCGCGGCGATGCCCGACAACCACGTGCGACGCGTCCGCCGGCGTCGGGCCACCTCGGCGAGGAGGTCGGTGACGCGTCCGTCGTCGGCCGGCGGCAGCGGCGTGGTGGGGGCGTCGGTGGCGTCGCTGAGGTGCGGCCCGCCGTCCGGGCCGGCGAGGTCGAGCAGCCGCGGCAGCCCCGACACCTGGCCGAGCTCGGCCTGGCAGTCGCGGCACGTGCGCAGGTGCTCGGTGAAGGCGCGGTGGTCCTCGTCGGCGAGGCCACCGAGCACGTACGCGCCGAGCAGCACGTGCACGTCGTCCGGGCCGGCGTTCATCGGGTCACTCCCATCTCGTCGAGGATCACGCGCAGGTTGCGCACGGCGTAGTAGGCCCGCGACTTGACGGTGCCCTCGGGCACCCCGACGCGGGTGGAGGTCTCGGCCACGGACAGTCGTTCGTAGTAGAGGAGGCGGACGATGTCGCGGTGGGCCGGCTGCAGGCGACCGAGGGCCTCCTCGACGAGCACCTGGTCGAGGGCCCGGTCCAGGGCGGCGTCGTCCTCGGGGAGGTCGACGAGCTGGGCCTGCTGGGGGCGGCGGGTCGCGGCGCGGTGTTGGTCGACGATGAGGTGGCGTGCCGTGGTGATGAGGTACGCGCGCAGGTTCTCGGCCTGGGGCGCCTGCCGCCAGACGCGGAGGATGACCTCCTGGACGATGTCGTCGACGCGGTCGGCGTCGCTCGTCGCCCGCCACACGACGCGCCGGAGCATGGGGCCGTGCTCGCGGTAGATCTCCGCGACGGCGTCGTCGTCGAGCGGCATGCTGGGCCTCACCTCCTCTGCGTCCTGTCGGGTCCAGCGGGCTCTCCTAGGCGAGGACGACGCCGACCCGCCCGCGGTTCACCGGCGCCACCACCCGAACCGTCTCACGGCGGCCTAGCGTGGGGGCATGGACGGCACGCCGACACCCGACGCGCCGGGTGTGCCGATCGGGCCGGGCGGGTCGAGCGGGCCGGTTCCCGACGCGTCCGACCCGCACCCGGTCACCGGGCAGCGCTTCCCGTCCCCGGTGCCGCCCGGCAGCGGCTGGCCCGGCGACCCGGCCGACGCGTCGACGCCGGTGGCGCGCACGCCCGGGCAGGTGGTGCGGCTCGCGCGCTCCGCGGCTTCGTTGCAGGAGGTCGACGCCCGCGTCAGCGTGTGCCGGGCGTGCCCGCGGCTCGTGCAGTGGCGCGAGTCGGTGGCTCGCACCGGGCGTCGCGCGTCGTTCGCCGACCAGCCGTACTGGGGCCGGCCGGGCCCGTCGTTCGGTGACCCGGAGGCGCGGGTGCTCGTCGTCGGCCTGGCGCCGGCGGCCAACGGCACCAACCGGACCGGGCGGATGTTCACCGGCGACCGCTCGGGCGACTGGCTCTACGCCGCCCTGCACCGGGCCGGCTTCGCGAGCCAGCCGACGTCGGTGGCCGCGGGTGACGGCCTCGAGCTGACCGGGCTGCGCATCGTGGCCACAGTGCGCTGCGCCCCACCCGAGAACAAGCCGACGACGCAGGAGAAGGCGACGTGCGCGCCGTGGCTCGACCGAGACCTCGAGCTGGCCGAGCCGTATGTCGAGTCGTTGCTGGCGCTCGGCTCGATCGGGTGGGACGCCGCGCTCGGTGCCGCCCGACGCCGCGGCTGGGCGGTGCCGCGCCCCAAGCCGCGCTTCGGCCACGGCGCCGAGGCGACGCTCGTCACCGCCTCGGGTCGCGTGGTGCGCCTCGTCGGCAGCTACCACGTGAGCCAGCAGAACACCTTCACCGGAAAGCTCACCGAGGCGATGCTCGACGAGGTGCTCGCGCGCCTCTGACCCGTGGCAGGATCGGCCCTCATGACCGATCACCAGGCTGCCCCCACCTACCGCTCGGAGGTCGGCGAGGCCGACGCCGCGCTCGACCAGCGCCTCTCTGACGAGCTCGACGTCGTCAACGCGGCCGCCACCGTCGGCACGCCCGCGGCCCGCGAGCTGACGGTCCGCCTGCTCGACGCGTCGGGCGAGCTCGCCGCGGGGGTCAGCGGCTGGACGTGGGGCGTTGCCGCCGGCATCGGCATGACGTGGGTGGACGAGGACGCGCGCGGTCAGGGCCTGGGGGAGCGGCTGCTCGCCGACTTCGAGGCCGAGGCACGAGCGCGCGGCTGCACGCACGTGTTCGTCACGTCGTTCACTTTCCAGGCGCCCGGGTTCTACGAGAAGCAGGGCTATCGCGAGATCTTCCGCTGGCAGGGCGTGCCGACTGCCGACTCCGACGACGTCCACTTCCGCAAGGAGCTCTGACCACTGGCGCCTGCGGGCGTCCGCGTCCGCGTCCGCTTCCGATGAACGGGGGCGGTGCTGGCGGGTTGGCCGAACCGGCCGCGGTGGCCCGGTGTTCGCGAGACGCTGACGAGCATGGAGACCATCAGCGTGCCGTGTCCGACGAGAGGCTGCGGAGGCATCGTCACCGTGACGGCCGAGCCGGTGCACGGCGGGACCGCGTGGCGCATCGACCGTCAGGACGGTGAGCCGGCGGTGTCCTGCTCCAAGGGGTGCGTCTCGCCTCAGGATCTGGAGCTGCCGATCCTGCGTGAGCTGCAGGCCGGCTAGGACGGTTCGCTCACTCCCGCCGCGGTGCGGCGCGTGACGGGGTGAGGTCTACGAGGTGCAGGTGCAGGGTGCCGCCGGTCGGGGCTGGGTAGGTGCGCCCGAGTCGTGGTGTCGGTCGCGGGGGTGGCCGCCTGGGTCCGGGCGGCGACAGGGCCTCAGGTGTGAGGCGATCGGCGGAAATGGGGCCTGGATCAGGAGCCGGGTCGACGATCGCGAGAGCTTGCGGTTCTGGCCTATTGGTGAGTTCCGCGGACGGTGGGCCGATGGGCCAGCCCTGCCGGGTCTCGAACACGAGCCCGTCGGTGCGGGTGGGGTCGCCGGTGATGGTGAACTCGCCGCGGTGGTGGCTGTCGTGGTGGAACGTGCACAGGCACAGCAGGTTCGCGAGGTCGGTCAGTCCGCCGTCGCGCCAGTGCACCCGGTGGTGCACCTCGAGGTAGTCGCTCGCCCGGGTGGGGCAGCCGGGGAACCGGCAGCCGCGGTCGCGGTCGAGCACGAGGACCCGGGTGCGGTGCGGCACCACGCGGTGGGTGCGTCCGACGTTGACCGGAGACCCTTCTGTTTCCCACACCGGGGTCAGGGTGCCGTCGCAGGTCAGCCCGTCCACGACGTGCTGTGGGAGACGGGGTCCGGCGTTTAGCCAGCCGCCGTCGGTGTCGAGGTGGACCTGGACGCGGTACCGGGCCCGCCGGGCCGGGGTGTCGGTGGTGCCGGCGTCGAGGGAGCGGGTGGCGAGCAGGACGAGGGCATCGGCCCAGGTGGCGCGGCGCGGGCCGGGCTGGGCGTCCGGGTCGGTGTAGGGGTCGTGCTGGTGCTGCGCGTCGTCGCCCTCACCGGTGTGGGTGGTGTCGGTGACGGTGTGGAACAGGGCGTCCTTGGCCTCGGCGAGCGCGGCCCTCACGAGCGCGCCGACCTCCGCGGGGGCGTCGTACCGCAGCCGGAACCGGCCGTCCTCACCGACACCCATGCTCAACGTGGCGGGCTCGACGACCTCGGGCTTCGCGTCCGGGTCGCGCTCGGCGGGCAGCAGCGCGCCGTCCTCGTCGAAGGTCCGTGGTTCGAGGGTGAAGTCGTAGCGGGCGACCGACCGCTGCAGCTGCGGCACCGTGGCGTGCTGGGCGAACTCGGCCACCGTCACGTCGAACGCGGCCGGGGCGTGCCGGGCCACGACCGCGGCCTGGTCCAGGCTGATCCGCCCCGCCCGCAGCGCGGCGGCCGTCGCCGGCAGCTCACCGGCCCGCCGCGCCATCAGCACCACCGCCGCCGCGTGACCGCGAGACAACCCGGCCCGGACCACCAGCCAGTGCTCCGGCGACCGGATCCCGGCCGCCATCCAGGACCCCTCCACCAGCGCCACCGCCACGGCGTCGACGAGCCGGGCGTGCGCGTCGTGCAGGTCGGCGGCCAAGGACGCCACGAGGTCCCAGTCCTGCTCGATCACTGCTTGCGACATACCCCAATCGTACAGGTGTTCGAATGCTGACGGCAGGCTTGTCCACAGCCAATTCCGTTGGACCGCAGTCCGTTTCGTTGATCGTCACCTATCGGTACGACCGTGCCTGCAGGTCGAAGAGCTCGGCGTACGGGCCCCCTGCAGCCACCAGCTCGTCGTGGGTGCCGTCCTCGACGACCCGCCCACCCTCGAGCACGACAATGCGGTCGGCGGCGCGCACCGTCGAGAGCCGGTGGCTGACGACGACGGTGATCCCGCCGGTCCGCCGCCTCACCTCGCGCGCTCGTGACAGGTACCCGCCGAGGATCGCGTCCTCGGCCGCCGCGTCCAGCGCCGACGACGGCTCGTCGAGGAGCATGAGCAGCGGCTCCTCGCGCAGCAGTCCTCGTGCCACGGCGAGCCGCTGCCACTGCCCTCCGGACAGGTCGGTGCCGCCGGCGAACTGCCGGCCGAGCTGCGTGTCGCGGCCACGGGGGAGCGCAGCGACCAGGCCGGACGCGTCGGCCCGCCCGAGCGCGGCGTCGACACGTTCGTCGGTCGCCCCGTCGAGGTCGCCGATGCCGACGGCCTCGTGGACGAGCACGTGGGGGTCGGTGTGGTCCTGGAAGACGGCGCCGAGACGCTCGTGCCACGAGGCGTGGGGCAGCTCGGTCAAGGGCCGCCCGTCGACCCGGATCCGGCCGCGGGTCGGGTCGTGCAGCCGGGCCAGCAGCATGACGAGCGTCGACTTGCCGGCGCCGTTCTCGCCGACCAGCGCGACGGTCGTGCCCGCGTCGAGGTGCAGCGTCACACCCTCGAGGCTGGGGGAGGTGGCGCCGGGGTAGGTGAACCCGACGTCGACGAGCTCGATCCCGCGCTCGAGTCGCCACGGTCGCGAGGAGGCGTCGCCGTCCGATGGGTGCCCCGCCGGTGAGCCCGCGAACCCCGCCGCGTACTGCTCGAGCTCGTCGAGCCGAGCGAGGTGCTGGGCCGTGCGGACGCCGCGGGCCACGAGGCCCTGCAGCATCGTGGCCATCGACTCCACCTGCGGCACGAGCAGCACGAGCACGACGAGCGACCCGACACCGAGCGACCCCGCGCGCACCGACGCGAAGACCCCGACGACGGCCACGGCGAGCAGCGCGATCCACGCGAGCCGCGTCACCACCGCGAACGGACGCGTCACGCGGCTCGCCTCGGCCACCGCCGACATCCGTTCGTCGAGGGCCGAGCCGAGCGCGTCGACGAGCGTCGCGGGGGCCCCGCTGCACCGCACCTCGAGTCCGGTGGCGGGGCCGCGGGCGATGTCGAGGAGCCGGTCGGCGGCCCGGATCGCCTGTTCGTTGTGCCGCTCGGCCTCGTAGCGGGCCCGGAAGGCCCGGCCCGACGCCCAGGCGGGCAGCAGCGCGGCCGGCACGAGGAGCGCGAGCCACCACGCGATCGAGCCGAGCACCCCGGCCAGCGTCACGGTGCCCACGACCGTCGAGGCGTCCGTGCCCAGTCGCTGGCCGGCCGCACCGAGGTCGCGCGCCTCTCGGCGCAGCGTCGACACCCGGTCGGCCATCTCCGGCAGGTCGTGGTGGGCCACGGTCGGGATGCCGGCGATGAGCCGCAGCACCCGGTGGCGCGCGAACCGCTCACCGAGGTCGTCGACGAAGAACCACACGAGCGGCCACGACACCGCCTGCAGCACGCCGACGACGATCCCGGCCGCCACGAGCCACAGCCCCTGGCGCGCGAGGTCGCCGTCGCCGGCGGTCAGGCCGTCGACGACGCGCCCGACGCCGAGGGTGGCGAGCGGCGCGAGCACGGCCCCGGCGACGGCGATCGCGAGGCCGGTGGCGGTCAGCCCGGGAGCGGCCCCGAAGCCGAGCACGAGCCACAGCCGGACCCGGCGCGCGACGGTCGTCATCGGGGCTCCCCGGCGAGCAGCCGCTGCGACTGGAGCGTGAACAGCCGCGCGTAGCGGCCGCCGAGCTCCATGAGCGAGTCGTGCGAGCCGTCCTCGACGATCCGCCCGCCGTCGAGCACAACGATGCGCGGGATCGGCCGCAGCACCGAGAACCGGTGCGACACGACGAGGGAGGTGACGCCCTCCGTCAGGGCCAGGTGCCGCTCGACGAGGAAGGCCTCGGCCCGCACGTCGAGGGCCGCAGCGGGCTCGTCGAGCACCATCATCCCGGCACCCTCGCCGACCGCGAAAGCCGCTCGCGCCAGAGCGATTCGCTGCCACTGGCCTCCGCTGACGTCCTGCCCGCCGGGGAAGGACGCGTCGAGCACGGTGTCCCACCCGGCCACGAGGGCCTCGGCCACCTCGAGGGCGCCGGTGCGCCGGGCGGCGTCGGCGAGCGCGGGCGCGTCCGCGTCGGTCGACAGGCGTCCGGCCCCCAGTGTCACGTTGTCGCGGGCGCTGAGCGGGTAGCGGCAGAACTCCTGGGTCAGCACGGCCACCCGACGCTGCCAGCGCGCGACGTCGGTCTCGTCGAGCGTGGCGAGGTCGACGCCGTCGACGAGGACGTGACCGGAGTCGGGGCGCAGCGAGCCGGTGAGGAGGCGGATCAAGGTCGACTTGCCCGCCCCGTTGACGCCGACGAGCCCGACGTCCTCACCGGCGTGGATGCGCAGCGACAGGCGGTCGAGCACCGGCGCGTCGCGTCCGGGGTAGCGGAACGTCACGTTCACCAGCTCGACGGCCGGTGGCGTCCCGGGCTGACGCCTCGGGTGGTGGGGAGCTTCGGGCGGCGTTCGGCCGTAACGGCGCTCGGTCTCGACGAGGTCGTCGAGCACAGCCGCGCCGCGGACGAAGAGCGGCAGGCCGCCGATCTCGGCCTGGGCCAGCACGAGGACGAGGGGGATCGCCGTGGCCGCCGCGGCCACCGACAGGGTGCCGTCCAGGGCGCCCGACACGACGTGCACGACGACACCCACCGCGGCCGCTGAACGACCGGCGTCCAGCGCCAGCCCCCAGAGCGAGTTGTGGACCCGTTTGCGCCAGAACGGCTTCCATGACGCAGCGGTGCGCTCCCAGTAGCGACGAGCCAGCCAGTCGGTGAGCCCGAAGACCCGGACCTCCTTGGGCGCCAGGCCGGTTGCCAGGCCGAACGCGTACTCGGCATGCCGCTGGTCCTCCGTGGCGCCGACCCACTGGTCCAGCTCGCGCCGCATGAGCAGCGACCGCACGACGGCGACGGCCACCGCGGCGCCGAGCAGCAGCGCCGCACTCGGCCAGCCGATCACGACCCCGACCGACGCCGCGGCGCCGCACACGGTGAGCAGGCCGGTCAGGGCCGTGCCGCCCTGCATCATCCCCTGGTTGACCTCCCAGACCCTGGCCCGCACGCGCTGGGCGCGGTCGAGGAACTCGGGGTCCTCGAGGTGCCCGATCCGCACCGGCGCGACGAACAGGCGCGCCAGCCGCTCGAGCACGTCCTTCTCCGTGCGCAGCGACAGGTCCTGGAAGACCGGCTCCTGCGCACCCCCGACGAGCACCTGGAGCGCGAGCACGCCCACGAGCAGGACGAACTCGACGCCGACGACGGTCAGCGGCCCGCCTCCGACCGCGGCCGGCAGGTCGGCGACGAGACGACCGACGAGCCACGGCACGCCGACCGACACCCCGGCCACGACCACGGCGTCGACGAGCACGAGCAGCACCCCGAGGGGGTGCACGCGGAGCTGGTGCCGGACGAGTCCGACCGGTCCGCCGGGTCCGAGCCTTCTGGCGAGCACGCTTCCCCTGTCGTCGCGGTGGCTGCCCCACCGGTCTACCCGAGCGCCGACGCCGGCGCACCCCGTTATCCCCGCGCCGGGTCGGCTAGCGTGGAGGGCATGTCCGGTCAGCCGTACTGGGAGAGCGCCGTCGAGCGGCAGATCCGTGAGGCGCAGGAGCGCGGCGAGTTCGACAACCTGCCCGGTGCCGGAAAGCCGCTCGACCTGCGCGACTCGAGTGACCCCGACTGGTGGGTCAAGCGGTTCGCCCAGCGCGAGAACCTCGACCTCGGCGGGGCGCTGCCCGGCGCGCTCGCCCTGCGCAAGGAGGCGGCCGGCTACCCGCAGGCGCTGGCCGACGTCCGCACCGAGGCGCAGGTGCGCGAGATCGTCCAGGACTTCAACAAGCGCGTGCTCGCCGACCGGCTCCGCCCGGCCGTCGGCAACCTGCCGCCGCTGCTGGCCCGGACGCTCGACGTCGACGAGATGGTCGCCGCGTGGCGGGAGCTTCGGGACGAGCGCGAGGAGCGGCAACGGCTGGCCCGCGAGGAGCGCGAGGCCGCTGCCGCGGCCGCCCGGCAGCCCGCCCGCTCGTGGTGGTCGCGCCTGCTCGGCCGCGGCTGAGCCTCCACGCTGGGAGCCCGAAGTCTGGGGGTCGGCTGGGATTCACCCGATAGGGGCCGCAACGGCCCATGCGGGGTCCCGTGGGGATACCTTCGAGCGTCCGTGAACTCCCGCCCCCAGAGGTGATCCCGCATGAGGCGTCCCAGCACCCTTCCGGGTCGACGCGCCGGGCTCGTCGTCGGAGCCGTCGGCTCCGTCGTCGGAGCCCTCGTCGTCGGCTCCGCCGCCCCCTCCGTCGCGCACGACGGCCACGACGGCCAGCCCGACCGCACGCTGACCCCACGCACCCAGTTCGTCATGGCGCCCGACGGCTCGAGCGGCGCCACGGTCGGCGGCGAGGCCATCCCCAACATCGACTCTGTCAAGAAGACGATCTACGCCTACTACGGGGACCCCGGCACCGGCATCGCGAACAAGACGTCCTCGCCGTACATCAGCGAGCTCGGTCGCATCACCTCGCGGCTCGACGACGACCTCGCCCACGCCTACGCGAAGTCCGTGCGGGCCGGCCACAAGCCGGCCATCGTCCTCGACGCCGACGACACGACGTTGTGGACCTACGACATGGAGGTCGCGGACATGAAGTTCGTCTTCAACCCGACCCGCCAGGACTACTGGGTGCAGAACCGCCTCTTCCCGGCGACGCCGTCGATGGTCTCGTTCGTCAACAAGGCCGAGGCGATGGGCTTCACGATCTTCGGGCTCACCGGCCGCAACAACGGCCAGAAGGCCGCGACCCTGCAGAACCTCGCCGACGTCGGCTACCGCGGCTTCACCGCCGACCGGTACTTCACGAAGTGGCGCTCGAGCGACCCGATCCCCGACTACATGGCCGGCAAGTGCGTCAACATGGCCGCCTGCACGACCGTCGAGTACAAGGCCAACACGCGTCGCCACATCGAGCAGGACCTCGGCTACGACATCGTGCTCAACCTCGGCGACCAGTGGAGCGACCTGCAGGGCGGCTCCGCCGACCGCTGGGTCAAGCTGCCGAACCCGACGTACTACCTGCCCTCGCCCGACCTCGCCGGGATGAACGAGCCGAAGCTCGCGCCGCGTACCCACTTCACGATGAAGCCGGACGGCTCGAGCGGCCTCACCCAGAGCGGTGAGGGGATCCCCAACATCGACTCGGTCAAGAAGACCATCTACACCTACTACGGCGACCCGGGCACGGGCATCGCGAACAAGACGTCCTCGCCGTACATCAGCGAGCTCGCGGCGATCCAGGCGCGCCAGAAGCAGCGGCTCGTCGCGTCGTGCCGCCAGGGCGCGGCCCGCGGGACGAAGCCGGCCGTGGTCCTCGACGCCGACGACACGACGCTGTGGACCTACGACATGGAGGTCGCGGACATGAAGTTCGTCTTCAACCCGACCCGCCAGGACTACTGGGTGCAGAACAAGCTGTTCCCGGCCACGCCCGGCATGCCCTCCCTCGTCGCTGCTGCGTCCGACGCCGGTTGCGCGATCGTGGGCCTGACCGGCCGCAACACCGGCCAGAAGGACGCGACGCTCGCCAACCTGCACGAGCAGGGCTACCCGCAGTTCACGAGCGAGCTCTACTTCACGAAGTGGAAGTCGGGCGAGCAGCCGCCGTCGTACATGCAGGGCAAGTGCGTCGCCTACCCGACGTGCACGACCATCGAGTACAAGTCGGCCACCCGCGCCCACGTCGAGGACGACCTCGGCTACGACGTCGTGGCGAACTTCGGCGACCAGTGGAGCGACCTCAAGGGCGGCCACGCCGACCACGTCGTCAAGCTGCCGAACCCGACGTACTACCTGCCCTGACGCTCGTCGAGGCGCTTGGTGTGACGCCTGGTGTGACGCTCGGTGTGACGGTCAGAGCTGCCGGCTGCTGAGCACGGAGGTGCGGTCGATCTTGAGTCGACCGCCCTCCTGCACCAGCGTGTAGGCGGTGCGCTCGACGTAGGTGCGGCCGTCCCGGTAGTCGTAGCGCAGCGTCGCCACGACCGAGGACGGGGCAGTCCCCTCGACGTTGCTGACGCGGACCCGGTCGATCGCGGACCAGAACCGGGCGTAGCTCGACCGGCTGCCGGACGTGCTCGCCCGGTACCGCGGCGTCAGCAGGTCCCAGCCCGCGTCGGTGTCACCCGGCAGCAGGGCGTAGTAGTCGCGGACGGCGCCCGCCAGCTCGGAGTCCGTGGGTGCCCCGGACGGTGCCGTCGTCGCGGGCTCACGCGTCGGCGTCGGCGTCGAGGAGGGCGTGGGGCTCGGGGTCGTCGGGCTCGGGGCGCTGAACGTGCTCGGCCTGCCCGTCGTCGGGGAGGTGCGCGGTGGCGTCGACGCGGTGCCTGCCGACGAGGACGGCTGGCGCGCAGGCGCGTCCGCGGTGGGCGGCGTCTGTCGGGTCGCCAGCACGATGCCCACGACGAGGACGACGAGCAGCGCCCCGGCCGCGAGGAGAAGCAGGGTGCGCCGCCGGTCCGGCTCGTGGTCCGGGGCCGGGGCCTGCACCGACGTCGGGGCGGGCGCGGCGACGGGGAAGGGTGCAGGGGCCGGGGCAGTGCTCGCAGCGGGCGTCGGTGCAGGCGTGGCGCCGTCGATGCGCGGCGGAGCCGGCTCGGCGGGCCCTGCCGCCTCCTGGGTGGGCTCGTCGGTGGGCTCGACGGCAGGTTCGTCACCGGGCTGGGCGGACGCGTCGCCCGACGCGTCCGACGCGTCCGGCGTGACCGGCAGGACGGCCGTGTGGCCGCCCGCTGAGCCCTGTGCCCCGGCGCCCGCTGCGACGCCGGCCCGCGGCGTCGTCGGTCCGCCGGCGGCGACGGCGGCCAGCGCCGTGGCGGCCTCGGCCATGCGGGGCCGCGCCTCCGGGTCGGTCGAGAGCATCCGGTCGAGGACGGGCAGCAGGGCGCCGGCGCGGCGCGGCGGGTCGATGCGACCGGAGGCCACGCGGTGCAGCAGGGCCATCGGGTTGTCGTCGGCGCCGAACGGCGGCGCGCCCTCGACGGCGGCGTAGAGCGTGGCGCCGAGGGCGAACACGTCGGCGGACGGCGTCGAGTCGCCGCCCCGGGCCACCTCCGGGGCGAGGTAGGCCGGGGTGCCGGTCAGCAGGCCGGTCGCGGTGAGGGAGGCGTCGCCGCTGCCGCGGGAGATGCCGAAGTCGGTGAGCAGCGGCGTCCCGGTGGTCGTCAGCAGGATGTTGCCCGGCTTGACGTCGCGGTGGACGATGCCGGCCTCGTGGGCCGCGGCGAGCGCGCTCGCGATGCCGGCGCCGATGCGGGCGGCCTCTCGCGGGTCGAGGGTGCCGTCGGTCGTGAGGACCTCGTGCAGGCTGCGCGACGGCAGGTACTGCATGACGAGGCTGGGTGACCCCTCGTGGTCGACGACGTCGTAGACCGGCACGGCGTTGGGGTGGTGCAGCCGCGCGGTGATCCGCGCCTCGCGCATGGCGCGCTCGCGGGTGACCGCGGCGTCGTCCCGCGGGAGACCCACCGGAGGGTGCAGCAGCTTCAGGGCCACGGCGCGGCTGAGGCGCTCGTCCCACGCGAGCCACACCTGGCCCATGCCGCCGGCCCCGATGCGGTCGAGCAGTCGGTAGCGCCCTGCGACGACCTGTCGTTCCTGGCTCACTGGTGGCAGTCCCTCCGTCGACCAGAGGACCCTACCCGGAGCGCCCGGGCGCCACACGCCGCCCCGGGGTCGGCAGTGCTCCTCAGGCCTCGTCGCCCGCAACGAGCGGCACGAGGTCGGCGACCGAGTCGACGACGCGGCTCGGCCGGTAGGGGAAGCGCTCGATCTGGTGCCGCTGCGTCGAGCCCGTGAGCACGAGGACGGTGCGCAGGCCCGCCTCGAGGCCGCTGATGATGTCGGTGTCCATGCGGTCGCCGACCATGACGGTGGTCTCGCTGTGGGCCTCGATGCGGTTGAGCGCGCTGCGCATCATGAGCGGGTTCGGCTTGCCGACGTAGTACGGCTGGCGGCCGGTGGCGGTCGAGATGAGCGCCGCGACCGAGCCGGTGGCCGGCAGCTTGCCCTGGGCGCTCGGCCCGCTCGGGTCGGGGTTGGTCGCGATGAAGCGGGCGCCGTTGTCGATGAGGCGGATCGCTCGGGTGATGGCCTCGAAGGAGTACGTGCGCGTCTCGCCGAGCACGACGTAGTCGGGGTCGCGGTCGGTCATGACGAAGCCGACGTCGTGCATCGCCGTGAGCAGCCCTGCCTCGCCGACGACGTACGCGCTGCCGCCGCCGCGCTGGTCGGCGAGGAACTGCGCCGTGGCCAGAGCCGAGGTCCAGATCGCGCGCTCGGGCACGTCGATCCCACTGAGCCGCAGGCGCGCCGCGAGGTCGCGCGGGGTGAAGATCGAGTTGTTCGTCAGGACGAGGAACTGCTTGCCGGAGGCCTCGAGGGCCGCGATGAACTCGGCGGCGCCGGGGATCGCGTCCTCCTCGTGCACGAGGACGCCGTCCATGTCGGTGAGCCAGGTGTCGACGGGCCGGTGGTCGGTCATGGGCCCATTGTGGGGGTTCAGCTGGCCGACGCGGCGGCCGCGGCCGACCTGCGGGCGATGGCGAGGTCGACGCGGTCGGCCGTCAGGACGTGCTGGATGACCATCGTGGCGGCGCCGATGACTGCGGCCTGCACCCCGGTGGAGGCGACGACGATCTGCAGTCCGCCCGTGGCGAGCGGCAGCGACCGCCCGTAGACGACCTCGCGGACGCCGGCGATGAGGCTCTCGCCCGCCTGCACGAGCGAGCCGCCGATGACGATGACCTCGGGGTTGAGGAGGCTGACGCACGTGGCGAGCACCTCGCCGATGGTGCGGCCGGCCTGCCGCACGGCGTGGGCGGCGGGCACGTTGCCGCCGCGCACGAGCGCGACGATGTCGGCGTTGTTCTCGGCGACGATGTCGATCTGCTTGAGCGACTTGGAGATCGCCGGTCCGCTGGCCACGGCCTCGAGGCACCCGACGTTGCCGCACGAGCACAGCACCTCGGGCGCGTGCGGTGCCGCGACGTGGCCGAGGTCGCCGGCCGCGCCCACCGCACCGCGGTGCAGCCGGCCGCCGCTGATGATGCCGGCGCCGATGCCGGTGGCGACCTTGACGAAGAGCAGGTGCTCGACGTCGGGGTGGGCCGTGGCGTGCTCGCCCAGGGCCATGATGTTGACGTCGTTGTCGACGAGGACCGGCACGTCGAAGGACCGGCGCACCCGTGAGGGCACGTCGTAGCCGTCCCAGCCGGGCATGATCGGCGGGCGCATCGGCCGGCCGGTGGAGTGCTCGACGGGGCCGGGCAGGCCGATGCCGATGCCGACGAGGTCGGACGCGTCGCGACCGGTGTCGTCGAGGAGGCGTTGGGTCGTGGCGACGAGCCAGTCGAGGACGGCCTCGGGCCCGTCGGTGATGTCGAGCTCCTCGCCGACCTCGTGGATCGGCCTGCCGCTGAGGTCGGTCAGGGCCACGCGTCCGTGCGTCGCGCCGATGTCGGCGCCGATGACGACGCGTGCCTCCGGGTTGAACGCGAAGCGCACCGGCGGGCGTCCGCCGGTGCTGGCGGCCTCGCCGCTCGGGGCGAGCAGGCCGGTGGCGAGGAGCGCGTCGACGCGGGCACCGACGGTGGAGCGCGCGAGGCCGGTCAGCTTGGCCAGCTCGGCACGGGTGCGGGGGGTCTCGTCGCGCAGCAGCTGGAGCAGCTCGCCCGCGCCGCTGGCGGCGAGGACGGGGGGCGACGACGACTCCGGATCACGCACGGTTGAAGTGAAGCACATGCAGCTTCCACATGCCATGTGATCGGCTTTCGCGTCTCAGTCACAAAACTTTTGCTTGACGGTCCGACAAAAGTGGTCCACGGTGTGACGCATGGAATCTCGACGGCGAGATGGAGCCGACGCCCCGCTGCTGCGGATGACCGGCGTGGTCAAGCGTTTTCCCGGGGTCGTGGCCCTCGGTGGCGTCGACCTCGACGTGCGGCCCGGCGAGGTGCACTGCCTCCTCGGCCAGAACGGCGCGGGCAAGAGCACCCTCATCAAGGTCCTCGCCGGCGTCCACGAGCCCGACGAGGGCAGCATCGAGTGGGACGGCGAGACCGTGCGGCTGCACCACCCGCAGGCGGCCATGGACCTCGGCGTCGCGACGATGTACCAGGAGCTCGACCTCGTCGAGGGCCTGACGGTCGCCGAGAACATCTACCTCGGGCACGAGCCGACGCGCTTCGGGTTCTCCCAGCGCACCACCGCCCGCCGCGGCGCCGCCGAGCTGCTCGCCCGGCTCGGCCACCGCGAGATCTCACCCTCGGCGGAGGTCGGCACGCTCTCGGCGGCGTCGTGCCAGATCGTCAGCATGGCCCGCGCCCTGTCGCGCGACGCGCGCCTCATCATCATGGACGAGCCGTCCGCCGTGCTCGACGCCGGCGAGGTCGAGCAGCTCTTCGCCGTGATCCGCGAGGTCACCGCCCAGGGCGTCGCCGTCGTCTACATCTCCCACCGCCTCGAGGAGATCCGCGAGATCGGCGACCGCGTCACCGTCCTCAAGGACGGCCGCACCGTGGCCACCGGGCTCGACGCCGAGGAGACCGGCACCCAGGAGCTGATCCGGCTCATGACCGGCCGCTCCATCGAGTACGTCTTCCCCGACAAGCCGCCGATCGCCGACGCCGAGCCGGTGCTCCGCGTCGAGGGGCTCTCCCGCGCAGGCGAGTTCGCCGACGTGACGTTCGACGTCCGGCCCGGCGAGGTCGTCGGCCTCGCCGGCCTCGTCGGCTCGGGCCGGTCCGAGATCGTCGAGACGATCTTCGGTGCGCGAAAGGCCACGAGCGGACGCGTCGTCGTCGACGGCAAGCCCGTCCGGGCCGGCTCGGTCACTGCCGCCGTCGCCGCCGGCATCGGCCTGTGCCCCGAGGAGCGCAAGAGCCAGGCCCTCGTCCTCGGCGCCTCGCTCGCCTCGAACATCAGCCTCGCCACGCTGGCCCGGTTCTCCCGCGGCGGCCTGCTCGACGGCGACGCCGAGGCAGAGGCGGCCGAGGAGCTCATGGAGTCGCTCGACGTCCGGCCGCGCGGCGTCCACCGCGAGTCCCGGACGCTGTCGGGCGGCAACCAGCAGAAGGTCGTCCTCGCCCGGTGGCTGCTCCGCGGCTGCCGCGTCCTGCTCCTCGACGAGCCGACCCGCGGCGTCGACGTCGGCGCCCGCTCCGAGATCTACGCGCTCGTGCGCCGCCTCACCGACGAGGGCGTGGCCGTCGTCGTCGTCAGCAGCGAGATCCCCGAGGTGCTCGGGCTGTCCAACCGGGTGCTGGTCCTCGCCGACCGCACCGTCCGCCACGAGGGCCGCGCCGACGAGCTCGACGAGCACGCCGTCCTCGACATCATCCTGAAGGGAGACGCGGCATGAGCGCCGACGTCACGAAGGCCGACCAGACGCCGGCAGCGCCCGGGTCCGCGCCGGACGAGCCGAAGGGCGGTCCCGCCGTCGGCGGTGCGCCGTCGCGAACCGGTGGGGGCCTGGCCGGCTTCCTGTCGGGACCCGCCGGCCGCAGCGCCGGGCTCGTCCTCGCCCTCCTGCTACTCGTCGTCGTCGGCGTCATCACCGCCGGTGACCGCTTCGCCAGCCCCGAGAACGCGCTGACCATCCTGCGCCTCGGCTCGGTCATCGGCGTCGTCAGCGTCGGCATGACCTTCGTCATCTCCGGCGGCGGTATCGACCTGTCGGTCGGCGCGATCGTGGCCCTGTCGTCGGTGTGGGCCACGACGGTCGCCACCCAGACGATGGCCGCGAACAGCCACTGGATCGTCATGGTCTTCGCGGCCGTCGCGGTCGGCGCCGGCTGCGGCCTCGTCAACGGCGTCCTCGTGGCGTACGGGCGGATAGCGCCCTTCATCGTCACCCTGGCCATGCTCGCCGCCGCCCGCGGCCTTGCAGAGATCATCGCCAAGCGCCGCACCCAGATCGTCAAGGACCGCGGCTTCATCGAGTTCTTCGGCGGCAGCGTCCTCGGCGTCCCGGTGCTCGTCATCATGTTCGTGGTCGTCGCCGTCATCGGCTGGGTCCTGCTCAACCGCACGACGTTCGGCCGCCGCACCCTGGCCGTCGGCGGCAACCCCGAGGCAGCCCGCCTGGCCGGCATCCGCGTGCAGCGCCAGACGATGTACCTCTACGTGCTGCTCGGGATCGCCTGCGGCATCGCCGCGGTCATGATCATGGCCCGCACGACCACCGGCACCTCGACCCACGGCCAGCTCTACGAGCTCGACGCCATCGCGGCCGTCGTCATCGGCGGCACGCTCCTGTCCGGTGGCCGCGGCACCGTCGTCGGCACCGTCCTCGGCGTCCTCATCTTCACGACGCTGACCAACGTCTTCACCCTCAACAACCTCGACACCTCCACGCAGGCGGTGGCCAAGGGGGCCATCATCGTCGCCGCCGTCCTGCTCCAGCAACGGGTCTCCCGCACCCGTACCGCGTAGGGCCTCAGGGGAACCGCACCGCAACGCACATCGAATCGCACAGCATCGCAAGGCAACTCACACCCTCAACACTGCTCACATAGGAGTCAGCGTGTCTGCATCACCTCGCACCACCAAGCGCGTCGCCGCCGCGGCGATCGCCATGGGCGCCGCCCTCGTCGCCGCCGGCTGCACGAGCAACGACCCGGCCACGACGCCGGCGGCCTCGACCCAGCAGGCCGGTGGCAACGCCGCGAGCGACAACGACGCCCCGGGCACGAAGGTCACCATCGGCTTCTCCGGCCCCGCGGCCGACCACGGCTGGCTCGGTGCCATCAACAGCGCCGCCCAGGCGGAGGCCAAGAAGTACAGCGACGTCGACCTCAAGGTCGCCGAGGGCACCAACGACGCGTCGCTGCAGATCAGCCAGATCGAGACCTTCATCAACGACAAGGTCGACGCCATCGTCCTGCTGCCGACCGACGGCGCCGCCCTCACCGAGGTCGCCACCAAGGCGATGCAGGCCGGCATCCCGGTCATCAACGTCGACCGCGAGTTCTCCAGCCCGTTCGCCGCCCGCGCGACCGTCCTCGGCGACAACTACGGCATGGGCGTCTCGGCCGGCACCTACGCGTGCAAGCTCGTCAAGGACAAGAACCTGTCCAACCCGGTCATCGCCGAGATCGCCGGCATCGACTCGCTGCCCCTGACCCAGGACCGGAGCAAGGGCTTCGCCGACGCCCTCAAGGCGTGCAACCAGACCGTCGACAACCGCGTCGCGGCCGAGTTCACCGTCGAGTCGGGCGAGAAGCAGATGTCGAACCTGCTCCAGGCGGCGCCGAAGATCGACATCCTCTGGAACCACGACGACGACCAGGGTGTCGGCGTCATGGCCGCCCTCGACCAGGCGAACCGCCACGAGATGGCCTTCATCGGCGGCGCCGGCTCGGCCAACGCGATGCGCTGGATCAAGGAGGGCAAGATGGAGGCGACCGTCCTCTACCCGCCCACGCAGGCGGCCGACGGCATCAAGCTGGCCCGCCTCATCGCGCAGGACAAGGGCATCAGCGACCTCGTCCAGGTGGAGGTCCCGCGGCGCATCGTCCTCAACGCCCCGGTGGTGACCAAGGAGAACGTCGACCAGTACCTGCCGCTCGGCTTCGAGTCCTGACGGGTCGGGCCCGCGCCGCACGCCGTGCCCACGGCACGGCGCGGGCACCGGTCCCGCGGGCACCACGACCGCACCGGCAGCACCACCACCGACACATCGTTCGTCGGAGATGAGGACGTCATGACGACCGCACCACAGCCCACCCTCGGGGTGGGGATGATCGGCTACGCCTTCATGGGCCGCGCCCACTCGCAGGCCTGGCGCAACGCCCGCAGCTACTTCGACGTGCCGGTCGAGCCGCGCCTCGTCGCGGTGGCCGGGCGCAACGCGTCGGCCGCCCGCGACACGGCCGACCGGTTCGGCTGGGCCGACGTCGAGACCGACTGGCGACGGCTGCTCGAGCGGGACGACATCGACGTCATCGACATCTGCACCCCCGGCGACACGCACGCCGAGATCGCGCTCGCCGCGCTCGAGGCGGGCAAGCACGTGCTCTGCGAGAAGCCGCTCGCCAACAGCGTCGAGGAGGCCGAGGCGATGGCCGCGGCCGCCGAGGCGGCCCGGGCCCGGGGCGTGCGCTCCATGGTCGGGTTCACCTACCGACGCGTCCCGGCCGTCGCGTACGCGCGGCAGCTCGTCGCCGAGGGGCGCATCGGGCGCGTGCTGCACGTGCGCGGCGCCTACCTGCAGGACTGGCTCACCGACCCCGAGTCGCCGCTGACGTGGCGGCTGCAGAAGGACCGCGCCGGGTCCGGGGCGCTCGGTGACATCGGGGCGCACATCGTCGACCTCGCCCAGCACGTCACGGGGGAGACGCTGACGGGGGTGTCGGCCCTGACCGAGACCTTCGTGCGCGAGCGGCCGGTGGCCGACGCGTCGCTGGTCGGCACGAGCGGGATCAGCGGCACCGCCGGCTCCAACGGGAGCGCCACCCTGGGGCCGGTCACCGTCGACGACGCCGCGGTGTTCGTGTCCCGGATGTCCGGCGGGGCCCTCGCGACCTTCGAGGCGACGCGGTTCGCCAGCGGGCGCAAGAACGCGATCCGCTTGGAGATCAACGGGACCCGCGGGTCGATCGCGTTCGACTTCGAGGACATGAACGTGCTGCACGTCTTCGACAACGACGCCCCGACGCGCGACGCGGGGTTCACCCGGGTGCTCGTCACCGAGGCCGACCACCCGTGGGTGGCCGCCTGGTGGCCGCCCGGCCACGTGCTCGGCTACGAGCACGGCTTCACCCACCAGGCGGTGGACTTCCTCACCGCCGTCGCCGCGGGCACCGACCCGCGGCCCTCGTTCACCGACGGGCTCCAGGTGCAGCGGATCCTGTCGGCCGTCGAGGCGAGTGCGGAGCGGGAGGGGTCCTGGACCCCGATCGTCGGGGCCCGCACGCCGTCTCCCGTCCTCTCCTGACCCGCGGGGGTCGTCTGTCACCGCCGTCCTGAAAGGAGTCCCGGCCGCAGTCCCCGCACCACCGTCTCTGTCACACCCCGAAGGAGCACCCACACATGCACGACAACGACGTCAAGCCGCTGAAGCTCGCCAAGGGCCTCGGCCTCAACCGCCGCCAGTTCATGGCGGCCTCCACGGGAATGGCCGCCGCGGCGGCCCTGACGGCGGCCTCGGCCGGCACCGCCCAGGCGGCGGCCACGGGCAACGCCAACGGGGTCCTCATCCCGCAGTCCAAGCGCGGCATCATCCTCTACACGGTGCGCGACGCCATCTCGCGCGACCCCGCCACCTCGCCGTACGCGTCGGGGTTCAAGGCCGTCATCGAGGAGCTCGGCCGCATCGGCTACACCCAGATCGAGTTCGCCGGCTACAGCCAGCACGCGAACGCCCCCGGCGGCAACGTCAACAACCCCGACGGTGCCAAGCTGCTGCGAACCTGGCTCGACGACAACGGGATCGAGGCCGAGGGCAACCACGGCACGGTCCCCTCGACGATCACCGACGCGACGCTCGCGAGCTTCGACGCGATGTGCGAGACCGCCAACATCCTCGGCATGACGCACGTCGGCACCGGCAGCGACCCGACGAGCAGCGGCTACCTCGCCGACTGGGAGGCCGCGGCCGCCCGGTGGAACGTCCTCGGCGAGCGCGCCCTGACCAAGCACGGCCTCAAGCTCTACACGCACAACCACGACGTGGCCTACAGCTTCCTGCTCGACAGCGGCCCGCTCGACGCCCTCGGTCGCCCGACGCGCTCGTCCGGCGTCCGGCGTCTCGAGTACTTCCTCGCCAACACCGACCCGAAGTACGTGTTCCTCGAGATGGACATCTTCTGGGCGCACGTCGCGCAGTACAAGCACAAGTCGTACACGGCGGCCGACGGCTCGACGGTGACCTCGGTCTTCGACCCGGCCGCCGTCGTCGAGGCCCAGACGAAGCGGTTCCCGCTGTTCCACGCCAAGGACGGCAAGTCCGACACGACCCAGGCCAACGGCTACGTCATGGCCCCGTTCGGCCAGGGCGACATCGACTACTCGACGTTCCTGCGCCGGGTCGGCTCCAAGGGCTGGCACAACCCGATGTGGGAGCAGGACACCGCTCCCGGCGGCACGGCCAACCCGGGGCAGTCACTCGAGTTCGCCCAGGTCAGCTACGACGCCATGGCCGCGCTCCGCGGCTGAGCCCGTCACCCAGCACCGACACCACCCCGACGCCTCACCCTGTCGGAAAGCATCAACGCCGACCCCCGGGGAGTGCATGGCCGTTGCAGCGGCGCGCTCCCCGGGGACCGGCTTCGCCCGTCTCTGTCAAGAAGGACGTACCGATGAATGCTACAAGTCGTGTCCGAGGGCGGAGGGCGGTTGCGGCAACTGCCGCCGCCGTCCTCGCCCTCACCACCCTCGGCGGGATGCTCGCCTCGCCCGCCGCCGCCCACGACGGCGTCGACCACGGCGACGACCCCGCCCTCGACTGGTCCAACTACGAGAAGATCACGCTCACCAAGGACACCGGCGAGCCGATCGACCTGGCCGTCCTGCCGGACCGTCGCGTGCTGACGACGGCCCGCAACGGCGACGTCCGCCTCGTCGACCCCGCCACCGGCGTCACCAAGGTCGTCAACACCCTGCCGGTCTACAACAACTCCGAGGACGGCCTCCAGACCGTCACCCTCGACCCCGACTTCGCCACGAACCAGTGGGTCTACCTCTACTACGCGCCGAAGACGATGACGGCGCCCTACGTCACGACGACCCCGACGGGCTCGGCGCCGAACAGCCTGCCCGCCGGCGCCGACGCGTCGTACTGGGACCAGTGGAAGGGCTACAACCAGCTCAGCCGGTTCAAGTGGGACCCCGCCGCCGACAAGCTCGACCTCTCGACCGAGCAGGTCATCATCAAGGTCGAGACACAGCGGGGCCAGTGCTGCCACGTCGCCGGTGACGTCGACTTCGACGCGAACGGCAACCTCTACCTCTCGACCGGCGACAACACCCCGGCCAGCACGCCGGGCGCCAACGGCATGGCCCCGAACAACGACGCCCCGGGCATGAACCCGGGCCTCGACTCGCGCCGCGGCGCGGGCAACACCGACGACCTGCGCGGCAAGATCCTGCGCGTCCACGTCGAGGCCGACGGCCGCTACACGATCCCGGCCGGCAACCTCTTCGCGCCGGGCACGGCCAAGACGCGTCCGGAGATCTTCGTCATGGGCGTGCGCAACCCGTTCCGCATGGACGTCGACCCGGAGACGAACTCGGTGACGTGGGGCGACTACGGCCCCGACGCCGGTGCCGCCGACCCGCAGCGCGGCCCGATGGGCTACGTCGAGTGGATGACGACGGCGATCGACCGGCCGATCAACGGCGGCTGGCCGTACTGCCACGGCCCGAACGCCAACTACAACGAGTGGAACTACGCGACGGCGACGCCCGGCCCATGGTTCGACTGCAACGCCGGCGCGCAGAACAACTCGCGCTGGAACACCGGCCTGGCGCAGGTGCCGCCGGCCACGACCGCCACGCTCTACTACGGCGACCGGTCGACCGACCAGCCGTGGCCGGAGCTGACCGACTTCGACCCGCAGGGCGGCCAGGGCCCGATGGGCGGCCCGGTCTACCACTACGACGCCGACAACCCGTCGACGACGAAGTTCCCGGCGTACTGGGACAAGAAGGCGTTCTTCGCCGAGTTCTCGCAGGACTACCTCGCCGCCTTCACCGTGCAGTGGCCGAACGGACCGGTCGACCACATCGAGCAGTTCCTGCCCAACAAGGCCCTCGAGACGAACGGCCAGCCGATCACCGACAGCCCGATCGACATCGAGTTCGGGCCGGACGGCTCGCTCTACGTCCTCGACTACGGCGACGGCTTCTTCCGGCAGAACCCCGACGCGGGCCTCTACCGCATCGACTACTCGCCGGGGAACAAGGCGCCGCAGGCCAGCATCAAGGCCACCCCGCTGAGCAGCAGCACCGCGCCGCTCACGGTCGCCTTCGACGCGTCCGGCTCGGTCGACCCCGAGGGCAAGGCCCTCACCTACGAGTGGGACTTCAACGGTGACGGCACGTTCGACGCCACCGGTGTCACGGCGTCCTTCACCTACACCGAGCTCGGCAAGTACACGGCGCGGCTGCGGGTCACCGACCCGGAGGGCCGTCGCGGCCTGACGAGCACGTCGATCAGCGTCGGCAACGTCGCCCCGACGGTGAACATCACCACCCCGCCGAACGGTGCCTTCTTCGACTGGGGCCAGGCCGTCCCGTTCGACGTCAAGACCTCGGACCCCGAGGACGGCACCGCGACGGTGTGCTCGCGCGTCACGTGGACCTTCGGTCTCGGGCACGACGCGCACGCCCACCCGCTGAGCCAGGGCACGGGATGCCAGTTCGCGATCCCGACCCCGGCCGACGCGACCGAGCACGGCGAGACCGAGAACATCTTCGGCGTCGTCGTCATCACCTACACCGACAACGGCCACGCGGGCGTCCCGGCGGCGACGACGACCGAGCAGCTCATCCTCAACCCGAAGAAGCAGGAGGCCGAGTGGGCCGACCTGACCCAGGGCGTCGAGATCGTCGGCGACACGACGGCGAGCGGCCTGCGCAAGGTCACCTCGCTCGACGCCGGTGACCACCTCGGCTGGGACCCGGCCAACCTCATCGGCATCACCGGCATCACGGCCCGCGCGTCGGGCCAGGGCACGCTGTCGCTGCGCTGGAACTCGCCGACTGCGACGCCGTTCGGGACGGTCGCGGTGAACAGCACCGGCTGGTCCGACACGGCGGCGACTCTGTCGTCGAAGCCGACCGGCACCGGGCGCCTCTTCGTCACCTCGACGGGTGGGGTCGTGCTCGACGCGCTCTCGTTCGTCGGTGACGGCGTGGCCGACACGACGCCGCCGACGGTGTCGGCGACGCTCAGCCCCGCGACGCCGAACGGCGCGAACGGCTGGTGGACGAGCAACGTCACCGTGACGGTCAACGCGACCGACAACGGCACCGTCGCCTCGCGCCAGCGCTCGACCGACGGCGGCGCGACGTGGGTCAACGCCAACACCGCGCTCACGGTCTCTACCGAGGGCACGACGACGGTGCTCTACCGGGCCACCGACAACGGCGGCAACGTCTCCGAGGTCGGCTCCGTCACGGTGAAGCTCGACAAGACGCAGCCCACGGTGGCGGTCTCCGGGGTCACTGACGGCGGGTCCGTCGGCACCTCGAAGGACGTCACGTGGACGGCGACCGACGCCACGAGCGGCATCGACACCGTCACCGCGACGGTGGACGGGGCCACGGTCGCGGCCGACCAGCCGCTGGCCCTCTGGCGCCTGCCGCTCGGCAGCCACACCCTCGTCGTGACGGCGAAGGACAAGGCGGGTCTGGTCCGCACGACCACGACGACGTTCACGACGACGACGTCGCTGGCCGAGCTGACGGCCCTCACCGAGCGCCTGGCCCGCGAGGGTTTCGTGACGAAGGCGGGCGAGCCGCTGCTCGAGAAGCGTCTCGAGCAGGCCGCCAAGCACGTCGCAGGCGGTCGGACGGCCGCTGCGGTGTCGCAGCTGCAGGAGTTCGTGACGCTCGCCGGCCAGCCGGCCAACGTGTCGGACGCCGCGGCCCGCGCCGCGCTGCAGCGTGACGCGAGGGCGGTCATCGCCTCGCTGAGGTGACCGGAGGGAGATGACGGGTGACCCGGCGGCGGGCGACCGCCGCCGGGTCACCACCCCGGGGGAGGGGAGGGCACGGCACACGTGCCACACGTGGGGGGCCACGGCAGATCGAAGGAGATCGACATGAGCAACGACAGGACCGGGCTCTGGCTGGTCGGGGCCCGCGGCAGCGTCGCGACGACGGTGGCCACCGGGCTCGCGGTGATCGCGGCCGGCGGCAGCGGCCCCGACGGGCTCGTCACCGAGCAGGCGGGCCTGCGCGAGCACGTGACCGGCCTCGACCGGATCGTCCTCGGCGGCCACGACGTCGCCGAGGTGCCCCTGGCCAAGCGGGCGGCGGCGCTCGCCGACGCCGGCGTGGTGCCCGGCGCGGCACTGCCGCTCGTCCACGACGAGCTCGAGCGCGTCGACACCCGACTGCGGCCCGGGTACGCGCCCGGGGCGGAGCCGCAGGGCGACGCGGTGCGCCGTCTCGCCGCCGACATCACCGACTTCCGACGCGTCGAGGGCCTGGCCCGGGTCGTCGTCGTCAACGTGTCCTCGACGGAGCCGCCGGTCGAGGTCGAACCGACCCATCTGTCGCTGGCCGCCCTCGAGTCCGCTTGGGACGCAGGCGGTTCGCCGCTGCCGTCGAGTGCCGTGTACGCGGCCGCGGCCTTTATCGCCGGCGCCGCCTTCGTCGACTTCACGCCCTCGACCGGGGCCCGCCTGCCCGCGCTGGCCGAGCTCGCCGAGCGGCACGGCCTGCCGTGGGGCGGCAGCGACGGCAAGACCGGCGAGACCCTCGTCAAGACGGTTCTCGCCCCGATGTTCGCCGCGCGCTCGCTGCGGGTGCGCTCCTGGGCCGGGGCCAACCTGCTCGGCGGCGGCGACGGCGCCACCCTCGCCGACCCCGAGGCCCGGGAGAGCAAGTCGCGGAGCAAGGCCAAGGGACTCGAGGCGATGCTCGGCTACCCCGTCGAGGGGCCGGTGCACATCGACAACATCACCGACCTCGGCGACTGGAAGACCGCGTGGGACCACGTGACCTTCTCCGGGTTCCTCGGGACGAGGATGTCGCTCCAGTTCACCTGGCAGGGCTGCGACTCCGCGCTCGCGGCGCCCCTCGTCATCGACCTGGCCCGGCTCGCCGACCTCGCGCTGCGCCGCGGCCTCGTCGGTCCGGTGCCGGAGTGGGGCTTCTTCTTCAAGGACCCGGTGGGCTCCGACGAGCACCGCCTCTTCGAGCAGCTCGAGACGCTGCGCGGTTGGGTGGCCGGCGGCGAGGGGGCGGCGGCGTCGTGACCACGCTGCGCGACCTCGCCGATCTGGTGCGCGCACCGGCCGCGCTGACCGTGCCCGGGGACACCCTCACCGGCGCGGCGGCCGCGGGCTGGCCCGGCGGGCGCCGCACCCTGCTGCTGCCGGTCGCGTCGACGTGCCTCTACTGGGCCGGCATGGCGCTCAACGACTGGGCCGACCGCGACGTCGACGCCACCGAGCGGCCGGAGCGGCCGATCCCCTCCGGGCGCGTGCCCGCCGGGACGGCGCTCGGCGTGGCCGCCGGACTGACGGTCGGCGGGGTCGCCGTGGCCGGTGCCGCGGCCGGGCGCGCGGGCGCTGCCGTGGCGGCCCTGCTCGCCGCTGCTGTCTGGGCCTACGACCTCGGCCCCAAGGACGGCCCGCTCGGCGCGGCCACGATGGCCTCGACGCGCGCGCTCGACGTCGCGCTCGGGGCGAGCGCGGGCGGGCTCGGGGGGATCCGCACCGCGCTCGTTCCCGCGGCCCTCGTCGGGGCGCACACGGCCGGCGTCACCGCGCTGAGCCGCGGCGAGGTGCACGGCGGCTCAGCCTCGACGGCCCGTGCCGTGGCAGTCGGCACCGCCGCCGTCGCCACGGCCAGCGCGCTCGTCGGCGGGCTCGCGGGCAGGACCGACACCCGACCCGACACCCGCCGCGGTTCGCGCCTGCGCCGGGCCGGCTCGCTCGCGCTGTCCACCGGCATGGCCGCCTGGTACGCCCGGGGCGTGCTGAGCGCGCAGCTCGACGCGGTCCGGTCGCCCGACGCGGTCACCGTCCGGCGCGCCACGGGCCACGGCATCCGCGGGTTCGTCCCGCTGCAGGGCTCGCTCGTCGCCGGACGCGGTCGGCCGGAGGTCGCGCTGGCGCTCGCGGCCTCGGTGCCCGCGGGACGCCTCGCGATGCGGGTGGTGTCGCCGACATGAGCCTGCGCTTCGGCTACGGCCTCAACGGGTTCACCGACCACCGGCTCGAGGACGCGCTCGCCCTGCTCGCCGACCTCGGCTACGAGGGGGTCGCCCTCACCCTCGACCACGCGCACCTCGACCCGTTCGCCCGCGACGTCGCGGCACGCGTCCGTCGGGTGCGGGCGCTGCTCGACCGGTACGCGCTCGACGTCGTCGTCGAGACGGGCGCCCGGTTCCTCCTCGACCCGCGGCTCAAGCACGAGCCGACGCTCGTCTCCGACGCCGGGCGCGAACGCCGGGTCGACCTGCTGCACCGCGCGGTCCGCATCGCCGCCGACCTCGGGGCGCCCGTCGTGTCGTGCTGGAGCGGGGTGGCGCCCGTCGGGGTGCCGACCACCGAGCTGCTCCGACGCGTCGACGACGGCATCGCGCAGGTGCTGCCGGTGGCCGACGCGCACGGCGTCGACCTCGCGGTCGAGCCCGAGCCCGGCATGGTCGTCGAGCGTGTCGCCGACGTGCTCGACCTGCGCCGGCGCCTCGGCGACCCGGACCGCCTGCGCCTGACGATCGACGTCGGCCACCTGCGGTGCGTCGAGGACGACGACCCCGCAGCCGTCGTCCTCGCGGCCGGCCCGCACCTGGCCAACGTGCAGATCGACGACATGCGCCGCGGCGTGCACGAGCACCTGCCGTTCGGCGAGGGCGAGGTCGACGTGCCGCCCGTGCTCGCCGCCTTCCGCGCCGTCGGCTACCGCGGCCTCGTGTCGGTCGAGCTGCCCCGCCACCCGTGGGCCGCCCCGACCCTCGCGGCCCAGAGCCTGCGGTTCCTCCGCGCCGCCGAGCGTGCGGCCGGAGCGCTCCCTACCCGACGCCCGACCACCCGTCCCCCCCTCCAGGAGGTGCCCTCGTGACCACCGACCTCGACCCCGACACGGCCCTGCACGACGCGCTCGCCGAGGTGACGCGCGACCCCGACAGCCTCGAGCGCCACTTCACCCCGGCTGCCCGGCTCGCGGCCCGCGCTGGCCGCGACGGCGACACCGACCGCCGCCTCATCCTGCTCGCGCTGCCCGGGCCGGCCGATGACACCGCTCGCCGCGTCGCCCGGCTCTACGAGCGGGGCGACACCGCCGAACGGCTCGCGGTCCTGCGCTCCCTCGACGCCCTCGATGCCCTCGACGCGCCGGGCCGGGGCGACGCGATCGGCGACCGGCTCCTCCCACTGGTGCGGGACGCCTTGCGCACCAACGACACCCGGCTCGTCGAGGCGGCACTCGGCCCCTACGCCGCCCGCCACCTCGACCAGGACGCGTGGCGGCAGGCCGTGCTCAAGGTGCTCTTCACCGGCGTCCCCGTGGCGGCGGTCGCCGGCCTCGTCGAGCGCGCCGACGCCGAGCTGGCCCGGATGGTCACCGACTACGCCGCCGAGCGTCTCGCAGCCGGTCGCACCGTGCCGGCCGACGCGTCGACCGTCCTCGAGGCCGCGCGCGCCACCACGACCACCGACACCCCCGACCGCTGAGGAGCAGCCGTGCGCATCTTCGACCCCCACATCCACATGACCTCTCGGACGACCGACGACTACCGGCGGATGCACGAGGCCGGCGTCCGGGCCGTCGTCGAGCCCTCGTTCTGGCTCGGCCAGCCCCGCACGAACGTCGGCACCTTCTGCGACTACTTCGACGCCCTCCTGGGCTGGGAGCCGTTCCGCGCGTCGCAGTACGGCATCGCCCACCACGCGACGATCGGGCTCAACCCCAAGGAGGCCAACGACGCCCGCTGCCGCGAGGTGCTCGACGAGCTGCCGCGCTACCTCGCCAAGGACCGCGTCGTCGCCGTCGGCGAGCTCGGCTACGACAGCATGACGCCCGAGGAGGACGCCGTCTTCGCCGCGCAGCTCGCGCTCGCCGTCGAGCACGGGCTGCCGGCCCTCGTGCACACGCCGCACCGCGACAAGCTGGCCGGCACGCGTCGAACCCTCGACGTCGTGCGCGAGTCGGGCCTCGAGCCGGGGCGGGTGCTCGTCGACCACCTCAACGAGGTGACCGTCGGCGCCGTCGCCGAGTCGGGCTGCTGGATGGGCTTCTCCGTGTACCCCGACACGAAGATGGACGAGGAGCGGATGGTCGCGATCCTGCGCGAGCACGGCCTCGAGCGGATGCTCGTCAACTCCGCGGCCGACTGGGGCAACAGCGACCCGCTCAAGACGTGGCGCACCGGCGAGGCGATGCTGCGGGCCGGCTTCAGCGCCGACGACGTCGACCGGGTGCTGTGGCGCAACCCCGTCGAGTTCTTCGCCCAGAGCGGCCGGCTCGAGCTGCCCGAGGGCGTCGACGCGTCCGGCGCGGGTGAGCTTGTCGGCGAGCTCGTGGGCGCGGGCGCCTCGACGTACGAAGG
The DNA here is from genome assembly GCF_001956915.1 of Intrasporangium flavum. Lineage (GTDB taxonomy): Bacteria > Actinomycetota > Actinomycetes > Actinomycetales > Dermatophilaceae > Monashia > Monashia flava. Next base: position 57,396 of record NZ_MLJO01000015.1, on the reverse strand, counting down.
CAACTCGGTGCTGCGCGGGGCGAGGGAGTAGCCGTGCGCCTCCAGCACGCCGACGGTACGACCGTCCACGTCGCCTACTGCACCAACGTGCACGGCGGCGAGGATATCGACACGATCGTCGGCCAGCTCGACCGCTTCGCGCTGCCGGTGCGGCAGCACCTCGGCGCCGACGTGCTCGGTGTCGGGCTGTGGCTCAGCGCGCCGGTGGCCCACGCCCTCGCCGCCGAAGCCTCTCTCACCGACCGCCTCCGCACCGAGCTCGACCGGCGCGGCCTCGAGGTCGTGACGCTCAACGGGTTCCCGTACCGCGGGTTCCAGGAGCCGGTCGTCAAGCACCGCGTCTACCACCCGGACTGGAGCGAGCCGGCGCGCCTGCGCTACACGACCGACCTCGCCGACGTGCTCGCGCGCCTGCTGCCCGACGACGCCGCACGCGGCAGCATCTCGACGCTGCCGCTCGGCTGGCGCCACCCGTGGTTCGGCGACCGGCAGGCCCTGGCCGCAGAGCAGTTCGAGCGCCTCGCCGCGCACCTGCACGCCCTGCGCGACCGCACCGGGCGCACCGTCCGCGTCGCCCTCGAGCCCGAGCCGGGCTGCGTCGTCGAGACCGTCTCCGACCTCGTCGAGCGCACCCGCGGCTGGGACCGCGACGTCATCGGCGCGTGCCTCGACCTGTGCCACCTCGCCGTCGGCTTCGAGGATGCCGGCGAGGCCCTCGCCGCGCTCGACGCGTCCGGGACCGGCGTCGCCAAGGCGCAGGTGTCGGCCGGCCTGCACGCCGCCGACCCGACCGACCCGGCCACCCGCGCCGCCCTCGCCGCCTTCGACGAGGAGCGGTTCCTGCACCAGGTGCGCTCGCGCGACCACGCCGGGCAGGTGCGCACCCGTGACGACCTCGGCGAGGCACTCGGCGGCCGGCGGCCGCTGTGCGCGCACGCCGACGAGCCGTGGCGCGTCCACTTCCACGTGCCGCTCGGCACCGCACCCGAGCCCCCGCTCACCGCCACCACCGACGACCTGCGCCGCTCGCTCGACGCGCTCGTCGGCGGCGCCACCGCCCGCACCGACCACCTCGAGGTTGAGACGTACACGTGGACCGTCGTGCCCGAGCGGCACCGCCCGCGCGACGACGCCGGCCTTGCCCGCAGCATCGCCGGCGAGCTGGCCTGGCTGCGCGACACCCTCATCGACCTCGGCCTCAAGGAGCCCGCATGAAACCCGTCCTGCTGCTCGACGTCGTCGGCCTCACCCCGCGCGCCCTGCGCGACATGCCCCGGCTGCAGCGCCTCGCCACCGGCGGCGCGCAGGCCACGCTCGGCACGGTGCTGCCCGCCGTCACCTGCTCGGTGCAGTCGACGTTCCTCACCGGCCGGCTGCCCGCCGACCACGGCGCCGTCGGCAACGGCTGGTACTTCCGCGACCTCGGCGAGGTCTTCCTCTGGCGCCAGCACAACGCGCTCGTCCAGGGCGAGAAGGTGTGGGACGCGCTGCGTCGGGCCCACCCCGGGGCCCGCGTCGCGAACGTCTGCTGGTGGTACGCGATGGGGATGGACGTCGACTCGATCGTCACCCCGCGGCCGGTCTACCACGCCGACGGGCGCAAGTCGCCGGACTGCTACACCCGCCCGGCGTCGTTGCACGACAGGCTGACCGAGCGGCTCGGGCCCTTCCCGCTCTTCCAGTACTGGGGCCCGACCGCGTCGATCGCGTCGTCGCGCTGGATCGTCGAGGCGACGCGGATCCTCCTGCCCGAGCACGACCTGACCCTCGCCTACGTGCCGCACCTCGACTACGACCTCCAGCGGTTCGGGCCGGACTCGCCCGAGGCGCGCGCGGCTGCCCGCGAGCTCGACGACGTGCTCGCGCCGCTCCTCGACGATGCCGAGCGGCTCGGCGTCACCGTCCTCGTCGTCAGCGAGTACGGCATCACCGAGGTCGACCAGCCGGTCGACGTCAACCGCGTGCTGCGCCGCGAGGGGCTGCTCGAGGTGCACACCCAGGCCGGCATGGAGTACCTCGACCCGTGGGCGTCGGAGGCCTTCGCCGTCGCCGACCACCAGGTGGCGCACGTCTACGTCCGCGACCCGGGCCGGCTCGAGCAGGTGCGCACGCTGCTGGCGGCGGTCCCCGGCGTCGACCTCGTCCTCGACCGGGCGGGCCAGGCCGAGCACGGGCTGGACCACGAGCGGAGCGGAGACCTCGTGCTCGTGGCCGAGCCGGGGGCCTGGTTCACGTACTACTACTGGCTCGACGACCGGCGCGCGCCCGACTTCGCCCGCGGCGTCGAGATCCACCGCAAGCCCGGCTACGACCCGGCCGAGCTGTTCCTCGACCCGGCCGACCGCTCGGCGAAGGCCCGCGCCGCCCTGTCGCTCGTGCGCAAGAAGGTGGGCCTGCGCTACGCGATGAGCGTCGTGCCGCTCGACCCGCGGTGGGTCAGGGGCAGCCACGGCCGCCTGCCAGCCGACCCCGAGGACGGGCCGGTCCTCCTCGCCTCCGACCCCTCCCTGCGCGGCCTGCAGCGTGAGACCGTGGCCGCGACGGACGTCCACGACCTCGTCCTCGAGGCCGCGGGAGCCGCCGTCGCACCCGCCGACCCCGTCGCACCTGCCGCACCCCTCGCCGAGACCGTCGCCGCGTCCTGACCACCCCTCGCCAGCTCGACCCGACACGCGCCAAGGAGACTCACATGGCTCGACCGATCACCCTCTTCACCGGCCAGTGGGCCGACCTGCCCTTCGAGGAGGTGTGCCGCCTCGCGGGGGAGTGGGGCTACGACGGCCTCGAGATCGCCTGCTGGGGCGACCACTTCGAGGTCGACCGGGCCCTGACCGAGGACGGCTACATCGAGTCGCGCCTCGAGATCCTCGCCAAGCACGACCTCAAGGTGTGGGCGATCTCCAACCACCTCGTCGGCCAGGCCGTGTGCGACGACCCCATCGACCAGCGCCACCAGGACATCCTGCCGGCGGGCGTCTGGGGCGACGGCGACCCCGAGGGCGTCCGGCAGCGCGCCGCCGAGCGGATGGCCGACACCGCCCGTGCCGCCGCGAGGCTCGGCGTCGACACCGTCGTCGGGTTCACCGGCTCCGCGGTGTGGAAGTACGTCGCGATGTTCCCGCCCGTGTCCGACGCGGTCATCCAGGAGGGGTACGCCGACTTCGCCCGACGCTGGAACCCGATCCTCGACGTCTTCGACGAGGTCGGCGTGCGGTTCGCCCACGAGGTGCACCCGAGCGAGATCGCCTACGACTACTGGAGCACCGTCGCGACCCTCGAGGCCATCGGCCACCGCGAGGCGTTCGGCCTCAACTGGGACCCGAGCCACATGGTGTGGCAGGACCTCGACCCGGCCGCGTTCATCTGGGACTTCAAGGACCGGATCTACCACGTCGACTGCAAGGACACCCGCAAGCGGGTCGGCAACGGCCGCAACGGCCGGCTCGGCTCGCACCTGCCGTGGGGGGACCCGCGTCGGGGCTGGGACTTCGTCTCCACCGGGCACGGCGACGTGCCGTGGGAGGACTGCTTCCGCACCCTCAACGCCATCGGCTACGACGGCCCGATCAGCATCGAGTGGGAGGACGCCGGCATGGACCGCCTCGTCGGAGCGCCCGGTGCGCTCGAGTACGTCCGGGCGCTCAACTTCGAGCGCCCCGAGGCGGCCTTCGACGCCGCCTTCAGCAGCACGAAGGACTGACGCCGGGGCCAACGGGCCCCGTCACCGACCCACGACACCGGTCGAGTGGGCACTTCGCCACGGACGAAGTGCCCACTCGACCGTGTGGAAGTGCCCACTCGACGGAGCGGGACGTCTACGGTCGTGGCATGGCCATCGACGGCAGCAGCCCCCTCGTCCAGGTCGCCCTGCACGCCGACGACCTCGCCCGCGCCACCGCGTTCTACGCCGACCTGCTCGGCGTGCAGCCGGTCGCCTCGTTCGACCCGCCGGGCCTCGTCTTCTTCGACCGCGGCGGCGTCCGGCTGCTGCTCGACCGCGGCGCCCCGAGCGCGCTGCTCTACCACCGCGTCGCCGACCTCGACGCCACGGTCGAGCGGCTGCGCCTCGCGGGCGTCTCCGTCGAGTCCGAGCCGCACGTCATCTTCGGCCACGACGACGACACCCTCGGCCCGGTCGGCACCGACGAGTGGATGGCGTTCGTCACCGACCCGGAGGGCAACCTCGTCGGCCTCGTCGAGCAGCGCCCGCGCGCCGCGTCCTGATCGTCCGTCGGAAAGTCGTCGACGACTGTCGATTGCCACCCGGCGCGTTCGTGTAGAGGGTGAGAGCAGGCGAACCGTCCCGCTCCTCACCTCACGACCGAGAGGCACGACGATGACGACCACGGCTTCGACGACCCCGATGCGCACCTACCTCATCACCCTCTACTCCCCGGACGGCCCGACGCCGCCCCCGGAGGTCCTCGGCCCGATCATGGCCGAGCTCGAGGCGCTCAACGCCGATATCCGCGCGGCCGGCGGCTGGGTCTTCGCCGGCGGCCTCGGCGACCTGTCCGCGGCCACGACGATCCGGACCGGCGGCTCGGGCGAGGCCGTCCTCACCGACGGTCCGTTCCTCGAGGCCAAGGAGCACCTCGGCGGCCTCACCATCGTCCGGGCGCCCGACTACGACGTCGCGCTCGGCTGGGCGCAGCGCACGGCGAAGGCCACCGGCCTCGCCGTCGAGATCCGCCCGTTCGTCGACATGGACGACCCGGGCCAGCGGCCCGAGGCCGGCTGAGCGTCCCGACGCATGCCGGCCAGCACCGACGAGATCGCCCGGGTCTTCCGGCAGGAGCACGGGCGGGCGGTGGCGGTCCTCATCCGCGTCCTCGGCGACATCGACCTCGCCGAGGACGCGGTGCAGGACGCCTTCACCGTCGCCGTCGAGCGGTGGCCCCGCGAGGGCCTGCCGCCGAGCCCGGCCGGCTGGATCATCACGACCGCCCGCCACCGCGCGGTCGACCGGCTCCGCCGCGAGGCCGCGCGCGAGGGCAAGCACGCCGAGTCGGCCCTGCTCGCCGCGTCCGACGACACCCTGCACGACCACTGGAAGGAGGGCCCCGTGCGCGACGACCGCCTGCGGCTCGTCTTCACGTGCTGCCACCCGGCGCTGGCCCCGGAGGCTCGCGTCGCCCTGACCCTGCGGCTCCTCGGCGGCCTCAGCACCCCCGAGATCGCGCACGCCTTCCTCGTGCCCGAGGCGACGATGGCCCAGCGGATCGTGCGGGCCAAGAAGAAGATCCGCGACACCGGCATCCCCTACCGGGTGCCCCGCGACGCCGACCTGCCCGACCGGCTCGCGTCGGTCCTCGCCGTCATCTACCTCGTCTTCACCGAGGGCCACACGGCCTGCGCCGGCGACGACCTCGGCCGGCCCGACCTCGCGGCCGAGGCGATCCGGCTCGGCCGGGTCCTCGTCGAGCTGATGCCCGACGAGCCCGAGGCGGTCGGCCTGCTCGCGCTCATGCTCCTCACCGAGGCGCGGCGCCCGGCCCGCACCGACGCGTCCGGCGGGCTCGTGCGCCTCGCCGACCAGGACCGCTCGCGGTGGGACCACGCCGCGATCGCGGAGGGCCACGCGCTCGTGTGGGCCTGCCTGCGCCGCGGCGCGCCCGGGCCCTACCAGCTGCAGGCGGCGGTCAACGCGGTGCACACCGACGCCGCGAGCGCCGCCGACACCGACTGGCGCCAGGTGCTCGCGCTCTACGACCAGCTGCTCGCCGTCGTGCCGACCGACGTCGTGCGGCTCAACCGGGCCGTCGCCGTGGCGGAGGTCGATGGCCCGGCGGCCGGGCTCGCGCTCGTCGAGCCGCTCGCCCTCGAGGGGTACACGTCCTTCCACGCCGTGCGCGCCGACCTGCTCGGACGCGTGGGGCGTCACGCGGACGCCGCGGCGGAGTGGGAGCGGGCTTCGGCGTCGACCGAGAACGCCACGGAGTCGGCCCACCTCGCCTCCAGGGCCGCCGGGAGTCGTAGATTGCTGGGGTGAGCGCGATCCCGGGCGACGCCCCGTTCGACCTCGCGGCGCCGTGGGGCGCCCGCAGCCACGTCACCGACCTCGGCGGCCCGGTGCACTGGGTGGAGTTCGACCCGCCCGGCGGCCGTGAGGGCGCCGACGCGTCCGACGCGTCTGACGCATCCGACACGGCCGGCACGCCCGTCGTGCTCGTGCACGGCCTCGGCGGCTCGCACCTCAACTGGGTGCACGTCGGCCCGGCGCTCGCGGCCGGCCGTCGCGTCGTCGCACTCGACCTCCCCGGCTTCGGCCTGACTCCTGCAGGTGACCGTTCGACGAGCGTGCACGCCAACGCCGTGGTGCTGGCCCGGTTCCTCGACGAGGTGGTCGGGGCGCCGGCCGTGCTCGTCGGCAACTCGATGGGCGGCATGGTCTCGCTGCTGCTGGCCGCCCGGTCGCCCGAGCGCGTGGCCGGCCTCGTCCTCGTCGACCCGGCGCTGCCGGCGCCCCGCCAGCGCCAGGACCGTCAGGTCGCCGTGACGTTCGCGCTCTACGCGGTGCCCCGCGTCGGCGAGCTGTTCCTGTCGCGACTGCAGAGCCGGTACACCGACCGCCAGCGCGTGCTCGGCACGGTGCAGCTGTGCTTCGCCGACGCGTCGCGGGCCGACGCGGCGGTCGTCGACGCCGGCGTCACGCTGACGCAGTGGCGCGGCGCCTTGCCGGCCAAGGACACCGAGTTCCTCGGCGCGGCCAGGTCGCTGCTCGCGGTCCTGCGTCGTCCGCGTCGCTACGACGCGCTCATCTCCGGCATCGACCGGCGGGTGCTGCTCGTGCACGGCGACCGCGACCGGCTCGTGCCCTTCACCGCGGCGCAGCGCACCGCCACCCGCAACCCCGGCTGGTCCACCGCCTGGCTCGAGGGCGTCGGGCACACCCCGCAGCTCGAGGTGCCCGACCGGTTCCTCGCCGAGGTCGTGCCATTCGTCGAGTCGGTCGACGCCGCAGGCGATGTCCGCGACGACGCCGTCGGCCGGCCCGCCGCCGGGCCGGCCTGAGGAGGGCGACGTGGACTCCGACGCCTGGGACGAGCGCTACGCCGCGAGCGAGCTCGTGTGGTCGGCCGAGCCGAACCGGTTCGTCGCCGAGATCGTCGCCGCGCTGAGCCCGGGCTCGGCGCTCGACCTCGCCGCCGGCGAGGGCCGCAACGCCATCTGGATGGTGCAGCAGGGCTGGACCGTCGTGGCCACCGACTACTCCCCGGTGGCCGTCGACCGCATGCGCGCCCGTGCCGCCGCCGTGCTCGGAGACGACGCGTCGCGCCTGACGCCGCTCGTCGCCGACGCCACGACGGACGCCCCCGGTGACCCCGCCTCCTTCGACCTCGCCCTGTTCTCCTACCTCCAGCTGCCGCGCGAGCAGATGCGCGCCGCGTTCCGCGCCGGCGTCGAGGCGGTTCGCCCGGGCGGGCACGTCGTCGTCGTCTGCCACGCCGGGCGCAACCTCGCCGAGGGCTGGGGCGGCCCGAGCTCGCGCGAGGTGCTCCACGACCCCGACGAGGTGACCGACCTCGTCGACGGCCTGCCGGTGCAGGTGCAGCAGTCGGGCATCCGGGTACGGCCGGTCGAGACCGACGACGGCCCGCGCGAGGCCCTCGACACCGTCGTCGTCCTGAGCCGCACCTGACCCGACCCTGACCGGCACCCAGAGGAGGCGCGCATGCGCATCGGCCTGTTCGCGACGTGCCTCGGCGACGTCCTGTTCCCCGACGTGCCCCGCGCGACGACGGTGCTGCTCGAGCGGCTCGGCCACGAGGTCGTCTTCCCCGCCGACCAGACGTGCTGCGGCCAGATGCACACCAACACCGGCTACCAGCGCGACGCCGTGGGCCTCGTGCGCCACCACGTCGAGGTGTTCGGGCGGGCCCTGGCCGCCGGCGTCGAGGCGGTCGTCGCGCCGTCGGGGTCGTGCGTCGGGTCGGTGCGCCACCAGCACGCCGAGGTCGCCCGACGCGCGGGCGACGTCACGCTGGCCGAGCGGGCCGACGCCGTGGCCGCCCGCACCTTCGAGCTGTCCGAGCTGCTCGTCGACGTGCTCGGCGTCGTCGACGTCGGCGCCTCCTACCCGCACCGGGTCACCTACCACCCGACGTGCCACTCGCTGCGGATGCTCCGCGTGGGCGACCGGCCGCTGCAGCTGCTGCGCGCGGTCCGGGGCATCGACCTCGTCGAGCTGCCGGCTGCCGACTCGTGCTGCGGGTTCGGCGGCACCTTCGCCGTCAAGAACGCCGACACGTCGACGGCGATGCTCGCCGACAAGATGGCGGCGGTGCGCGAGACCCGCGCCGAGGTGCTGACCGTCGGCGACGCGTCGTGCCTCATGCACATCGGGGGAGGGCTGGCCCGGCTGCGCACCGGCGTGCGACCCGTCCACCTCGCGCAGGTGCTCGCGAGCACGCAGGACGCGCCGTGGGAGGTGGGCGCATGACGACCCACCTCGGGATGCCGGGCCTGCGGCCCCCAGCCGGGCACGGCAACCTCACCGGCGACGCGTCGTTCCCGACCGCCGCACGGGCCGCGCTCGCCGACACGCAGCTGCGCCGCAACCTCGGGCACGCCACGGCGACGATCCGGGCCAAGCGCGCCGCCGTCGTCGGCGAGGTGCCCGACTGGGAGGCGCTGCGTGACGCCGGCGCCGCGCTCAAGGCCGCGACGATGGCCCGGCTGCCCGAGCTGCTCGAGCAGCTCGAGGCCAACGTCACCGCGCGCGGCGGCCACGTGCACTGGGCCCGCGACGCCGCCGAGGCCAACGCGATCGTCACCGGCCTCGTGGGGGCGACCGGGGCGGGCGAGGTGGTCAAGGTCAAGTCGATGGCGACCCAGGAGATCGGCCTCAACGAGGCGCTCGAGGCCGCCGGCATCACCGCGCACGAGACCGACCTCGCCGAGCTCATCGTGCAGCTCGGCCACGACAGGCCGTCGCACATCCTCGTGCCGGCCATCCACCGAGGGCGGGCCGAGATCCGCGACATCTTCGTGCGCGAGATGCCGGGCGTCGACGCGTCGCTCACCGACGAGCCCGCGGTCCTCGCCGCGGCGGCCCGGGCCCACCTGCGCGAGGTGTTCCTCCGCGCACGTGTCGCGGTGTCGGGCGCGAACTTCGCCGTGGCGCAGACCGGTTCGCTCGCCGTGGTCGAGTCGGAGGGCAACGGTCGGATGTGCCTGACGCTGCCCGAGACCCTCATCACCGTCATGGGCATCGAGAAGGTCGTGCCCACGTGGCAGGACCTCGAGGTGTTCCTCCAGCTGCTGCCGCGCAGCTCCACCGGCGAGCGGATGAACCCGTACACGTCGACGTGGACCGGCGTCACGCCCGGCGACGGCCCGCAGGAGTTCCACCTCGTGCTGCTCGACAACGGCCGCACCCGGGTGCTCGCCGACGAGCAGGGCCGGTCGGCGCTGCACTGCATCCGCTGCTCGGCCTGCCTCAACGTGTGCCCGGTGTACGAGCGGGTCGGCGGCCACGCGTACGGGTCGGTGTACCCCGGCCCGATCGGGGCGATCCTGTCGCCGCAGCTGACCGGTCTCGACGGTGGCACCGGCGACGCGCACCCCAACGACTCGCTGCCGTACGCGTCGTCGCTGTGCGGCGCCTGCTACGACGTGTGCCCGGTCAAGATCCCGATCCCGGACCAGCTCGTGCGGCTGCGGGCCGAGCACGTCGAGGCGCACGAGGAGGCGCACCGGCTGCCGACGGCCGAGGCCGCCTCGATGCGCGCCGTGGCCTGGGTCATGGCCGACGCCGGTCGGTTCGCCCGCGCCGGACGGGCGGCTGCTCTGGCGCGCAAGGGGATCCGACGCGGCAAGCCCGTGGTCCCGCTGCCGCCGCCGTTCGCCGGCTGGACGTCCTCCCGCGACCTGCCCGACCTGCCCACCGAGACGTTCCGCGACTGGTGGGCCCGCACCCGCGGAGAAGGGGCCGGGTCGTGAGCGCCCGCGACGAGGTGCTCGCGCGGGTCCGCGACGCCCTCGGCCCGACGCCGACCGTGCCCGACGTGCCGCGCGGGTACCGACGGGTGGGCGAGCACGAGCCCGGTTCGGAGATGGTCGTCGAGCAGCTCGTCGACCGGCTCGAGGACTACCGGGCGACCGTCGTGCGGTGCGGCGGCGACGACGCGTCGGTGCGCGACGCCGTGTCCTCTGCCGTGCGGGAGGTGCTGTCCCGCAAGGGGATCGGCGAGACCGCCGACGCCTCCGCTGCTCTGCTCCACGCACCGGGGCTGCCGCCCGCGTGGGTGGAGGGGCTGGGGTCCCGACCCGACGACGGCACCAGCGCCGCCCGCGACCTCGACGCGGTCGCGGCGGTCGTCACGGCGTCGGTCGTCGCGGTGTCGGAGACCGGCACGGTCGTCCTCGACGGCTCGCCGGCGTGCGGTCGTCGCGCCCTGACGCTCGTGCCCGACGTGCACGTCTGCGTCCTGCGCACCGCCGACGTCGTGCAGACCGTGCCCGAGGCGCTGGCCCGGCTCGACCCGACGCGTCCGCTGACGTTCGTCAGTGGCCCGTCGGCCACGAGCGACATCGAGCTGAGCCGTGTCGAGGGCGTCCACGGCCCCCGGACGCTCGTCGTCGTCCTCGCCGGCTGACCGGCCGCGGGCCCGCGGGCCCGTGGGCCCTCAGCGGCGGCCGTAGCGCTTGTGGACGGCCTGCCGGCTGACGCCGAGCGCGTCGGCGATCTCGGCCCAGGCCATCCCGCCGACCCGGGCCCGCCGCACGACGGCGGCCTCGGTGCGGCCGGCCGCCCGGCGCAGCTCGCGTGCTGCGGCGAGGGCCACGCGGGGGTCCTCGTCCCCGGTCGCGAGGGCGGTGCGCACCACGTCGTCCACCTCCATCCGTCCGTCCCTCCCGTGTCAACCTGCGTTGACGACGCTACGCCCCGGCTCAGCGGTCGTCAACCACGGTTGACGAAACTGGGACTGGACGATCTTCGCATCGCGGGAGGACCATGGAGGCGCATGGAGAGGGGTCGCCATGGACGTGCAGACCGGTTTCGAGCCACACGCCCCCGGCCACGGTGCCGTGACGTCGTCGAGCCCGTGGGCCACCACCACGGTGGCCGACGACGGCCTCGCCGCGCACCTCGAACGCGTCCGGGCCCATCGCGCCGAGCTGCGCGAGTCGGTGTCGGCCGTCGGCTCGGCCCTCGACTCACCCCTGGCGCGGGGCGGGATGTGGCGTGAGCGCGTCCGCGCCGCCCTCGCCGAGCTGTCCCACGACTTCGACGACCACGTCAGCCTCACCGAGAGCAGCGGCGGCGTCTACGAGCGGGCGGCCCACGCCGCGCCGCGCCTCTCCGGCACGGCGGGCCGGCTCCGCGCCGAGCACGTCGACCTGCGCGACTCCATCCGCGGCTACCTCGTCGTCCTCGAGCACGGCGGCACCATGGCCGACCTCCCCGTCTTCCGCGAGGAGGTCGCGCGGCTCGTCACCCGGCTCGTGCGCCACCGGAGCAAGGGCGACGACCTGCTCCACGAGGCCTACGACGTCGACCTCGGCGGCTCCGGCTGAACCCTCGTCCTGATACGCCGAGGGGTATCATCAGGGGGTTCCGACCAGACCAGGAGGCCCGTCGATGGAGCTCGACCCCGACGAGATGAAGGCCGTCGTCAAGCGGCTCAACCGTGCACAGGGCCAGATCGGTGGCATCGTCCGGATGATCGAGGACGGCCGCGACTGCCAGGACATCGTCACCCAGCTCGCCGCGGTGTCCAAGGCCCTCGACCGGGCCGGCTTCGCCGTCATCGCCCTCGGGCTGCGCCAGTGCCTCGCCGACCCCGACAACAACGAGATGGACGTCGACACGATGCAGCGTCTGTTCCTCTCGCTCGCCTGAGGTCCGATGGCGCTCCAGCTGTCCCACACGACCGTCAACGCCCTCGACGCGCACGCCCAGTCCGTCTGGTGGGCCGACCTGCTCGGCTACCACGAGGACCCCGACGACCCCAACGAGCCGGGCCACGAGGAGTGCATGATCTTCTCGCCGGACGAGTCGCACCGGCTGCTCTTCATCGAGGTCGGCGACGCCAAGCAGGTGCGCAACCGCGTCCACCTCGACCTTCGCCCCACCGACCGCCCGCGCGACGAGGAGGTCGCCCGTGTCGAGGCGCTCGGCGCCTCCGTCGTGCAGGACTGCCGCACGGCCGACGGTCGGGGCTGGGTCGTCATGGCCGACCCCGAGGGAAACGAGTTCTGCATCCTGCGCAGCGACGACGAGCGCCGGGCGGCCGGCGACCTCTGACGCGTCCGGCTCGTCTCAGCCCACCGGCCGCTCGAGGTCGCTCGGCTCGAAGCGCGGGCGCAGCGCGAAGCCCGACGCGCCGTCGCTGCTCGTGCGTGACGCGAGCACCTGGTGCAGCTGGATGTCGCCCTGCTCGAAGGACATCCGCGACCCGGCGAGGTACAGGCCCCAGACGCGCGCGGTGCCGAGCCCCGCCAGCTCGACGCAGCGCTCCCAGTTCTTGGAGAGGTTGGCGTTCCAGGCGCCGCACGTGCGCGCGTAGTGCTCACGGAGGTTCTCGTGGTGGCGCACCTCGAAGCCCTCGTCCTCCATGACGCGCACGATGTCGCCGGACCCGGTCAGCTCGCCGTCGGGGAAGACGTACTTGTTGATGAAGCCGCGAGCCGGCAGGCCGGCGTGGCGGTTGTCCGAGCGGGTGATGCAGTGGTTGAGCAGTCGCCCCTCGTCGCGCAGCCGCTCGCGCAGGAAGCGGAAGTAGGCCGGGTAGTTGCGTACCCCGATGTGCTCGGTCAGGCCGATCGAGCTGATCGCGTCGAAGCCGCGTTCCGTGACGTCGCGGTAGTCGCCGTGGCGGACCTCGGCCCGCCCCTCGAGGCCCTCGGCCACGATCGCCCGCTGGGCCCACGTCGCCTGCTCGCGCGAGAGGGTGACGCCCAAGGCGGTGACGCCGTAGTGCCGGACCGCGTGCCGCACCATGCCGCCCCAGCCGCAGCCGACGTCGAGCAGCCGCATCCCCGGGCGCAGCCCGAGCTTCTGGGCGACGAGGTCGTACTTGTAGGCCTGGGCCTCCTCGAGCGAGGCGGTGTCGCTCGGGTAGCAGGCGCACGTGTAGGTCATCGAGGGCCCGAGGACGAGCTCGTAGAAGTCGTTCGACACGTCGTAGTGGTGGCTGATCGCCTCGGCGTCGCGGGCCCGGCCGTGGCGCAGGCCGTGGGCGAGCCGCCGCAGCTGCCCGGGCGTCTCCTCCGGCGGGATCGGGGGCACGTGCACGCCGTTGGCCCCGACGAGACGCGCCACCTCGAGCAGGTCGCGCGCCCCGGGGCGCCGGGGGTGCAGGCCGTCGCCGAGCAGCCGCAGCACGGTGTACGGGTCGCCCGGGTCGATGTCGTCGATGACGAGCTCGCCGAGCAGGTAGGCCCGGGCCAGGCCGAGGTCGCCGGGGGCCGTCACAAGATGGTTCAGGGCCTCGGGGCCGGTGAGGCGCACGACGAGGCCGTCGGGGCTGCCCCCGCTCGACCCGTCCCACGCGACCACCCGCACCGGGGCGTCCGGCCCGTAGACCCGGTCGAACGCCTCGCCCACCGTGAGCGTCGTCATCCTGCTCGCACCGCCTTCTCGTAGAGGGTCGGGAGCCGACCCGTCGGGTCGTACCTGTGCCTGGCGGCGGTGTACGCCGCGCCGCCGTAGAGGCGCGCGAAGGTCGCCTCGTCGTAGTACGCGTCGGAGTAGAGCGACTTGTGGCCGCCGAGGCGGGTCACCTCGTCCTCGATGCGACGGTTGACGTCGCCGTCGGCGGCGCCGGGCTCGATCGGGACGCTGGACCAGAAGCCGACGTTGACGTAGGGCTCGCCCCGGCGCATCGGGTAGAGCGGCCACGGCGTGCTCTCGTCGCCTGACACGTCTCCAGTCGCCGACCCGGCGTCGCGCAGCTGGATCGGGCAGAGCCAGACCGGTTCGATCGGAACCTCCCGCAGGAACCACTCGACAAACTCCGCCGTGCGGTCGAGCGGGATCTCGACGTCCTGCACCACGCGCTCGCGGGCCGGCAGGCCACGGAGCCGGTCGAGCCGGGCCATCGGGCCGTACCGGTTCTCGAGGGCGACGATCTTCCAGTACACGTCGCTGCGCAGCAGGTGCTTCGGCCAGAGCCGCCGCACGGCCGGGACCTGCGCCCCGAAGGCGCGGCTGCACCAGAACCAGTCGGTGTCCCAGCGCCAGAGGTAGTCGTGCGCCGAGAGCGCGTCGGTGCGCCGGTGCTGGATCGAGCGGTAGAAGACGCGCTCGCCGGTGTAGTCGCTCGGACGCGTCCCGTGGGGCAGGTCGTCGGACCAGCGCCCGAGCGTCAGGTACGCCTCGCGCGGGCCGAAGACGACGCCGTCGACGAAGTCGACCCGCTCGCCCGACCACGCCGCGTCGGCCATGACGGCGCGAACGGCGTCGACGAGGGCGGCGACGCCGTCGAAGCGCACGTGCCGCAGCAGCACCCACGGGTGCGCCGGCTCGAGCTCGATGACGAGGTCGAGCGCGTACCCGAGCGACCCGTAGGAGTTGGGGAAGGCACGGAACAGCTCCGCGTGCTCGCCGTCGGGGGTGGCGGTGACGACCTCGCCGGCGCCGGTGAGCACCCGCATCTCCAGGACCGACTCGTGGGGCAGGCCGTTGCGGAACGAGGCCGCCTCGATGCCGAGACCGGTGACGGCCCCGCCGATGGTGATGGTCCGCAGCTGCGGCACGACGAGCGGCACGAAGCCGTGGGGCAGCAGCTCGTCGACGAGCTGCTCGTAGGTCGTCAGGCCCCCGACGCGGGCCGTGCGGGCCTCCGGGTCGACGTCGACGACGCCGGTGAGCCCGGACAGGTCGAGGCCGGGGGCGTCGGAGGGGGCGCGCACGCGGAAGAGGTTGGACGTGCGCTTGGCCAGGCGCACGCGGGCCCCGGGCGGGATGGCCGCGAAGGAGCGTCGGGCCGCCTCGACGGCACGCTCGTGGTCGCGCAGCCGCTCGCTCGTGCCGGGCGGACGCGTCAGGGCCGTAGCCTGACCGGTTGCCACGGTCCTACTCAAGCACGGCCGCAGCGGGCTCCGCACGCGGACCGCCGGCACTCGCGAAAATCTCCGGGACGGGCCGCGGCCCGGTCACTCGCGGGCCAGGAGCGTGACCCCGAGGCCGACCATCATCGTGCCGCCGGCCGCGCCGAGACGGTCGAGCCGGGCCGGCTTGCGGGCGAACCAGTCCCGCGCCTTCGACGCGGCGAGCGCCCAGACGCTGTCCGAGCACACGGCCATCACCCCGAAGACGACGCCGAGCACCGCCATCTGCAGGCCGACGTGTCCCGCCGCGGTGTTCGTGAACTGGGGCAGGAAGGCGAGGAAGAAGAGGATCGTCTTCGGGTTGGTCACCCCGACGATGAACCCGACGCGCAGCGCGTGCCCACGCCTGGCGGCGACCTGCGCCTCGAGCGCCTTGCGGGCCTCGGTTCGGTGGCGGATGGCCTGGATGCCGAGCCAGATGACGTACACCGCGCCGGCGACCTTGACGACCGTGTAGGCCGTGGTGCTCGCCGCGACGACGGCGCCGAGGCCGACCGACACGAGCAGCACCTGCGTCGTGACGCCGAGCCCGTTGCCGACGACCGACAGCAGCGCCTCGCGGCGCCCGACGGTCAGGGCCCGGCCGATGGTGAACAGCAGGCTCGGCCCCGGCACCTGGATGAACAGGAGCGAGGCGATGAGGAAGGCGATCCACTGGCTCGAGCTGGGCACCGACCCAGTGTGCTCCCGCACCGCCGATAACGACATGCGTTTTCCGCGGGCCGGACACTAGCGTCGGGCGCCATGACCGACGCGACCGAACCCGGGGCCACCGAGCCCAGCCGCACCGACCCGCCCCTCGCGGCCGACGAGGCCACGACGCTCGTCGCCTTCCTCGACTACCACCGCAACACGCTGCGCCGGAAGACCGCGGGCCTGACCGCCGAGCAGCTCGCGACGCCGCACCCGCCGTCGACGCTGACCCTCGGCGGCCTGCTCAAGCACGTCGCGCTCAACGAGGCCAGCTGGTTCGGCCGGGTGCTGCACGGGCGGCCGATGGGCGAGCCGTGGGACTCCGCCGACTGGGACGCCGACCCCGACTGGGAGCTGACCTCGGCGAGGGACGACAGCCCGGAGGAACTGCACCGGCTCATGGACGAGGCCGTCGGGACCGCCCGCCGGCACATCGACGAGGCGCTCGCCGCGGGCGGCCTGGACCAGCTGTCGGTCGTCTCCTCGCGCAAGGAGGGCCGCCAGTTCAGCCTCCGCTGGATCCTGCTGCACATGATCGAGGAGTACGCGCGGCACAACGGCCACGCCGACCTCATCCGCGAGTCCATCGACGGCGCCACGGGCGAGTGACGCCTCAGGCCGAGGCCGCCCGACGCAGGCAGAACCGGCGCAGCGGCTCGGCGGGGAGCACCTCGGCCAGCTCGCGGTAGCGGGCGGCGGCGGCCTCCCGGCGCCCGGTGCGCCACTCGAGGTCGGCCAGGGCCAGGGCGGCGTCGCGGCTCGCGTACGCCGGGGCGGCGTCGGCCAGCAGCCTCAGCTCGCGCTCGACGTCGGAGAGGGACGGCACGTCGCTCCCGGCCGGGGTGACGCGTCCGGCGAGGTGGGCGTGCGCCGTGGCGGCGAGCCGGGCGACGCGGACGGCGGGCGAGGGCCAGCGCTCCTCGAGCGCGCCGTACAGCTGGACGATCCGCGGCCAGTCGGTCGCCTCGAACGTCGGGGCCGCGGTGTGCAGCCCGGCGATGGCGGCCTCGATCGCGAAGCGGCCGTCACCACGGGTCGCGGCCGTCGCGTCGTCGAGACCGGCCGCGACGAGGGCGTGGTCCCAGCGGCGGCGGTCGACCTCGTCGAGCGCGAGGCCGGTGCCGTCGGCGTCCAGGCGGCCGGGTCGGCGCGCGAGGCCGAGCCGGATGACGGCCCGCAGCCCGCGCACCTCCGGGTCGTCGGGGTGCTCGGCGACGAGGGCGTCGGCGATGGACAGGGCCTGCCGCCCGGTGTCGGCGAGGCCGTCGGCGGGGTCGAGCACGGTCCGGTGGGCCACGGTGAACATCCCGGACACGCAGGCGAGCACGACGGGCAGGCGCCGCTCGCGCTCGGCGGCGTCGGGCACGTGGAAGGCGCCCCGGGCCTCGGTCAGCGCCTTCTTGGCTCGGGTGAGCCGGGCCGCCGCCGCGGTGTCCTGCACGCCGAGGTGGCCGGCGATCTCCGGGATCGTCAGGCCGCAGACGACCCGGAGCGCGAGCACCATCCGCGAGGCCGGGGAGAGCGCCTCGTCGCAGGCGACGTAGAGCAGGGCGAGGCGGTCGTCGAGGCCCTCGCGGGCCAGGTCGTCGGTGTCCATGGCGGTGTGGTCGGTGGGGTCGACGGCGGTGGGGTCCGCCTCGGGCCGGGCCAGCTGCGGCGTGAGCCGGTCGAGCGCGGCCCGGCGACGCGTGTCGTCCAGCCACGCCCGTTTGGCCACGGTCGTGCACCACGCGGCCCACGAGTCGATGGGCCTGCCGGTGCGGCGCTCGTGGTCCGCAGCGCGCGCGACGGCCTCGGCGGCGTACTCCTCCGCGTCGTCGAGGCTGCCGGTGAAGGAGGCGAGGACGCGCACGATGCGCGGCCACGCCTCCTCGAACTCACCCGGCGCGAGGGGCACTCACATCCCCGTCGGGAAGACCTTGCGCCACTCGACGTGCCCGCCCGAGGGGACGAGCGCCGCGATCCGCCGCGCGGTGTCCTCGTCGTCGGTCTCGACGAGGTAGAAGCCGGTGATGACCTCGGCGGTGTCGGTGAAGGGCCCGTCGGTGTAGACGGCGTCCTCGACCTTGCGGTCGCCGGTGCCGGGCTTGACGGTGCCACCGTGGCGGCCGTTCTGCAGCGCGGCGCCGCCGACGATGCGGGCGCCCATCCGGGCGACGGCCTCCTGGAAGGCCTTGTGCTCGGGGAAGGAGCCCTCGAGGTCGGTCGGGGCCTCGGCGGTGGCGACGGCGGTGCCGCCCATACCGGGCGTGCTGCCGGGTGCGGACGGGTCCTTGCCGGCGGGCGCGCCGGCGCCGGGAGCGCCGGCGAGGAAGGCGTCGGAGTCCCAGTCGCCCTCGTGGATGATGTAGGCGTACGTGTCGGTCATGGTCGGCTCCTCGTCAGTGGGTGCGTGACGACTCTCGTCACATCATGCTGACGAACTCGCGTCCGTGGAATCGACACGACCCCGGAAAGGATTTCCGGTGACTCAGGCCCGCAGCTTGTCGAGGCGTGCGGCGAGGGAGTCGCGGCGGTGCGCGTTGCCGTCGAGGGCCAGGTAGGCCTCGCCGAAGCGCTGCAGCAGGGCGTCGTCGAGGCGGCGCACCGCGCCCGGCGGGTACTTGTAGCCCATCCGCTCGGTCAGGTCGGCGCCGTCGTCGGGCCCGAGCACCTCGGCGAGCCGGTCGACCGTCGTGACGCCGAGCTCGAGCAGCAGGCCCGAGATCCACGTGTAGTGGTCGGCGCGTGACCAGCCGGCGTCGGTGTACCGGTGCGCGAGGAACTTGGCGAGGTCCTGGGCCGCGATCCCCGGCGCCGGGCGCTCGCCGGTGTCGGCCGGACGCGTGGGCAGCACCTTCTGCAGGCGCCCGCGGATCGCGGAGAACTCCCGGTCGGCGAGCTCGATGAGCCCGGCGGCGAGGGTGAACCGGCGGTCGAGGTCGCTCGCGTGCTCCTCGGGGACGCTGCCCTTGTAGCGGATGTCGTGCTCGAACTCGGCCCATGCGTGCTGCAGGACGGTGCGCACCTGCACCGACGCGTTCTGCCGCCCCAGCGACTCGTAGGCGCGGGGCACGCTGCGGCTGGCGTCGATGCCGACGAGCAGGTGGCGGCTGGCGTAGCCGAACCGGCCGGAGCGGGCGGTCTCCTTGCCGAGGTCGCGGTCGTCGAGGACGGCGAGCTCCTCGGCGAGCAGCTCGGCGACGGCGGTGACGTCGTCGGGCACGTAGGTGATGACCCGGACCCCGACGACGTCGGTGATGTCCTCGAGGGGGTCGGGATGGGTCAGCACGCCGTCGCGCCGGCGCTCGGCCTTGGCGGCGAACGACTCGACGGACTTCGTCCGGCCACTGACCGTGAGGTAGTTGATGCCGGCGTCGTCGAGCAGGTCGCGCACGAGGTCGATGAACCGGTGGGTCGCGATCTCGAGGGCCGGCCGGCGCGCCGCGTACTCCTCGACGGCGGCGCGGATCTCCGGCGTCGAGGAGGGCAGGGGCAGGTCGACCGCGGCGGGCGCATCGGAGCCGTCTGGTCCGCCGGTCGAGGACGGGGTCGTCGCTGACATGCCGCCATCCTGCCCTGTCCGGCCCCACGGGACCTCCGGAGCGCGCGGGCCTCGCCGGTCGTGGATCCACGGCATCCGGCCGTCGGTGTTTCCCCAGCCGTAGCGCATGCCCCAGTGGTCGGGAAGCCCGCGTGGGTCGATGACCCCGTGCGCCGGGAAGGCCCGGTCGGCGTCGTCGCGATGGGTGATGGCCCCGTCGAGGAACCACTCCGTGCACCGGTTGGGGCTCTCGGCGCCGACCCAGTGCTCCTCGGGCACCGGTCGCGGGCGGCACGGGAAGTCGTGGGACGGGACGATCCGAAAGCCGAGGACCCTGAACAGGCCGATGGCCTCGCGCAGGCTGATCGACAGGTCACCCGCCTCGATCCGCCCGATCCGGGCCCGCGGCACCCCGAGCCAGGTGGCGAGCGCGCGTTGGCTCACCCGATGCACGCGCCGCACGTGGCGCAACGCGTCGCCGAACGCCTCGGCGCCGAGGTCGGGCGGAGTCGCGCTGGAGCTCATGACCCGACCTTCCCGCGCCCCGACGCCTGGTCGGGCACCAGCGAGGTCCCCTGTGGATGCAGCGGGCCGACCGGCCGGGGATGTGGACGACCCGCTCCTCGGAGGTGAGGGGGACGTCCCTCGGTCACTCAGCATTGCTCCGCCCGGCGAGCCAGGCCACTCGAAGCAGGGGTGAAGCGGCGCCGTCGCCGCCGCGGGCCATTGGCTCGTGTGGCGGAGCAATGCTGAGGGCGCTGGACAAATGCGTGGACGGCGGGCGCGACGGGTGTGATCGTGGCGCCATGCAGCTCGAGACCCCTCGCCTCGTCATCCGTCCCTGGTCGCACGACGAGGCCGACCGCCTCCTCGACATCCTCAGCCGGATCGAGGTCGTGCAGTGGCTCGGCGACGGCGAGCCGGTGCTCATGAAGGACCTCGACGAGGCGCACGAGCGGATCGACCGCTACCGGGCCCGCAGCGAGAACCCGCCGCTGGGGTTCTGGGCCGTGCAGGTGCGCGAGACGGGCGTCGTGGCCGGCTCGGTCCTGCTGCTGACGCTGCCGAACGCGGAGGACGGCGAGGTGGAGGTGGGCTGGCACCTGCACCCCGACTCGTGGGGCCACGGCTACGCCACCGAGGCCGCCACGGCCGTCATCCGGCACGGCTTCGACGCCGGGCTGCCCGACGTCCACGCCATCACCCACCTGACCAACGACCGTTCCCAGGCGGTCTGTCGCCGGCTCGGCCTCGACGACCTCGGCGAGATGACGAAGTGGTACGAGGAGCCCTCGCGCGTCTTCCGCACGACGCCCGACGCGTGGGCCAACCGCGCCTGACGCGTCCGAACCCACCGCCACGACGCCGGCGGTCGTGGGGCTCAGCCGCCGACGTGCACCTGGGGGCGACGCGTCGCGTCGGGCTCGGCACGCCGGATGATCTCGTGGGTCAGCGGAGGGATGTCGCCCTCGCCGGCGAGCAGGAAGCGCAGCACGTTCTGGCCCGGGGCCTTCTCGCTCCACTCGAAGTAGATGTGCGGCGGCTTGCTCACCCGGTCGCGGACGTCGAGGAGCACAGCCGCGAGGACGTTCGGCACCGACGGGCCCGTCGCGCGCAGGATGTAGTGGCCGCCGACGACCGCCGAGCTGACGTGGACGGTCGTCGCGAAGTCGCTCGCGTCGCTGATCTCGACCTCGAGGAAGATTGCGCCCTGGCGGGCGTTGAGGTGGTTGTGCATCCGCACCTCGAGCGACTTCGCGCGGTACTCGTCGCGGTCGCCGGCGTCGATCTTGTTCGCGATGAACCGCAGCGGCTGCGGGCCCAGGGCCGCGTCGTCGAGGATCGCCTTGGCGCTCTCGTCGTAGACGACGCGCTGCACGCGCAGCTCGGTGGAGCGGACGATCCGCGACCACACGCTGATGACGACGATGAGCGCGATGAACAGCAGCGCGATGAGCAGGCCCTCGGGACGCTCCACGACGGTGATGGTGATCGTGTAGAGGAAGATCGCGCTGACGACGCCGAAGAACACGGCCGTGCCGCGGTGCCGGCGGCGCAGCTCGGTGAGGAACACCGCCACGGCGGCCGAGGTCATGAGCGCGAGGACGCCGGTGGCGTACGCGCCGGCCTGCTCGTCGACGTTGGCCTTGAAGGCGAGCGTCACGACCGCGGCGATGAAGGACAGGACGAGCACGAGCGGGCGCGTCGAGCGGGCCCAGTCGGGCGCCATGCCGTAGCGCGGCAGGTAGCGGGGGACGATGTTGAGCAGGCCGGCCATGGCCGACGCCCCGGCGAACCACAGGATGCCGATCGTCGACGCGTCGTAGACGGTGCCGAACCCCTCGCCGAGCAGGTCGTGCGCCAGGTAGGCCAGGGCGCGGCCGTTGGCCGGCCCGCCCGGCTCGAAGGCCGCGTGCGGGATGAGCAGGGTCGTGACGAGCGAGGACCCGATGAGCATGACGCTCATGACGAGGGCGGCGGTCGTCAGCAGCTTCCTGGCGTTGCGGATGCGGCCCGCCGGGTTGGCCGGGGTGTCGTCGGGGTCGCCCTCGACGAGCGGCATGACGACGACCCCGGTCTCGAACCCGGACAGGCCGAGGGCCAGGGCGGGGAAGACGAGCAGCGCCGCCCCGATGATCCCGAACGGCACCGAGTGGGCCGAGGTCATGGCATCGACCCAGTCGCCGAAGGCCGACGGGTGGTCGCCGATCGCGACGAAACCGCGCACCACGACGACGAGGCTCAGGCCGAGGTAGGCCACGACGAGGACGACCGCCAGGCCGATGGCCTCCTTGAACCCCTTGAGGAAGATCGCCGCGAGCAGCACGAGCAGGGCCAGGGTGACGCCGACCTGGTGCCCGCTCAGCGTCGAGCGCAGGTACGGGTTCTCGATGAGGTGGGCGCTGGCGTCGGCGGCCGACAGCGTGATGGTGATGACGAACCCGGTGGCGACGAAGCCGATGAGGGCCAGCACGAGGATCTTGCTCGGCCAGTACGACAGGAGCCGCTCGAGCATCGACAGGCTGCCGTCGCCGTGCGGGCTCTCGGCGGCGACGCGTCGGTACATCGGCAGCGCCCCGAAGAGCGTGATGAGCACGAGCACGAGGGTGGCCACCGGGGACAGCGCGCCGGCCGCCAGTGCGGCGATGCCGGGCTGGTAGCCGAGCGTCGAGAAGTAGTCGACACCGGTGAGGCACATGACCCGCCACCAGGGCTGCACGTGGTGCTGGGCGGTGGCCTGGGCCTCGCGCTCGTAGTAGCCGCCCGGGTCGGGCTGCGGGTCCGCGTCGAAGAACCACCGGTTGAACCGCTGCGCGGTTGGCGTCGTCACGGCGGAGGAGTCTAGGGGCCGGTCCGGGGTCCGGCGCCAGTCGAGGACGCGGGCCGGTCAGGCCACCCGGCGCCGGCGGCGCGCCTGGTAGGCCAGCGAGAGACCGACCACGCCGAGCGCCCAGAGGGCGTGGAGGCCGTTGACGACCAGCAGCGCGACGACCGAGGCGAACGCGACGGCGGCGCACCACCAGCCGGCGCTCCCGCGCTCGAGCAGCCGCAGCGCCGACGCCGTGCCGAGCACGTAGACGAGCGTGAAGCACCCGGTCGCGAGCAGCATGAGCGGGGTCATCCCGAGGTCGAGCACGGCCGTCAGGGCCAGGGCGCTCGCCGAAGAGCCCGCGATGACGGCGACGCTGCGCCGCGGCACCTCGCCGGGGCCGGATCCCTTGGCGAGCCAGGCCGGCAGGGCGCCGTCGCGGGCCAGCGACGCCCCGAGCCGCGACCCGCCGGCGAAGTAGGCGTTCATCGCCCCGATCGTGAGCAGGACCGCGACGACAGCGGTGACCACCCGGGCCTGCTCGCCCAGGGCGATGGCCATCAGGTCGGACAGCGGCGCGGCGCTCGAGCCGGCGGCCGGGCCGAGGACGAGCACGCTCGTGGCCGCGAGACCCAGGTAGAGGACGCCGACGACGGCGACGGCGATGCCGGTGGCCCGGGGCACGTCGCGCCGCGGGTTGCGGTAGTCGCCGGCGAGCGAGGCCACCGCCTCCCACCCGGCGAAGCCCCACACGAGGACGGCCGCGGCCGAGCCGACGGCGCCCCACCCGTGCGGCGCGAACGGCGTCAGCGACTCGGTGTGACCGTGCGGCAGCGCGACGGCCATGGTCGCCGTCATGAGGAGGGCGAGCACCGTGGCGAGGCCGAGCTGGACGCGTCCGGAGAAGCGCAGGCCCGCGGCGTTCATGAGCCCGGTGCCGAGGATCAGCGACGCGGCGACGACGAGCGTCGTCGTGCGGCCGCCGCCGACGACGTCGGCGACGTACCCGCCGGCCATCATCGACGCCGGGGGCGCCCCGACCGGGATGGCGAGGTAGAAGCACCAGCCCACGGCACCGGCGGCGCGGTCGCCGAAGGCGCGGCGCACGTACGTCGACACGCCGCCGCCGTCGGGGTGCCGGGCGCCGAGGGCGGCGAACGTGCTGGCGAGCGGTACGGACAGGACGACGAGCGCCGCCCACGCGACGAGCGAGGCGGGGCCGGCGATCCCGGCGGCGAGGGCCGGCAGTGTGATGACGCCGGTGCCGAGCACGGCGCCGACGGACAGCGCCGTGCCCTGCGGGACCGTCAGGCCGCCGGCCCCGCTGCCGGCCCCGCTGCCTACCCGGGCGGGAGCGGCCCCGGTCGCAGGTGCGGGGAGCACGGGGAGCGCGGGCTCGTGGGCGGCGGTCGAGGTCATGGGCCCAGACTGCCGCCAGAGTGGCCCGGTCAGAAGGTCCAGTCCGCGGCAATCCGTTTGGGCCAATCCGGCTCCCACGTGCCTAGGCTGGAGCGGTGGACCTGCACGTCACCCTGACCGGCACCGGCGACCTCACGGCCCAGATCTACGCCCAGCTGCGCGACGCCGTGCTCGAGGGCCGGCTCGCCGGCGGCGACCGGCTGCCCGCCTCCCGCGACCTCGCCGTCCGGCTCGACGTCGCCCGGGGCACCGTGACGGCCGCCTACGACCGCCTCCTCGCCGAGGAGCTGCTCGAGGCCCGACGCGGCGCCGGCACGTTCGTCGCCCCCGGGTGCGTGCCACCCGCGGCCCCTACGCGTGCGGCCCGGGCCGCAGGTGTGCTCACGCCGCGCGGGCCATGGCAGGTGCCGGGGGAGCCGCCGCAGCTGCCGGGCGAGGTCGCCGTCGACTTCTCGGTCGGGGTGCCCGACCCCGACCTGTTCCCGCTCGCGACCTGGCGCCGCCTCGTGTCGGGCGCCCTGCGTCGCGGACGCCTGTCGACCGTGACCTACGGCGACACCGGTCCGTCGCGGCTCGAGGAGCAGGTGGCCCGGCACGCCGGCCTGTCACGCTCGGTGTCGGCCCGGCCCGAGGACGTCGTCGTCACGGCGGGTGCCCAGCAGGCCCTCGACCTCGTCGCACGCCTCCTCGTCGAGCCGGGCGACGTCGTCGCCGTCGAGGACCCCGGCTACACCGCCGCCGCCCGCCTCCTCGAGACCCACCGGGCGCGCGTCCGGGGCGTGCCCGTCGACGGCGAGGGGCTCGTCGTCGAGGCCCTGCCGGACGCGGCACGGCTCGTCTACGTCACGCCGTCGCACCAGCACCCGACGGGCGCCGCCATGTCGTTGGCGCGCCGGATCGCGTTGCTGCAGTGGGCGTCCCGGCACGACGCCGTCGTCGTCGAGGACGACTACGACAGCGAGTTCCGGTTCGCCGACCGCCCGCTCGAGCCGCTGCAGAGCCTCGACCGCGAGGGGCGGGTGGTCTACGTCGGGTCCTTCTCGAAGTCGCTGCTGCCGGCGCTGCGGGTCGGGTACGCGGTGGCGCCGCCGTCGCTGTCGGGCGCGCTGCGCGAGGCGCGTCGGGTCACGGCGTGGTCCGGTGATGCCGTCACCCACGAGGCGCTCGCCGACTTCCTCGCCGAGGGCCACCACGGGGCGCACGTGCGGCGCGCCACGAAGGTCTACCGCGAGCGGCGCGAGCGGCTCCTCGACGCGCTGACCGGCCTCGACGAGCACCTCGACGTCGTGCCGTCCGCCGCCGGCCTGCACGTCTGTGCCGTGCTGCGCGACCCCGAACTCGACGACGCCACGGTGGCCGGGCAGACCCTCGCCTCGGGGGTGTTCGTCGAGCCGCTGTCGACCCGGCACCGCGAGCAGCCGGTTCGCCACGGCCTCGTGCTCGGCGTCGGGGCGGTGCCCGCCGACCGCGTCGGGCCCGGGGTGGCGGCGCTCGCCGCGGTGCTCAGGCGCCGTCGACGACGCCCGTAGCGCGCCGGCGCACGATCGCGAACTGCGCTGCGAGCGGGATGATCCCGAGGATCAGCACCATCGGCACCGCGAACCCGATGCGGAGGTTGTCCGAGCCGACGGCGCCGGTGAGGACGGCGCCGAGAAGGGCGCCGACGTAGTTGAACTGGTTGAAGCGGGCGATGACCTGGTCGACCTTGTCGATGCGGGCCTCGCCGCTCAGGCCCTCGCCGCCGGCGATGGCCCCGGCCGCCGAGAAGCTGAGCGGGGCGATCGTCGCGACGGCACCACCGAGGACGGCGAACCCGACGACGGCCACCCACCAGGTCGGGGCAAAGACGATGACCGCGAGGGCGAGCGAGGCCACGACACCGCTGATCCGCAGCATCCACACGGCCCCGTGCCGGTCGACGAGCCCGTCGCCGACGGCCCGGGCGAGCAGCGTCGCGAGGAGGTAGGGCAGCGTCGCGAGCGCGGTCAGCGTCGTCGGGGCGTCGAGCGTGCCGCCGAGGTAGACCGGTCCCCACGTCGTCGCGGCGGTGTCGACCATGTAGAAGAGGACCATCGCGACGCCGAGGAGCAGGATGCGCCGCCACGGCACGTCGAGCGGCTCGGCGGTCTCGGCGAGCCGGTCACGGCGCACGAACGGCGCGGCGAGGACGGCGAGCGGGAAGACGAGCAGCGGCAGCAGCTTCGGGCCGAGGTCGACCGACGCCGTCGCGAGCGTGATGACTGTGCCGACGACGCCGCCGGCGGTCCAGAAGCCGTGGAACGAGGGCAGGATCGGGCGGCCGTAGAGGTGCTCGACGGTGACGGCCTGCATGTTGGACGACGCGTCGACGAGGCCGAGCGCGAGCCCGTAGACCGCGAGCCCCGCGACGAACACCCCGAACGCCGGCGCGACGAGCAGCACCGCGAAGCCGACCGTCGCCAGGACGAACCCGACCCGCACGACGACGGCGCTCGAGGACCGCTTGGCCACGACCTCCGCCAGCACCGACCCGACGCCGGCGAGCAGCACGACCATGAGGAGCAGGCCGCTGACGGCGAGCTCGTCGAGGTCCCAGCGCTCCTGGATCATCGGCAGGCGGGTGGTCAGCGAGATGAAGAGCAGGCCCTGCACGAAGAAGGCGGCGCCGGCGGCGAGCCGGGAGCGGCGGAGGGCAGGGGCCTCGGTCTGGACCGTCACGGTGGCTCACGATGGACCCCGCGCGCGCCGCCGTCAAGCGCTCCGTCCCGCGGGGCGCGGCAGACTGTCCGCCATGCTGAGACTGACGGTGACGGTGCCCGGCGCGCTGACCGACGACGTGACGCACGTGCTCGCCGACTCGACGGCCGTGAGCACGCTCGTCGTGCACCGCGGCGTCGCCCTGCGCCCGCCGGGTGACGTCGTGCACGCCGACGTCGCGCGCGAGGGCGCCAACGACCTCGTCGAGCGCCTCCGCGCTCTCGGCGTCCACGAGGAGGGGTCGCTGCAGCTCGAGCCGGTGGGCACGTGGGTGTCGCGGGCCGGCTTCGAGGCCGACGAGGAGACGCCCGGTAGCAGCGCCGACGCCGTCGTCTGGGCCGAGGTCGCCCAGCGCTCCTACGAGGACAGCGAGCTGAACTGGACGTTCCTGTCGTTCATGTCGCTCGCGACGCTCATCGCCGGCATCGCGATCGTCCTCGACTCGCAGATCCTCGTCATCGGCGCGATGGTGCTCGGCCCGGAGTTCGGGGCGATCGCGGCGCTCGGTGTCGCCCTGGTGCGGCGGCGCGCCCTGCTCTTCGCGGTGGCGGCCCGGGCGCTCGTCGTCGGCTTCGGGGTCGCGATCCTCGTGACGTGCCTCGCCGGCCTGTTCGGGCGTGCGCTCGGCTGGGTGACGCTCGAGGACATCACCGGCCGGCGGCCTGCGACCGGCTTCATCTACACGCCGGACCGGTGGTCGTTCATCGTCGCGGTGCTCGCCGCCGCGGCGGGTGTCCTCTCGTTGACCTCGGCCAAGGTCGGGGGTCTCAGTGGCGTCTTCATCTCGGTCACGACCATCCCCGCCGCGGGCAACGTCGGCCTCGGTCTCGCCTTCGGCGCGTGGACCGAGGTGGCCGGCAGCGGCCTGCAGCTCGTCGTCAACCTCGTCGGGATGGCCCTGGCCGGGTGGCTGACGCTGGCCCTGCAGCGCGCGGTCTGGTCACGCGTGCCGGCTCCGCGGTCGCACTCGCGGCTCAACCGGCGGGTGCACGCCGAGCCGCCCCCGCCCCGCGCCCGGTGAGGCGCGGGGCGGGGGCGGCCGGACGTCTCAGCTGCGCTGTGCCGGAAGGGTGTCCCAGAACGAGGTGTCGACCGTGTCGATCGAACCGTCGGCGAGGGCGCGGGCCGTGGCCGTCAGCGTGACGACCGTCTGCTTGATGAGGTAGCCGTTGCTCTTCTGGCCGAGGACGGCCGACTCGTTCTCGTGGTCGCTCATGCCGCGCATCTCGAACAGGAGCGTCGAGATGCCGTACTCGGCCGCAAGGCCGTTGCGGGCGATGGTCCGCTCGCTCCCGCCGACGTACTTGCCGAGGTGGCCCCAGCCGGTCGGCTGGATCGCGTCGTAGACGACCGCGCCGAGCCGCTTGCTGCCCGCGAGCGTGCCGGTCGAGACGTCGCCGTTGGTCGGGTAGAGGATCGAACCCGACACGAGCTCGCCGCCCGCGCGGCTCGTCGTGCCCTGGTGGTGCAGGTCCACGGCGTAGTCGATGTCGTACTTCGACAGGACGTTGTCGTGCAGGGCCCGCGTCTCCGGCTCGGCCTTGGCCACGTGGTCGCGGTTGAGGTCGACGCGTGCCGCGTTGTACCGCGTCAGGTGCCGGTCACCCGCGGCGACGTAGTCGTCGAGCGGGAAGTCGACGTCGCCCATCGCACCGTCGGCGTTGACCATCGGCACGATGAGGATGTTGACGTGGTCGAGCACGTCACCGTTCTTGCCGGTGCCGAGGCTCTTGATGAACTCGAGCGTCCCCTCCGTGGTCAGCTGCTCGTTGCCGTGCTGCTGGGTGATGTAGAGGATCGTCGGGTTCGCGGGGTCGCTGAGGTACTTCACGAGGTGCAGGTCGCGGCCCTTGCGGGTCTGGCCGATGACCTCGAGCCCCATCCTCGGCTGCTTGGCCGCCTGCGTCCTCAGCTCGGCGACCATCGAGTCGTAGGTGTGCAGGATCGAGGTGTTGACGGTGCCGTTGGTGCAGCACGTCGGGCCCTCGCCGACGGCCTGCGCCGCCGGCGTCGCCACGAGTCCGGCCCCGCCGAGCAGCGTGGCGGCGGCGAGGGTGGCGAACGTGCGCCGGAACGCGCGGCGACGCGTCGGCACGGTCGTGTGAGTGTTCTGTGCGGTCATGTGAGTGGTTCCTGTTCGTTGCGTATCGGTGTGTCTCCCCGAGTACCGGCCGCGTTCGGCTGCGGCGGTGCCCTCAGTCAAAGGGGCTACTCACGAGTCGGCAAAAGATGGACAGGGGTGGAGACCGCTTGGCAGCGCAGTCGGCGAAACGGACTGTGGTCCAATGAGATTCGCTGTGGACAACACTGTCGTCACCATTCGAACACCTGTACGATAGGGACATGTCGCAAGCAGTGATCGAGCAGGACTGGGACCTCGTGGCGTCCCTGGCCGCCGACCTGCACGACGCGCACGCCCGGCTCGTCGACGCGGTCGCGGTGGCGCTGGTGGAGGGGTCCTGGATGGCGGCCGGGATCCGCTCGCCGGAGCACTGGCTGGTCGTGCGGGCCGGGCTGTCGCGGGGTCACGCGGCGGCGCTGGTGCTGATGGCGCGCCGGGCCGGTGAGCTGCCGGCGACGGCCGCTGCCCTGCGGGCGGGGCGGATCAGCCTGGACCAGGCGGCGGTCGTGGCCCGGCACGCCCCGGCGGCTTTCGACGTGACGGTGGCCGAGTTCGCCCAGCACGCCACGGTGCCGCAGCTGCAGCGGTCGGTCGCTCGGTACGACTTCACCCTCGAACCGCGGACCTTCGACGAGGAGGGCGAACTGCTGCCCGCCGAGCGCGACCCGGACGCGAAGCCCGAGGTCGTCGAGCCGGCGTCGCTGTCGATGGGTGTCGACGCCGATGGGCGGTTCCGGCTGCGGTACGACGCCCCCGCGGAGGTCGGCGAGCTCGTGAGGGCCGCGCTCGCCGAGGCCAAGGACGCCCTGTTCCACACCGTCACCGACACCACCCACACCGGTGAGGGCGACGACGCGCAGCGCCAGCACGACCCCTACACCGACCCGGCTACGACACCCGGCCCGCGCCGCGTCACCTGGGCTGACGCCCTCGTCCTGCTCGCCACCCGCTCCCTCGACGCCGCGGGAACCATCGCTGCGTCCAGCGGCGCCGGCGGTTCGGCGTGTGGCGGGTCGACCAGGCGGGCCCGGTGCCGGGTCCAGGTGCACCTGGACACCGACGGCGGCTGGCTAAACGCCGGACCCCGCCTGCCGAAGCGCGTCCTGGACGGGCTGACCTGCGACGGCACCCTGACCCCGGTGTGGGAGACGCAGGGCTCCCCGGTCAACGTCGGGCGCACCCACCGGGTCGTGCCGCACCGCACCCGCGTCCTCGTGCTCGACCGGGACCGCGGCTGCCGGTTCCCCGGCTGCCCGGTCAGCGCCGCCGACTACCTGGAGGTGCACCACCGGGTGCACTGGCGCGACGGCGGGCTCACCGACCTGGACAACCTGCTGTGCCTGTGCACGTTCCACCACGACAGCCACCACCGCGGCGAGTTCACCATCACCGGCGACCCCACCCGCACCGACGGGCTCACGTTCGAGTCCCGGCAGGGCTGGCCCATCGGCCCACCCGCACCGCCACCTGAGCCGCCCTGCCCCCTGGCTGCCGACACGCCGTCCGGCCGCCGCAGCGTCGACGCGTCGACCCGGCCGCGTCGACCACACCCGCGACCGACACCACGACTCGGGCGCACCTACCCCGCCCCGACCGGCGGCACGCTGCACCTGCACCTCGTCGACCTCACCCCGTCACGCGCCGCACCGCGGCGGGAGTGAGCGGGCCGTCCTGGCCGATTCCCGGCTGTCCGCGTGCCGGTCGCCGCCGCCGGGCCCGTGGCGCAGGGCGGGTTCAGCGGCTCGTCGTCGGTGCCGGCGTCGGTGCCGGGAGCGTGAACGTCGTCGACAGCGCGCCGTTGACGAGGGCGAGGAAGGTGCCCGTCTCCTGGCGGATCACGGCGTACCGGGCCGCCGCCTGTGGCGAGGCGGCCTCCGCCTCGCGCACCGCGGCGTCGGTGAAGAGCCGGAGCGAGGACAGCCTCGCGTAGTACGTCGGCGCGTCGAGGCCGGGCGGCGACCCGCCCGCGCCGAGCGCGGCGAAGTGGCGCGCCAGCGTGTCGAGCCGCACCGCGGCGGTGTTGCCGTTCAACGGGATCCCGTCGAGCGTGCGGATGTCCGACAGGAGGGCCGCGTAGCCGTTCAGGGCCGTCGCACGGTTGAACACGGAGGTGCTCGTCAGGGCCGGTCGCGGGAGCATCGTCACCGTCACCGTGGGGGTGGCCCGCACCGTGACCGTCGAGGTCACCGCGACCGTGGCCGTCTGCGTCACGGTCTGCGTGTCGGTGACCGTGACGCTCACCGTGTCGCGGACGCCCGCCCCCTGCGCCGCCTGGCTCAGCTCGACCGACGGGTTGCCCGACGAGCACGCGGACACGGAGACGGCCAGGGCCAGCGCGAGAGCGGGGCCGAGGACGGCGGCTGCCGTGGCACGGGCTCGGTGCACGGTCGCCTCCCTCGGTCGCCGGGTGTGTGGTCCGACGATTGTCAGCACGCCAGGGCACGTTTCGGGGCCGAACGACCGAATCGGGTCACCCGACCGCTCAGGTGCGGGCCGCGGCGCGCTGCGGCCGCGTCAGGAAGAGTGCCCCCTCGAGGTCGGCGCCCCGCAGGTCGGCGTCGCGCAGGTCGGCGCCGAGCAGGTCGGCCCGGCGCAGGTCCGCCCCACGCAGGTCGGCGGCGATGAGCAGCGCCCCGCGCAGGTCGGCGCCGCGCAGGTCCGCACCGCGCAGGTCCGCGCCGACGAGGTCGGCCCCGGGCCGCGCCCTGCGGTCCGGGACCCCGCGCGGACCGGGCGCCGACGCGCGCACGAGGGCGCTGACGCGTCCGAGCACCGGGCCCACGCGTCGTCGCAGGGCGTCGAGGTCGAGGGCGAGCAGCGTTTGGGCGTCGGCACCGCTGAGGCCGACCGCCTCGTCGACCAGCCCCTCCACCTCCGTGCCGAGTGGGTCGCCCGGCGCCGCCGACGCCCCGTGAGCCAGGAGCCCGGCCGCCTCGGTGAGCAGCGCGAGCACCTCGTGCACCTGGCGCAGCACCGGCAGGACGGCGAACATCGACGCCGCCGTGCCCGGGGCGTCGCGCCACGACACCCCGCCGAAGGTCACCTGCGACACCTGCTGGCCCGCGCCGAAGCAGTCGAAGACGGTGCAGCCCTTCCAACCCGTCTCGCGGAGCCGGTCATGGATGCCGCACCGGTCGTCGGCGAGGAGGTTGCGGCACGGCTCCCCGGCGGGCTTGTCCACGGGGAAGTCGGCCGAGCGGGTCAGCGGCAGCGCCACGCAGCAGAGGCCGAAGCAGCGGGAGCAGTCGGGCACGAGCTCGGGGAGCACGCCGCTCGGGGGCGCACCCATCACGACATCCGGTCGGACTCGACGGTGGTGCGGTCGACGCCGCCCGTGGCAGAAGGCGACTCGTACCGGACCGGCATGCCGGGGTGGGCCGGGGCGAACCAGAACGTGGCCGCGTCCGCGCCGGTGCCGACCCGGTAGCGCAACGTCTCCACCTCGCCGAGCGGGAGCGTCACGGTCTCGCGCGTCACCGTCGTGACCTCCTCGGGGAACGACGCGTGGGCCTGCAGCTCGAGCCACGTGGACCGCGTGGCCTCGACCTCGCCGGCCGGCGCGCCGTCGGGCCCGAGGGTCCAGCGGTCGACGGTGACGCCGTCGGCGTCCCCGTCGCGGTAGCGGTTCACCCGCCGGAACGGCTCGCCGCCGGCCGGTTCGACGAGCAGCGTGATGGTGCGGCCG
Source organism: Intrasporangium flavum (assembly GCF_001956915.1). Taxonomy (GTDB): domain Bacteria; phylum Actinomycetota; class Actinomycetes; order Actinomycetales; family Dermatophilaceae; genus Monashia; species Monashia flava. The sequence continues at coordinate 24,848 of NZ_MLJO01000015.1, read as the reverse complement.
TCGGGGCAGCCGGCGCGGATCTCCCCGGCGGTGAAGGGCGTCGGCGCGTTCACAGCAGCGAGCTCGGGTCGTCGGGGATGTCGGCGGCGTAGTCCTGCAGGAGCTGCAGCGGCACGACCTCGAGCGCGCGCTCGTGCGTCGCGGCGAGGAACACCGGGGCCGCGACGCCGTCCTGCTGGGCCTGCAGCCAGCGCGCGGCGACGACGCACCAGCGGTCGCCGGGCGTCAGCCCCGGGAAGCGCCACTCGGGCCGCGGCGTCACGAGGTCGTTGCCGACGGCGCGCTGGTGGTCGAGGAACTCGCGGGTCGCGATGACGCAGATCGTGTGGCTGCCGCGGTCCTCGGGGCCGGTCGTGCACCAGCCGTCGCGGTAGAAGCCGGTGAGCGGGTCGGTGCCGCAGGGTTCGAGGTCGCCGCCGAGCACGTTGCGCTCCCGCCGATCCGCCATGCGCCCAACGTAGCGTCCGGCGCCGGGCCCCGTCTCGAGTGGCGAGGGCCTCGATCCGGTGCCAGTGTCCTGTGGCGGACCAGGCAACCGGACCGGCCCCGAGAGGACACCCCATGCACCGCCTCGCACGCCCGACCCGCGCCCGCCGGGTGCTCACCGCCGTCCTCGCGGGCGCGTCCGCGCTCGTCCTCGGGGTCGCCGTGGCACCGAGCGCGTCCGCCGCCTCTAACGACGAGATCGCCTTCGACTACTTCGTCGGCAAGGGTCTGACCGAGAACCAGTCGGCCGGCATCGTCGGCAACCTCATCCAGGAGTCCGGCAGCCCGATCAACCCGTACGCCGACCAGCCGAACGGGCCCGGCATGGGCATCGCGCAGTGGAGCGAGGGTGGCCGGTGGGACCACGACGCGAGCGACAACGTGGTCTGGTACGTCGGGCAGAGCGGTCGCAGCCGCTACGACCTGACCGCCCAGCTCGACTTCACCTGGTACGAGCTCTCGACGTTCTCCGGCTACGGCCTCGCCGACCTGCGCGCCGCCACCAGCGTCGACACCGCCACGACGGTCTTCATGCAGAAGTTCGAGCGGTGCGGGACGTGCGCGACGACCCAGCGCATCGCCTACGCCAAGGACGCCCTGGCCAAGTACGGCACAGGCGGCAGCGGCGGTGGCGGCTCCACCGAGACGGCCCTGCCGACCCTGCGCAGCGGCAGCCAGGGCACCGCGGTCCGCACCCTGCAGTACCTGCTGCGCTCGCGCGGCTACGCGGTCACGGCCGACGGCGTCTTCGGCGCGGGCACCGACTCCGCCGTGCGCTCCTACCAGTCGGCGCACGGGCTCGGCTCGGACGGCATCGTCGGCACCAACACGTGGAACTCGATCCTGCCGGTGCTGCGCCAGGGCGACAGCGGCGACGCGGTCACCGGCCTGCAGCGCGAGCTCGTCGACGCCGGCTACGCGCTGACCGTCGACGGGTCCTTCGGGCCGGCCACCGACTCGGCCGTGCGCTCCTACCAGCAGGCGAACGGCCTGCTCGTCGACGGCGTCGTCGGCACGAACACGTGGGGCAGCCTCGTCGACTGACTACGCTGGATCCCATGGCTGGGATGCGCGACTACGACGACAGCGAGCAGGACTACGTCGACGCGTGTCGCTCCCGCTCGGAGACCCAGGCGGCGATGTTCCGCGAGGTCGCCCAGGCGGCGCGCGACCACGGCGACGCCGACGTCGACCTCCTCGAGGGGGCGCTCGCCTCGCTCGAGTACGAGTACTTCAACAACATGCTCATCGTCCTCGAGGGCTACTTCGGCGAGCGGTCGCGAGCCCTCCTCGGCCGCGGGGGCGCCGTCGACGAGGTGCGGGCCGTCGTCCGGTCGCTCATGGAGGACGGCGGCACGTTCGTCGCCGACCCGCGCTCGCCGCTCGACCCCGCGCGCACCGTGCTGCGCCTCGCGCCGGGCGACCCCGTCCGCCTGACCCTCCAGCAGTACATGCGCCTCGCCGACGCGTTCTTCCGCCAGGTCGAGGCCCACCTGTCCCACGGCGGGCAGGGCTGACGCGTCGTGAGCCGTCCGCCCCTGCCCGGCGAGGTCGCCGAGTTCCTGGCCCGTCCCAACCACGCCACGATGAGCACGGTGCGCCGCGACGGCCAGCCCGTCTCGGTGCCCACCTGGTACCTCTTCGAGGAGGGCCGTGTCGTCGTCAACCTCGACGCCGGCCGCACCCGCCTGGCCCACCTGCGCCGTGAGCCGCGGGTCGCCCTCAGCGCCATCGACCCCGACGACTGGATCACCCACGTCAGCCTCCAGGGCCACGTCGTCGAGCTGTTCGACGACGCCGACCTGCGCGACATCGACCGCATCGCACGGCACTACACCGGCAAGCCGTACCGGGTGCGCGACCGCCCGCGCGTCACGGCGCGCGTCGAGGTAGACCGCTGGCACGCGTGGGGCCGGCTGAAGGACGCGAGGTGACGGCACGCGTCCGTCGGGACCCGCTCGGGGTGCCGCACCTGTGGGCCGACGACGTCATCGAGCTGGCCCGTCTGCAGGGGCAGGTCACCGCGCTCGACCGCGCCTGGCAGATCGAGCACCACCGCTGGCGGATGGAGGGACGCACGGCCGAGCACGTCGGGGTCGACGGCCTCGACTGGGACCGGTTCGCGCGCCAGGTGCGCCTCGAGCACACGGTCCGCCGCTGCTTCGAGAAGCTCGACCCGGAGACCCAGGAGTGGCTCGCCGCCTACGTCGACGGCGTCAGCTCGACTCTGGCAGAAGGGCTCTCGAAGGCATCCGAGATCCGATCGCTCGGCCTCGAGGAGTACGCCGCGGCCCCGCGCCCGTGGCAGCCGTGGACCCCGCTCGGGATCTTCTGGGGCATCCACCTGCTCTTCGGCACCTTCCCCTCGAAGCTCTTCAACGCCCACGTCGCCGCGCGGCTCGGGGCGGAGGTCGTGCCGCTGCTGCGCACCGAGGGCTCGGACCGCTCCGGCAGCAACGCGTGGGTCGTCGCCGGTCACCGCACGGCCGGTGGCCTGCCGCTCATCGCCGGCGACCCGCACCGCACCATCGAGCTGCCCGGCTGCTACCAGCAGGTGGGCCTCGCCTGTCCCGAGCTCGACGTCGTCGGGTTCACCTTCCCGGGCGTGCCCGGCGTCCAGCACTTCGCGCACACCGGCACCGTGGCCTGGGGCATCACCAACGCCATGGCCGACTACCAGGACCTCACGACCGAGTCGCTGCGCGTCACCGGCCACGACGCGTCGGGCGGGCTCGTCCTCGAGGTGCGCGGTGTCGACGGCTGGGAGCCGGTCGACGCCTCGAGCGAGGTCGTGCGGGTGCGTGGCGGCGACGACGTCGTCGTGCCCGTCGTCGTGACGCGTCGCGGGCCGGTCGTCACCGGGCTCGAGGCCGAGCTCGACCGGGCCGCCGCGGAGCACGTGGCGGCGGGCGGCGACCCCGCGTCCGCGCCCCGGCGCAGCCACCCGCCGGCCTACAGCCTGCGCACGCCCACCTCCGTCGAGGAGGACCTCGGCTTCTCGGCGCTGCTGCCGCTGCTGCGTGCCCGCAGCGTCGACGACGTCGAGGCGGCCTTCGCGCGCTGGGTCGAGCCGGTCAACAGCGGGCTCGTCGCCGACACGACCGGACGCGTCCGGCACGTCGTCGCCGGCCGCGTGCCCGACCGCGACCCCTCGGCCCTCGAGCTGCCGGTGCCGGCGTGGGACCCCCGCCACGCGTGGCGCGGCTACCGCACGCCACCGGTGACCGACGTCGACGACGTCATGGTCAGTGCCAACGACCGGGCGAGCGGCGGCGGCCTCGGCGTCGACTACGCGACCCCCTTCCGGGCCGAGCGGATCCGCGCCCTCGTCGGCGACCGCACCGACCTCACCGCCCTGGACTTCGCGGCGATCCACGTCGACACCCTCAACGGCCAGGCCGAGCCGATGCGTCCGCTCGTCGAGGCGGCCGTGGTCGACGGCCGGGCGGCCGCGGCGCGCGAGACGCTCCTCGCGTGGGACGGCCACAGCGACGTCGACAGCCACGCGGCCGCGCTCTTCGCGGCCTGGCGCACGGCGCTCGTGCACTGGTTCGCGGAGCAGCCGCAGCTCGCGGCGGTGCGCGAACCCCTCGGCCACTCGAGGATCTTCGCGGCGTGGACCAACCCGTTCGGCCAGCTCGGTGCCGGCTGGCACACGCTCGTCGAGGGGGCGGACGCGCTCGGCATCGACGTCTCGGTCGGGGTCCGGGTCGCGCTCGAGCGGGCCGCCGGGTCGGTCGGCCCGGACGCCATGTGGGGCGACCGGCACCGCCTCGACCCGCTCCACGCGCTCGACGGCGTCGGTGGTGCGCCGTCCGTGTCGCCCGACCCCGTGCCGGGCGACAAGGGCTGCGTCCTCGCGGCGGCCAGCGCCCCCGGCGTCACCGACCGTGCCTACGGCGGTCCGGTCGCGCGGTACGTGTGGGACCTCGCGGACCGCTCGGCGAGCCGCTGGGTCGTGCCGATCGGCGCCTCCGGGGTCGAGGGCGACCCACATTTCGCCGACCAGACTGCGGCGTGGCTCACCGGACGCCTATACCCCGTGCACGACGATGGCGGGGCGTGATCCGCCGCACTTGACCATTCTTTTACCTTTTGCGGGACATTTCGTGACTTTCCCCGTACGCTCGAGCCTGACGGACCGGTGGGACGGTCCGCGGGGGTCGGGTCGAGGGTCCCGATCGTGAGGGGTGGAGGGGGTCCGGACATGTCCAGGACGACGACGATGCACCGCATGGCGCTCGATCTCTCGCTCGACCGCGCCCTCGTGCCGGTGGGCGCCGGGACCGGCGAGCGGCTCCTGCCCGACCCCGAGTGGCCCGTCCCTCCGCGCGGCTGGCACCTCTGGGCCGCAGCGCTGCCCGAGCCGGGTGCACCCGGTGCGTCCGCCGATGGCGCCCTCGGCGCCGACCGGGCGCCCGAGCGCGCCGACGTCGACCTCACCGGTGACGACGAGACGCGCCCGTTCGTCGAGGCCGACGACGCCGCCTTCACCCTCCCGTCGCGCCCGGTCATCGCGCCGCGCGACACCGTCGACCTGCTCGCCCGCCCGCGCCGTCGCCGGCTCCCCGAGGGCTCCGGCCTCGGCTTCACACTGATGGCCGCCCTCGTCGTGCTCGGCACGCTCATCGGGGGCCCCACCGGGGGCCTCGTCGTCCTCGGCGTCTCGACGCTGCTCGCCGCGTCCGCCGCGATCATCCTCGGCCGCCTGACGCTCCACCACGTCGGTGGCCTGCGCGGCGGCAGCCTCCTGCTCGTCGTGGCCGTCGGCGCGCTCATCCTCGGCTCGGTCGACGCCGCGGCCCGCCGCGAGGACGCCGTCCAGCACGGCGTCCCCGTCCCCGTCTCCTCGGCGATCGCCTCCAGCCATGCCGCGACGCCGTCGGCGTCCGCGTCGGTGGCGCCGACCACGCCGCACCGCACGAGCACCGAGCTCAGCGCGGTCCCGTCGGTGACCGGCACGCTCGTGCCGCCGAGCCGGCACGCCGCCGGCGGGTCGGCGGCCCCGGCCCCGCGCAGCAGCGCGTCGCACGCGAGTGCGACGGCCGAGGTCGTGCGCGCCGCGGCGACGCCGTCGGCGCCGATCCTGCCCACCGACGCGTTCGCCCCGAAGCCGGGACTCGGCGGCCTGGCCGCCGTGGCCGGCACGGGCGCACTGCCCGCGACGCCCACCGGCCTCACCGCTCCCGCGACGACGGCACCGGCCGCCCCCAAGTCGGCCAAGCCGGCGAAGACGGCCAAGCCTGCGAAGACGGCCAAGCCTGCCAAGCCGGCCGCGGCCGTCACTCCGGGCGCGACGAAGAACGCGACGAAGCAGGCGGCCAAGGCGACGAAGCAGGCGGCCAAGGCGACGAAGCAGGTGGCCAAGCAGGTGGCCGGGGCGACGAAGTCGGACGCGAAGGCTGCGGCGAAGAGCGCGGCGAAGGCCGCTCGGGCGACCCGCTGAGCCGGCAGCCCGGCACGTCGCGCCGGACCCACGTCCCGCACGGGCGGTGCTGTGCGAGAGTGACCCCGTGAGCACAACGACGCGGCGCTCGGCTGCCCTGTGGCTCGTCGGCGCCGCCCTCGTGGGCGGGGTCGCGGCCGTCCTCCACGTCCTGCGTTCCGACCTCGGCGGTGCCCACACGAGCCTCGGGCTCGAGGTGTCGGCGTGGCTCGTCACGGCGCTCGCCGCGCTCATGCTCTACCACGGGGTCGTCGTCGCGGCCGAGGCCCAGGACGCAGCGGCACCCGCCGCCGTCGAGGACTGGGACGAGCCCGACGCCCCGGGCGGCGACGCGTCGGTCGGCCCGGTCCTCGACCCCTCCCGGGTCGACCCCGACCCGGCCGCCGGGGTGCCCGAGCGGGCGGACGTCGAGACGCACGAGACCTACACCTTCAAGCGCGGCAAGCGCATCGGCGGGTCCTGAGCCGTCGGGTCGTCGGTGGCCGTGGGCACAATGGCGACATGACCGACGGCGCCGCCCCCGCCACGAGCTGGGTGCTCCACGTCGACCTCGACCAGTTCATCGCCGCCGTCGAGGTGCTGCGCCACCCCGAGCTCGCCGGCCGGCCAGTCATCGTCGGCGGTCGCGGCGACCCCACCGAGCGAGCCGTCGTCTCGACGGCCAGCTACGAGGCGCGGCAGTACGGCGTCGGGTCGGGGATGCCGCTGCGGCTGGCGGCGCGCAAGGTGCCGGACGCCGTCATCCTTCCCGTCGACGCCGAGGCGTACACCGAGGCGTCGGGCCGGGTCATGGAGACGCTGCGCTCGCTCGGCGTCGTCGTCGAGGTGCTCGGCTGGGACGAGGCGTTCCTCGGCGTCGACACCGACGACCCGGAGGCCTTCGCCGCCCGCGTCCGGCAGGCCGTGCTCGAGGCCACCGACCTGCACTGCTCGGTCGGCATCGGCGACAACAAGGTGCGCGCCAAGATCGCCACCGGGTTCGGCAAGCCCCGCGGCGTCTTCCGGCTCACCCGCGACAACTGGTTCGAGGTCATGGGCGAGCGGCCGACCGTCGACCTCTGGGGCGTCGGGTCCAAGGTGTCCAAGCGGCTCGCGGCCCACGGCATCCACACGGTGCGCCAGCTGGCCGATGCCGACGAGTCCGTCCTCGTCGGCGAGCTCGGCCCGCGGATGGGCGTCTGGTACCACCAGCTCGGTCGCGGGCTCGGCTCGGCCGTCGTCGACGACTCGCCGTGGGTGGCGCGCGGCCACAGCCGCGAGACCACGTACCAGGAGAACCTCACGACGCCGGCGCAGGTGCAGGAGGCGGTGCGGGTGCTCGCCGCCCAGGTCTTCGAGGACACCGTCAAGGAGGGGCGCCCGGTCTTCCGGGTCACCCTCAAGGTGCGGTACGCCCCGTTCTTCACCCAGACCAAGGCGCGCAAGCTGCCGGCGCCCACCACCGAGCTCGACGCGGTCGTCGCGGCCGCCGTCGAGCTGGCCGGGCGCCTCGACCCCGACCGTGAGGTGCGCCTGCTCGGCGTCCGCGCCGAGATGGTGATGCCCGAGGAGGGCGACCCGGTCGAGCGCACCCCGATCCGCGGCCGCCTCTAGGGCGTGGTCTCGACCGAGGTGGACGCCGCCTGTACGGGGGGTGGCAGGCGGCTGTCAGGTTGGTGGCCTACGGTCGTGCCCATGTCTCTTCGCCCGAGCAGCACCGCCGACGTCCGCCGCCGCATCGGCGGCTCCGGGGTGCTGCCCGCCGTGGGCGGGTGCCTCGTCCTCGTCCTGCTGCTCACCGTGGCGCGCGAGCCCCTGTACCGGGCGACCGCGGCGTTCGGTACGGCCCTGCCCGGACCGCTCGGTGCGCTCTTCGAGGTCGTCGGCGAGCTCGGCATCATCGTGCTGCTCGGCGCGGCCGCCTTCCTCGCGTGGCGGGCCCGGTCGCGTGGCCTCGACCACGTCGCGGTCGCGGTCGCTGCCGCGGTCACGACGGTCGGTGCGTACGTGCTGAGCGAGGTCGTCAAGTCGCTCGTGGGGGAGGAGCGGCCGTGCCGCACCCTCGCCGTGCACCCGCTCGCGGCCTGCCCGCCGCCGGGCGACTACTCGTGGCCGAGCAACCACGCCGTCATCGCCGCGTCGCTCGCGACGGCCGTCGTCGTGCTCGCCCCGACGTGGTGGCGCTTCGCCGTCCCGGTCGCGATCGCGGTCGGCGTCTCGCGCGTCGTCACGGGCGCGCACTACTGGCACGACGTCGTCACCGGGGTGGCCGTGGGCGTGCTCGTCGTGTGGTTCGCGACGTGGGCCCTCGTGCCGTGGCTGCACGCCCGGCTCGAGGCGTGGGTCGACGGCTCGGCCCCCGACCTCGTGCGCCGCGTGGTCGGCGAGCCGGTGCGGGAGCGTCCCGAGGCCTGAGCCTCAGCGACGCGTCGCAGCCGCTGACGCTGACGCCGGCGCGTGGAGGAAGTCGACGAGGGGCGCGAGCTCGGGCACCTCGCGGGCCTGCTCGAGCGAGGCCTCGAGCACGCGGTCGTGGGTCGGTGACGCGGCCCGGTGCAGGCTCCGGCCGCTCGCCGTCAGCTCGGTGTAGATGCCGCGGCGGTCGTCGGCGCAGAGGACGCGGGTCAGCAGGCCGCGCTCCTCGAGCCGGTTGACGAGGCGGGTCGTGGCCGAGGAGGAGAGGGCGGCGGCGCGGGCCAGCTGCGACATCCGCATGTGCCAGCCGTCCTGGCGGGAGAGGGCGTCGAGGACGGTGAACTCGACGGCGGAGACGCCGTGCTCGCGGCTCAGCTCGCGCTCGAGCGCGGCCTCGATGTGCCCGTGGAGCGCCGCGAGCGTGCGCCACCCGTTGGCGCGCACCTCCACGGCGGAGTCGGCGATACCCATGCGTCCATTCTAACCCGCGCTTGCAATATCCCGCGTGTGCAACTAACTTCGATCCGGTCAGTTAGTTGCACACGCGGCCTATCGGCGACGACAACGACGCGCCCCGACGCTCCCGCGTCCTCCCGGAAGGACTCCTCGCATGCCCCTCGGCCTCATCGCCCTCGCCCTCGGTGGCTTCGGCATCGGCCTCACCGAGTTCGTCATCGCCGGCCTGCTCTCGGCCGTCGCCACCGACATGGCGGTCACGATCCCGACGGCCGGCTACCTCGTCAGCGGCTACGCGCTGGCGGTCGTCGTCGGCGCCCTCGGTCTGACGCCGCTCATCGGCGCCTGGCGCCCCAAGCGCGCCCTCCTCGCCCTCATGGTGCTCTTCGTCGTCGGCAACGCGGCCTCCGCCCTCGCGGGTGGCTACGCCGCCCTGCTCGCCGGACGCGTCGTCGCGGCCCTCGCCCACGGTGCCTTCTTCGGCATCGGCTCGGTGCTCGCCGCCTCGCTCGTGCCGGCCGACCGCAAGGCCGGCGCCATCTCGATCATGTTCGGCGGGCTGACGCTCGCCAACGTCCTCGGCGTCCCGCTCGGCACCTTCGTCGGGCAGCAGTGGGGCTGGCGGGCCACCTTCGCGGTCATCGCCGTCGTCGGCGTCGTGGCCCTCGCCGGGATCGCACTCCTCGTCCCCGACGCGCCGGTGGCGGGTCACGCCCCGGGCGGCACGGGGCGAGCGGCGTCGCTGCGCACCGAGCTCGCGGCGTTCCGCTCGGCGCAGGTCTGGTACTCCCTCGCCATGACGGTGCTCGTCTTCGGCGGGATGTTCGGGGCGTTCATGTACGTCGAGCCGCTGCTGACCCGCGTGTCCGGCTTCGGCGAGTCGGCCGTGCCGTGGCTGCTCGTGCTCTTCGGGGCGGGGCTGTTCGCCGGCAACCTCCTCGGTGGCCGCTGGGCCGACCGCGCCCTGACCCGCACGCTCGTGACCCTGACGATCGCCCTCGGCGCCTCCCTCGTCGCCTTCGGCCTGCTCGCCGGCAGCCGTTGGGGCGCCGCCGCGATGCTCCTCGCCATGGGTTTCTTCGGGTTCGCCACGGTGCCCGGCCTGCAGATGCGGGTGCTCGAGCACGCGTCGGCCGCCCCGACGATGGCCTCCTCGACCAACATCGCCGCCTTCAACGTCGGCAACTTCCTCGGCGTCTGGCTCTCGGGCCTCGCCATCGCCGCGGGCCTCGGCTGGACCTCGCCGCTGTGGGTCGGCGCGGCCCTGAGTGGCCTCGGCCTCGTGGTGCTCCTCTCCGCGACGGCCGCCGGACGACGAGGGGCCTCCGCTCCGCTCGCCGAGGCCGTGTCCCCCGTGCGGCCGGAGGTGCCGGTCGGCTGAGGGGCGTTGCGCCGCAGGGAACTCGGTTGCCCGGGCGGTGGTCGCGGGGAGAGCATGACGCGCATGACGCTGCCTGCTCCCACGCTGGCCACCGCCCGCCTCCGGCTCCGCCCGTTCGCCGACACCGACGCCGGCGACCTCTACGCCCTGCAGAGCAACGCGACGGTGCTCCGCTACTGGGACTCGCCGCCGTGGACCGACCCGGCCCGGGCGCAGAAGTTCCTCGACGTGAGCCGCCGGATGGAGGAGGAGGGGACCGGCGTGCGGCTCGTCCTCGAGCGTGCCGACGACGGCGTCTTCCTCGGGTGGATCACCCTCAACCGGTGGAACCCCGACTTCCGCAGCGCGTCGCTCGGCTACTGCCTCGGCGAGGCCGCGTGGGGGCACGGCTACGCCACCGAGGCCGCCCGGGCCCTGCTCGAGTGGGCCTTCGGTGCCCTCGACCTCAACCGCGTCCAGGCCGAGGTCGACACCCGCAACCCGGCCTCGGCCCGGGTGCTCGAGAAGCTCGGGTTCGTCCTCGAGGGGACGCTGCGCGAGGACTGCGTCGTCGGCGGCGTCGTCTCCGACTCGTGGGTCCACGGACTGCTGCGGCGCGAGTGGCAGCCGTCGCCGCGCTGAGTTCGCGGACGCCAGAGGGCCCGGCGGTGGTCTCCCACCGCCGGGCCCTCCTCCCGCCCCCGCCGACCGACCGTCGGCGAAGGTCTCGTGCCGACCCCGGCACGCCCGACGCGACTGGCGCGTCAGGCCCGCCCGTGGGCCGCCCGGCTGCGCCGGCTCAGCGCGTCCACCGTCACGGCGAGGAGCAGCACCGCGCCGGTGATCATGTACCGCTCCGGGGAGCCGAGGTTGATGAGGGCCAGGCCGTTGCTGATCGACTGGATCACGAGGATGCCGAGCAGCGCCGCGTAGGCCGAGCCCCGTCCGCCGAAGAGGCTCGTGCCGCCGATGACGGCCGCGGCGATGGCGTTGAGGTTGGTGTCGGCGCCGCCGCTGCTCTGGTTGGCGGCCGCGAGGCGAGCCGCGGCGAAGATGCCGCCGACCGCCGCGAACGTCGAGCACAGCGCGAAGACCGTGAGGTAGATGCGTCGCACGTTGATGCCGGCCCGACGGGCGGCCTCGACGTTGCCACCGACCGCCATGACCGAGCGGCCCCAGCCGGTACGGCGGATCACGAAGTCCATGACGACGACGAGCGCGAGGAACACGAGGAACATCACCGACACGCCACGGTCCTGGTTGAGCACCGCGATGGGCGCGATGAGGACGAGCGCGAGGCCGGCGGTGCGCGCGGCGACGAAGCCGACCGGCGTCGTCGACAGGCCGGCGGCGTCACGGCGGGCGTTGGCCCGCAGGCGGGTCGCCGCGTAGGCCGCGACGACGAGCAGTGCGAGGACGTAGGCCACGACGGGCGGCAGGAACGTCTGCTGGGCGAACTTCACCAGGCCCGAGTCGAACGGCAGGTTGATCGAGCCGGTCTCGCCGAGGACCTTGAGCTGCAGGCCGAGGAAGCCGAGCAGGCCCGCGAGCGTGATGACGAAGCTCGGCACGCCGAACCGGGTGTAGATCGCGCCGTAGGCGATGCCGATGACCGTGCCGGCCAGGATCGCCGCGACGATGGCGACGACCGCCGGCCAGCCGCGCTCGACGGTGCCGACCGCGACGATCGCCGCCGCGAGGCCGCTGATCGAGCCGACGGACAGGTCGATCTCGCCGAGCAGCAGCACGAGCACGATGCCGATCGAGATGGTGCCGATGGCCGCGCTCTGCAGCGTCAGGTTGACGAGGTTGCGGGGCGACAGGAACGCGTCGTTGAGGCTCTGGAAGACGACCCAGATGATGACGAGGCCGACGACGACCGGCAGCGCGCCGAGGTCGCCGCTGCGCAGCCGGGCGAGGAAGGCGCGGGCCGCGCCGGCGACGCCGGCCTCGGCGATGAGGCGCTCGTCCTGCAGGTCGGCCGGCAGCGCCGGGGCCGGGGCGGGCTCGGCGGTGGTCGCGTCGCGCGTCGGGTCGGGCGTCGTGGTGCTCACTGCTGCTCCTGCGTCTCGGTCGGCTCGGCCTGGGCGCGCCGGGAGGCCCGCTCGGACACCGCGTTGGTCGTGGCGCCGGTGATCGCGGCGATGATCTCCTGCACGTTGGTCCGGCTGACGTCGAACGTTCCGTTGTTGCGCCCGAGCCGGAGCACGGTGACGCGGTCGGCGACGGCCATGACGTCGCTCATGTTGTGGCTGATGAGGATGACGCCGAGCCCGTTCTCGCGCAGGCGCTCGACGAGGTTGAGCACCTCCGCGGTCTGTGCGACGCCGAGGGCCGCGGTGGGCTCGTCGAGCATGACGACCTTGGGGTCACCGAGCAGCGAGCGTGCAATGGCGACCGTCTGGCGCTGGCCGCCGGAGAGGCTCGCGACGGGGATGCGCACCGACGGGATGCGGGCCGAGAGCTGGCGCAGCAGCCGCCAGCTCTCCTGCTCCATCCGCACCTCGTCGAGGGCCCGGCCGGTGCGCAGCTCGCGGCCGAGGAAGAGGTTGGCGACGACGTCGAGGTTGTCGCACAGGGCGAGGTCCTGGAAGACCGTCGCGATGCCGAGCCGCTGCGACTCGGCGGGGGAGGAGACCGTCGCGGGCGATCCGGCGAACTCCATGGTGCCGGCGTCAGGCGTGTAGACGCCGGCGATCGTCTTGACGAGCGTCGACTTGCCGGCGCCGTTGTCGCCGACGAGCGCGACGACCTCGCCCGGGTTGACGTCGAAGTCGATGTTCGAGAGGGCCTGGACCGCACCGAAGCGCTTGGAGATGCCGCGCAGCGAGAGCACGGCCGTCTGCGTCGGTGCAGGTGGCGGCGAGGTGGTGGCGGTCGTGCCGGTCATGGGGCCGTCCTTCGGTCGGAGAGGGAGCGGGAGGGTGGTGCCGGTGGAGGGGAGCGGGGGTGCGGGCGGCCCGGTCGGCGCCGCCCGCACCCGGAGTGCGTCAGCTGATGCCGGCGGCCGCGCAGGCGGACGCGGCGCTGCCGGAGCAGATGTCGGCGGTCTTGTAGATGCCGTCCTTGACGACGGTGTCCTTGATCTTGTCCTTCGTCACGGCGATCGGGTCCAGGATCGTGGCCGCGATGCCCTTGAAGTCGCCGGACTTCTCCGGCGTCTCCTTGGCGGCGAGGGCGAGGGCGGCCTTGGCGGCAGCCTCGGCCTCGGGCTTGATCGGCTTGTAGATCGTCATCGCCTGGTCGCCGGTGAGGATGCGCTGGATCGCGGCCAGCTCGGAGTCCTGGCCGGTCACCGGCGGCAGCGGGTTGACGCCGCCACCCTTGAGGGCCGCGATCGCGCCACCCGCGGTGCCGTCGTTGGCCGCGTAGACGCCGACGAGGCTGCCCTTGACCGCGGAGATCTGGCCCTCCATCCACTGCTGGGCCTTGTCGGGGCTCCAGTCCGGGGTGTCGTACTCGGCGGCGACCTTGAAGCCGCTGCCGTCGATGACGCTGTGCGCGCCCTTCTTGAAGTCGGCGGCGTTCGGGTCGGTCGGCGAGCCGTTGATCATGACGAGGTCGCCGGAGGTCTTGCCGCTCTTCTTGACGAGGTCGACGAGGGTCTGGGCCTGCAGCTTGCCGACGGTCTCGTTGTCGAAGGACACGTAGTAGTCGGCGCCGTCGATGAAGCGGTCGTAGGCGACGACGGGGACGCCGCTGCTCTTGGCGCTGGCGACGACCGACGCGGCGGCCTTGCCGTCGACCGGGTCGAGGACGAGGACGTTGGCGCCCTGCGTCAGCGCGGCCTCGGCCTGCTGCTGCTGCTTGCTGGCGTCCTGGTCGGCGTTGCTGTAGATGACCTGGCAGTCCGCGCACGAGGCCTTGACGGCGGCCTCGAAGAGCGGGCGGTCGAACGTCTCGTAGCGGGTGGTCTTCGACTCGGGCAGCAGGAGGGCGATCTTCTTGCCGCCGGCGGCTGCCCCGCCGCTGCTTCCGGAGGTCGAGCCGTTGCTGTTGCCGCCGCACGCGGCGAGCGAGGTGATGCCGAGGCCGGCGGCGAGGACGAGGCCGGCCAGACGGGTCGAGCGAGCACGCATGGTGTGGAACTCCCTTGTTCTTGCGCCGGCAACCTCGGTGGTGCGGCCGTACGGAGTACAGCGTGTGCGCGGCCTTGGCGTCAAGCCTTGAATTCAAGAAGTGGACGTAATCGTTACCATGAGGCCCTCGCGGGACGCGTGGAGCGCCTCCGCGGCGACGATCGCGCCGACGACGTCGGCGTCGGTGTCGAGCTCGGACCGACGGATCTCCACCGACGCGGCGGCGCTCGGGATCGCGCTGCGCTCGAGCGCGCGGCGCATCGGGTCGGTGATGAGGTCGCCGACGGCCGAGAGCTGGCCGCCGACCACGACGACCTGGGGGTTGAGCAGGTTGACCAGGCCCGCCACGGCCACCCCGAGGTGGCGTCCGGCGTCCTCGAGGACCCGGCGGCAGCCGATGTCGCCGTCGAGGGCGCGCGCCACGAGGTCGCGCAGCGTCAGGCGGCCGTGCGAGCCCGCCAGCGCCTCGGTCAGCGCCGGCGACCCGATGAAGGTCTCGAGGCAGCCGCGGTTGCCGCACCGGCAGATCGGGCCGTGCTCGTCGATGGTGAGGTGGCCGATCTCGCCGGCCGTGCCGGCATGGCCGCGGAACAGCTCGCCGCCGAGCACCAACCCGGCCCCGACGCCGTAGGAGAGCTTGATGTAGGCCGCATCCGAGATCCCTTGCAGCGCACCGCATCTCAGCTCACCGAGGGCGCCGAGATTCGCCGTGTTGTCGACCGACACGGGGGCGCCGATGCGCCCGCTCATCTCGTCGGCGACGTCGACGCCCCGCCACCCGGGCAGGATGCTCTCGGACCCGACCTGGCCCGTCACGCTGTCGACCGGGGCGGGGATCCCGACACCGACGGCCTTGATGTCGGGCATCTCGCGACCGGCCTTCTCGACGAGGTCGTGGAGCAGGCGGGCGGCGCGCTCCATGCCCTCGTCGGCGGCGTGGTCCTTCGGCAGGGGCATGCGCTGGCGCCCGATGACGTCGCGCGGTCCGGTGGCCACGGCGACGCGCACGTCGCGGTCGCCGAAGGCGATGCCGGCCAGCAGCGTGTTGCCGGTCGCCAGCTTGACGAGGACGGCGCGGCGGCCGTTGCGGATGCTCGGGGCCAGCTCGACGACGGCCGCTGCGTCGAGCTCCTTGACCATGTTCGAGACGGTCGCCGGGGACAGCCCGGTCGCGCCGGCGATCTCGACCTGGGTCATGGCGCCCTGGTCGCGCAGGGCCTCGAGGACGCGCAGGCGGTTGGCTTCGCGCAGTGACGCCTGCGAGCCGGGGGATGCCTGCGATGAATTCACGGGGTAAAGATAAGGGCTGGGGTTCGGTTTGGGTAGCGAGCGTCCGCCGGTCAGAGCGCCGCCGCCACGGAGCGCCCGGCCGTGCGGCCGCTGAAGAGGCAGCCGCCGAGGAAGGTGCCCTCGAGGGAGTTGTAGCCGTGCATCCCGCCCCCGCCGAACCCGGCCACCTCGCCCGCCGCGTACACGCCCGGCAGCGGCTCGCCGCCGGCGCGCATGACGCGTCCGGTGAGGTCGGTCTCGAGGCCGCCGAGGGTCTTGCGGGTCAGGATGTTGAGCCGCACCGCGATGAGCGGACCGGCCTTGGGGTCGAGGAGCCGGTGCGGTGTGGCCACGCGGATCAGCCTGTCGCCGCGGTAGTTCCGCGCGCCGCGGATGGCTGTGACCTGCGCGTCCTTGCCGAAGTCGTTGGCCATCTCGTTGTCGCGGGCCACGATGGTGGCCCGCAGCGCCGTCTCGTCGACGAGGTCCTCGCCCGTCAGCGCGTTCATGCCCGCGACGAGCTGCTCGAGGGTGTCGGCGACGACGAAGTCCTCGCCGTGCCGCTTGAACGCCTCGACCGGCGCCGGCGCCCCCGGCCGGACGCGTCCGAGCACCTGGCGCACGTCCTTGCCGGTGAGGTCGGGGTTCTGCTCCGAGCCGGAGAGGGCGAACTCCTTCTCGATGATCTTCTGGGTCAGCACGAACCACGAGTAGTCGTGGCCGGTGCGCATGATGTGCCCGAGCGTGCCCAGGGTGTCGAACCCGGGGAAGTAGGGCGCCGGAAACCGCCGGCCCGTCGCGTCGACCCACAGCGACGAGGGCCCGGGCAGGATGCGGATGCCGTGGTTGTCCCAGATCGGGTCCCAGTTGCGCAGGCCCTCGGTGTAGTGCCACATCCGGTCGGGGTTGATGACCCGGCCACCGGCGGCCTCGGTGATGCCGAGCATCCGGCCGTCGACGTGCGCCGGCACGCCTGCGACCATCCGCCTCGGTGGCGTCCCGAGCCGCTCGGGCCAGGCCTTCCGCACGAGGTCGTGGTCGCCGCCGATGCCGCCGCTCGTGACGATGACCGCCTGGGCGGTGATCTCGAAGTCGCCGACGACCTCGCGGTTCGTCGGGCGCCCGCGCGGCGCGTCGTCCGGTGCGAGGACCGCGCCGCGGACGCCGCTGACGACGCCGCCGGACTCGACGAGCTCGTCGACGCGGTGGCGCAGGGCGAGGGTGACGCGTCCGGCCGCGACGCCGGCCCGCACCCGACGCTCGAAGGGCTCGACGATGCCCGGGCCCGTGCCCCACGTGATGTGGAAGCGCGGCACGGAGTTGCCGTGCCCGTCGGCGCGGCCGTCACCGCGCTCGGCCCACCCGACGACGGGGAAGAGCCGGTGGCCGAGGTCGTGCAGCCAGGCCCGCTTCTCGCCGGCGGCGAAGTGCAGGTAGGCCTCGGCCCACTTGCGCGGCCAGAAGTCCTCGTCGCGGTCGAACTGCGCCGAGCCCATCCAGTCCTGGGTCGCCAGCTCGATGGAGTCCCGGATGCCCATGCGCCGCTGCTCGGGCGAGTCGACGAGGAACAGTCCCCCGAAGCTCCAGAACGCCTGGCCGCCGAGCGACTGCTCGCCCTCCTGGTCCACGAGCACCACCCGCTTGCCGGCATCGGCGAGCTCGGCGGTGGCGACGAGCCCGGCCAGGCCGGCTCCCACGACGACGACGTCGGCTTCCATGCAGGGCAACCTACCGGTGCCCGGACCCCGACCCCCGGCGATCCGTCCGCCGGGGGCGTATCCGCCCGCGGCAGAGACGCACCTCCGGACGACGCGTCGGGCCGCACGCTGGGGGCATGACCGACCAACTCGCACCAGCCGCGCTGGACGACCAGCTGTCGATGCAGCTGCTCCACCAGCGGATCATCGTGCTCGGGTCCGAGGTCGATGACCCCGTCGCCAACCGGATCACGGCCCAGCTCCTGCTCCTGTCGGCGCGCGACCCGCGCAGCGACATCAGCCTCTACGTCAACAGTCCCGGCGGCTCCGTCACCGCGGGCCTGGCCATCTACGACACGATGCGCGTCATCCCCAACGACGTGTCGACGCTGGCGCTCGGGTTCGCGGCCTCGATGGGGCAGTTCCTCCTCGGAGCCGGCACGCCCGGCAAGCGGTTCGCCCTGCCCAACGCGCGGATCATGATGCACCAGCCCTCGGCCGGCATCCAGGGCACGGCCGCCGACGTCGAGGTGCAGGCCAACAACCTCAAGGCCGTCAAGCGCAGCGTCAACGAGCTGCAGGCCGAGCACACCGGCCAGAGCGTCGAGCAGATCACCCTCGACAGCGAGCGCGACCGCTGGTTCAGCGCCGAGGAGGCGCAGGCCTACGGCATCGTCGACCACGTCGTCGCCTCGCTCGCCGACGTCCGGCCGCAGGGCGTCGAGCGGAAGGTGGGCCTGCGGTGAGCAGCTACACGATCCCCTACGTCGTCGAGCGCACCCCCGCCGGCGAGCGCAGCTTCGACATCTACAGCCGGCTGCTCCAGGAGCGGATCATCTTCGTGGGCACCGAGATCGACGACGGCGTGGCCAACGTCGTCATGGCCCAGCTGCTCCACCTGTCCGATGTCGCGCCCGAGCGCGAGGTGTCGCTCTACGTCAACAGCCCGGGCGGCTCGTTCACGGCGCTCATGGCGATCTACGACACGATGCAGTACGTGCCGACGCCGGTGGCGACCTGGTGCCTGGGCCAGGCGGCGTCGGCCGCGGCCGTGCTCCTCGCGGCCGGCGAGCCGGGGCGGCGCTTCGCGCTGCGCCACTCGCGCGTCCTGCTCCACCAGCCGTCGGCCGGTGGGCAGGGCACCGTCAGCGACCTCGCCCTCCAGGCCGACGAGCTGCTCCGCGTCCGTTCGGAGGTCGAGGAGGTGCTGAGCCGGCACACAGGGCGCAGCATCGAGCAGCTGCGCCTCGACACCGACCGCGACAAGGTGCTCACCGCCCGTCAGGCGGTCGAGTTCGGCCTCGTCGACCACGTCGTCGAGCGGGCCGAGGAGACGCGGCTACCGGGCTGAGGCCGCCGGGACCGCGACGGTGCCGAGCAGCTGGCGGGCCTCGGCCACGGCCCGCCACTCACCGCGCCGCACGTGGATGCGCAGCGCGGCGTGCCAGTGCTGCTCGGCCTCGTCGCGGCGCCCGAGCCGCAGGAGCGCGAGGCCGAGCCGCTTGCGGATGCTCGCCTCCCACTGCCCGGCGTCGGCGGCGACGACGAGGGCCAGGCCGTCGGTCAGCACCGTGAGGCCGCGGTCGGGGTCGCCGGAGACCAGGTGCCAGTAGCCGAGCTCGTCGAGCGACTCGGTGACGCCGGCGCGGTCGCCGATCTCGCGGTAGATGGCCAGGCTCTGCTCGATGTGGCGGCGGGCGGGCTCGAGGTGGCCGCTGTCGCGGAGCATGACGCCGAGGTTGACCGACGCCATGGCGATGCCGCGCCGGACGCCGATCCGCGTGTAGAGGTCGAGCGAGCGCTGCTCGTGGACGACGGCGGTGGCGAGGTCGCCGCGTCGGGAGTGGAGCAGCCCGAGGTCGCGGTGCGCCGCCGCGACGGCCCGGGTGTCGCCGGCTCGCTCGCTCAGCTCGAGGGCCCGCGTGCGCAGCTCGATGGCCTCGCCGACGCGGTCGAGGCGTCCGAGGACGATGGCGACGGTGCCGAGCGCCGCGGCCTCGGCCGAGGCGTGGCCGCAGGCGTGGAAGGTGCCGGCGGCGCGGCGCGCCTCCTCGAGGGCGGCGGCGTGCTCGCCCCGCCCGCTCAGGGCCAGGGCGAGGTCCTCGTGCAGGTGCCCGACGAGCGACGGCGACGCGTCCGGCGCCTCGGCCGCGGCCGCCGCCAGGGCGAGCCCGAGCATCTCCGGCCAGCCGGCCGTGTCGACGCGGGCGACGTAGTAGGTGATGAGCCCGAGGGCGAGCCACGGCACGTGGCGTCGGGCCGGGTGGTCGGCCGTGGCGAAGGTCTGGGCGAGGCCGACGATCTGGTCGGCGTCGGCGACGAGCAGGTCGAGGCAGGCGGAGCTCTCGACGAGCGCACCGGACGGCGCCGTCAGGGCGGCCTCGTCGACGCCGCGGGGCACGCCACGGCTGTGGTGGCGGGTGCGCCAGGCGACGGCGACGTAGAACGCGAGCAGCCGCTCGAGGGCGGCCGCCGTCTCGTGCGGTGCCAGCGTGGCCTCGGCCCGCTCGCGCGCCACCGCCTGCACGAGGTCGTGGACGCGGTACCGGCCCGGCGTCGTCGTCTCGACGAGGCTGACGTCGGCGAGCCGCTCGAGCGCGGTGGCCGCGTCGTCGTCGGGCAGGCCGGTGAGCGCGGCGACGGCCGGGACCGAGAGGGACGCCGAGGGCAGCAGGCCGCACCACAGGTGCACGAGCGCGGCCGCGGCGTCGACGGGGTCCTCGCTCGACTCGAGGTGCTCGACCGACAGGGCGATGTTCGAGCGCACCGCGAGGTCGCCGCAGCGCAGCTCGCCGAGGCAGGTGCGGGCCTCGGCGAGGCGCGAGGCGAGGAACTCCAGCGGCCACGACGGGCGGGCGGTCAGCCGCGAGGCGACGATCCGCAGCGCGAGGGGCAGGCCGCCGCACGCGTGCGCGAGCTCGGCGGCGGCGTCTGGGTCGGTGGCGAGGCGGTCGGCGCCGACGAGCTCGTCGAGCAGGCGGCGGGACTCGTGCTCGGGCAGCAC
Organism: Intrasporangium flavum; assembly: GCF_001956915.1. Lineage (GTDB taxonomy): Bacteria > Actinomycetota > Actinomycetes > Actinomycetales > Dermatophilaceae > Monashia > Monashia flava. The sequence goes on along the minus strand of NZ_MLJO01000015.1, from coordinate 4,657 downwards.
GTCGAGGGGCACGTGGTGCACGCCGACGCGTCCGGTCAGCGCCCGCCGGCTCGTGACGAGAACGGCGCACCCCGGGGCCGCCGGCAGCAGCGGCTCCACCTGGGTGGCGTCGGCGGCGTTGTCGAGGACGATGAGCAGCCGCGAGCCGGACACGAGCGAGCGGAAGATCGCCGCCGCCTGGTCGACGTCGTCGGGCACCTCGCCGGCATCGCCCCCGAGCGAGCCGACGAGGAAGGAGAGGGCGCGCTGCGGCGGCAGCGGTGCCCGGGCGTCGTGGCCGCGCAGGTCGAGGTAGAGCTGGCCGTCCGGGTAGTCGTCGACGACGGCCGCGGCGGCGTGTACCGCGAGGGTCGTCTTGCCGAGGCCGCCCATCCCGACGACCGCGACGACGACGGGGGAGTCGCGCCGCTCCGGGTCGGCGAGCAGCGCCGTGATGCGCCCCAGCTCGGCGGCGCGTCCGGTGAAAGCGGGTGCGCGCGCCGGCAGCTGCCGCGGGACGTCGTGGCGGGCGGTGGTGGGGGTGGCGCGGGGTCGGCGGGAGGCGGCCGCGAGGGCACCCCGGTCATCGGGGGCGAGGCCGAGGCCGTCCGCGAGCAGCTGGACCGTGTCGGCGCGTGGGTAGCGCCGATGGCCCCGTTCGAGGGCGCTGATGCCCTCGACGCTGAGGCCCGACCGTTCGGCCAGCGCCTCCTGGGTCAACCCGGCCGTACGGCGCATCCGCCGCAGAGCCGTACCGAAATCTCCGTCCATACCGTCCCCTGATCGGTCTGGGCCGCAGGGCGGCCCGCGCGAAGACGGGACCTGCGGGGTCCCGCAGTCGAATCGTGGGGGAGGGGCAACGGCCTCGCAACTCGGGGCCCGGGCAGAGCACGGCGAGGGGCCCGGCGACGCGCCGGGCCCCTCGCGTGGCCGGTCGGCTCAGCCGCGCCAGCCGTCGGGCACCGTGCCGGTGACGACGTGGTAGGTGCCGGAGCACGTGCCGCCGTCGCTCCAGATGCGCACGGTGTCGACGTCGTTGGCCCAGGTGTTCGTGCCGGACAGGGTGTAGTCGCCGAGGTTCACGGCGGTGTTGCGCGGGATGCAGATGTACCGGTCGGGCGAGGAGCCGGTGTCGAGCAGCCACACCGAGTCGTCGTTGCGGGTGTTGACGACGGAGTCGGCCCGGTTCTGCCCCGAGGAGGGCAGGTTCTGGTAGATCGTGTCCTGCCCGCCCCAGAACACCGTGCCGGACTGGTAGCTGCCGTCCTTGAGGCAGACCTTGGGGTAGCTGCAGCCGTACATCGAGGACGCCTGGGCCGATGGGGCGGCGGCGACGCCGACGCTGACGGCCGCGGCCACGCTGACGACTCCGGCGACGAGCTTGCTGTTCATGGGTTCCTCCTCGGGTCGGTACCGGCGGCGGATCGCCGGCCGTTGCCCTGACGGTGTCGCGCCGGCGCTCGCGGGCCCACGGACACCGGTGGATGTCCGGTCGGACACGGCCGGTGTCCGGGTCGCGCGAGCCCGGACAACGCAATGTCCGGGTCGGAGTGCGTGGGCGCCCGGGTGCGCGGGTGGCGACGCTGGGACGGCCGGATGGGGAGTGCTCCCCATCCGCTCGGCGCGCGGTTCGCGGACCGCTCGGACACGCTCGAGACGCAGGGACACGGCAACTCACGAAAGGACACGCACATGCGCACCTCACGACTGGCCCGATCTCTCGCGGCCATGACCCTCGCCATCGGCGGCCTCACCGTCGCCACGGCCACGGTGACCGCCACTGCCCCGACGGCGCACGCCGACGAGTGCTACACGTGGAGCCGCACGCTGAGCAACGGCACGTCGGGCTCGGACGTCAGCCAGCTGCAGATCCGCGTCGCCGGCTGGGCCGGCTACGGCGTCAACATGGCCATCGACGGCCAGTACGGCGGCCAGACGACCACCGCGGTCAAGAACTTCCAGTCGGCCTACGGCCTCGCGGCCGACGGGGTCGCCGGACCCGCCACGTTCTCCAAGATCTACGCGCTGCAGGACCCCGACTGCACGCCGATCCACTTCAGCTACGCCGAGGCCAGCGAGAACTGCGGCCGCGGCCTCAACGGCAACGGGTCGGTGTCCCTGGCCACCGCCCGGGAGAACCTCAAGCGCGTCATGTGGCGGGCCGAGGCGCTGCGCCACCGGATGGGCGACCACCCGTTGCGCGTCACGTCGGGCTTCCGCGACAAGGCCTGCGACGCCGGCGTCGGCGGCACCGGTGGTGGGCAGCACACGTACGGCACGGCGCTCGACCTCGTGCCGGCCGACAGCGGCACGACGCTGTGCAAGATCGCCCAGAACGCACGCTACGCCGGCATGGGCGGCATCTTCGGGCCGGGCTACCCGGGCCACTCGGACCACACCCACGTCGACATCCGCTCGGGCCAGACCTGGAGCGCGTCCCAGTGCGGGATCTGAGCGCCAACGCGGCCCCGCGTCCCTCGCGCCGGGCGGTCCTCGGAGGACTGCTCGGCGCGGGGGGCCTCGGCGCCCTGTCCGTCGGCAAGGCCGGGCCGGCCAACGCCGCCGTCGCGCGGCCGGCCATCATCGGGTGCGCCACGTGGGGCGCCCAGCCCGCGACGTCGACCATCAGCATGGTCGGTCCGCCGCAGAAGATCCTCGTGCACCACACGGACTCGGCGAACACGACCGACTACTCGCAGGCCGCCGCGTACACGATCGCCCGCAACATCCAGCAGTGGCACTTCGCGCGCGGCTGGATCGACTCGGGGCAGCAGTTCACGATCAGCCGTGGCGGCTACACGCTCGAGGGCCGACACCGCTCGGTCGAGGGCCTCGGCTCCGGCACGAGCAGCGTGTTCCCGCTGGGGGCGCACTGCACGGGCCAGAACTCGACGTCGATCGGCATCGAGAACGAGGGCACGTACATGACGGTCCTGCCGACCAGCGCGCAGTGGACCGCCCTGGTGAACCTCTGCGCCTACCTGTGCCAGACCTACGGCCTGGGCCCGGAGGACATCTACGGCCACCGTGACTTCCTCGACACCGACTGCCCGGGAGATGCCCTGTACGCCAGGCTCCCCCAGCTGCGTTCCGAGGTGGCCGCCAAGCTCGGCACGACGAATCCCCCTCCGCCGCCGACGCGTTCGTGGCCGACACTCTCGCAGGGGGCGTCCGGCTTCCGTGTCACGACGGCGCAGTACCTGCTGCGCCACTCCGGCCGCAGCCTGTCGGTGGACGGCGCCTTCGGGCCCGGCACGAAGTCCGCCGTCGTGTCGTTCCAGCAGTCCAAGGGCCTGACGGCCGACGGCAGCATCGGCCGTCTCACGTGGGAGTCGCCGCTCGCCGTGACGTGCAGCCAGGGCCAGACCTCCGACGCGGTCCGCGGCGTCCAGACGGCCCTGACGGCCAAGGGCAACACCGTCACCGTCGACGGCGTCTTCGGCTCCGGCACGGCCTCGGCGGTGCGGTCCTTCCAGACCGCGAACGCCCTCGACCCCGACGCCGTCGTGGGTCTCAACACGTGGAGCAGGCTGCTCGCCTGAGGTGAGCCGTACCCGAACCACTCGATCGCACAGGAGGATCCACCGATGAAGACCCATCGCCGGACGTTGTCCGGCCTGCTCGCGGCGGTCGCCGTGCTCGTGCTCGGCGTCGCCGTGGCACCGAGCGCGTCGGCGGCCAGCAACGACGAGATCGCCTTCGACTACTTCGTGTCCAAGGGCCTCACGGAGCGCCAGTCCGCCGGCATCGTCGGCAACCTCATCCAGGAGTCCGGCAGCCCGATCAACCCGTACGCCAACCAGGCCGGCGGCCCGGGCATGGGCATCGCCCAGTGGTCCGAGGGCGGTCGCTGGGACACCGACAGCCGCGACAACATGGTCTGGTACGCCGGGCTCAGCGGTCGCAGCCGCTACGCGCTCGGGGCCCAGCTCGACTTCACCTGGTACGAGCTGACGACCTTCTCCGGCTACGGCCTCGCCGACCTGCGGGCGTCGACGTCGGTGAGCACCGCCACGACGGTGTTCATGCAGAAGTTCGAGCGCTGTGGCACCTGCGCGACGACGCAGCGCATCGCCTACGCCAACGACGTGCTCGCCAAGTACGGCACCGGCGGCACGGGCGGCGGCACGACCGAGACGAGCCTGCCGGTGCTGCGCAACGGCAGCAGCGGCTCGGCGGTGCGCACCCTGCAGTACATGCTGCGCGCCTCGGGCCGGTCGGTCACGGCCGACGGGATCTTCGGCTCGGGCACCGAGTCAGCGGTGCGGTCCTACCAGTCGGCGCACGGCCTCACCGTCGACGGCGTCGTCGGCAACAACACGTGGTACTCGATCCTGCCGGTGCTTCGCGAGGGCAGCAGCGGCGAGGCGGTCAAGGGCCTGCAGCGCGAGCTCGTCGACGCCGGCTACTCGCTGACGGTCGACGGCTCGTTCGGACCGGCGACGAACACCGCCGTGCGGTCCTACCAGTCCAAGGTGGGCCTCGTCGTCGACGGCGTCGTCGGCAACAACACGTGGGGCAGCCTCGTCGACTGAGGGAGGGGCCGCCTCAGCTGGCGAGCACGAACGACGCGCGGGCGCCCGTGGCCGGAGGGGTCACGGGCGTCAGCGCGCCCTGGTCGGCGAGATCGGCGCGCTGGTGCTCGATGCGGGTCGTCAGGTCGAGGACCGGCGCGACG
>NZ_MLJO01000014.1 GCF_001956915.1 Intrasporangium flavum | reverse complement strand
GTCGAGCGCCTCGGCCTCACCGATCCCGGCGTCGCGCACGTCCGCGACGAAGCGCGCCGCGAGCGCCGCGAGGGCGGCCTCGCTCGCGTGGGCCCCGGACGCCACGGTCGTGCCGGCCCGGCGGCCGGTGACGACGAGGCCGGCGGCCTCGAGCTCCTTCACCGCGCGAGCCACGGTGTTCGCGGCGACACCCAGGTCGGTGGCGAGGCCACGCACCGTGGGCAGCCGGTCGCCGGGCAGCAGCCGCCCGGCGGCGATGAGGTCGGCGAGGCCGGAGCGCACCTGCTCGTACGGCGCGACCGCGCCCTCGTGGTCGACGCGCAGGATCCCGCCGCCGCCGCGGCCCTCGACCGTCACCGTTCGCTCGTCCACGGCCGACATCCTCCCCCAGCTGCGGCGGGTGACCCGCTTCACACGCCGGAATCACCCCTGACGCGGTGTAGTACTACACGAGGTCGTAGCATCTACTACGTCATGTAGTTCGCCAGTCCGCGTCGGGAGCCTCCATGGATGCCACAGACCTGGCCAGGTGGCAGTTCGCCATCACCACCGTCTACCACTTCCTCTTCGTGCCGGTCACCATCGGCATGTCCCTCATCGTCGCCGTCTTCCACACGCTCTGGGTGCGCACCCGCAACGAGCAGTGGCTGCGGCTCGCGAAGTTCTTCGGCAAGCTCTTCCTCATCAACTTCGCGCTCGGGCTCGTCACGGGCATCGTGCAGGAGTTCCAGTTCGGGATGAACTGGAGCGACTACTCGCGCTTCGTCGGCGACATCTTCGGCGCGCCGCTCGCCATCGAGGCCCTGCTCGCGTTCTTCCTCGAGTCGACCTTCCTCGGCCTGTGGATCTTCGGCTGGGGCCGCATCCCCGAGAAGCTGCACGCCGCGACGATGTGGCTCGTGCACATCGGCACCGTGCTGTCGGCGTACTTCATCCTCGCCGCCAACTCCTTCATGCAGCACCCGGTCGGCTACCGCTTCAACCCCGTGACGGGGCGCGCCGAGCTGACCGACTTCTTCGCCGTGCTGACGAACAAGGTCCAGCTCGTGACCTTCCCCCACGTGGTCCTCGCCGCCTACATGACCGGCGCCGGCGTCGTCATGGGCGTCGCGCTGTGGCTCATGCGCCGCGAGGCCCGAAGTGCCGCCGTCGCGAGCGCTGGTGACGCGCCCGACGCGTCGGGCGCCGTTGCGGCTGTGGGCAGCTCGGACGCACCGATGTACCGGCGCGCGGCCCGGATGGCTGCAGTGTTCTGCCTCGTGGCCTCGATCGGCGTGGCCGTGAGCGGCGACGTGCAGGGCAAGATCATGACCGAGGTGCAGCCGATGAAGATGGCCGCCGCGGAGGCGCTCTACGAGTCGGTCCCGGCCGGCGAAGGCGCGCCCTTCTCGGTGCTGTCGGTCGGCTCGCTCGACGGCTCGCACGCCAACGCCATCATCGAGATCCCCGGCCTGCTCAGCTTCCTGGCCACCGGCTCGTTCGACGGCGCGGTCAAGGGCATCAACGACCTCAAGGCCGAGTACGCGCAGACCTACGGCGCCAGCGGCAACCCGCTCGTCGCGTCCGCCACCGGCTACGCGCCGAACATCCCGACGACGTACTGGACCTTCCGCCTCATGATCGGCCTCGGGATGGCCACAGCGCTGATCGCCCTGATCGTGCTGTGGGTGACGCGCCGCGACCGCACGCCCACGCAACGCTGGCTCGTCTGGCTCGCCGTGGCCGCGCCGCTCCTGCCGGTCTTCGCCAACAGCTTCGGCTGGATCTTCACCGAGGTCGGCCGCCAGCCCTGGCTCGTCTTCGGCCTCATGACGACGGCCAACGGTGTGTCGCCGAGCGTCTCGGTCGGCGAGGTCGTCACCTCGATGGTCGTCTTCACCCTCCTCTACGGGGCCCTGGCCGTCGTCGAGATCAAGCTCTTCCTCCACTACGTCCGCAAGGGGGCCGAGCCCTTCGAGAAGCCCCAGGACCCGAGCGAGCGGGACGAGGACGCACCCCTCGTCTTCGCCTACTGAAAGGCGCGTGACCATGGACCTCGCAACCTTCTGGTTCGTCCTCCTCGGCGTCCTCTGGACCGGCTACCTCGTGCTCGAGGGCTTCGACTTCGGCGTCGGCATGCTCCTACCCGTCCTCGGGGGCAAGCGGTACGCCACCGACGCCGCCGACGCGCAGAAGCGTCGCCGCGTGCTGCTCAACACCATCGGCCCCGTCTGGGACGGCAACGAGGTGTGGGTGCTCACCGCCGGCGGCGCGACCTTCGCGGCTTTCCCGCACTGGTACGCCACGCTGTTCAGCGGCTTCTACCTGCCGCTGCTCGTCATCCTCGTCGCCCTCATCGTGCGCAACCTCGGCTTCGAGTACCGCCACAAGCGTGAGGACGCGCGGTGGAAGGCGCGGTGGGACCAGGCGATCTTCTGGGGCTCGCTCGTGCCCGCGCTGCTCTGGGGCGTCGCCCTGACCAACATCGTGCGCGGCGTGCCGATCGACGCCGAGAAGGAGTTCACCGGCAACGTCCTCACCCTCCTGAACCCGATGAGCCTGCTCGGCGGCCTCGTCTTCGTGGCCCTGTTCGTCACGCACGGCGCGATCTTCGTCGCCCTCAAGACCGACGGGCAGATCCGCCTCGAGGCGCGCCTCATCGCCCAGCGCGTCGGCGCCGTGGCCGCGGTGCTCGCCGTCGTGCTGCTGCTGTGGCTCGGCCTCACCGACGGCAAGCTCGCCTCGTGGGTCACCACGGTCGTCGCGGCGGTGGCCCTGCTCGGGGCCCTGGCGGCCAACCGCGCCGGACGCGAGGGCTGGGCGTTCATCGGCACGGCGACGACGATCGCGATGTCGGTCGCGACGTACTTCCTCGTGCTCTTCCCGAACGTCATGCCGTCGACGACGAACCCGACGTACAACCTCACGATCGACAACGCGTCGAGCACCGAGTACACGCTCAAGGTCATGACGATCGTCGCGCTCGTCTTCACCCCGATCGTCCTGCTCTACCAGGGCTGGACCTACTGGGTGTTCCGGAAGCGCCTGACCGTCAAGCACATTCCCGACGACGCCCAGCTCGTCGGCACCGGTAGCTGAGAGGACCCGCGACGTGAGGCCCTTCGACCCCAGGCTGCTCCGGGCGGTTCCCGCCGCCCGGAGGCCGGTGCTCGCCCTCGGCGCCACGGGCGTCGCGAGCGGCGCGGCGACGATCGCCACGGCCTTCGCCCTGTCGGCCGTCGTCGTCGCCGTCGTCGACGGGTCCTCGCTCGTCGGCCCGCTCACCTGGCTCGGCGCGCTGTTCGTCGTGCGCGCCGGGCTCGCCGCGGGCAACGAGTCGGTGTCGGCATGGGCCGGCGTCGCCGTGTCGTCGGCGCTGCGCTCGGCCCTGCTGCGGCACTGGGGGCGGGTCGACGCCGACGCCACCCCCGAGCCCGGCCGCGCGGTGGCGCTCGCGACCGCGGGAACGAGCGCCGTCGAGCCGTACGCCTCCCGCTTCCTCCCGACGCTGGTGACCGCGGCGTTCGTGCCCGCCGTCGCGCTCGTGACGCTCGCGGTCGTCGACTGGCCGAGCGCGCTCGTCGTCGTCCTGACGCTCCCGCTGCTCCCCCTCTTCGCGGCGCTCATCGGGCACGCCACCGCCGACTCGACGCAGCGTCGCTGGGCCGCCCTCGATGCCCTTGCCGGGCATTTCCTCGACGTCGTCCGCGGACTGCCGACGCTCGTCTCCTACGGACGCGCGCGTCGCCAGGTCGAGACGGTCCGCGAGGTCAGCGACCGGCACCGCCGCGCGACGATGCAGACCCTGCGCATCGCCTTCCTGTCCTCCGCGGCCCTCGAGCTGCTCGCGACGCTCTCGGTGGCGATCGTGGCCGTCACCGTCGGGCTGCGCCTGTCGCACGGCTCGATGGACCTGGGCCCGGCGCTCGTCGCGATCCTCCTTGCGCCCGAGGCGTACTGGCCGGTCCGACGCGTCGGGGCCGAGTACCACTCCGCCGCCGACGGCGCCGTCGCGCTCGACAGCATCCTCGGCGAGCTCTCCACCGCCACAAGCACTCCCGTGAAGCGCGCCGACGCCGGCCGACGCATCGACGAGGTGCGCGCGGCGGGGCTCGGCTACACCTACGACGCCGGCCACACCCCGGTCCTCGACGGGCTCGACCTCGTGGCCGGCCCCGGGCTGACCGCCGTCACCGGCCCCTCCGGCGTCGGCAAGTCGACGCTGCTCGACCTCCTCGCCGGGCTGCGCACCCCGACCTCCGGTGCCGTGTCGGCCCCCGCGTCGCACTACGTCACGCAGCGGCCGTTCCTGCCGACCGGCTCGGTCCGCGACGCCCTGACCATCGGGCACCCCGCCAGCGACGACCGGCTGTGGGAGGCCCTGCGCGCCGTGGGCGTCGACGGCGTGGTGGCCGGTCTTCCGGGCGGGCTGTCGGCGAGCCTCGGCGACGACGGCTTCGGACTGTCGGCCGGCCAGCGGCAGCGGCTTGCGCTGGCCCGCGCCTGGCTCGCCCCCGAGACGGTCCTGCTGCTCGACGAGCCCACCGCGCACCTCGACGCCGACGGGGCCGAGTCGGTCGCCGACCTCGTCGCCGAGCTGGCCGAGCGCCGCGTCGTCGTCGCCGTCACCCACCGCGACGAGCTGGTGCGCCGCGCCGACCAGCACGTCGTCCTCTCGCGCCCCGACCGTCCCCGGCGGGCCGACGACGCCACCGACACCGAGAGGGAGGCCCGACGGTGACCACCTCCACCAGCTCGCCCCGACCCGGCACCGGCCCGGCCGCCGGCACGACCCGCCGGCGCGGCGTCGCCTGGCCCTCGGCCGGCACGGTGCGCGGCGGCCTGCTCGGCGGCCTCGCCACGGCGTCGGGCATGGCCCTGACCGCGACCTCCGGGTGGCTCATCGTCCGCGCCGCCGAGCGGCCTGTCATCCTCACGCTGCTCACGGCCATCGTGCTCGTGCGCACCTTCGGCATCGCCCGGCCAGTCTTCCGCTACGCCGAGCGGCTCGTCAGCCACGACGCGGCGCTGCGGCTGCTCGCCGAGCGGCGCACCGCCCTCTACGCCGCCCTCGTGCCGCTGACCCCCGCGCGCCTCGGCCGGCGCCGGCGGGCCGACGTGCTCACCGGCGTCGTCGACGACCTCACCGACGCCGTCGAGGCGCAGGTGCGGGTCACCGTGCCGGTCATCTCCACGGCCCTCGCGGGCGGCATCGTCATCGCCGTCGTCGCGGCCATCGCGCTGCCCGTCGGGCTCGTGCTGCTCGCGCTCGCACTCGTCGTCGCCGCCATCTGCGCCGCAGCGCTGGCGCTCGAGTCCCGTTCCCTGCCAGACCTGCTCGCGGCCCGGGCTGAGGTGTCCCGGGTCAGCGAGCTCGTCGCCACGCAGTCGCGCGAGCTGCGCGCCGTCGGTGGCTGGGCCACCGCGCTCGGCTGGCTCGACGACGCGCACCGCACCCTCGCGCGCGTCACCCGGCGGATCAGCGTCGGGCGGTCCACGGCCGCGGCCCTGTTCCTCGTCGCCGTCGGCGCGGCCGTCGCGGCGACGGCGCTCATCGCCCGGGACCTCGACGTCGCCACCCCGGTCAAGGCGCTCCTCGTGCTGACGCCGGTCGCGGTGTCGGAGGCGATCACCCCCCTCGTGGACGCGATGCGCGCCCTGGCCCGGGCCCGCGGCAGCGAGGCCCGCATCGACGCCCTGGTCGACACCCCACCCGCCGTCGCCGACCGGGGAACGGGCGCCGGCGAGCGGGGCGAGGCCGGTCCCGCCCGTCGCGCCGAGGGCGGCGCCGCCGTCACCGTCAGCGACCTCGAGGCGTCGTGGACCGGCCGTGGCACCGACCTGGGCCCGGTCGACCTCGGCCTGCGACCCGGCAGCCGGGTCGTCGTCACCGGGCCGAACGGCGTCGGCAAGTCGACGTTGCTCGCCGTCCTCGCGCGGCACCTCGACCCCACCGGGGGCCGGTACCTGCTCGACGGCCGCGACGCGCTCGAGGAGCCGCTCGAGCAGTCCCGCGCCGGCATCGCCGTCGTCGACGACGAGCCGCACGTGTTCGCCACGACGCTGCGCGGCAACCTCACCCTCGCCCGGCCCGACGCGTCCGACGCCGACCTCGAGGCCGCGCTGCGTGCAGCCGGGCTCGGCGACCTGCTGGCCGACCTCCCCGACGGCCTCGACACCCCGCTCGGCGCGTCCGGCCGTGGGCTCTCGGGCGGCGAGCGGGCGCGCCTCGGCATCGCCCGGGCCCACGTGAGCCGCCGGCCGCTCGTGCTGCTCGACGAGCCCGTCGCCCACCTCGACCCGCCGACCGCCCGCGCCGTCCTCGCCGACCTCACGCACGCGTCCGACGGCGCCCAGACGCTCGTCATGGTGACCCACCGTGACGAGGGGACCGACCTGTTCGACCGGGTCGTCACCCTGCACCGCCCGGCATCGGGCACGATGCCACCCAGCACCGCGACCGGCGACGACGGCCGCGGGCACGGATCCGGCGACCCGCGCCGGTAGATTGGACGCACCATGCCGAACACTCCCCGCAACCGCCTCGGCGAGCTCGAGCGCGCTGTCATGGAGCACCTGTGGAGCACCGCGGAGTCGCACCCGGACGGCCTGACGGTCCGCGAGGTGCACGACGAGATCGGCGTCCAGCGCGGACTCGCCTACACGACGCTCATGACCGTCCTCGACCGGATGGCCAAGAAGGACCTCGTCAGCCGTGAGCGCGACGGCCGGGCCTGGCGGTACACGCCGGCCTCGACGCGCGAGGAGCTGACCTCCGAGTCGCTGCACCACACCCTCGGCGAGCTGGCCGGCGACACCCGCCGCAGCGCGCTGCTGCACTTCCTCGACGAGTCGACGCCCGAGGAGCTCGACGAGCTCAAGGCCGCACTCGCCGAGCTCGAGGCCCGACGCGGTCCCGGGCCGCGCGACCGAAGCGCCTGACCGATGGTCGTCGTCGGCGCGCTCGTCGTGCTCGCGGCGCTGCTCGCGTGGCCGGTGCCGCGCCTGCTGGCACGGGTCACGGTGCTGCGCCGGGCTCCCCGTGCCGCCCTCGTGCTCTGGCAGGCCACGGCCGTCGCCGCCGTCCTAGCCGCGCTGCTCGCCGCGCCGGCGGCGCTGCCCGCGCTGCTCGGTGACCGGGCCCGCCTCGCCGACACCTGGCCCGTCGTCGCCGTCGCCGGGGCGCTCAGCGCCGTCGTCGCCGGCCGCCTGCTGCTCGCCGGCGACCGCGTCGGGCGCCAGCTGCGCGCGGCCCGGCGCCGCCACCGTGACCTCGTCGACCTGCTCGGCGCGCCCGGCGAGGGCCGCGACCGCGACATGCGCGTGCTCGAGCACGCGACGCCGACCGCCTACTGCGTGCCCGGCGTCCGGCGTCGGGTCGTGCTGACACAGGGCACTCTCGCGCGTCTGGCCCCCGACGAGCTCGACGCCGTCCTCGCCCACGAGCGCGCCCACCTCGCCGCCCGCCACGACCTCGTCATGGAGTTCTTCACGGTGGTCCACGAGGCCGTGCCGCGGTTCCTGCGCTCGGACGCCGCCCTCCACGAGGTGCACCTGCTCATCGAGGTTCTCGCCGACCGCGCCGCCGTGCGCCGCACCGACCCCGTCACCACCGGCCGTGCCATTGTCGCCATGGCCGACGGTCCGAAACCCTTGGGCGCCATGGCGATCCGCGAGAGCACCCACGTGGCCAAGGCCCGCATCGAGCTGCTCGACGCCGACCGCATCGTCGGGCTGCCCGCGGGCGTCGTCGGCGTCGGCATGTACGCCGCCGGGGTACTGATCGTGGCCGCGCCGCTCGCCCTCTACGGGCTCGCCATCGCCGGGTTCGCGCTCGTCTGACCCGCTCCCGACCGGCGCCGGAACCCTCCCGGCCGCGGTCGGTAGGGTGACGGCATGCGCGTACTCGTCAGCGGCGGGGCCGGCTACATCGGCTCGCACACCGTGGTCCAGCTCGTCGCGGCGGGGCACGACGTGCTCATCGTCGACAACTTCGCCAACAGCAAGCCGACCGTCGTCAACCGGCTCGAGGCCCTCACCGACACTCACCTGCCGGTGCACTCCTTCGACCTGCGCGACCACGACAAGACCGAGCACCTCTTCGCCAACGAGCACATCGACGCCGTCATCCACTTCGCCGGGCTCAAGGCCGTCGGCGAGAGCGTCGAGCTGCCGCTCGAGTACTACGAGAACAACCTCGTCTCCACGTTCTCGCTCGTGCGGGCGATGCGCCGCCACGGCGTGACCAAGCTGGTCTTCAGCAGCTCGGCCACGGTCTACGGGCACAACGCGCCCCCGCTCACCGAGGACATGTCGACCGCGGCCACCAACCCGTACGGCTGGACGAAGGTGATGATCGAGCAGATCCTGCGCGACGTCGCCGCCGCCGACCCGGCGCTGCGCATCGCGCTGCTGCGCTACTTCAACCCCGTCGGGGCCCACGCGAGCGGCACCATCGGGGAGGACCCGTCCGGCATCCCCAACAACCTCATGCCCTACATCGCGCAGGTCGCGGTCGGCCGGCGCGAGAAGCTGCTCGTCTTCGGTGACGACTACCCGACCCCCGACGGCACGCCACTGCGCGACTACATCCACGTCGAGGACCTCGCCGCGGGCCACCTCGCCGCCCTGACGAAGCTCGGCCAGGTCGACGAGCCGGTGTCGACGTGGAACCTCGGCACCGGTCACGGCACGAGCGTCTTCGAGGTGCTGCACGCCTTCGAGCGGGCCATCGGCCGCGAGCTGCCCTACGAGGTCGTCGGCCGCCGCGCCGGTGACCTGCCCGAGTCGTTCGCCGACCCGTCGCGGGCCAACGCCGAGCTCGGCTGGCGCGCGGAGAAGACGATGGACGACATGTGCGCCGACCAGTGGCGCTGGCAGAGCGCGAACCCCACGGGCTACCCCGACTCCGACGGCTGACCCACTCCTTCCTCCACCTCCTCACCGGCGGGTCCCTCCCTCTCCCGTCGAGTGAGCACTCCGTCCCACCCGTCACACGGTGTCTCGTGCGCCACCTGCGCCCGGATCCGTGACGCCGCGGGCCGGTCCCTGCCTACCGTGGACAGGTGGATGGGCGTCACCGACGCGGTGGCCGCGCCGCCGTCCGCGTGGACCGGCTGAGCGCGAACGACCTCACGACGCTCGTCACCGACCGCGGCCCGGCCCCGATGCACATCGCCGCCGTGCTCGTCCTCGAGCCGCCGGCCCACGGCGCGTGCCCCGACCCCGACGACGTGCTCCGGCTGCTCGGGCAGCGCGCCGTTGAGGTCCCGCGCCTGCGCCAACGGCTGCACCGGGCGCCGGTCGGCCTCGGGCGGCCCTTCTGGGGCGACGACTCGTTCGACGTGCGGCGACACTGGCACGTGCACGCCGTGGAGGGCCTGCACGACCTCGACGGCCTGCTCGAGCTGGCGGCCGAGCTCGTGTGCCGGCCGCTGCCCCGCGACCGCCCGCTCTGGGCGGCGCACTGGGTGACCGGCGTCGGGTCGGGACGGTGCGCGCTCGTCGTCGTGGTCCACCACGTCGTCGCCGACGGCATCGGCGGGCTCGCGGTGCTGCAGTCGCTCGCCGACCCGGTGGTGCCGACCGGCGTCCGGACCGACGCACGCGCCCGCACGCCGTCAGTCCCGGCCCCGACGCGTGCAGCCCCGTCGCGTCGCGACCTCGCCCTCGACGCCTGGGGCACGCGGGCCGCGTCGGTCCGGGGGATGCCGCGTCGCCTCCTCCTCGCGGTGTCGGGGCTGCGCACCCTGGGTGTCGGGCGTCCGCGCCTCGTCCCGCGAACATCGCTCAACCGGCCGACCGGGCCGACGCGTCGGCTCGGGGTCGTGGACCGCCCGCTGCTGGGCGTGCGGTCGGCCGCGCACCGGCTGGGCTGCACCGTCAACGACCTCGTCGTCGCCGCGGTCGGCGGCGCCCTCGTGGACGTGCTCGAGGGGCGCGGCGAGCGCGTCGGCGAGCTGGTCGTGTCGGTGCCCTACTCCGCGCGGCGCGCGACGACGTCGCACGAGCTCGGGAACACGAGCGGCGTCGTGCCCTTCCGCGTGCCGGGCACGGGCACCGACGCGTGGGCCCGCCTCCGGCAGGTGCACGCCCAGTCCGCGGCCCAGCGGGAGCGTCCGCGGGCCGCCTCGGCGGCGCCCCTCGGCGTGGCGTTCCGGTGGCTCGCCCGGCTCGGCCTCTTCGCGTGGTTCATCGACCGCCAGCGCCTCGTCACCACGTTCGTCACCAACGTGCCCGGGCCGACCGAGCGGCTGCACCTCGCCGGCTGCGAGGTGTCGCAGGTCGTGCCGGTGGCCGTGACTCCCGGCAACACGGCGGTGACCTTCGACGTGCTGTCGTACGCGGGCCGGCTCGGCGTCACGGTCGTCGCCGACCCCGCCGTGGTGCCCGACCTCGCGCACCTGACCGAACGGGTCGGCGCCCGCCTCGATGAGCTCACCGGCTGACCGACGCGGACCGACGCGGACCGACGGCCCGACGCCCTCGGCACCGCACGGGTGCGCGGCAGCCCCGAAGGTGCGCGCTTCCGCCACGGGTGCGGGGTGCACCGCGCACTCGCAGGGGAAGCCTGCACCTCTGGCGCGGACCCGCACACCGCGACGCCGACGGCCCGACCGGCCTGCCGCGTCAGGACCCCGCGGGTCAGGGGCGCGGGTCGAGGGCGTCGTAGTCGCGGAACGATCGCACCCGGGCCACCGTGACCACGACGAGCACGACGACGAGGACGCCGCCGACGACCGGCGGCACCCACGTGGCGGTGAGCGTCGCGAGCGTGCCGGCGAACATCTGCCCGAGCCGCGGGCCGCCGGTGACGACGACGGTGAAGACGCCTTGCGTGCGGCCACGGAGGTGGTCGGGAACGGCCGACTGGAGGATCGACTGGCGGAAGATCGCGCTGACGTTGTCGGCGCCGCCGGCGACGGCGAGGCAGAGCATCGCCAGGGCGAGCGCGAGCCGGTTGACGTCGGCGAAGTCGCGCGAGGCGACGGCGTGGCCCCCGAGCGTCGTCACGGCGAGCACCAGCCCGAGCCCGAGCACGGCGAGCCCGTAGACGACGATGGCGTCGCGGATCGCCCGGCCCTGCCAGCGCAGCCCGGTGACGCGCCCCGACCCGAGGCTCGACACGATGCCGCCGACGGCGAACGACGCGAGCAGCAGTCCCGCCGTGACGGCGCCGCCGCCGATGACGACGGCGCCGATGGCCGGGAAGAGCACCATCGGCTGGCCGAACGTCATGGCGATGATGTCGACGAGGAAGCTCATGCGCACGTTCGGCGAGGAGCGCAGGTGGGTGAGCCCCTCGACGACCGAACGGAAGCCGCCGACGACGGGCCGACCCGCCTCGGGGCGGATGCGCGGGAGGGTCCACAGCCCGAAGAACCCGGCGAGGAAGAGGAGGACGTCGACGGTGTAGGTCCATGCGTACCCGGCCCGCGCCACGAGCACGCCCGCGACGCCCGGCCCCACCGTGACCATGACCCCGGCCGAGATGCCCATGAGGGCCGCGGCCTTGGGCAGCAGCTCCTTCGGCAGCAGCCGCGGCACGATGGCCTGGCGGGTGGCCGAGGCGATCGTCGCGGCCACGGCGTTGACCGTCGTGATGACGTAGAAGACCCAGACGTGCTCGAGGTGCAGCCAGGCGACGGTCGCGAGGGTGACGGTCGAGAGCCAGGCCACGGTCGAGGCCGTGATCGCCACGGTCCGCCGGTCGAAGCGGTCGGCGATCGCGCCGCCGTAGAGGCCGGCGACGATCATCGGCGCGAGGGAGAACCAGGCGACGAGGGAGACCATGAACGTCGAGCGCGTGAGGTCGTAGATGTGCAGCCCGACGGCCGTGTTCGTGACGAACGTACCGATGCCGGCGAGCGCGTTGCCGACCCACAGTCGCGCGAAGGGAGGGCTGACGCGCAGCGGCGTCAGGTCGACGAAGTGCGAGCGCCGCTGGGAGGCAGGTGACCCCGCCTCGGGTGCTCGCGTTCCCTGCTCGTCGGTGTCGTTCTCCCCCGGTCCGGCCCTCACGCGCCTGACGCTACGCCACGGACGCGTCGGGCCCGGCGACCGGGAGGCAGGCCTCGACGTCGCGCAGCCGCGAGCCGTCGCGCGTCCACACCCACGAGCCGTCGGCCTCGCGCCGGGCGACCTGGGTGCGGACCGTCCCGTCGGGCCACGTGGAGGTCGTCATCGCGAGCGCCCCGGACACGACCGCGCGGGTCGAGGAGGCACCGAGCGCGGTGTCGACGAGTGCCCCGGCCTCGAGCGCCGCGGCGTAGGCAGCGCGCACGGCGGCGCGGCCCGCGGCCTCGCGCCCACCCGGCAGGCTGACGACCGCGTCGGGCGCGTGGAGCGCGGCCACGGCGTCGAGGTCGGCGGTGGCGACGGCGGCGGCCAGGAGGGCCTCGAGGTCCTCCGGCGCGTGGGCTGCGGGGCGGGTCGTCGTCATGGGCCAACCGTGGCACCGACCACCGACAGCCCCGTCCCACCGCGAAGTTCGCGAATGTACGCACTTCGGGCACCGGCCGCGGGTCCGCGGTGTTCAATGGGGATCATGTCGTCTCGCCCCCTCCACGTCACCTTCGTGTGCAGTGGCAACATCTGCAGGTCGCCGATGGGGCACGTCATCCTGCAGTCACTCGTCTCCGACGCCGGCCTCGAGCGCGACGTCCGGGTCACCTCGAGCGGCACCGGCGACTGGCACGTCGGCGAGCACGCCGACCCGCGCACCGTCGCCGTGCTCGCCGCGCACGGCTACGACGGTTCGCGCCACCGCGCCCGCGAGTTCGACCCCGAGGAGTTCGACGACGTCGACCTCGTGCTCGCCTCCGACGAGGGGCACGTGCGCACCCTCCAGCGGCTGGCCCGCACGCCGGCCAACCGACGCAAGATCCGGCTCGTCCGCGAGTTCGACCCGTCCGCCGTCGAGGCGGGCACCCTCGAGACGAGCGACCCCTGGTACGGGGGCGAGGACCATTTCGCCAGGTGCTTCACCGAGGTCGAGGCCGCTTGCCATGGCATCCTCGACCACGTCAGGGATGCGTTGGCACTCCAGCGCACCCCCACCCCTCCCCTGACCTGAGTGCGACCTAGCGAGACCTGAGCCCCACCGTGCCCGATTACCCCTACGGGTCCCCCTGCTGGGTGGACCTGCTCACGACCGACGTGCCCCACGCCAAGCAGTTCTACGCCGACCTCTTCGGCTGGACCTGGCTGAGCGGCGACCCCGCCACCGGCGGCTACACCATGGCGCTGCTCGGCGGCCAGCCCGTCGCCGGGCTGAGCCGCAAACCGTCCACCGCCCCCGTGGCGAGCCAGTGGACGACCTACCTGCGGGTCGGCGACATCGACGCCGCCGCCACGGCCGTGCGCGCCCACGGAGGACGCGTCCTCGGCCGACCCGTGTCCATCGGCGCGCTGGCGCGCACGCTCGTGGCCGTCGACCCGGGCGGCGCGTACTTCGGCGTCTGGGAGCCGGGCGACCTGTCCGGCTCCGGCGTCCTCGACGAGCCCGGCTCGCTGACGTGGAACGAGCTGCTGACGCGCGACTACGACCGCGTCCAGCACTTCCAGCTCGGCGTCTTCGGCCACGACTTCACCGACGAGACCGAGCCCGGCGGCCCCCGCTGGGCCACGGCCCACACCGGCGACGGCAACCCGGCCTACGGGCTGTCCGAGATCGACGGCGAGTGGCCGGCCGAGATCCCGCCGCACTGGGTGGCCTCGTTCGCGACCCACAACGTCGTGTCGTCGATGGCCCGCGCGCTCGACCTGGGTGCGACGCTGCTGCAGGGACCGTTCGACGGCCCGTACGGCGTCGGGGCGGTGCTCGCCGGCCCGGAGGGCGAGGTCTTCTCGCTCCTCGTGCCCGACCTCGACTGAGGACGGGTACGGACTCCCCGCGTTCGTCGACGAAGGCGGACCCACCGACCGCAGGAGGAACACCGTGCCCGTCCACGAGGAGAGGTTCGCCCCCGGAACGCCGTGCTGGGCCGACGTCATGGTCGGCGACCTGACCCGGGCCCGCGACTTCTACGGCGCGCTCTTCGGCTGGACCTTCGAGGACCTCCCGCCCGAGGCCGGCGGCTACGTCATGGCCCGCAAGGACGGCCACGTCGTCGCCGGGCTCATGGAGCGCAGCCCCGACGACCCGGGCCAGCGCGACGTGTGGACCGTGTACCTCGCGACCGACGACGTCGACGCCACGGTCGAGGCCGCCCGGGCGGCCGGGGGCGTCTTCTTCCTCGGCCCGATGGACGTGCTCGACGTCGGGCGCATCGCGGTCGGTGCCGACCCGGCCGGCGCGGCCTACGGGCTGTGGCAGGCCCGGTCGCACACCGGCACCGACCTCGTCGGCGAGCCCGGCTCGCTGTGCTGGGCCGAGTCGATGAGCCGCGACTACACCGCGAGCCAGGCGTTCTACTCCGACGTCCTCGGCTTCCGCCTCGAGGAGATCGGCGAGAACGGGTTCAGCTACTCGGTGGCCACGCTCGCCGGCGGCGGCGCACCCGTCGCCGGCCTCGGCGCCATCCCGGCCGAGACCCCCGCCGACGTGCCGTCGCACTGGATGACCTACTTCGCCGTCCCCGACGCCGACGCCGCCGCCGACCGTGTCACGAGCCTCGGCGGCACCGTCGTGCAGCCGCCGTTCGACACCCCCTACGGCCGGATGTCCGTCGTCGCCGGCGCGCAGGGCGAGACGTTCTCGGTCCTGCAGCTGCCCGACGCGTCCGCCACCACGGACGCATCGGGCGACGACGCGTCCGCCACCACCGACGCGTCCACCACCACCGACGCGTCGGGCAACGACGCGTCGGAGCGCTGAGCCCCAGCCGGGGGCCGGCTGAGACGACGGACGGGGCACCGGTGCGGCTCTGGGAGGATGTGGGCCATGGCTTCCCTCGCTGACGCGACCCCGCCCATCGCCCTCGGCGCGCTCGACGGCCGCTACCGCGGCGCGGTCGCCCCCCTCGTCGACCACCTGTCCGAGGCTGCGCTCAACCGCCAGCGCGTCCACGTCGAGGTCGAGTGGCTGATCCACCAGACGAGCCACGGCGTCGTCCCGGGTGTCCGCGCCCTGACCGACGCCGAGGTCGCGGCGCTGCGGGCCGTCGTCGAGGGCTTCGGCCCGGACGAGGTGGCCGAGCTCGGCGAGATCGAGAGGGTCACGGTGCACGACGTCAAGGCCGTCGAGTACTTCCTCAAGAAGCGCCTCGCCGAGATCGCTCCCGCCGAGGCCGACCAGGGCCTGGCCGAGCTGATCCACTTCGGCTGCACGAGCGAGGACATCAACAACCTGTCCTACGCCCTGATGGTCAAGGGCGCCGTCGAGCAGGTCTGGCTGCCCAAGGCGCAGGCGCTCGTCGAGCAGGTCGCGACGATGGCCCGCGAGCTCAAGGACGTGCCCCTCCTCGCGCACACCCACGGCCAGCCGGCGACGCCGACGACGATGGGCAAGGAGCTCGCCGTCCTGGCCCACCGCCTCGGCCGCCAGCTGCGCCGCATCGGCGGGCAGGAGTACCTCGGCAAGTTCAACGGCGCCACCGGCACGTTCGGCGCGCACGCCCTCGCCCTGCCCGACGTCGACTGGCCCGCCGTCTCGCGCGCCTTCGTCGAGGGCCTCGGCCTGACGTGGAACCCGCTGACCACGCAGATCGAGAGCCACGACTGGCAGGCCGAGCTCTACGCCGACGTGGCCCGGTTCAACCGGATCCTGCACAACCTCTGCACCGACGTCTGGACCTACATCTCCATGGGCTACTTCGCCCAGGTGCGCGGCCAGGGCACCGTCGGCAGCAGCACGATGCCGCACAAGGTCAACCCGATCCGCTTCGAGAACGCCGAGGCCAACCTCGAGGTGAGCAACGCCCTGCTCGACGTGCTGGGCGGCACCCTCGTGCAGAGCCGCCTCCAGCGCGACCTCACCGACTCGAGCATGCAGCGCAACATCGGCACGGCCTTCGGCCACTCGATGCTCGCGCTCGACAACGTCGCCCGCGGCCTCGCCGGCCTCGACGCCGTGCCCGAGCGCATGGCGGCCGACCTCGAATCCAACTGGGAGGTGCTCGGCGAGCCGATCCAGTCGGCGATGCGGGCCCTCGGCGCGCAGGGCGTCCCGGGCATGGAGGAGCCGTACGAGCGGCTCAAGGAGCTGACCCGCGGCCGGCGCGTCGGTGGTGACGAGGTGCGCGAGTTCGTCCGCGGCCTGGGCCTGCCCGCCGACGTCGAGGAGCGCTTCGTCGCCCTGACGCCGCAGACCTACACCGCGCTGGCGAGCCGCCTCGTCGACGACTACCTGGCCTGACGCGTCGCCGGCGCCGTCACCGCGCGGCTCCGGCACCGCACGGCCCACCGGGGCTACCGTGCTGAGGCATGGCACGTTCGCGGAGGGCCCGGCTGGCCGACGTCGACGCGATCGCGCTCGCCCTGCCCGAGGTCACCCGCGAGCCCGCCGACGGCGAGCGCCCCGCGTACGCCGTCGGGGGCAAGACGTTCGCCTTCGCCCGTGGCCCGCGCAAGGACGCCTTCGACCCCGACACCGGCGAGCTGTACGCCGACGTCCTCGCCTTCCGGTGCACCGCCGAGGACAAGGAGTCGATGGTCGCCGACGCCGACTCCCCCTGGTTCACGACCCCGCACTGGAACGGCTACAACGCCGTGCTCCTGCTCGAGCGCGACCTCGGCCGGCTCACCGTCGACGAGCTGCGCGAGGTGCTGACCGACGCGTGGCTCAGCCGGGCGCCCAAGCGCCTCGCCGCCGCCTTCCTCGCCGACCCGACATGACCGGGCGGACGCGTCGGCCCGACGACCGGAATACCCCACCCGGGTACCATGGTCCCGAGAGCGAGGAGGTGACCCCGTGCCCGGATACACCGGAAGCAAGGACGACTACCTGAAGCGGCTGCGCCGCATCGAGGGACAGGTCCGCGGCATCCAGAAGATGGTCGACAGCGACACGTACTGCATCGACATCCTGACCCAGGTCAGCGCCGTCACGAAGGCGCTGCAGGCCGTCAGCCTCGGCCTGCTCGAGGACCACGTCGGCCACTGCGTCGTCGACGCCGCCCGCGAGTCCGACGAAGCCGCCCAGGAGAAGGTCCGCGAGGCGGCCGACGCCATCGCGCGCCTCGTCCGCAGCTGACCCGCCGGCGCCCCCTCACGTCCGGCGCACCACCACCGAACCACCGAACCACCGAACCACCGAACCACGAAGCAGGAGACGACCACGATGAGCCAGACCGTCACGACCGTCACCGTGTCGGGCATGACCTGCGGCCACTGCGTCGCCAGCGTCACCGAGGAGCTGTCCGAGGTCCCCGGCGTCACCGCCGTCGACGTCGACCTCCACGCCGGCTCCGACTCCCCGGTCACCATCACGAGCGAGGCACCCCTCGACCCGGCCGCCGTCGAGGCCGCCGTCGCCGAGGCGGGGTACAGCCTGCGGTGAGGCGGTGAGCCGATGAGCACCGACGAGCGCCAGTCACCCCCGTTGTCGCAGCGGCCCGAGCAGGTCCGCCTCGCGATCAGCGGGATGACGTGTGCGTCGTGCTCGGCCCGCATCGAGCGCAAGCTGGGCCGTCTCGAGGGCATCGAGTCGGCCACCGTCAACCTCGCCACCGAGAAGGCGTTCGTCACCTACGCCGCCCCGCTCACCGTCGCCGACATCGTCGCCGAGGTCGAGAAGACGGGCTACGGCGCCAGCGTCATCGGCCCCGACGCGTCCCGTACCTCCCGCTCCTCCCGCACCGACGCGTCGCGGGCGTCCCAGCGCGCCAAGGCGCCCCACGCACCCGACCCGTCCGACGCCACCGGCACGTCCGACGCGTCCGGCGCGTCAGAGGCGCCGCTCCCCGTCGCGGGCGCCCTGCTGGAGAAGCTGCGCGCCCGGGAGGAGGCCCGCCACACCCGGCCGGGTCACGCCCCGTCGACCGCGCGCCGCGGCAGTGCCGCCCCGCACGCCGCCCACGCGTCCGGGGATCCCAGCCCCGCCGTCGCCGAGGGCGAGCACCGCGAGCACACGCCCGCGACGGCCGTCATCCGTCCGCGCCTCGTCGGAGCCGCGCTGCTCACCCTCCCCGTGGTCCTGCTCGCGATGCTCGCGCCCGAGCCGGCGTGGAGCCGCTGGCTGCAGCTGGTCCTGTCGACACCGGTCGTGCTGTGGAGCGCGTGGCCGTTCCACCGCGCCGCCGCCGTCAACGCCCGGCACCTCGCCTCGACGATGGACACCCTCGTCTCGCTCGGCGTGCTCGCCGCGTGGACCTACTCGCTCGCCGCCCTCCTCACCGGCGGCGAGCACCTCTACTTCGAGGTCGCCGCGGTCGTCACGACGTTCCTGCTCACCGGGCGCTTCCTCGAGGCCCGCGCCAAGGACTCCGGCCGCCAGGCGCTCACGACGCTGCTCCACGTGGGCGCGCGTGACGCGTCGGTGCTGCGCATCGACCCGACCACCCGCACCACGAGCGAGGCCCGCATCCCCGTCGACCACCTCGTCGTCGGCGACCAGATCGTCGTGCGGCCCGGCGAGAAGATCGCCACCGACGGCGTCGTCCTCGACGGGTCGAGCGCCGTCGACGCGAGCCTCGTCACCGGCGAGTCCACGCCCGTCGACGTCGGCCCGGGCAGCGAGGTGACCGGCGGGTCGGTCAACACCACCGGGCGCCTCGTCGTGGAGGCCCGACGCGTCGGCGCCGACACGATGCTCGCCGGCATCCAGCGGCTCGTCGAGGACGCCCAGAACGGCAAGGCGCGCGTGCAACGGCTCGCCGACCGGGTGTCGGCGGTCTTCGTGCCGGTCGTGCTCGCGCTGGCCCTGGTGACCTTCGTCGGCTGGCTGCTCACCGGCCACGACCTCGGGCGCTCGCTCGGCGTCGCGGTGACGGTCCTCATCATCGCCTGCCCGTGCGCCCTCGGCCTCGCGACGCCGACCGCGCTGCTCGTCGGCACGGGCCGCGGCGCCCAGCTCGGCACGCTCATCAAGGGCCCCGAGGTGCTCGAGTCCACCCGACGCGTCGACACCGTCGTGCTCGACAAGACCGGCACCGTCACCACCGGGCGGCTGCGGCTGCGCAGCATCGCCGTGCGCGGACGCCTGTCGAAGAAGGCCGCGCTCGTCGCCGCCGCGGCCGTCGAGCAGGGCAGCGAGCACCCCATCGCCGAGGCGATCGTCGCCGGCGCCCGCCTGGCCGGGCTCGACCTGCCGCGCATCACCGACTTCGAGGCCAACCCCGGCGAGGGCGCCACCGCCCGCATCAGGGACACCGAGGTGACCGTCGGCAAGGCGCTGCTCTTCGAGGAGGTCGACCCGGCCCTCGTCGAGCACGCCGCGCGCCACGCCGGCACGACGGTCTACGTCGGCTGGGACGGCGTCGCGCAGGCCGCGCTCACGGTCGAGGACACCGTCCGCGACACCTCAGCCGCCGCCGTCGCCAGGCTCCGCGCGCTCGGCCTCACCCCGTACCTGCTCACCGGCGACGGCGCCGCCAACGCCCGCAGCGTCGCCGAGCAGGTCGGCATCGACCCCGCGCACGTGCGCGCCGACGTGCTGCCCGCCGACAAGCACGACGTCGTCACCTCGCTGCAGCGCGAGGGCAAGGTCGTCGCGATGGTCGGCGACGGCATCAACGACGCGGCGGCGGTGGCCCAGGCCGACCTCGGCCTCGCCATGGGCACCGGCACCGACGTCGCGATGGACTCGGCCGACATCGTCCTCGTGCGCCCCGACCTCTCGGCGGTCGGCGACGCCATCGGCCTCTCGCGGGCGACCCTGCGCGTCGTCAAGCAGAACCTCGCGTGGGCCTTCGGCTACAACGTCGCGGCGATCCCGCTCGCGGCGTTCGGGCTGCTCGACCCGATGATCGCCGGCGCCGCCATGGCCCTGTCCTCGGTCCTCGTCGTCAGCAACTCCCTGCGCCTGCGCCGCTTCGCCCGCTGACCCACCTCTGCACCGTCGAGAGGCCACCTTCGGCTGGCGGAGACACGACGAGAGGCCACCGTCCGCCGTGCGGAGGTGGCCTCTCGTGCGATGCGAGCCGAGCGCGTCGGGTCAGATGGTGACCTTGCCGTTCGGGGTGTCGAACGTGACCGACAGCAGCCCCGGCGTGCCGTGCGGCGCGACGAAGGTGAAGTCGATGCCGCCCTTGTCGAAGGTGTCCTCCGGGCCGAGCCACTCGCGCACGCGCTTGGGGTCGCCGGCGATCTGGAGGTTGTCGATGGAGACCTGGGTGTCGTGACCCGCGGACGGGTGGACCGTCATGTCGTCCCACTCGATGAAGTACGGGACCTGCGGGTCGGCGAGCAGGCCCTTGATGCCGAGCTGGCGCCACTTGAGCTCGGTGCCGTCGGGACGGTGCCGGTTGCCGGGAACCGACTCGCGGCCCAGGCGCTTCTCGACGACGGTGATGTCGTCGACCGCGACGACCCAGCCGAGCCAGCCGCCGCCGGCCTCGGAGCGGGCGCGGACGGCCTGGCCGAACGGGGCCTTGTCGGACGCCGGGTGGTCCAGCACCTCGACGACCTCGAGGTAGTGGTCCTTGGCCAGCGGGAAGATGATGTTGCGGGTGCCGAACCGGGGGTGGACACCGCCGTCGACGGGCGTGACGCCGATGAGCGCACTCAGCCGCTCGGCCGTGGCCTTGAGGCCACCCGCCTCGGCCGCGTAAGAGACGTGGTCAACTCGCATACAGAACATCGTGACACACCCAAAGGGGTGCTCTTGACCACCCCCTCCCCCGACAGGTAGGGGCCGCACGACGCGTAACGCAGGTTTCACACGGCCGTCACACGCGTACGCAGACCGGACGTCAGCGGCTGCGCTGGCGGACGGCCTCGTAGAGGACGACCGCGGCCGCGACGGACACGTTGAGGCTGTTGGCCCGGCCCGCCATCGGGATCCGGACCCGCGCGTCGGCGGCCTCGAGGAGCGCCGTGTCCGCCCCGTGCTTCTCGCTGCCGACGGCCACGGCGACGCGTCCGGTGTAGTCGGCGTCGGTGTGCAGCAGGTCGGTCTCGGGGGTCGTGACGACGAGCCGCACGTCGTTGGCCCGCAGCCAGGCGACGACCTCGGCGGTCGGGGCGCTGGCGACGGGCACGGCGAAGACGGTGCCCTTGCTCGCGCGCACGACGTTGGGGTTGCCCCAGTCGGTGACGGGGTCGGCGGCCACGACGGCGTCGACGCCGGCCGCGTCGGCGGTGCGGAGCATCGCGCCGAGGTTGCCGGGCTTCTCGACGCCCTGGGACAGCAGCGTCAGGTGGTCGGGCCCCTCGACGCGCAGGTCGGCGAGCGGGTGCCCGACGGCACCGACGACGGCGAGCAGCCCGTCGGGGCCCTCGCGGTAGGACACCTTCTCGAAGGCGGCCCGGCTCAGCCGCACCACCTCGACGCGGTCATCACGCAGCCGGTCGAGCAGCTCGGACTGGTGGCCGATGTGCTGCGAGCCGGCGACGCCCGCGGGGCTGAAGAGCTCCTCGCAGACGTAGACCGACGCGGGCCGGATGCCGGCCGACAGGGCCAGGCCGATCTCCTCGTAGCCATCGACGAGGGTGCGGCCGGTCTCCTCGCGGGTCCGGCGGCGGCGCAGCCCGAGGAGGGACTTGAGGCGCGGGTTGGACGGCGAGGTGATGACGAGGTCGTCTCTGGGGTGGGCACTGTCGTTCGGCATGGCAGGGCCAGCATCCCACCGCGCGTCGGGTCAGTGGTGCAGGCGGGCGCCCTTGAGGATCCGGTCGACGCCGTTCTTCGGCCCGTGCAGCGCGAGCCCGACGAGGTCGAGCGACGCAGTGGGCACGGCCGCGACGGCGGCCCGGTTGGCAGCGTCGTGACCGGTCGCGAACATCTCCCGGGTGTAGACCGCGAGGCGCGTGCCGCGGCGCAGGGCCCGCTCGTGGGCGGCGGTCAGGGTGTCGGCGGCGCCCTCGAAGACGAGCACCGGCATGCCGAGCAGGGGCAGGTAGGTCTGGCCGTCGGCATCGGCGTAGGGCTGCCCGACGAGGTCGGGGTTGGCGGCCGTGACGCCGCTGACGAGGAACGCCGTGACGTTGAGGCGCTGCCACGGCTCGAGGTCGTCGCGGACGAGGACGGCGACCTTCGTCGCGAACGGCGGGGTGAGCAGGTCTTCCATGGCCCCAGCGTGCGCCCGCCGGACGCGTCCGGTCTTGTACGTCGTTGACGCGTCGGTCAGCGACCGCGCTGGTAGCGCCCCGGCGTCGTGCCGAGGAAGGCGCGGAAGTGACGCGTCAGGTGCGCCTGGTCGTGGAAGCCGGTGGCGACGGCCACCGAGGCCGCAGGCAGGCCATCGAGCAGGAGCCGCCGCGCGAGGTCGAGGCGCCGGCCGACGACGTAGCGGTGCGGCGGCAGGCCGAACGCCGCGGCGAAGGAGCGGACGAGGTGCGGCGTCGAGACGCCGAGGGCGGTGGCGAGCGCGGCGACGCCGGGCGTGCCGACCGGGTCGGCGTCGAGCAGCTCGCGGGCGCGGCGGGCCACGACGCGCGGGGCCGGGCCCGACGCGTCGGGCGTCGGCGCCCCGGTGGTCAGGTGGCCGGTCAGGCGCTCGACGACGAGCGCGAGACGGCTCTCGGCCTCGAGGTCCTCGCCCTCGACGAGCGAGCGGTCGAGGCGCGAGACCGCCGTGCGCAGCGCGGTGTCCGCGACGAGCGGCCGGTCGACGGCGCGGCCGACGAGGTGGGCGCCGAGCACGTCCTCCTCGAGGTAGACGACGCGCTTGCGGAAGCCGCGGTCGGTGACCGCGTGGCCGTCGTGGACCACGTGGGGCGGGAGCAGCGTCACCCCGGCGCGGACCGCGGTGTGGTCGTGGCGGTCGAGGCCGTAGCCGATGACGCCGTCGTCGACGACGAGCAGCGTCCACGTGTCGTGGGTGTGCGCCGGGTAGGCGTGGTCGTGCCAGTCGGCGTGGAACACCTCGGCGACGCCGGGCACGGCCGGCCTCCACGCGACGGCCCGGTCGCGCGGCCGCTGCTCCGACGCCGGTGCGAGCCCCATCCGACGACGGTAGCCCGCGAACCCCCACGCCGTCGGTGCGGAGACCTACCGTGGGACGGGCCGGGTCGCCCGGCCACCGACATCGCCGTCACACCGTCGTACGGAGGGGACCATGACCACGCTCGAGAACCGACCCAACACCGCGCTGCTCGTCGTCGACGTCCAGAACGGCGTCGTCGGCGAGGCCTGGAACCGCGACGGCGTCGTCGCCAACATCGCCTCGCTCGTCGAGCGCGCCCGGTCCGAGCAGGTGCCCGTCGTGTGGGTGCAGCACTCCGACGAGAACATGCCGCGCGACTCCGAGGACTGGCAGTACGTGCCCGAGCTGCCGTTCGCCGCCGAGGAGCCCGTCGTGCACAAGACCTTCGGCGACTCCTTCGAGGACACCGACCTCGAGTCGGTCCTCGCGGCGCGGGGCGTCGGCCGGCTCGTCGTCGCCGGCGCGCAGACCGACGCGTGCATCCGGGCGACGCTGCACGGCGCGGTGGTCCGCGGGTACGACGCGACGCTCGTCGGCGACGCGCACACCACCGAGGACCTCCGCGAGTGGGGGCACCCGATCGGGCCCGAGGACGTCGTCGGGTTCACCAACGCGTACTGGCCGTGGTCGAGCGTGCCCGGTCGCACCGCCGACGTCGTCGACACCGCCGCCGTCACCTTCGGCCCCGCCGAGGCGCCGGAGGCAGCGCAGGCACCGGAGGCGCCGCAGGAGGCCGGCGAGTCGGCCGGGTAGTCCGCACCTAGAGTTGGCGCCATGCTCGACGCCATCGCCGCCCTGCCCTTCTGGCAGGCGTTCCTCGCGCTGTTCGCGAGCGCGATGGTCCGCTCGAACGGCACGTACTGGGTGGGGCGCGGCGCGGTCAACGGCTGGCGGCGCTACCGCGGCACCCACCGCGAGCTGACCTCGCGGGCCGAGGCGTGGCTGAGCCGGCTCGGACCGGTCGCCGTCGTGCTGTCCTACCTCACCGTCGGGTTCCAGACCGCCGTGCACCTCACCGCGGGCGTCATGCGGATGCCCCTGCGCTGGTACGTACCGGCGGCGGTCGTCGGGTCGGTCGTGTGGGCCACGCTCTACGCCACCGTCGGGCTGGCCGTCGTCGAGGCCTGGATCGCGGCGGAGGCCGGGTCGGTCTGGGCCGCCGCGGGGCTCGGCGCGTTCGTCGCGGCCGTCGTCGCGACGCTCGTGGTGCGGCGCCGGCGTCGCGCCGCCGGGGAGCCACCCGTCGTCGGACCGCTCGCGGGCGAGCCTGGTGCGGTCGAACCGGGTGCGGTCGAGGGCACCGGGGCGACGCGCGTCACCGACACGCCCTGACACGATCCTGACACCAGCGTGACGCCGCCGCGGCCGACGCGCCCTACGCTGCGAGCGTGCCCACGGCCCCGCCACCTCCGTCGTCGAGCAGCGACGCCTCCACGGCGCGCGGCCTCGTGCTCGTCGTCGAGGACGAGGTGACGATCGCCGACCTGCTGCGGCTCAACCTGCGCGCGGCGGGCTACGGCGTCGAGGTGGTCACCGACGGCGGCCGCGCCCTCGCGGCGGTGCGCGAGCTGCGGCCCTCGGCGATCGTCCTCGACATCGGGCTGCCGACGATGGACGGCATCGAGGTGTGCCGCCGGCTGCGGGCCGAGGGCGACTGGACGCCGGTCCTGTTCGTCACGGCGCGCGACGACGAGGTGGACCGGGTCCTGGGCCTCGAGCTCGGCGCCGACGACTACGTGACCAAGCCGTTCTCGCCGCGCGAGCTCGTGGCCCGCGTCGGTGGCGTGCTGCGCCGCACCCGGGGCACGGCGGGCGCGTCGACGACGCTGCGCCACGGCGCACTCCGCATCGACCTGACGAGCCACGAGGTCACCGTCGACGGTCACGAGATCGCCCTGACCGCAACGGAGTTCGACCTGCTGACCCACCTGTTGCGCCGCCCCGGTGTCGTGTTCACGCGGGAGCAGCTGCTCAGCGACGTGTGGGGCTACGCCTCGACCGCCGGCGGGCGCACCGTCGACGTCCACGTCGCCCAGGTGCGCGCCAAGCTCGGCGACGCGAGCCCGATCCGCACCGTCCGCTCCGTCGGCTACGCGGCCGAGCGCCCTCCCGTCGACGGCGCCCCCGACGCGTCCGGCGCCCCGGGCGACGCGTCGTGAGACCGCCGCGCGGCGGTTCGCTGTCGCGGCGGATCACCCTGCTCGCCGTCGGCATCGCGGTGCTCACCGCGGTGCTCGCCGGGCTCCTCGCCGTCGGCCTGACGCGGTCCTCGGCCGACGAGTCGGCGCGCCGCACCCTGGCCCGCATCGCCGACGCCGCCGCCGTCCGCGCCGACTCGGGCGAGGTGGCGCGGGTGGCGCAGAACCGGGCGGTCCGCACCCTCGGCGCGCTCGGCGTCGAGTCGGCGAGCGTCAACCGGGCCGGCGCGGTCGTGTCGACGAGCCGGCTGGCCCGCGAGGCCCTGACGCCCGCCCGCCGCGCGGCCCTGCTCGCCGGGCAGCAGGTGTCCGGCCGCGACGACCTCGACGGCACGACGGTGCTCGTCGAGGGCCGTCCGACCGACGCCGGCGGCATCGTCCTGGTCCAACGACGGTCCGACGCGACCGCCGACTCGGACAAGCTGGTGCGACGGGTGCTGCTCGCGCTCGGGATCGCCGCGCTCGTCGCCGTCGTCGTCAGCGCTGCCGTGGCCCGCCGGCTGTCGCAGCCGCTGCGGCGCACGGCCGACGCGGCCCACGCCCTCGCGGCCGGGCAGCGCGACGTCGCGGTGCCGGTCGAGGGGCCCGACGAGGTCGCCGACGTCGCGAGCGCCCTCAACACGCTCTCGGCGTCGCTGTCGCGGTCAGAGGGGCGCCAGCGCGACTTCCTCCTGTCCGTCTCGCACGACCTCCGGACGCCGCTCACCGGCATCAGCGGGTACGCCGAGTCGCTGGCCGGCGGGGTCGTGCCGCCCGAGGACGCCGCCCGCGTCGGCGCCGTCGTGCTCGGCGAGTCCCGACGCCTCGAGCGGCTCGTCGGCGACCTGCTCGACCTCGCCCGGCTGCGGGCCGACTCCCCGAGCATCCACCCGCAGCCGACCGACCTCGTGGTCCTCGGACGGGAGGTCGAGGCCGTGTGGTCGGTCCGGTGCGCGAGCGTCGGGGTCCCGTTCGCCTACGTCCCGGCCACGCCCGGCGCCCCGGTCGTCACCGACCCGGCCCGGCTGCGCCAGCTCGTCGACGGGCTGCTCGAGAACGCCCTGCGCGTCACCCCGTCGGGGCGCCCGATCGTCGTCGAGGTGCGCACCGAGGCGGTCCCCGGCCGGCCGCCGGTGCAGGTCGTCGAGGTGCGCGACGGCGGTCCCGGCCTCACCGACGACGACCTCGCCGGCGCGTTCGAGCCCTCGGTGCTGCACGAGCGCTACCGCGGCCTGCGCCCCGTCGGCACCGGGCTCGGCCTGGCCATCGTCGGGCGCCTCGCCGAGCTGCTCGGCGGCCGCATCGAGGCGGGGCACGCGGCCGAGGGCGGGGCGCGCTTCACCCTCCGCCTCCCCACCGCCGGCTGAGTCCGGCCGGGAATGACCGGAGAGCGCCTCCGGTTGACGCGGTCATGACCACCTGGGGATTCATCGGAAGCGGACACATCGGAAGCACCGTCGCGCGGCTCGCCGTCGACGCCGGCCACGACGTCGTCCTGAGCAACAGCCGCGGGCCCGAGACGCTCGCGGACCTCGTCGAGCAGCTCGGCCCGCGGGCCCGGGCCGCCACCGCCGCCGAGGCGGCCGAGGCCGGGGACGTCGTCGTCGTGACGATCCCGCTCGGGCACTACCGCGACGTGCCGGCCGAGCCGCTGCGCGGCAAGGTCGTCATCGACACCATGAACTACTACCCGCAGCGCGACGGGCGGGTCGCCGAGCTCGACGACGAGTCGACGACGACCAGCGAGCTGCTCCAGGCCCACCTGCCGGGAGCCAGCGTCGTCAAGGGCTTCAACAACATCTACTTCGAGCACCTCGCGACGCTCGGCCGCCCGTCCGGCAGCCCCGAGCGCAGCGCCCTCGCCATCGCCGGCGACGACGCGGACGCCAAGGCCACCGTGACCGGCCTCCTCGACGAGATCGGCTACGACACCCTCGACCTCGGCCCGCTCGCGGAGGGCTGGCGCACCCAGCGCGACACCGCCGCCTACGCGACGCTCTACACGAAGGACCCGGCCGACTGGGGCCTCGGCGGCAAACCCGTCGACGCCGCGGGCGTGCGCGCCGCGGCCGACGCGTCGGTGCGCTACCGCGACGAGGCCTGACCACCGGGCCCACCACGCCCTGGGCCCCACATCGGGACGTCGCGGCCGAACCTCACGTTTGGGACCGGCCGCGACGTCCCGTACCCTTGAGCCCGAGGGGAGTACTTCCCACGTCCCGATCCGGTCAGTACGGCGGCCCAGCCCGCCCCGGACGGGAGCCGGCCACGGCCGGTGAAGGAGACCTCAGACGAACCGTCACGCGTCCGTTCTGAGGAGACCACCGTGCTCACGACCCTTCTGCCGTCCGCTGCGTCGGCCCCGCCCTCGTCCATCGGGACCCCGACCCTGTGGACCGTCACGATCCTCGGCATCGTGGCCCTGTTCGCCATCGACTTCGTCATCACCCGACGACCGCACGACCCGAGCATGCGCGAGGCAGTCGGCTGGTCGGCGTTCTACATCGCGATCCCGCTCGCCTTCGGCGCCTGGCTGTGGTCGCAGTACGGCTCGCAGCAGGGACTCGAGTACTACACCGGCTACCTCGTCGAGAAGTCGCTGTCGGTCGACAACCTCTTCGTCTTCATCATCCTGCTGTCGGCGTTCGCCGTGCCCCGTGAGCTGCGCCAGCGGGTGCTGCTCATCGGCGTCGCCGGTGCGCTCGTGCTGCGCGGCATCTTCATCGCCCTAGGCGCGCAGATGATCGCCAGCTTCTCGTGGACCTTCCTGCTTTTCGGCGCGATCCTGCTCGTCACCGCGATCAAGGTCGGCCGCGACGCGCTGAGCCACGCCGACCACAGCATCGACGTCTCGAACCTCCGCAGCGTCAAGCTGATCCGCCGCTTCCACCCCGTCACCGACGACTACGACGGCACCCACCTGGCGGTGCGCCGCGAGGGCCGCCGGATGCTGACGCCGCTCGCCGTCGTGGCCGTCGCGATCCTCGGCACCGACATCGTCTTCGCCATCGACTCGGTCCCCGCCGTGTACGGCATCACCGGCGACCCGTACCTCGTCTTCGCGACGAACGCCTTCGCGCTGCTCGGCCTGCGCGCGCTCTACTTCGTCCTCGAGAACGCGCTGTCCTCGCTCGTGCACCTCGGCCACGGCCTGGCGCTCATCCTCGCCTTCATCGGCGTCAAGCTCGTCCTGCACTGGGCCCACACGGTGTGGTCGGCGGTCCCGGAGATCCCGACGCTCGCCTCGCTCGGGGTCATCGTCGGCATCCTCGCCGTCGTCACGGCCACGAGCCTCGTGGCCAAGCGGCGCGCCGACGCCTCAGAGGCCTCGGCCGACGAGAGCACCGACGCGTCGCCCGACGCGCCCGCCGACGAGAGCGTCACCTCCTGAGGCTCGCGCCCGTCCCCCGGACGTGACGGAGGCGCGTCACCCACCAGGGTGACGCGCCTCCCCCCGAACCCACCGGCGCCCCGTCAGCGGCCGGCCGAGGACTCGTCAGCTGGTCGCGCTCGGTGCCGGCGTGGCCGGCTTGGCCGGCTTGGCGGCAGTCCCACTCCGGAAGACGACGACGCGGGCCTGCGGGTTCGTCGCCCCGACGCCGGCGACGAACGCCTTGTCGCCGACGTGCAGCGCCGACATCGTCGAGTCGGCGCCCTTGCCGTTCGCGCGGGCGCGCACTCGGGTGTCGCCGATGACGGTGAACGTCATCGAGACGCCGTCCTTGGCCTTGACGGTCACCGACGTGCCGGACACCGCGGTGACCTCGCCGCGGATCGCCTGGTGGGTGACCGGGCCGTTCTTGCCCTCGGTGACCCACGTGGCGTGGAGCGCGCGCAGCAGCCGGGCCCGCAGGCCACGATGGTCACCGGCACCCAGGGGCGTGTCGGCGCCGGTTCCGGAGGTGCCGGCGGCCGGGGTCGTCAGGGCGGCGTCGACGAGGTCGACGGTGCTGGTGTCGCCGCCCGACGCGTCGGCCTGGACGGCGCCGACACCCGCGGGGGCGCCGCTCGCGGCGGGGACCTCCTTGGAGCAGGCGCCGAGGGCGAGGCCGCCGGCGAGCAGGACCGCGGCCGCGACCGCGCTCGAGGGGCGCGCGACGGCGCGGAGGGTGCCGGTCGTCCGGCGGGTCAGGTTCGTCATGGCACCCACGGTGCCGCGCGCAGGTGAAGCGTCGGTCCGGGTCGTGTTCGGGTCGTGTTCGGGCCGCGGCCGGCGGCTCAGGCGAAGATCGGGCCGACGGCCGGGTAGGCGTCGGTGAGCAGGCCACGGACCGTCGACAGCGACGGCACGTCGGCGCCGCCCTGGAAGCCGGTGTCGAGGCGCATCGGCTTGCCCCACGCGACGAGGTCCTCGATGGTCGTGCCCTCGGCGGCACCGGACAGGCTCGCGAACCAGTCCGCGCGGGCGTAGGTGACGTCGCCGCCGATGCAGACGAGCTCGACCCACGACGGGTCGGCGAGACAGACGTTCTCGTAGGGGTCCGCGTGGTGGCGCTCGAGCACGACGAGGTCGGCCGGGCGTCCCTCCGCGACCGCGCCGAGGTGCTCGTCGAGCCCGGCCACGCGCGCCGCCACCGACGTCACCATCGCGACGAGGTCGGCCGCGGGCACCGGGTGGCCCTGCTGGGCCAGCTCGCGTCGGGCGACCTTCATCTCGGCGAGCAGGCTGGTCGAGCCGGAGGGCAGCCAGTCGGCGCCGAGCGCGACGGGCATCCCGGCTGCGAGCGCCTCGCCGGCGAGCGTCGTCTCGCCGTAGAGGCGCAGGTTCGACTGCGGCGACCACACGAGCCGGCAGCCGGCGCCCGCGAGCGTGCGCAGGTCGTCGGCCGTCAGAGCGCTGCCGTGGATGACGTTCGTCGCCGGCGTCGCGCCGCCGAGGTCGAGGAAGTGCTGGAACTCCTTGGCGCTCACCGCATCTCCGCGCCGGCCCTCGGACAGGTGCAGGTAGAACGCGGTGACGTCGCCGGCCGCGATGCGCTCCATGACGCGCTGGAAGGTCGGCAGCCCGAACGAGCCCGACGGCAGGTCGACCATCGAGCGGGCCCGGTGCGCCCCGAACGCCCACTGGTCGACGTTGCGCACGAGCGGCTCGGACGTCGACGTGCTCGCCCCCGACGCGCCCTGGATGCCGGTGACCCCGCCGACGAGGGCGCGCACCTCGGCGTACCGCGTCTGCGTCTTCGGCGGCACCTGCGTCAGGAGCCGGTTCTGGGGGTCGCGGACGAGCTGCTGGTAGGGCGTCGACCGGCGCCACGCGTACCGGTTGTCGTAGAGCCTCGGCGGCTCCCAGGCGGCGAAGACGTTGAACTCCGGGTGCCCGTGCAGGTCGAGCAGGCCGGGCAGGAGGACGCCGTCGGTCTCCTGGACGGGCACGTCGGTGGGCCTGCGCCTCGACACCCGCGCGATGACGCCGTCGGCGACGGTGACGTAGCCGCTCGACCACGCGCCGTCGGGCGTGATGACGGCGCCGTGCAGCGCGAAGGGGGCCGGCGGCAGCGCCCGGCTGCGCACGGCGGGTTCGGGCAGCTCCTCGGTGATGCCCCGGGCGTACGCGGTGTCGAACGGGTCGCGGCCGCGGCGGGTCCGCGACGGGCCGGACTCCCAGTGCTCGAGGTCGGACTTGGTGCCGGTCGCGTGCCGACCGGCGCTCCGGCTCACAGTGCTGGCCACGTGCGGGCTCCTTCCGGGACGGTGACGGTGAGGGTGGCGCGCTTGGTCTGGGCGGTGTCGCCGGTGCGGGCGGCCCACGGCTCGACGTCACGCCACCACGCCGGCGTGCCTGCCGGGAGGTCCTGCTCGGGGATCGGGGCGAGGTCGCCCGGAGCCCACGCGTCGCCGTAGGGCACGAGCGTCGTCGGCTCGTCGGCCACGACGTGCTCGGCGATCCCGGGCAGCGCGGCGTTCCAGTTCGCGAGCTGCTCGGCGGTCGTCTCGGCCAGGGGCCGGCCGGTCGCACGGGCGATCGCGTCGGCGTAGGTGGGGTGCCGCACGGCGGCGAGGTGCAGGCGCTCCGACGTGTCGGGCCGGGTCTTCGCCCACACCCGGTAGGCCCGGTCCGCGAGGTCGCCGAGGGCGACGACGGCGGTGACGTCGGTCCCGACGAGCAGCGCGTCGAGCCAGCGGTGCCGGTAGGCGGCGATGGCGGCGTCCTTCGCGTGGCGGTTGCCGGCCGACTGGCCGAAGACGCTGTAGACGTAGGTGTTGACCATCGCGTAGCTCGTCGTGACGCCGACCCTGGCGAGCAGCCCCTGCACCCGCTGGCCGGCCACTCCGACGAGGATGCGGCGGGTCACCGACTCGTGGGCCGCCGGGTCCTGCCCGAGCACCACGACCCGGGCGCTGCCGTCGAGCCGGCCACGGTGGAAGATCGGGCCCCACTCGGTGCGGAAGTCGCCGGAGGGGTACACGTCCTCGCCCGGGTACTGCGCCACGAGCGTCGCGAACGGCTCGGACGCGTACCCGGTGCACGATCGGTGGACGGCCCCCACGGACGCCTCCCCACAGTCGGGACTCGGTCGACGGTCTGCCTGTGCAGGGTCTCTCGACGGTAGTCCTGATACACCGGCGTCGTCGGTGGTTTGGCAGTGACGCGAGGCGCCGCCGGCCCCGGCTCAGTCCTGGCCGGAGGCCCTGCGCTGCAGGAGGGCCCGCTCGGCCTCGTTCTGGGCCATGTCGGCGGCGCGCGCGAACTCGGCCCGCGCCTCGTCCTCGCGCCCGACCCGCAGCAGCAGGTCTCCCCGCACGCTCGGCAGCAGGTGGTAGTCGGCGAGCCCGCCTGCCGCCACGAGCCCGTCGACGACGGCGAGCGCCGCCTCGGGCCCGGACGCGTACGACAGCGCCACCGCGCGGTTGAGGTCGATGACCGGCGAGGGCCGCAGCGTCGCGAGCTGCTCGTAGAGGCCGACCATCTGGCCCCAGTCGGTGTCCTCCGGCGTACGGGCCCGCGCGTGGCAGGCGGCGATGGCGGCCTGGAGCAGGTAGGGGCCGGGCCCGGGCGGCGGAGCACCGTCGGCACCCGGTGAGCCGGCGAGGTCGAGGGCCCGGTCGAGCGCGGCGAGCGCGTGGCGGATCAGTGCCCAGTCCCACGTGGTGCGGTCCTGGTCGAGGAGCAGGACCGGCTCGCCGTCGCGGCCGATGCGGGCCCGGGTTCGCGAGGCCTGGATCTCCATGAGCGCCAGGAGGCCGTGCACCTCGGCCTCGCGCGGTGCGAGCGCCGCGAGCACGCGACCGAGCCGGATGGCCTCCTCCATGAGGTCGCCGCGCACCCAGTCGCGGCCCGACGTCGCGGCGTAGCCCTCGTTGAAGATCAGGTAGACGACCTCGAGCACCGACGCCAGCCGTGGCGCCAGCTCGGCCCCGGACGGCACCTCGACGGTGACGCCGTCCTGGCTCAGCGTCCGCTTGGCGCGCGAGATGCGCTGCCCGATCGTCGTCTCGGTGGTGAGGAAGGCCCGGGCGATCTCACGCGTGGTGAGGCCGCCGATCATCCTCAGCGTCAAGGAGATCCGAGCCTGTGCCGTGAGGGCCGGGTGGCAGGCGGCGAAGATGAGGCCGAGGACGTCGTCGTCGATGTCCTCGAGCGCGGCGTCGAAGTCGCCTTCGGCCAACTCGGCCACCCTCAGCTCCTCCATGTGTCCGACCTGCTGCAGCTTGCGCGCCAGGTTGACGTCGCGACGGATGCGGTCGACGGCCCGGCGCCGGGCCGTCTGGGTCAGCCACGCGCCGGGCTTGTCGGGGATGCCGTCGCGCGGCCACTGCTCCAGCGCCTGCACGAACGCGTCCTGGGCGAGGTCCTCGGCGAGGCCGATGTCGCCGACGACGCGGGCGACGACGGCCGCCACCTTGGCCGCCTCCATGCGCCACACCGCCTCGAGCGTCCGGCGCACCTCGTCGGGGTCGGTCTGCGTCGTCTCAGCCACGGCGCAACTCTCGCACGCCTCACCGACCACCCGCCGTCTCCTTCGGCCTGCGTCACTGCTCACTCTCACTGAGCAGTGACGTAGCAACGGGAAGGCGCCGCCTGGCGGGCCACACCTCATCTCCTACGTCAGTGCTCACTCTGACTGAGCAGTGACGCAAGGACACCGCGTCGGCCGGTTCAGCCGCGGGCGGCGGCGCGGGCGGCTTCCTCGCGCATCTGCTCCTCGCGCTCGCGCAGCTCGGCGGTGAACTCCTCGCCGAAGTCCTCGGGGGCGTAGACCTGCCGCAGCTCGAGGTGCTGGCCGGGGTCGGGGGCGCACGAGGCGGGCCACTTCTTGAGCCACTCGATCGCCTCCTCGCGCGAGGACACCTCGATGATCGTGAAGCCGGCGATGAGCTCCTTGGCCTCGGCGAACGGGCCGTCGGTGACCGACCACTCGCCGTCGGCCCACGTCACGCGGGCGCCGCGGCTCGTCGGGTGCAGACCCTGGCCGTCGACGAAGACGCCGGCCCGCAGCATCTGGTCGTTGTAGGCCTGCATGTCGGCGAACTGCTGCGTGGTCCCGGGGCGACCCCGCTCCGTGTCGGCGCTGGCCGGGACGATGATCATGAAACGCACGGTGCTCTCCTCTGGTCGGCGCAGGTGGCCCCTGCTCTCACCCGTGCGTCGAACGGCACCGCCCGGTCTCGACACGACCCCACGACTTTTCTCGCACGGCCCGCCCGGGCCGCCGGGCTCAGAGCTCCAGCCGGGCCGTGGCCGCCGACGGGATGCCCTCGCGGAACGGCACGCCGGCGCGCGCCGCCGCCGCCACGGCCTCGACGACCGGCACGAGGCCGTCCTCGTCGACGTGCCCGGTGACCTCGTCGGCGATCGCCTTGACCTCGTCGGGAGCGTTGCCCATGGCCACGCCCCAGGCGGCCCAGTGCAGCATCTCGAGGTCGTTGCGCTGGTCGCCGCACGCCACGGTGTGGATGGGCTCGACGCCGAGGTGGCGTCGGACGAGCTCGAGGGCCGAGGCCTTGGAGACGCCCTCGGGGTTGATGTCGAGCCACGCGGACCAGCCCACCGCGTAGGAGACGCCGTGGAGGCCGGCACGCTCGACCATCTCCATGAACTCCTCGGCGCTGGCCTCGGGCTGGCGCAGCGTCACGCGGGTGACGGGGTGCTCGACGAGCTCCTCCCACGACACCTCGCGGGAGGCTCCCATCAGCTCGCCGTCGGGGAAGTGCCGGCTCACCTTGAACCCGACGCCGAGCTCCTCGACGGCGATGAGCGCGTCGGGCAGGGCCACCCGCATCTTCTCCAGGACCGCGCGCGGGTCGAAGGTGACGGTGTCGATGATCCGGTACCCCTGCTCCTGGGCGGGGTCCAGCTCGAGGGTGACGGCGCCGTTGGAGCAGACCGCGTACCCGCGGCTCAGCCCGAGCTGCTCGAGCACCGGCGTCGTCGCGATGATCGACCGACCGGTGGAGACGACGACGCGGACCTCCTCGGGCAGGGCGCGGATCGCGTCGCGGACGCGCGGCGACAGCTCGCCCATGTGGTTGAGGGTCGTCCCGTCGAGGTCGAGGGCGAGCAGGCGCTGGGGCATGGCCTCACCGTAGCGCCCGCTCCGGACGGCCCAGGGTGACGGCCCAGGACGACGGCTCAGGACGACGGCTCAGGACGACGGCTCAGGACAGCCGACCGAGCGCGTCCTCGATGCCCCGGTGGAGCGTCGGGTAGGCGTAGATCATCGAGCGGAGCCGCTCGACCGGCACCTTGCCGTGGACGGCGACGGCGAGCGCGCCGAGGACCTCACCACCCGCGGGGCCGACGACCGTCGCGCCGACGAGCAGCCCGCTGTCGGCGTCGGCGACGACCTTGATGAGCCCGTCGGCCTTCGCGATCCAGCCGCGGGTCGTCTCGCCGAGGGGCGTCACCCCCACGGTCACGGCGTCGAGCTCCTCACGCGCGGTGGCCTCGGTGAGGCCGACGGACCCGACCTCGGGGTCGGTGAAGGTGACCCGCGGCAGGGCCGCGTACTCGGCGGGCGGCCCGTCGTCGCCCATGACGTCCCGGACGACGATCCCGGCCTGGTACATCGACACGTGCGTGAAGGCGCCCTTGCCGGTGATGTCGCCGATCGCCCAGACCCCGTCGGTGACCCGGCACTCGTCGTCGACGGGCGCGACGCGGGCGTCCTCGGCCACGCCGACGTGGTGCAGCCCGACGCCGGTGACGTCGGTGCGGCGGCCGGTGGCGACGAGGAGGCGGTCGGCGTCGACGTGCGTGCCGTCGGCGAGGGTGACCCGCACGCCGCCGTCGCGCGCCTCGACCTTCGAGGCCCCGACGCCGGTGCGCACCGTGATGCCCTCGGCCTCGAACACCTCGGCCACCTTCGCCGACGCCTCCGGCTCCTCGAGCGCGAGGAGCCGGTCGGCGGCCTCGACGACCGTGACGGTGGTGCCGAACCGGGACACGGCCTGGCTCAGCTCGCACCCGATCGCGCCGCCGCCGAGGACGACGAGGGAGTCGGGCAGGTCGGTGGCCTCGATGATCTCGTGGTTGGTCCAGTAGGGGACGTCGGCGAGGCCCTCGATGGGCGGGATCGCGGGGGTCGTGCCGGTGTTGACGACGATGCCTCGGGTCGCGGCGTACGCGGTGCCGTCGACGTCGACACGGCCGGGGCCGGTGATGACGCCGGTGCCGCGGACGAAGGTCGCTCCCTTGCCGGTGAGCCGGTCGACGGCGACCGTGTCGTCCCAGTCGTCGGTGGCCTCCTCGCGGATGCGCCGGGCCACGAGTCCCCAGTCGGGCGTGACGTCACCGACCGTGCCGGCGAGGCCGGGGACACGTCGGGCCTCGGCGAGCGCGTCGGCCGCGCGGATCATCATCTTCGAGGGGATGCAGCCCCAGTAGGGGCACTCGCCGCCGACGAGGCGGCGGTCGACGCCGAGGACCCGCAGTCCCCGCTCGGCGAGCGTGCCCGCGACGTGCTCACCCCCGGGGCCGAGCCCGATGACGATGACGTCGAAGGTGTGGTCTGCCTCGGGGCCGCTGCTCATGCCCCACCCTTACCCGTGGCAGGCCCCCGCGTCGACCCCTGCCCGCCGGGGCACCTCGACCGCGGCGTCCGCTCTCGTGGGCCGGGCGAGCGCCCGCGCCACCGCGTCGCGCACCGGCTGCTGCGCGGCGAGGACGCTGCCGACGACGAGGACCATGCCCGCCAGGTGCACGGCGCCGAAGTCCTCGCCGAGCACCAGGACGCCGAGCAGGACGCCGACGACCGGGTTGACGAGGCCGATGATCGAGGCGTTCGTGGGGCCGAGCAGCGACAAACCGCGGAACCACAGCACGTACGCGAGCCCGCTGCCGAGCAGCCCGAGGTAGGCGAGCGCCCCGAGGGCCGGCAGGTCGAGTGCGGGCGGGGTGCCCTCGACGACGGCCGCGAGGGGCAGGAGCACGAGACCGCCGGCGACGAGCTGCCAGGCGGTGACCGTGACGACGTGGTCGCGCGGCGCCCACCGTCGCGTCAGGACGAAGCCGGTCGAGGCCGAGACCACGGCGAGCACCCCGGCGAGCAGGCCCACGGCGTCGACGGGGCGGTCGAGCCCGCCCCGCACCACGAGCAGCCCGACACCGACGAGCCCGACGAGCCCCGCACCGACGGCGACGCGGGTCGGCCTCTCCCCCAGCAGGATCCGCGCCACGACCATGGTGACCACCGGCGCCGTCGCGACGAGCGTCGCGCCGAGGCCGCTCGGCAGGCGGTAGGCCGCGACGAAGAGCAGCGCGTAGAAGACGCCGATGTTGAGGCTGCCGAGGACGAGCGCCCGCCACCACCAGTCGCCGCGGGGCAACCGCCGCAGCCACAGCAGCATGAGCAGCCCGACGGGCAGCGCTCGCACCGTGGCGGCGAAGAGCGGGCGACCGGGCGGCAGCCACTCCTGGGTCACCGCGTAGGTCGAGCCCCAGATCGCCGCCGGGAGCGCGGTGAGGGCGACCGTCCCCCACGAACCCTTGTTATCTTCCATGGAAGATAAGTTACCTTCCGCGGAAGATATAGTCCAGACCATGAGCCGACGCACCGACCCGCCGCCGCCGGACCACGCCCAGCACGTCGTCGACCAGTGGGCGCGCGAGCGCCCCGACCTCGACGCGTCGCCGATCCTCGTCATCGGGCGCCTCCACCGCGTCGCCCTCGCCCTGACGACCGAGCTCGTCCGCGTCTACACCGGCTTCGGCCTCGGCGAGGGCGACTTCGACGTGCTCGCCACACTCCGCCGCAACGGCGCCCCCTACGAGCTGACGCCGACCGCGCTCATGGAGCAGACGATGGTGACCTCCGGCGCCGTGACCAAGCGCATCGACCGCCTCGAGGCCGCTGGGCTCGTCGAGCGACGGGTCGCGAGCGGGGACCGCCGCAGCCGCATCGTGGCGCTCACCGAGGCCGGTCGCGAGCTCATGGACCGCGCCGTGCCCGAGCACCTG
This sequence comes from Intrasporangium flavum, assembly GCF_001956915.1. GTDB lineage: Bacteria > Actinomycetota > Actinomycetes > Actinomycetales > Dermatophilaceae > Monashia > Monashia flava. Next base: position 6,292 of record NZ_MLJO01000014.1, on the reverse strand, counting down.
GCCAACGAGGACCGCCTGCTCTCGGTCCTCGACGCGTCGGAGCGACGCACCCTCGCCGACCTGCTCGGCCGGCTCGGGGCGTCGCTCGGCGCGTGACGACTCAGGCCAGCGAGCCGTGCATCAGCTCGTCGCCGTCCGGCGTCACGACGTAGCCGGCCTTGGGCCGCGACGGGTAGCCGGTGTCGAAGTGCATGTAGTCGCGCCACGAGTCGGTGCCCGACCAGTACCAGTCGTAGGACCGGAGCACGGTCCAGGCGAGACCGCCGTAGCGGATCGCGCCCGCGGCGCTGGCCGAGGCCGGGGCGTTGGGGTCCCAGGTTCCGGTGCGCGGGTTGATGTACGGGTTCTGCACCGGGTTGAGGTCGAGCGCCCGGCCCCAGGCGTGCGGCGACGACGAGTTGGCCGAGTTCTGCTCGGAGGGCTTGCGGCAGTTGAGCGAGGTGGACACGTTGCCCTTGGACCCGAGCCACTCCCACCCACCGAACATCTCGATGCCCTCGACCCGGTGGATCCGGAACTTCTTGGCGTAGAGGGTGTTGAAGATCTTGGCCGTGCTCGAGGCGACGTCGGCGTTGACGTTGACCCACCCGCGGTGCGTCCGGCCGTCCAGCCCCCAGTAGGGCACCTCGACGCGTCGGAACGAGGTGCGATATCCGGGGCACCCGTCGCGCCACACCCCGCTGGCGCGCACCCTGGCCCACTGCTCGTCGGTCATGAGCTTGATGGCCGACGGGGCGTACGCGGCGACGGGCGGGGTGGCGGGCGCGCCGGAGCTCGTGAACCCGTAGGGCGCGGGCAGCACGGCGGGTGAGGCCGCGCTCGTGCGGGCGGTCGTCGTGTAGCCGGAGCGGCGGCCGGTCACCGTGACGGTGAGGCGCTTGCCGAGGTCGGCGGTGGTCGGCCGGTAGGCGCGGCCGGTGGCGCCCGGGATCGCGATGCCGTTGCGCCGCCACTGCACGACGACGCTCGCGGCCGGCCCCCACGTGCCCGTGGTCACCGTGACCGGCCAGCCGACGCGCCGGAAGAAGCCACCGATGTGCGGGGTGGGCGCGGTGCTGAACGGCCGCGTGATCGGCCCTCGGGCGGCACTCGTGCGCACGACGGTCAGGAAGCCGGAGCGTCGGGCCGTGACGACGACGTCGACGCGGTGACCCAGCCGGCCGGCGTCGAGGTAGAGCCACCACTTGGTCGCGCCGGCGACGGGCCGCCCGTCGATGCGCCACTGGTAGGTCAGCGTCGCACCCGGCGACCACGTGCCTGCCGCGATGCCGACCGACGACCCGATCTGCGGCGTGCCCGTGACGACCGGGGTCGGCGCAGCCGCGAACACGCCCCAGTCGACGACGGCCGTCGGCGCGGAGGTGCGCGCGACCGGCGTGAAACCGTCCCTCGACCCGGTGACCGTGACGGTGACGCGCTTGGTCCGGTCGGCTGCCCGGAGCGTGAAGGTGCGCCCGGTGGCGCCGCTGACGGCCACCCCGTCGACGCGCCACTGGTAGGTGAACGTCGCGGCCGGGGCCCAGGCGCCGGGCACCGCCGTGAGCACCCGGCCGACGCGGAGCGTGCCGGTGACCGTCGGCGTCGGGGCCGAGGTGAAGGCCCCGGGAGTGACCGGTCCGACGGGGTCGCTCGTCACCTGGTCGACGGTCGTGTCACCCCGGTGCGAGGTGACGACGACGGCGACCTGCTTGCCGAGGGCCGAGGGCGGGACGACGAGCGTCGGGTCGGTGGCGCCGGCGAGCGGGGTCGCGTCGACCGTCCACTGGTAGGTGAGCGTCAGGTCGGGGTCCCAGCCCTCGGTGGTGGCGGTCAGGGTGGCACCGACGCGGGGGGCGCCGGTGACCGTAACGGTGCCGGGTGGGGCGGCGGGCGCCGACGGCGGCGTGGGTGACGCGTCGGTGCTCGTGGCAGCCGGCGTCGGCGTGGAGGTGCCGGACGACTGCGCGGAGCGCGTCGTCGCCGCGTCGGGGGCGCTGGTGGTGCCGGACGACGGGGGTGGGCTCGGCGTGCTGGCGGCCACCGCGTCCGGGGCCACGACCAGCGACCCGAGGAGCGCGACGCCGACGAGCGCCACGACGGCACGTCGAGGGCGCCGGGCCGGGTGGTCGTGACGCGCGTGGCGCGTCGGCGACGAGGGCTGGTCGAGCGGACCGGGCACGGGCGGACCTCCGCGTCGCGGCGCCGGACTGGCGCCGGGCTGGGGCCCACATACCCGATTTGTCCGGATTGCACTCAAGTGGGCGGTTCACAGCGAGCCACACGTACGGCTGGGCCGGATGACGGGCCGCGCACAGGTCGGCTCCGGACCGTGGGGGCAATGGCAGAGCGCCAGGCAGAGAGCAAGGCAGAGAGCAAGGAGAACGCATGAACGCCAAGCGAATGGCCCTCACCGGCGCCGGCATCGTCGCCGCGGCAGGGATCGCCATCGGGGCCGCCTCCCTCGCGAGCGCGACCGGTACCGCGAACGCCGGCACCGGCTTCGCCGCGAACGCCGGCTACGGCATGGTCGGCGAGGGCGGACAGGGCATGCCCGGCGCCGGCGGCGGCTACGGCAACGGCAACACCGACCCGAGCAAGCCGATGCGCTCGGACGAGCAGCTGCTCACCGGTGACGTCGCCGCCAAGGTCACCGCGGCCGCCAAGGCCAAGGAGCCCACCGCGACGATCGAACGGGTCGAGACGGACTCGGACGGCGTCTACGAGGCTCACATGGTGCGCACGGACGGGACGCACATCATCGTGCAGGTGGACAAGAGCTACGCGGTGACCGCCGTCCAGGTCATGGGCCAGGGCGGTCCGGGCGGTCGTGGGGACGGGGACGGTGACGGTCCCCACGGCATGGGGATGGGCGGACCCAACGGCTCGAACGGCTCGAACGGCTACGGCCAGCAGGGCGGCTCGGGCTCGGGCGGCTCGGGCGGCTCGACGGGTTCGGCGACGCCGTCGTCGGCGACCTGACCCGGGGCCCGGCAGGACTCCCCGTCCCGACGCGTGGAGCCGACGATCCTGTCGGGCGTCGGGACGGGGGCTTTCCCGCGCCGGTCAGGCCCGCCCGAGCGCGGGCTCGCTGACCGACGGCCTGCCGTTCTCGAGGTGCCCGGCGAAGGCACGCAGCCAGGGCGTGCCGGGCACCGTGACCGTGAGGTCGTACCACCCGCCCGAGCGCGCCGTGTCGACGACGACCGCGCGACGACCGGCGTCCTGCTCCCGGCCGTAGGCGTCCTGCACGAGGACGCGGGTGCCGCGGGGTGCGACGGCCTTGACGGTGAGGCGCTGTGAGCGGCCCTCGCGGACGAGCTCGACGTGGACCGCGCCGTCGCGCCGGGTCGTGTCGCCGGCGTACCGGCGGTAGAACCCGTTCGGGCCGTGCACCTCGATGTCGTAGGCGCCGGTCACCGGCCACGTGGCGGTGAGCGCGTCCCCCGCCCCGATCGTGTAGCTGTGCGGTGCCCGGTCAGGCTCGAGGAGGCGGGCCTGCAGGTGCGCGCCGATGCGACCGAGGTTCTCCAGCTCGACGGTGACGGCCCCCGCCGTGGCCCGCTCGCGGTCGCGGACGTCGTAGCCCACCGGGCGCGCTGGGCGGGTGCCGGGCTCCTGCCGGGGCATGACGCCCTCGGCCGGCGGCGTCGGGCGGTAGGACGGGTGGCGCTGGTCGTCGAAGGGCTTCCAGTGCGTCGTGTCGGGAAGCGTCGGCACGACGGCCTCCTTCCGCGAGAAGTCGAAGGCCGAGGTGAGGTCGCCGCAGACGGCCCGACGCCACGGGGTGATGTTCGGCTCGTGCACCCCGAAGCGGCGCTCGAGGAAGCGGATCACCGACGTGTGGTCGAAGGTCTCGCTGGAGACCCAGCCCCCGGTGCTCCACGGCGAGACGACGAACATCGGCACGCGCGGGCCGAGGCCGTACGCGCCCGGGCCGTGCTCGCCGTCGTAGAACTCGTGGTCGGTCGGCACCGTCGACGCGCCCGGGATCACCCGGCTGTTGGTGTGCGGGGGCACGAGGTGGTCGAAGAAGCCGTCGTTCTCGTCGTAGGTGATGAACAGCGCCGTGCGCGCCCACACCTCGGGGTTGGCCGTCAGGGTGTCGAGGACCTTGCTGATGTACCAGGCGCCGTAGTTGGTCGGCCAGTTCGAGTGCTCGCTGAAGGCTTCGGGGGCGGCAATCCAGCTGACCTGCGGCAGGCTCCCGGCCTCGACGTCGCGACGCAGCTGCGCGAAGTAGTCCTCGCCGTCGCGCGCCCTCGTGCCACGACGCGCTTTCTCGTACAGGGGGCTTCCCGGTTCGGCGTTGCGGTAGGCGTTGAAGTAGAGCAGCGAGTTGTCGCCGTAGTTGCCGACGTACGGGTCGGAGGTCCAGCCCCAGGACCCCGGACCGTCGAGCCCGGTGCCCTCGTCCTGGTAGACCCGCCACGTGACGCCGGCCTTCTCGAGGCGCTCGGGGTAGGTGGTCCAGTCGTAGCCGAGCTCGTCGTTGTAGAGGACCGGTCCGCCCCCTCGGCCGTCGTTGCCGGTCCACCCGCTCCACAGGTAGTAGCGGTTCGGGTCGGTGTTGCCGATGAAGGAGCAGTAGTAGGCGTCGCACACGGTGAACGCGTCGGCGAGGGCGTGGTGGAACGCGGCGTCCTGACGGGTCAGGTAGGCCATCGTCGTCGTGCCCTTGGCAGGCACCCAGCCGTCGTACCGGCCCTTGTTGACCGCGGCCTGGCCGTCGGTCCAGCTGTGCGGCAGGCCCTCGAGGAAGGCCGCGCCGAGGTCGTCGGTGCTCGGGTGGAACGGCAGGATGTCGCGGCTGCCGTCGGACTGGTGCCACACCGACCGCCCGCTCGGCAGCGTCACCGGGTGCGGGTCACCGAAGCCGCGGACACCGCGCAGGGTGCCGAGGTAGTGCTCGAAGGACCGGTTCTCCTGCATGAGGACGACGACGTGCTCGACGTCCTTGATCGAGCCGGTCGCCCGGTTGGCGGGGATCGACGCGGCCCGGGCAATGCTCTGGTCGAGCACCGAGGCCGCGGCCGCACCGCCCGCGATCTGGAGGAAGCGTCGACGGTCGAGGTTGACCATGGGGTGCACTCCTGGAGGGTGGCGGATCAGTCGCACCACCCTCGCGGGCGCAGGCGAACGCACCCCGGCGCGCGGGTGACCGCCGCACGAAGAGTCGGTCAGCCGTTGGTCAGGTGGGGTTGTCTTGGAGCGCGCTCGAAGTCCTAGCGTCGAGAGGGTGAGTGACACCTCCGTACCGACCACACCGTCCACCGACCCGACCGACCGCCAGGCCGGCGGCGCGGGCACCTACCCGCTCGGCGACCGCGAGGTCCGACGCGTGGGCTACGGCGCGATGCAGCTGCCCGGCCCCGGCGTCTTCGGCCCGCCCCGCGACCGCGACGAGGCCCTGCGGGTGCTGCGCCGCGCCGTCGAGCTCGGCGTCGACCACATCGACACGGCCCAGTTCTACGGCCCGCGGGTCAGCAACGAGCTGATCCGCGAGGCCCTGCACCCGTACGGCGACCACCTCGCCCTCGTCTCGAAGGTCGGCGCCACGCGCGACGACACCGGCGCCTGGCTGCCGGCCCAGCGACCCGAGCAGCTGCGCACCGACGTCGAGGACAACCTGCGCACGCTCGGCGTCGACCACCTCACGGCCGTCAACCTGCGTCGCACCGACGAGCACACCGAGGGCGTCCAGGACGAGCCCGCTCACGTCTCCGACGTCCCGCTCGAGGAGCAGCTGGGCGAGCTCGTCGCCCTGCGCGACGAGGGGAAGATCGCCGGCATCGGCCTGTCGACCGTGACTGCTGCCCAGCTGGCCACGGCTCGGTCGATGACCGAGATCGTCTGCGTGCAGAACCCGTTCAGCCTCGTCGACCAGAAGGACGCCGAGGTGCTCGAGGCCTGCACGGCCGCCAGCATCGCCTACGTACCGTACTTCCCGCTCGGCTCGGCCTTCCCCCACCTGCCGAAGGTCGTCGACCAGCCGGCCGTGAAGGCCGTCGCCGCCCTATACGACGTGCCAGCGGCGCGCGTGGGCCTGGCCTGGCTGCTGGCCCGGGCCGACAACATCCTGCTCATCCCGGGCACGTCGTCGGTGGCGCACCTCGAGGAGAACCTCGCGGCCGGTGACCTCGAGCTGAGCGACGACGACCTCGCCGAGCTGTCGGGCGCTGTTCTCGCGAGCCGCGAATAGAACACTTCTTCGCATGCCCGGCCTTTCCGAAAAGGGGTCGGGTATGCGAAAGAGGCCCGGCCCGGGTTTGCTGCCCGGGCGGGCCTCTTTCGTAAATGTGTGTCCGGCTGCGTC